>DDYH01000060.1 GCA_002347615.1 Gallionellaceae bacterium UBA2239 | reverse complement strand
GGGGGGATTCGAACCCCCGAAACGTGGCGCCACGAAAGGCCCGCAAGAGGTAGCCGTCTAAAAGCTGCCGAAGGGGAGGTTTGCGGACAGTCTGATTTGCCCCCCTTGTTTCGGAGTTTTTTCTTTGGACAATGCGGGCATGGGTAAAAAATACGATCTTTCCGCGCCGATGTCCGAGGTGAGCTTCCGTTGCACGGCCAAGGGGTGCCGGCATACGTTCGATGCCGAGCCGGGGAGGGTGGAGGATGCGCCGGAGCTGGAGCATCATCCGTTTGCGTATTTCGCGCCGTGCCCGCTGTGCGGGGAGGAGGCACCGCAGGTTTGGTGGCAGAAAAACCTGATGAAGGGCCACGCCATGGCGACGGGGCCGAGGACGCCGGAGGGGCTGGCGGTGGCGCGGAAGAACCTGGAGGGGCACCCGACGCCGGAGGAGGCGCTGCGCACCCGCTTCAACGCCATGAAGCACGGTCTGAACGCCAGGACGGCCACGTACTTCCCGGCCAAGCCGGACCGCTACGATTTTTGCGCGGCCTGCGACGAGGACCGGGCGTATTGCGCCAAGCAGCCGGCCTGCGTGAGGAAGACCGAGTTGTTCATGCTCCACCACGCGGCCTTCGAGCAACGCAACCCGAAGCACTTGATGGGCATCTACGCCGACCTCCAGGCGGCGGTGTTCGCGGTGGTGCAGCAGATCATGCAGACCATTCTGGCGGACGGGGTGAAGATCGAGCAGCCGGAATACTACACGGACAAGGAGGGTCGCCTGATCGTGGCGGAGTATTTCGACGAGGACGGGAACCGGCGAATCATCCGCAACATCCAGGCCCATCCGCTGTTCCGCCCCCTGGGCGAGATGCTATCCCGGGCCAACCTGACCTTGTCCGACATGGGCATGACGGCCAAGGTGGTGGAGGACGAGGAGGAGGCTATGGGCA
Source organism: Gallionellaceae bacterium UBA2239 (assembly GCA_002347615.1). Classification (GTDB taxonomy): domain Bacteria; phylum Pseudomonadota; class Gammaproteobacteria; order Burkholderiales; family UBA9220; genus UBA2239. The sequence continues at coordinate 7,073 of DDYH01000060.1, read as the reverse complement.
AGCTCGATTCCGAGCGGGCGCAGCGGGAGGATATTCTGGCATTCAACCTGCGTCAGGTGGAGGCCCTGGAGAATCTGCACAAGTCGATTTCAGCCTCTCGCCTGGAGAAGGAGCGCGACCCCGTGCTGATCGAATACCGGGAGACGAACCAGGATGGGTGAGCGGGTTTCATCCGCCGACCGCCTGCGCCTGACGAACCGGGCTGAGGTGGAGCTGATGCGCTATGCCAGGGCGGACGAGAACGGCATCCGGCCCCATGCCCTGTGGCACAAGCACGTACATAACGTGAACCTCGACCCGATGCAGGTGTTGCGGATGATCGAGATGGACCAGCACCGCAACACCCTGGACTTTTCCTGCCGCCGTACTCGCAAGACCTCGACGAAAGAGATTTACAACATGGAGCGGCTGGCCACCTCCGAGGGGCTGGAGCTGGGAATCGTCGCTCCGCGCCAGCAGCAGAGCCAGAACAACCTGCGCTACATGCTGGACGCCATCGGGCGCAGCGAGATTCTTTCCGCCTATGTGGCGGTGGCCCGCGGGCGGCGCAAGCTGAACGACACCGGATTCCAGTTCGCCAACGGGTCCAAGGCTTCGGCTTACGGCATCATGGGGCAAATCGACGGGGACTCCCTGGCCATCGCCTCCTTGGAGGAGGTGGACGACATGCCAGCCGACCGTCTGCTGTCCCGCTTTCTCCCCATGCTCGGCGCTTCGGAGCGGATGGGGCTGGATATTCGCATTGACCCAGAGGTGAGAATTTCCGGGGTGTTCAAGGGCGCCGACGTGCTCCAGGGGTTGATCGACTCCGGGAAATACCACGTGCTACCGACGGTGGACGTGTACCTGGGGCGGGAGCTGGGCATCATCAACGCCGACTGGGTGGATTCCATGCGCGCCCAGCAGACGGAGGGGGAGTGGATCAGGCAGTTCCTGTGCCTCAACGTCTCCTCCCAAAACTGGATATGGGAAAAGCACCTGCGCCGGGCAAAGTCGGTGGGGCTGTCGGCTGGGCTGGAGATCGCCGGGCCGTTGCCGGGGATGCGGTACAAGCGGCGGGGTCTGGTGGCGTTTGGCTACGACCATCTGGGGCACGGCGAGAGCTTGCACGCTTCCCGCTCGGCGCTGGTGGTGTCGGAGCTGGTGGGGAATTTCGTCACCTTCCCCTTCGTGCGCACCTGGCCCGCCTCCACCGACGAGAAGGTGATCGAGCGGGATTTGATGGCCCTGTGGGACTACTTCCGACCCGACTACGCCATGGGGGACGCCTACGGCATCGGCCTGCTGACATCGGTCAACGACGCCCTGTTCCGACTGGGCCTGTGCGACACCGACCGCCGCGGCATTGGGGACGGGCAGAGCACGGCCAGCACCTGGGGGCAGTGGGCCTTCGCCCCGATTCGCTTCCAGGGCATGACCAAGCACGCCATGGCCAGCAGCCTGCGCAGCGCATTCCACAACGGCCGCGCCGCCCTGCCGTGGTTCGACGAGGACGCTCCGGGCAACGAGGCGGAGGCCGATTTTCGCGACCTGGTGCGCCAGCTGGCGAACATCAAGGAGGAAAAGACCAAGGCGGATTATTCCTCGTTCAAAATGGCCGACCCCAAGATCGGCGACGACCTGTTCGACGCCGCCATGGCCTCGGTGTGGGCGCTGGAAACGCGGGGGGAGGACTACGCCCCGGCGGTGATTACCATGCGCAAGCAGACCCGGGCGCAGCTGCTGGGGATGGCGGGGTGAACGAGTACGCACGAGTCAGGGGGCGCAGTCCCTCACCCCCGTCCCCTCTACCGGCGGGAGAGGGGAGAAAGGCGCGGGCGCTGACGGCGGAGGAACGGGAGCGGGTGGAGGCCAACCGGGCGGNNCCGGAAAACCAGCTCAAATACCTCTACCGCCTGATGTGGGTGGACCCCGACCTGCGCCAGGCCATCCTGGACATCCGGGAGATGGAGCGCCTGGACGGCCGGGTGCGGCGCATCCACAGCCAGATCGCCCTGGACACGGTGAAGGGCGGGCTGGTGTTCCAGCAGGCACAGGGCAAGGAAACCCTGTCCAGGGAATGGGATGCCTTTTCCCGCCGCCTGCAACTCAACCGGGTGGAAAAGCTCAAGTCCGACGCCCGCCTGCTGGCCATGCAGGGCAACCTGCCGGTCCAGTGGGTGCTGGACGATGCCCGGAACGTGGTGTCCGGCGTGTCCATGCCCGCCGAAACCATTCTGCCAAACGTGAACGAGGGCGGGCGCTTCAAGGACGTTTCCCGCGCCTACATCCAGATGGACGTAACCACCGGCGCCGAACTGGCCGCCTTCCCCCTGTGGAAGCTGTTCCTGTGCCGCTTCGACCCGGAAAACTTCGACGACATGGGCAGCCTGGGCCGCCCCCTGCTGGACGCCAGCCGCGGCGACTGGCGCAAGCTGACCATGACCGAGGAAGACCTGGTAATCCGCCGCCGGGTGCGAGCCCCCCTGCGCATGTCCCACGTGCTGGAAGGGGCCAGCGATGAGCAGTTGACCGCCTACCGGAAATCCGTGGAGGACGACCAGAAGGAAATCACCACCGACTATTTCGCCAACCGAAAGGGCGGCGTGTCGGCGGTGCAGGGGGACGCCAACCTGGACCAGATCGCCGACATCGTGCACCTGCTGGATACCTTCTTCGCCGGCACCCCGCTGCCCAAGGGCCTGATGGGCTACACCGACGGCATGGCGCGGGACATCCTGGAAGACCTCAAGCGCATGTACTACGACAACGTGGACGTGCTTCAAGACACCCTGGCCTTCGCCTACGAGCAAGGCTTCCGCCTGCAACTGATGCTGAAAGGCATCAATCCCGACGATGAGGACTTCACCGTCACCTTCGCCGAGCGCCGCACCGAAACGCCCAACCAGACCGTGGACCGTGGCCTCAAGCTCAAGGCCATGGGCATGCCGCCCGGGATGGTGTGGGAGGAGCTGGGCTTCGACCCGGCCTACGTGGAGCAGCGGCGCCAGTGGGAGGCGGAGCACTACGACCCCTACCCGCAGCCTGACAAGATCGGCGGTCAGGTTAAGATCACCCCGGGAAACGCGCCCAAGGGGGAGAGCGCAACGAGCATCGGCAATGGCGTGGACACCGCAGACAAAGCAACGCGCCAAGCCATATTCAAGCCAGACGCCAAGAACCTGGCCGAAGGAAAAATCTACGAGTACCACTTGCGCTACAAGCTGGTGACCAAGGACGAAGTGAGGCAGCAGATCGGCCTGCCCACCATGGCCGCTATCGGCAAGCCAGGGGGAGATGATTTCCCCGATGAAATGCTGACGGCGCAAAACGCCCCGGCGCAGCCCAATGAATGAACGCAACCCCGCCGCCATCCGCGCCGCCATCAAGCGCGCCACCACGGCCGCCCAGCGGGACATGGACGCCCTGGACGGGCAAACCCTGGAGGAACTGGAAACCCTCTACCGCCAGGCGGCGGCGGACATCGGCGCCCAGATCGAGCGCCAGGCCGGCGGGGACGGCAAGCTGGGCCTCGCCCAACTGCAAGACCTGCTCGCCCAGGTGAAGGGGAAGCTGGCAGAACTGGCCCAGCGGCGCGAAGCCCTGCTGAACGACGCCCTCCCCCAGGCCGCCGGGCTCGGCATCCGCCCCCTCACCGCCGACGGCGTGCTGGGTGCATTGGGCGCCTCCGGCCAGGCCGCCGCCTTCCAGGTGGGCGCCGCCGTGCTGGGCAGCGAGGCCGCCATGCGGATCAGCGGCGAGGCCGTGGCCTTCGTCCGCGCCTTCGTCGCCGCCGACGGGCTGCGCCTCTCGGACAGGCTCTGGCGCCTGGACCGCCACGCCCGCGACACCCTGGTGAACGCCATCGAGCTGGCCGTCATTCAAGGCCACGGCGCCGCCGAAGCGGCGCGGGAATACCTGGCCCGTGGCACCGCCGTCCCCGCCGACGTAATGAACAAGCTCACCGCCGCCAACGCCGCCGAGCTATCCAAAACCGCCCAGGCCGTGATGACCGGCAAAGGCTCCCCCCTGGACAACGCCCTGCGCCTGTTCCGCACCGAACTGAACCGCGCCCATGGCGAGGCCTACATCCACGGCGCCCTGGGCCACCCGGACGCCGCCGGGGTGCGCTTTCTGCTCTCACCCGCCCACCCCGGCCCGGACATCTGCGACCTCTACGCCACCCAGAACCTATACGGCCTGGGCCCCGGCGTGTACCCCAGCCGGGCGAAATGCCCCTGGCCCGCCCACCCCAACACCCTGAGCTATGTGGAAGTGGTGTTCCGGGACGAAGTGGGCGCAGCGGACAAGGCCGGCAAGGAAAAACCCCTGGAAGCCCTGGCGCGGCTCACCCCGGAACAGCGGCGCGGGGTGCTGGGCAAGGCGAAGAACGAGGCCTACGGGGAGGGGAAGATCACCCAGGGAATGATCCGCTCGCCCTGGCGGGCGGTGCGGAAACGGCTTGAAAAGCGAAGCCAAGCAGGGTAGCCTTCCTTCCAACAACGAGGGGAGGAAAAAATGGGAGAGTTGGCATCAGTCGTGCTGTTATTCGGAGCGGTTATTTATTTCTTGCCGTTTGTCATTGCCAATGCGCGCCACCACCCCCAGCAGGGTTCGATTTTCTTTCTCAACCTGATCGTCGGATGGACCGTCATAGGGTGGTTCGCCGTTCTGGTCTGGGCCTTCGTTGGCAGGGAAGAAACCCCAAAAACAGGCCCAAGCCAAGCGACCCACACGCGTTGTCCTGACTGCGCCGAGTCAGTGTTGAAAGAGGCCCGCGTGTGCAAGCACTGCGGCTGCAAATTAAACCAAGCCACCGTTTCGTGACGCCGTCCAGCCATGGGGTTGCCGCCCTGCTGTTTATCGGCGTGGCGGTTGGTTTTCCCGCCCACGCGGAAACGAAACGCGACCCATCCCAGAAATACGCCTTCCGCAAAACCAACCCCTGCCCATCCACCGGAGCGCAGCGCGGCCCGTGCAAGGGCTACGTGGTGGACCACGTTATTCCGTTGTGCGCAGGCGGTCCAGATCGACCTAGCAACATGCAGTGGCAAACGGTCGAGGCCGGGAAGCGGAAGGACAAGGAAGAGCGTAGGCAGTGCGCCAACAACCGGCGCTTGACACCACCCCCAATTCTCCCCTAATCTGTAATGGCTCCCGAGAGGGAGTGGAGCTAATAACTCATGAGCAAAGGCGGACCCCCGCCCCACGCCCGACAGCCGTGGTTTTTTTGCGCCCATCGCTCGCTCCGATGCGCACCGCCACTTCGTTTTATGTCCGGGTGTGAGGCTACCGCAAGACCTCCGCGAGGAGGGAATACGCCCGCTGGTCCTTTGCCCAGTTATTAGCACCCGGACGCCCGCAAGGGCAATTGACTAATAATCAAGCGAAGGAGGACATCATGTCCAATCATGGAGAACCCCATGGGAGTGAGCTTCAAACCGTTTCACGGCATCCCGTATCAGAAATTCATCATCAGCCGGGTGACGCCGGAAGGGAAGATCAAGCGCATCGGCAAGATGCTCGCCCCCAACCCGGAGCTGGCGACCATCAAGGCACAGGAACTGTGGAACCGGGAGCCGGAAGGCTGCACCCTGCGGGTGGAGACGCCGGAACAAGTGCAGGCCCGTTTCCTGGCGCAACGCAAGGCGAAGAAGAAAAAGCGCTGACCCTTCCCCCGCCCGTCCCGCGCAAGTTCTACCCCCTGCTCGACAAGACCATCGCCCGAATCCTGGGCACCCCCATTCCCGGCGACGCGCCCGAGGCGCACCAGATCGTGATGAGTGCCGCGAAGCGAAGGTTCCGGGACAACGACCTCACGCGCCGCGGCGCAGAAATCCATGCCCTCCGTTTTCTCATGGCCCATGGGGAGGTGCATCATGGCTAGCGCAACCCAGGTGCTCACATTCAACGATACCGAGTTCGACATCGTAGATGTCCATAACGTCCCTTGGCTAAGGGGCCCGCAAATTGCGGGTGCCTTGGGTTATTCCGACCAAGGGGCCGCCATTGCAAAAATATACGACCGCAACCAAGACGAATTCACGGAAGACATGACGGCGCTGGTAAAGCTCCCGGACCTGAACTACCAAACTGGTAGTCCAGGTCAAATGCGCGAAGTACGCATCTTCTCGCCCCGTGGCTGCTACCTGATCGGGATGCTGGCCCGCACCGAGAAGGCCAAGGACTTCCGCCGCTGGGTGCTGGACGTGCTGGAGGGGCGGCCGCTTCCACTTGAATGCGGGACAGGGAGGGGAGAAGGAGAGGGAATCTATTCCGACCTGGAGTTCGCCGGGGTGCGCCTGAGCGTTCACGTAATTGATGGGGCGCCCTGGTTCCAGGGGCGCGAAATCGCGGAGGCCCTGGGATACGCCCACCCCAAAACAGACATCTCCGGGCTGCATCGCCGCCACGCGGACAAGTTCACGGAGGAAGAAACGCGGGTCGGGAAAGTGAGCACCGGGAAAGGCCCCGCCCAGATTGCGCGCCTGTTTTCTCCGCTGGGGCTAAAGCGGATCGCGGAACTGGCGTGTACCGCCCGCTCCGAAGCGTTCCGCCGCTGGGTGCTGGACGTTCTGGCGGGTGGCGACGGGAAGGCCCATTACCGGGGGATGCCTGTCCCGTCCCTCCCCTCCCCACATGGCTCAAGCCGTTCCAGGCCGCCCAAAGAAATGACCATGGCGCAGCGCCTTTCCGCCCATCGCCTGCGGCTTGCGCTGTTGAAGGCGTTTTCAAGGGAAACGAATCCCGAGGCCAGGAAAGCGCTTCTCCGTCAGGTGGACGACATTTCCAGCCTTATCGGAATACCCTCCATGGGGGTGAAAAATGGAGCGCAATGAAGGGCACCGCTACCGGGTAAAAGTCGGCACGGCAGACAGCGGCTTTTACCAGCAGCGCGTCCGCGCCGAAAATCCCGTGGACGCGCTGTTGAAGGTGGCGCGGCGGCTTGGCCTGCCGGAAACGCCGTCTTCGCCGTTCGTGATCTTCGTGACGCCCATCCTTCCAGGAAGCTGATCCGGTTTCCCCACCCACAACAACCCGCTTCGGCGGGTTTTTTGTTGCGCCACCCCAAACAGTCTGATTTACCCCCCTTG
>DDYH01000047.1 GCA_002347615.1 Gallionellaceae bacterium UBA2239 | reverse complement strand
CGGTGGTGTGGGAGGACGGCGGGGACGACCCCGCCTCCTACCCGATATTGAAAATGAGGTGAAGCCGTCTCAAAAACGTAGCGAGCGGCCGTCAACCCGCAAGGGGAAGGCCGTGGTTGTAATGCCGCTGAAGCGGCAACAACCACGCTCAGCCGGGGGCGGACGGAGCGCAGGAACCGGAATGTACTCAAAGTACATGAGGATTCCGAAAACGAAGTTTCGGCGCAGGCTAACCTTTGCGCAGCAAAGGTTAAGCGGAGCGGCCGAAGCCAACACCGCCCAACCCCGGATCACGGCCGCGCAGTGGTTTTTGAGATGGCTGGCAGAAAGCTCACGTCCACCAGCTCATAGCCGTGGGCCTCGCGGCGTTCGCTGATGCGGCGGATGGCAAGCAGGCCGTCCTTCTCGCTGTCCACCGGCTGGTGCGCCACCCGTTTGCTTCTGACGCCTTCCTTGCCCCAGAACAGGGACAACGCCCAGCCGCCGAACAGGTCCTGCTGCAGGCTGACGGTGTAGTAGCGGGCGTTGTGCTTGTTGCGCCATTGGAGCAGCACGGCTTCGGTTCCAGGGGGAGAGATAGCTGATTTTCCTACAAGCGGGACGCTTTTGCTACCATTCCGATGATCCTCCCCGCACAGAAGGAACCATGAAAAACCGCGAACTCACCGACCGCGTGGCGGCCTACGCCGGCAGCGTGGTGCTGGGCAAGGAGCGTCAGATCCGTTTGGCCCTCGCCTGCCTTCTGGCCCGGGGGCATCTGTTGATCGAGGACCAGCCCGGTGTCGGCAAGACCACCCTGGCCCACGTGCTGGCCAAGGCCCTGGGGCTGGCCTTCCAGCGTATCCAGTTCACCAGCGACCTGCTGCCGGCGGACATCCTGGGCATCTCGGTCTACGACCGGGACAGCGCTGCTTTCAAGTTCCACCCCGGCCCCATCTTCGCCCAGCTGATCCTGGCCGACGAAATCAACCGCGCCACCCCCAAGACCCAGAGCGCCCTGCTGGAGGCCATGGAAGAGCAGCAGGTGACGGCGGAAGGGGACACCCGGCGCCTGCCCGAGCCGTTCTTCGTCATCGCCACCCAGAACCCGGCCCAGCAGATCGGCACTTTCCCCCTGCCCGAATCCCAGCTCGACCGCTTTCTGATGTGCATCGCCCTCGGCTACCCGGACCGGCAGGCGGAACGGGCCCTGTTGCAGGGCGTGGACCGGCGGGAGCTGATCGAGGGGCTGGAGCCCTGCCTGACCGCCGGGGAGCTTAAAACCCTCCAGACGGCGGTGCGGGAAGTGACCGTGGCCGATGCCTTGCTGGATTATCTGCAGGCCCTGATCGACCATACCCGCCAGTCTCCCCGCCTCCAGGCCGGCCTGTCGCCCCGGGCCGGCCTCGCCCTGCTCCACGCCGCCCAGGCCTGGGCCCTGATGGAAGGGCGGACCCTGGTCCTGCCCGAGGACATGCAGGCGGTGCTGCCCTCGGTGGCCGGCCACCGCCTGCGGCCCCATGCCCGCTACGGCGACCTGTCCCGGGAGGAGATGGTGGCGGAGCTGCTTCAGGTTCCGGTCCCCTGATGGCCCCGTGCCGTTGTGGCGCAGGCGACCCCGCCTGCATTGCCCGCCGGGAGGCGGGCTGACGCCCGATGCAGGCGGGGTCGCCTGCGCTGCGGCAAAGCGTTTTGCGGCGAGGTTTCCATGGAAATGCGTGAAAATCCGTGTCCATTCGTGGCAAAAATGATCCACCCATGAGCCGCCCCCGCTATTTCCAGCGCTGGCTGGATGCCCGCATGCCCCGGGGCGGCGAAATCGTCCTTACCCACCGCTGCGTCTATATCCTGCCCACCCGCCATGGCCTGATGTTCGCCCTGGTGCTGGTCTTCCTGCTGGTGGGGGCGATCAACTACGCCGTCGGCCTGGGCTTCGCCTTCACCTTCCTTCTCGGCGGCCTGGGCCTGGTGTCCATTCTCCATACCTACCGCAACCTGGCCGGCCTGGTGCTGCGCACGGGCAAGTGCGAGCCGGTGTTCGCCGGCCAGACCGCCCTGTTCCGGCTGCGCACCCAAAGCTCGGCCCTGCGGCCGGCGGTGGCGGTGCAGGTGGGAGACCGGCCCCCGGTGTTGAGCGACGTCCCGGCGGGGGCCGGCGAAATCCTTCTGCCCCTGCCCGCTGCCCGGCGTGGCGTGCTGCGGGCGGGCAAGCTGCAACTGTTCACCCAGTTCCCGGTGGGCCTGTTTCGTGCTTGGTCCTGGGCGGACCCGGACCTGGCTTGTCTGGTGTACCCGGCTCCCGAGGAAGGGGCGCCGCCCCTGCCGCCGGGTTCCGGGGACAGCAGCGGCGGGGCACGCCAGAACCGGGGGCAGGACGATTTCGGCGGTCTGCGGGAGTACCGGCCGGGGGACTCCCCCCGTCACATCGCCTGGAAAGCGGTGGCACGGGGAGGGGAGATGCTGACCAAGGAGTTTTCCGGCGAGGCCGGCGGCCTGCTGTGGCTGGACTGGCATGGTCTGGACCCCTTGGGGCAGGAGGCGCGCTTGTCCCGCCTCACCCGCTGGGTGCTGGAGGCGGACGCCGCCGGCTTGGCCTACGGCCTGCGCCTGCCGGGCGGGGAACACGGCCCGGCCCAGGGGGATGCCCACCGCCGCCAGTGCCTGGCCGCCCTGGCCCTGTTCGGCCTGGAGGGCAAGGGATGAAAATGGGAAACCCATTTGCCGCCAAGACGCCAAGAGCGCCAAGGAAAAAGGCAATGAACCGCAAAGGCGCAGAGGCGCAAAGGGAACACAAAAAAATGGCGGGCGGCATTTCTCTGGCCAGACGGAGTGCTTGGTTTTCGAATTTCTTCGCGCCTTTGCGCCTTTGTGGTTCAAGTGGGGTTTGGGAATGAAGGCCCGCGTCCTGCCCGCCGACGAATTCCTGCTCCTGGCCTTGGCCCTGGTGGTGGCGCCCCACGCGGTGCATTTGCAGCCCTGGGTGGTGCCCCTGGCGGCGGTGATGGGGCTGTGGCGCTGGGCCGCCGGCCGGGGGCGGGCGGGGCTGCCGGGCAAGTGGTTCCTGGCGGCCATGGCGGTCTCCGCCCTGGCGGGCATTCTCCTCAGCCACGGCACCCTCTTCGGCCGGGACGCCGGGGTCGCCCTGCTGACCCTGTTGGGGGGGCTCAAGCTGCTGGAGCTGCGGGGCTACCGGGACGCCCTGATTCTGGTGTTCCTGGGGTATTTCCTGGTGGCCACCAACTTCTTCTTTTCCCAGTCGGTGTTCATCGCCGTCTACATGCTGGCGGCCACCCTGGCCATGACGACGGTGCTGGTGGGCATCAATCATCCCGGCGGCGAACGCCACTGGCGCGTCCATCTGCGCCTGGCGGGCCGGATGCTGGCCCAGGCGGTGCCGGTGATGGTGGTGCTGTTCGTCCTTTTCCCCCGCCTGCCCGGCCCCCTGTGGGGCATGCCCGCCGATTCCCGCAGCAGCATGACCGGGCTGTCGGACGAAATGTCCCCCGGCAGCATCAGCCAGTTGTCCCGGTCGAATGCGGTGGCCTTCCGGGTGGAGTTCCAGGGCGCATTGCCCAAGACCTCCGCCCTCTACTGGCGGGGGCCGGTAATGTGGTTCTTCGACGGCCGCCGCTGGAAAGCCGGCTTCTTCGGCCGCAGCGCCACGCTGCGCTACACCGCCCTGAGCGGCCCGGTGAACTACACCGTCACCCTGGAGCCCCACAACAAGCCCTGGCTGTTCGCCCTCGACCTGCCCGCCGTCACCCCGGAACGGGCCCGCATCACGCCGGACTTCCAGGTGCTCTCGGCCCGGCCGGTGGCCCACCGGGAGCGTTACGCCATGACCTCCTACCTGGATTACCGCACCGACGGCCTTACCTCCCTGGAGCGGCGCTGGAGCCTGTTGCTGCCGGGGGAGGGCAATCCCCGTACCCGGGAACTGGGCCGGGAATGGCGGGGCCAGCTGCGCGACCCGGCGGCGGTGGCGGCCCGGGCCCTGCGCTTCTACCGGGAGGAGACTTTCGCCTACACCCTCTCGCCGCCCCTGCTGTTGAGCGCCGACCCGGTGGACGAATTCCTGTTCGGCAGCCGCAAGGGCTTCTGCGAGCACTACGCCGGCAGCTTCGTGGTCCTGATGCGGGCCGCCGGCATTCCCGCCCGGGTGGTCACCGGTTACCAGGGGGGCGAGTTCAACGCCCTCGGCGGCTACCTCACCGTGCGCCAGTCCGACGCCCACGCCTGGGCCGAGGTGTGGCTGGAAGGCCGGGGCTGGGTGCGGGTGGACCCCACGGCGGCGGTGTCCCCCACCCGGGTGGAATCCGGCATCGCCGCCGCCCTCCCCGCCCCGGACCCGATTCCCGGTTTCCTCAAGCGGGACAGCCCCTGGCTGCAAAACCTGCGCTTCGGTTTGGATTTTCTCAACGGCGGCTGGAACCTGTGGGTGCTGAGCTACAACCAGGAGCGCCAGATGCAGCTCCTGGCCCGCCTTGGATTCGGCCTCGCCTCCTGGCGGGAAATGGCCGCCGGCCTGCTGGCGGGGGTGGCGGGCCTGCTGGCGGCGTTTTCCTTCTTCATGCTGCGGGACCGGGCGCGGGCCAGGCCCGACCCCGCTTCCCGCGCCTACCGGCGGTTTTGCAAGGGGCTGGCGAAAGTGGGCCTGGAGAGGCGGCCGGAAGAAGGGCCGCTGGACTTCGCCGCCCGGGTGGCGGCGGCCAGGCCGGATTTGAAGCCGGCGGCGGAAGAGATCACCGCGCTCTACGTCGATCTGCGCTACGGGCCGGGGGCGGGGGATTTGGCGGAATTGCGGCGGCGGGTGGGGGCATTCCGGCCGTAGCGCAGGCGACCCCGCCTGCATCGGGCGTCAGCCCGGCACGGCAATGCAGGCGGGGTCGCCTGCGCTACAATTCCACCGCCCGGCACCCGCCGGCGTCGCACTCCAGGTAATTGGGCCCATCCTCCCAGCTTCCCAGCACCCACCGCTCGCACGGCCGCCCGTCCACCTCGAAGCCGTGCCGCCCCGGACGGTGGGTGTGGCCGTGGATCATGCGGCTGCCGCCGTGAGTCCGGAGCAGGGCCTCCACCTCGGCGGGGTCGGCGTCCATCAGGGCATAGTCCTTGCCCTGTTTTTCCGCCTCGCTGCGGCGGCGCAGGTTCTCGATCTCCGCCTTGCGCTCAGCCAGGGGCAGGGCCAGGAACACCGCCTGCCAGGCCGGGTTCCACACCATGTCCCGGTGGCGCCGGTAGGCCTCGTCCCGCAGGCACAACTCGTCCCCGTGGAGCAGCAGGGTGGGGGTGCCGTAAAGGTCCAGGGCATGGATGCCCGGCAGCAGCGTGCCCCGGGCCGCTTCCACGAAGCGTTCCGCCATCAGCAAATCCCGGTTGCCCGGCAGCAGGTAGAGGGCGATGTTTTTAGCTTTGAGTTCCGCCAGCCCGCCCGCAATTTCGGCGTTGAACGGGTCTCCCAGGTCGTCGTCCCCCGCCCAGTAGTCGAACAGGTCTCCCAGGATATACAGCGCCTCCACGTCACTAGGCATCCCGTCGAGAAAGCGCCGGAACGCCGCCGTGAGGGCGGGGGTGGAGGGGGCGAGGTGGAGGTCGGAGATGAAGAGGGTGCGGAGCATGGGGGGATTATCCCATAAAGGGGGCAGAGTCGGCGCTCGCCGCCACAATCACCCGGGGAGTCAAAACATGCGCTATGCTTTGCTGATCGCTCTTTTCCTGCTCACGCCGCCGGCTTTCTCCAGCCTGATCATTCCGCGCCCCCTGGCACAGGTGGCCGCCGAGGCGCCCCAGGTGTTCACCGGCCGTGTCGAGAAAACCGAGCGCCGGGAGGTGAACAACGGCGTCGAATTGAACCTTACCGTCACCCCCCTCCAGGTGCTGCGGGGCCAGGCCCTGCCGGGGCCGGTGGAACTGGTCTATCACCACCGCGACCCCGTCATCCGGGACCAGGACGGCAAGGTCATCGCCAGTATCTCCCTGCAAATCGACGGCTCCGGCCGTGAGCTGAGTGTGCGGGAAGGGGAGACCTGGCTGTTTTTCGTCCGCCCCGTGGACGGCGGGACCATCTTCCTGTTGCGGGTGGAGCCGGAGGAAAGGGCGAAAGAGCCTCTGCCGCCTTTTAGGCCTTGAGGCGGGTCCGCGTGTAGGGCGGATAATCAGCCGAATGGGCGCGCGCCGGCTATTGGGCCCTGCGCGGGCCGGGGAGGGTCAGCACCGCCACGTCCTCCACCGTCCAGGCCAGATCGGCGGGGAGATAGCTCGTCCGCAGCGTGACGGCACGGTCGAGGGATTCGACGCGGCGGACGGCGATTTGCCAACCGCCGATATCGAGCCGGGTTTGCGCGACGGGCCTGCCCTCATCGAGGGTGAGGCGGTCGCCCTTGCCGAGGCGATCCAGGGAGACGGCGAACACGTAATGGGGGCCGCTGGCGGCCATGTTCTGCGGGTCGATGGCGTGGTCGGCGAGCCAGCCGAGCATTTCGCCGAAGGGGCGGACGGTCTGGAAGAAGTTGGCCGGCACGCGGCTTGCCGGAACCGCGTACATGACGGCTCGGGGGCGGGGCGGCGGCTGCCGGTCGCTCACGGCCTCGTGGACCAGGATGCCCTCCCGCCGGAAGGTGTAGTCGATGGCGTAAGCCTGCTCGGCCTGGCGTCCGGCCTCATCGGTGAAGACCAGCGAGCCGACGAGGTGACGCCCCGGTTGCCCGCTGCGGGAGGGGCCCACATACGTCAGGTGGATGTCGGTCAGGTCGAAGCCCTCGAAACGGGTATCGGGATCGCGCAGCTTGCCCGCCACGCCGGGCTTGAAGGCGACTTCCGGCGGCAGTCCCGCATCCGGCAGGCCCCGCAGCAGCGCGACGGTGGCAAGGGTCGCTGCGGCGATATCCGCCGGGGCTTCGTCGATGGACGCCACCACCGGCCCGCGAAAGACCGTCGCCTGTTCGGCGTGGACGAGGGGCGCCGCCAGCAGGACGCTACGGCAAACGGAAATGGACGCCATAGGAATTTCCTCCGGACCGGGGCGGTTGGGCGATGGCGGGGCGATTCCCGGTGGAGCGCCCGAATCCGCCCCCGATGAGCGAGTTCGCGATGGCCTTGCCGGTGCCGACCGTGGTTTGGCCTGTGGCGACGATCACGTTGTCCACCACGGCATCGGCCCCCTTCTTCGCCAGTTCTACGTTTTCCCCGCTCAATCGGCCTTTGCGCGCGGCATCTTCAACCCAGATTATCCATTAGGCGGCGCTTCGCGCCTACGCGAGCGCTGGCGGCCGGTTTGCGGCCATTTTTGCCGCTTGTTCGTCGTCCATGGAATAACCATGAACTCCTCGCAAGCAACGAAACTGTCTCGCAACCCACCTCGCCATCATCTCGCGTCCTAATGGATAATCTGGGTTCAATGAAGTCGATCTTGCTCTTGTCGAACGCCTTGAACTTCGCGACGGTTTTGAGCTTGCCGAGGACCGATCCCGTCGCAATGTCGGCGCCGACCGCTACCCCGCCGACGACGAGGGCTTGGAGCAGGGCGCGGCGGTGGGCTTCCGCGGGACTGATGCCGTTCTTCAGCAGGGTGTCGCGGGTCTTGTTGTACTGTTGATGGAACGCGGTGCCCCCGGCAATGACCGTTCCCGCCACCGGTACGACCGTGCCCACGGTGAGCGCCGTATCGAGGCTGGCCCAGCCCGCCGCGGCGATGGTCTCCTCCATGGCGGCGATGCTTTCGTCGGAGAGCACCTCTTCCTTCCTTTCGCGCTGCTCGCGCTGATGCTGCTCCATCAGGTGGTCATTGATGACTTTGCGCAGGTGAGCCTCTTTCCACAATTGGTCTATGTTGGGGTCCAGGAGGCCGAAGGGGTCCTTGGGGTTGATCGTGAACTCCTTGGGCGGGTGAGTGACCGGCGGGGTGCCGTCTTGCGGCGTGTGGAACGGCGGCGAAGGCGGCCGCGGGGGCTCCGGCGGGGTGCCCTCGGGCTGCTTGACGCGGACCTCGCTCTCGCTGACGAAGGTGGTGACTTCCCACAGATAGGCCGGGCGGCCATCGGACAGGACGCGGCTTTAGTCCTCGTATTTCCTGGTGACGAGGTATCCGCCCTGGGCAAATTCCACGTCGACGCCGGCGAGCTTGCTGGGCGGCTTGGCCGTATCGGCGAGCCGGATGCGGTTGGCCACCACCTGCTTGAGCAGCGACGGCGGCGCCGTGGTGGTGCGTTCAGCGGGAATCCCCCGTTGCGGCTCAGCCAGGTAGGAGGGCAACAGGGGCGCCATGGGCGAGGTGCCCTCCACCACCCCGGGCGCCGACGGGGAGCCGCTGACCGTTCCCGGTTGCCGGAGGACAGGGTCCGCCGACGTGGGCAAGCCCGGCGCAGTCGGCAATCCCCCAGGGAAATTCGGCCCCGGCTGCGGGAGGCTGTGGGGTGAAGGGGGATGCTGAGCCGCGGCGATCCCCGCGGTCATCGACACCGCCGCCATTACCGTCCGGATTATCATCGCGCGCGTCATTCGATGGGCCCTCGCTGCGTGGGTGCGTAATGAACATTGGCACAGACCCTCGCCGTCTTCGAGGACGATGGGCGCCGAAGGGGTTCCGCCATGGGGCGCAATGCCCGCTGGTTATTGCGTCCCGTGGGCTTTGGGGAGGGGCGTCGAGGCTGACCCATTTAATCCCGGATGCAAGGAGGGAAGTTTGGGTTTGGTGGGTTACGGCGCGATGCGCCTAACCCACCCTACACGGGCTGGGTAATGCCCAGGGGCTTGAGGAATTCTTCCAGCAGGATTTCGCCGGGAGTGGGATAGGGAATCTCGCGGGGCATGGTCATCCTTTGTGGACGAGTGCTGCCTTGACCCGATCCAACTGCTTGGGGGTCACCTTGTCCTGGCGTTCGATCTTGCTGACGTAAGCCTGGGTAACACCCAGGCGCCGGGCCAGTTCCTTTTGGGTGACATGGGCTTTCATTCGAGCCAGAGCAACTGGATTGTCGATGTAGTCTTCCAGCACAAAAGGCACGTATTCTTCATCCCTTCCTGCCGCAGTTTCCAGCCCTGCGAGTTCGTCCTCTATTTCCTCTTTCAGGGCCACGTAGACCTTGACCGGAAGTAGGACATATTCATCCTTGCCGTCCAAGGATTTGATGGTTTGCAGGGTCATTTGTAAGCATCTCCACGGGGCTTGATTTTCTCGATGGCGATAATCCTGACCTCGTCCCGCCGGTCGAAAATGATGCGCCAGTTGCCGACACGCAAGCGGTAATAGGGTTCGCCCTCCAGTTTCTTGATGTCAAGTTCCCCATTGTCCGGGTTGCTGCCGAGCAGTTCGATCTTCTCGGCCAGCCTGAACCGCTCAGGGCGCGCTAGGCTTTGGAGTTTTTTCCGGGCCTGGGGCTTGATGATAAGCGTATACAGCATGGTTATATTTTAGGGTTATATTTGGTTATATTCAAGCGGGCTTGTCTGTAATGAGGGGTTTAGTGTTCACTCATTTCTTGATTGAGAGACCGATGGTGCCCCCATTAGTGCTGTGCCGCAGGATCGATGGAATTTAGGTTTGGCGGGTTATGACGCGCTGCGCGCCTAACCCACCCTACGCGGGCTTACCCCGCCGTGCCGCCTCCTATCCGCTTCCTGTTGTCAGGCCAGCGCTTTGCCTTCGGCTTCCTCCAGATTTCCAGTCACCCGGAACACCCTTGCCGTTCAGCTAACTCTTCCCCTTGTCGGGCGAGTAGAGGACTTTCACCTCCAAGTAAGTGCGCCCTGCCGGGCGCACCAATAAAAAAGGCGGCTCGCGCCGCCTTTTTCGCCGTGTGCCTCAGCACACCTCCGCTTTTTCGATGATCACATCCTCCACCGGCACGTCCTGGTGGCCGGCGCGGTTGCCGGTTTTGAGTTTCTTGATCTTGTCCACCACGTCCTGGCCTTCGGTGACGCGGCCGAAGACGCAGTAGCCGAAGCCCTGAGCGGTGGGGGCGCGGAAGTTGAGGAAGTCGTTGTCGGCGACGTTGATGAAGAACTGGGCGCTGGCCGAGTGGGGGTCGGGGGTGCGGGCCATGGCGATGGTGTAGGCCTCGTTCTTCAGGCCGTTGGCGGCTTCGTTCTCCACCGGGTCCTGGGTGGCTTTCTGGGCCATGTCGGGCATGAAGCCGCCGCCCTGGATCATGAAGCCGTCGATGACGCGGTGGAACAGGGTGTTTTCGTAGTGGCCGCTCTCCACGTACTGGAGGAAGTTGGCGACGGTTTTGGGGGCCTTCTCGGCGTCCAGTTCGAGGGTGATGGTGCCGAGGTTGGTGTGGAGCTTAACCATGTTTGCGGGCTTTCTTCTTGCGGGAGTTTGAGGATTCGGTAACGGTGGCCTGCTGGGCGGGAGGGGCGTCCTTGTCGGCCACCATGCCCTTGGGCAGGCTGCTGACCGGGGTCATGTCTTCGATGATCACGTCCTGGGTGGGAACGCCGGCGGCGATAAAGCCCTTTTGGGTGGTGGGCAGGGCGTTGATTTTCTTCATCACGTCCATGCCGGAGACGACGCGGCCGAACACGCAGTAGCCGTAGTAGTCTTCGTCCTTGCGGTAGTGGTTGAGGTGCTTGTTGTCTTCCATGTTGACGAAGAACTGGGAGGTGGCGGACTGGGGGTCGTTGTCCCGCGCCATGGCCAGGGTGCCGGGGGTGTTCATGAGGCCGTTGGTGGCCTCGTTGGGAATCGGCGGCAGGGTTTCCTTGGGCTCCAGCTTGGGGGTGAAGCCGCCGCCCTGGACGATGAAGCCCTTGATCGAGCGGTGGAATAGGGTGCCGCTGTAAAAGCCGCTTTTCACGTAGTGCAGAAAATTATCGACGGTTTTCGGGGCTTTGTCCGGGTAGAGTTCGAACACCACGTTGCCGAAGTTGGTCTTCATTTCGACCAGGGGGTTGGCGGCGAGGGCGGTGCCGGTGAACAGCAGGGCGGCGAGGGCAACGGATAAGCGGCGCTTCATGCTTGGTCCTCCTTTTGGCGTTGTTCCAGGTGGGGCGAAAAGGCGCTCAGGCAGCGCCTTCGTAGACGATCTTCCATGCGCCGTTTTCCTGTTTCCAGTACTGGCGTTTGCGCATCTTGTTGTTGAGGTTGTTGCTACGGTAGTCCTGATCGAAGGTTACCACGGCCAGGGGCTCCTTTCCAGGATAGCGGAACAGGCTGACGCGGTTCAGTTTCACCTCGATCCATTCCTTGCTGGCGTTCACCTGGCGTTTCTGCGCGCTCCAGGCGGAGAGGTCCTGGCCGTCGGCCTGGAAGTCGCCGCCGTAGTAGCGCAGGTACTGGTCGGTGTTGCGGCTTTCCCAGGCCTTGCGCCAGGCCTCCACTTGGGCGGCGAGGGCGTCCCGTTCCCGGGTCAGGGTGGCGGGGGCCACCCATTCCACGTTGTCGCTGATCACCACCGGGGTGATGCCGGACTGGATGGATTTGCTGATGGCCAGGATGTCCGGATTGGTGAGCACCACGCAGCCGTCGGAGGCGCGGGGCGGGCGGCTGTAGGTGTCGGAAGGGGTGCCGTGGAGCCAGATGCCGTGGCCGTCCCGGCCCAGGCGCCGGTCCCACTCGTTGGGGTAGCTGATGGGGAAGGCGATGGGGCCGTAGAAATCGGTGAGCTTTTCCTTGGGCAGGGTGGAGGTGACGAAATACACCCCCAGGGGGCTCAGCTTGTCCCCTTCCTTGTTCTTGCCGACGCCGTTCTTGCCGATGGTGATGTAGTAGTCCGCCACGTAGCGAGGCTGGCCGTTCACGTTCTGGTACAGATAGAGGCGGGCGCGGCTGGCGTCCACCACCACGGCGTAGTGCTGTTCCGGCAGCATTTGCAGCAGGTACTTGGGCACTTGCCCGGGGGCGGGCTGCTCCTGGTAGCGCTTGAGGCGGGCCAGGGCCTCCTGGCGCAGGTCGTCGGCCTGGGGCGCCTCGCTGCCGCCGAAGGAGCCGAGAGGCCGCGCCCGGGCCAGCAGCAGGTCGCCCTTGATGAGGTGGGCGAGACGGAAGTTGGGGTTGATGCCCAGAAGGTGGTCGATCACCCCCAGCGCGGCATCCAGGCGGTCGTGGCGGATTTCGTTCAAGGCTTTTACCACCAGGGCTTCCGGGTCCCGGGTGTCGAAGGCGGGAAGCGCGCGGCCGGACGAGGAGGGACGGCTGCCCATGGCGCCGGCTGGGGGCGGCGTCACGGCGGGCTGCAACAGGAGCAGCAGGGCGCAGACGGCCAGTTTGGCCCGGCCCTTCATCAACATTTTGAGTCCATGCATCTTGGCCCGATAAGTTACTGATTTTTACCCTGGGAATCAAGCACGGTCAGCGGCCGATGCGTTCTTCCACGATCATCCAGCGCTTGCCCACCTTCACCAGCTCCAGGGTCTTGGTGGTGGCGTTGACCAGGGCGCCGGCTTCGTAGCCCTGGTGGAAGGTCACGCTGGCGCGGGTGCCGTCCTTTTCCACCTTCACCTTGGGGGCGGTGACGGTGACCTTGATGGACTTGGGCGCGTTGATGCGGGCGCGGCGGGTCTTCTCCCACTCCCCGCGGCTTTCTCCCTTGGGCGGCTTGAATTCCCGGCCATAGTGGCCCAGGTAGGCGCCCACGTTCTGGGACGACCACGCCTTGGCCCAGTCGTTCACCGTCTGGAGCAGGGCTTCCGACTCGTCCGCCTGGGGCTTGGCGGCGGGTTTCTCCGCCGGCTTTTCCGGCTCCGGCTTGGCGGGCGCCGCGGCGGCGACGATGGGTTTCGCCGGCGGCGCCGGCACGGCGGGGGCTGCCGGGGCGGGTTTCGCGGCGGCGGGAGCGGCGGGAACCGCCGGCGCCGTGGCGACCACCGTGGCGGCAGGCCTGGGGGCCGCCATGGGCTGCGCCGTGGCGGGCAGGGCCAGGGCGATGCGCAGGGGTTCGTTGCGATCGCCGGCGCGGGGCAGGTCGGTCATCAGGGCCAGGCGGGAGGGGGGCGCGGCCTTGGGCTGTTTGCTGTTTCCCAGGGCCCTTTCATAGGACAGGCTCGCCATGCGGGTGTATATCTCCCCCAGGTTATCGTAGGCCGCGGCGTAGCTGGGATGGGTGTGGAGGGCGGCTTCCAGCTCCGCACGGGCTTTGTCGTACTGGCCCAGGGAGGCGTAGAGCACGGCCAGGTTGTTGCGGGGTTCCGGCAGGGCGGGGTAGTCCCGGATCAGGGCGGCGTACACCTGCACCGCTTCCGCGCTGCGCCCCAGTTGGGCCAGGGCGGCACCCTTCGCCAGGCGGGCGTCGGGGCTTTTGGGCCGGCCGGCCAGGTAGCCGTCGGCGGCTTGCAGGGCCCGGTCGTACTGGCCCTGGCGCAGGTATTCCTTGGCATCCTGGAGGCTGTCCCCCAGGGCGGGGGCGGCGCCGAAGGCAAGGGCCGCCGCCAGAAGGGCGGCGGCATAGGGAATTCGGGTCATGAATAAGTCTTCGGACGGTATCGGAAAAGTTGCCCGGATTCTACCAAGAAGGCTGTTTTGCCGCCACCTGAGACATGGGGTCAATTCCCGGGGGGAATACGGTAAAGACCGGGGGGCGCTGGAAGGTTGCTTGCATTAAGATGACAGTGGCGAGGGGGCTGTGTGCCGCGGCGGTGGCCGGGTGCGGTCATGGGCGGCTTTCTCCGGATAGGATACTGTCGAGGGAGGATAGTCGATGAAATCACCCAATATGCAATGGAAACTCGGGCCGGTGGCGATGACTCTGTTGCTGACCGCTTCTTCCTGGGGCGCGGCGGCCAAGACCGAGCCCCCTCCCACGGCAGGAGAACGTGCCGCCTTGACCAAGGAAGGGGAACTGGCCAAGAACCCCGAACTTTATCTGCAATTTATCCGAGGCATTCAGCAACAGCACCTATACCACGCGGCTATCGCCCATCTTGATGCCTTTGCCCTACGTTGGCCGGATAACGATCAAGCGATGTTGCTGCGCGCCCACGCCACGCGGGAGCTTGGGCGAAGCGATAAGGCCCGGGAGCTTTACCGGGCGCTGGTTGGGGGGGATTTCTCCGCGGAGGCTTACCACGGTCTGGGAATCGTCGAGATGAAGGCCGGACGGATCGAAGAAGCCATGGATGCGCTCAACCACGCCGCCGCCTTGGCGCCGATCAACGTCGATGTTCTCAGCGACCAGGGGGAGGCGCTGATGGCGGCGGGTCGGTTGGAAGAAGCAAAGCAGAGTCTGCTGCGGGCAGCCGAATTGGACGACAGGTCAAAATCGGTGGGAGCCAATCTTGCCCGGCTGCAGATACTGGAAGGGAAGCCCCAGCAGGCAGAGGAAACCATGCGGCGTTTCGGGATTGCTCCGCCGATGCAGCAAGAGATTCGGCAGAAGGCGACCGAGACGGTAAAGAAAACGCCTTGAGCCGTGGTATTGTCGAGGGCGAGCGATTGGCGTCCCGTCCCGTCGGAGATGCGGATTTGGAGTAAAATCCAACTATCCAAAACTCCCCAGCCATAAAAACCATGAGCGAAAGCGTTTCCGCGCCCGTTTCCAACTTCATCCGCACCCTGATCGACGCCGACCTGGCCGCCGACAAGTACGCGGGCCGCCGCTGGGGCGGCCAGCCCGGCCCCGCCGACACCCACGCCGCCGCTCCCCTGGACCCGGCCAAAATCCGCACCCGCTTTCCCCCGGAGCCCAACGGCTACCTGCACTTCGGCCACGCCAAATCCATCTGCCTCAACTTCGGCCTTGCCCGGGACTACGGCGGCGCCTGCCACCTGCGCTTCGACGACACCAACCCGGAGAAGGAAGAGCAGGAATACGTCGATTCCATCGTCGATGCGGTGAAATGGCTGGGCTTCGACTGGGGCGGGAACCTCTACTACGCTTCCAACTACTTCGACTGGATGTACCAGTTCGCCGAATACCTGATTACCGCCGGCCACGCCTACGTGGACAGCCAGACCGCGGAAGAGATGCGCGCCACCCGGGGCACCCTCACCGAAGCCGGGCAGAACAGCCCCTACCGCAGCCGCAGCGTGGAGGAGAACCTGGACCTGTTCCGCCGCATGAAGGCCGGGGAGTTCGCCGACGGGGCCCACGTGCTGCGGGCCAAGATCGACATGGCCGCCCCCAACATCAACCTGCGGGACCCGGCCATCTACCGCGTCCGCCACGCCACCCACCACAACACCGGCGACAAGTGGTGCGTGTACCCCATGTACACCTACGCCCACCCCATCGAGGATGCCCTGGAGAACATCACCCACTCCATCTGCACCCTGGAGTTCGAGGACCAGCGCCCCTTCTACGACTGGGTCCTGGCCCGCATCGCAGAGGGCGGCCTGCTGCAGAAGCCCCTGCCCCAGCAGATCGAGTTCGCCCGCCTCAACCTGACTTATGTCGTTCTCTCCAAGCGCAAGCTGATCCAGCTGGTGGAAGAGAAGCACGTGGACGGCTGGGACGATCCCCGCCTGCCCACCCTCGTCGGCGGCCGCCGCCGGGGCTACACGCCGGAAGGCTTCCGCCTGTTCACCGACCGCATCGGCGTGTCCAAGGCCGATTCCCTGATCGAATACACCCTGTTCGAGGACTGCATGCGGGAGGTGCTCAACGAATCCGCCCAGCGCCGCGTCGCCGTGCTGGACCCCCTGAGGCTCATCATCGACAACTACCCCGAGGGGCAGGAAGAGGAGTGCCACGCCCCCAACCATCCCCTCAAGCCGGACCTGGGCAAGCGCGCCGTGCCTTTCTCCAAAGAGCTGTGGATCGAGCGGGAGGATTTCCAGGAGACCCCGCCCAAGGGCTATCACCGGCTCTATCCCGGCAACACCGTGCGCCTGCGCTACGGCTTCGTGGTGAAGTGCGTCGGCTGCGACAAGGACGATGCGGGCAAGGTCACCGCCGTGCACTGCGAATACTTCGCCGACTCCAAGAGCGGCACCCCCGGCGCCGACAACTACAAGACCAAGGGCAACATCCACTGGGTCAGCGCCCGCCACGCCTACGCTTGCGAGGTGCGCCTCTACGACCGCCTGTTCCTGCGCCCCAACCCCGGCGGCCGCCGGGAGGGCGACGCGCCTGAGGTGGAGCGCAGCTTCCTCGACGACATCAACCCGGATTCCAAGCGCCTCATCACCGCCCAGCTGGAACCGGCATTGAAGGACGCCCAGCCGGAAGACCGCTTCCAGTTCGAGCGCCACGGCTACTTCGTCGCCGACCGCAAGGATTCCGCCGCTGGCCGCCCGGTGTTCAACCGCACCGTGACCCTGAAGGATTCCTGGGGCAAGGGGCAGGCGTCCTAATTCGGCACGAACCGCTGTTATGGATACATCCAACCGTAAAGGGAAGAAAGCATGAACGACGACGCCGTCCAAGACGAGAAACTCAACACCCTCAAAACCCTCAAAACCCTCACCACCGTCATCTACGCCCTCTACGGGCTGAGCTTCATCCTCGGCGGCATGCCGGCCCTGGTGGGGATCATCATGAACTACGTCAAAGAGGACGAGGTGGCCGGCACCTGGCTGGAAAGCCATTTCCGCTGGCAGATACGCACCTTCTGGTTCAGCCTGCTGTGGGCGGTGGTGGGCGGCGTTCTGTTGCTGGTGGTGATCGGCTGGTTCATTCTGGTGGCCGATTTCGTTTGGGTGCTGTACCGGGTCATCAAGGGCTGGCTCAACCTCAACGAGGACAAGCCGATGTACGGCAA
This sequence comes from Gallionellaceae bacterium UBA2239, assembly GCA_002347615.1. GTDB lineage: Bacteria > Pseudomonadota > Gammaproteobacteria > Burkholderiales > UBA9220 > UBA2239. The sequence goes on along the minus strand of DDYH01000047.1, from coordinate 24,076 downwards.
TGGTTAGAGAGTGTTCGCCGGGATGCCGTCCCCGACGGCGTGGTATATCATAGGGTTAAACCAATATTAGGAATGCTATGCGTCCTTCCCTCGCTGTTCAATCCCGCCGTGAAGCCATTCTGGGCGCTATCGCCAGGCACGGCCTGTCCAACGCCCGTGTTTTCGGGTCGGTCCTGCATGGAAAGGACGGGGAGGGAAGTGATCTCGACCTTCTGGTGGACCCTGCCGCCGACACTTCTTTGCTCGACTTGGTCAAGGCGCAACATGAAATCGAGGACAGCCTCGGTGTCCCCGTCGATCTGCTGACGCCGGATGACCTGCCCGACGGCTTTCGTGCCCGCGTGTTGGCCGAGGCCATCCCCCTCTGACATGGAAGGATTGCGCGATGCCGATTACCTTCGGCACATGGTGGATGCCATCGGACGCATCGTGCAATACGCCGGCAAAGCCGACAAGGAAACTTTCCTCGCCAACCCCATGATGCAGGATGCCGTCATCCGCAACATCGAAATCATCGGCGAGGCCGCAAACCGCCTATCTCCCGAATTCGCCGCCCGCCACAACGCCATCCCTTGGCGCGATATTGCCGGCATGCGCCACCGCCTGATCCATGGCTACTTCAAGGTCAATCTCAACACCGTGTGGAACGTGGCGGCCAAGGATTTGCCTGAACTGGAAAGCCAAATTCGCACTCTCCTCGCGGAACTCGGCGCGTAGCGCGCCGAGCGTTTCGTTTCCTCTCGGGGTGGCAGGACAGCCGCAAAACCAATGGGGTATAGTGGCGGGCTTCAGTAACTCCGCAGCCCATCGATGACCTGGCTTTTCTACGCCCTCGGCGCCGCCATCGGCATGGCCGGGGCGGACGCCCTCACCAAGCATCATCTTTCCGGCTATCCGCCCACCCTGGCGCTGCTGGTGCGCACCCTGTTCCCCGCCCTGGCTCTGGCGCCTTTGCTGCTGTTCGTCGGCCCGCCGCATCTGGAGCCGCAATTCTGGCTCTGGCTGGGGGCGGCCATGCCCCTGGAAATCCTGGCGGAGTTCCTCTACATCAAGGCCCTGCGTTCCTCCCCCCTGGCCCTGTCGGTGCCTTATCTCGCCTTCACCCCGGTATTCATCGCCGCCACCGGCCTGGTGCTGCTGGGGGAGTCGGTGAGCCTGTTGGGCTTCGCCGGCATCCTGCTGGTGGGGGCGGGGGCCTATTACCTCAACCTGGAGCCTGACATGCTGACGCGCCCCGGCGGCTGGCGGGAGCCTTGGGCCGCCATCGCCCGCCAGCCGGGGGCGCGTTACATGCTGGGGGCGGCGCTGACCTACAGCTTCACCGCGGTGCTCGCCAAGGGGACCGTGCTGGCGGCCAACAGCCTGGCGGCGACGGCGCTCTATTTTCTCGGCATCGCGGTCTGCTCTTCCGTCGCCCTCTCCCTGCGGGAGCCGGGCATCCTGCGCCGGGCGTTCGGCAATATCCGGGTGCACGCTTCCCTCGGCCTGGTGTTGGGTTTTTCCGCCCTGTGCACCTTTCTCGCCTTCGCCCAGGTGGAGACGGCCTACGCCATCGCCGTCAAGCGCACCAGCATCCTGTTCAGCATCCTGCTGGGGGCGTGGTTGTTCCACGAGCGGCGCCTGCCCCGGCATTTCACCGCCGGGCTGGTGATGGTGGGGGGCGTGGCGCTGATGGTGTTAAAATAACGCCCTTTTTCAGCCCGACGAAGCGGAAGCATCATGTTGAAAATCCATAACACCCTCGCCCGCGCCAAGCAGGACTTCGTACCCATGGAGCCCGGCAAGGTGCGCATGTACGTGTGCGGCATGACGGTGTACGACTACTGCCACCTGGGACACGCCCGGGTGCTGGTGGTGTTCGACATGATCGTGCGCTGGCTCAAGGCCGAGGGTTTCGATGTCACCTACGTGCGCAACATCACCGACATCGACGACAAGATCATCAAGCGCGCTGCCGAGAACGGCGAGCCCATCGACGCCCTCACCGGCCGTTTCATCGCCGCCATGGACCAGGACGCCGCCGCCCTGGGGGTGGTCAAGCCGGACTTCGAGCCACGGGCCACCCAGTACGTGCCGCAGATGATCGCCATGATCCAGGCCCTGATCGACAAGGGCCTGGCCTACGTGGCGGGCAAGGCACCTAAAGGTGTTAGCGGCTCGTCACGGATTGAAAATCCGGACGAAGCCGGAAGCGACGTGTGTTATTCGGTCCACGACTTCGCCGGCTACGGCAAGTTGTCGGGCAAGTCCCTGGATGACTTGCGGGCCGGCGAGCGGGTGGAGGTGGCCGACGGCAAGCGGGACCCCCTGGACTTCGTGCTGTGGAAGTCCGCCAAGCCCGGCGAGCCGGCGTGGGATTCCCCCTGGGGGCCGGGCCGCCCCGGCTGGCACATCGAGTGCTCGGCCATGGGGGACGACCTGCTGGGGGAGCGCTTCGACATCCACGGGGGCGGCGCGGACCTGCAATTCCCCCACCACGAGAACGAAATCGCCCAATCCGAGGGCGTTCACGGCCACCAGCACGTGAACTACTGGATCCACAACGGCTTCGTGCGGGTGGACAACGAGAAGATGTCCAAGAGCCTGGGCAACTTCTTCACCATCCGCGAGGTGCTGGAGAAATACGACCCGGAAGTGGTGCGTTTCTTCATCCTCCGCGCCCATTACCGCAGCCCTCTGAACTATTCCGACCAGCACCTGGACGACGCCAAGGGGGCGCTTACCCGCCTCTATACCGCGCTGAAGAATGTTCCTCCCTCTCCCCTAACCCCTCCCCCGCCTGGGGGGGAGGGGGACCAAAGCTCCCTCTCCCGCAGGCGGGGGAGGGATGGGGAGGGGGAAATCGACTGGAACAACCCCTTCGCCGCCGCCTTCAAGGCGGCCATGGACGACGACTTCGCCACCCCGGAAGCCATCGCCGCCCTGTTCGATCTGGCGAGCGAGGTGAACCGCACCAACGATCCGGAACGGGCCGGCTTGTTGCGCGCCTTGGGCGGCGTGCTGGGCCTGCTCCAGCGGGACCCGGTGGATTTCCTCCAGGGCGGGGCGGAGGAGGGCGGCTTCACTCTGGAGAACATCGAGCAGCTCATCGCCGACCGCGTGGCGGCGAAGAAGGCCAAGAACTACGCCGAAGCCGACCGCATCCGCAAGGAGCTGTCCGACGCTGGCATCATTCTTGAGGATACCCCCCAGGGTACCGTCTGGCGGCGGGCCTGACGAGGCGCGGGGCATCGCCCCGGCGCCGGGAAACACCGATAACAGCATAAAAATTACGCACACTTAAACCCAGATTATCCATTAGGCGGCGCTTCGCGCCTACGCGAGCGCTGGCGGCCGGTTTGCGGCCATTTTTGCCGCTTGTTCGTCGTCCATGGAATAACCATGAACTCCTCGCAAGCAACGAAACTGTCTCGCAACCCACCTCGCCATCATCTCGCGTCCTAATGGATAATCTGGGTAAAATCCGGAAGGTTCCCCTTGAAAAAATCCATCCTGCCGTCTGTGCGGCCTCGGCAGCCGTTTGCCTTTTTTCGTCCCCCTCTCACGCCACCAACGGCATGAACATGGGCGGCGCCTCCATGGCCTACGCAACGGCACCGCCGCCCTGATGAACAACCCCGCCACCCTGGCGCTGATGCCCGAGGGCAGGCGCGTGGACCTGGCTTTCGGTTTTCTCGGGCCCCAGGTGAAGTCCCAGGGGGTGGCCTCCGACGCCGATTCCTTTTCCATGCCCGCCTTCGGCTGGGTGCCCAAGAGCGGCAAGTGGACCGCCGGGGTTGGTATTTACGGGCAAGGAGTCATGGGCACCGAATACGCCGGCTCCACAGCCAGTTCGGCACCCTGGCGCCCTTCGGCAGCGCCAGCGGCGTGGGCTCCGACCGGCGCAACCGGTCGGAAGTGGGCGTGGGGCGGGTGATCCTCCCCCTCGCCCTGGAAGTGAATGACAAGCTGGCCCTGGGCGGCTCGGTGGATTACCGCTATTGATGTTGTGGCGTCATCTGTAAGAGCGCCCCATGGGCGCGNNCGCGCCCATGGGGCGCTCTTACAGGGTGGCGGGAAAACAAAAAAGCCGGCGCAACCCGGCTTTTTAATCGTCAGTGAATTGGTTTCTTGTTGTCAGCGGAGCGCGAACATGCGCTGGAAAATGGCTTCTTCCAGGGTGTGGCGCACGGAACGGCGGCAGCCTTTCAGCACCAGGTGGCGGTTGAGGGCGGCGGCCTTTTCGCGGATGTCCAGCAGGGTGACGAGGGCGGCGCCGTCGATGCGCCTCACGCCTTCCATGTCGATTTCGATTTCCCGGATGGACGGCGATTCCAGCAGCCCTTCGCTGCACTGGCGGAACTGTTCTTCGGAGGCGGTATCCAGCACCCCTACCAGGTTGATTTTCGCGGCGCCGTGGTCAACGCCGGCAATAGCGCGGAAGCTCATAATCGCTCTCCATTTCTTAAACCGTGTCTCAAATCTAGTGCAATCATTCGCTTATGTCAAGTTTAAGATGTGTAGCTTTAGGAAGTTGAGGTAGTAATTTGATTGATTGTTGTGGCCGCGCCGGTTGTGGCGGACAAAAGAAAACGGGGGCCGAAGCCCCCGTTTTCCTGGGTAATACGGAAGCGCTTACAGGGCTTCGGCGTGCTGGGACAGGTACTCGGCCACGCCTTCGGTGGTGGCTTTCATGCCGGCCTTGCCCTTGTTCCAGCCGGCGGGGCAGACCTCGCCGTGCTGTTCGAAGAACTGGAGCGCATCCACCATGCGGATGGTTTCGTCGATGTTGCGGCCCAGGGGCAGGTCGTTGACCACCTGGTGGCGCACCAGGCCGTCCCGGTCGATCAGGAAGGTGCCGCGGTAGGCCACGGCACCGTTGCCGGTCAGCACGTCGTAGTCGCGGGCGATGGAGTGGGTCAGGTCGGCCACCATGGGGAACTGCACGTTGCCCAGGCCGCCGTTGTTCACCGGGGTGTTCTTCCACGCCAGGTGGGTGTACTGGGAGTCCACGGAAACGGCGATCACTTCGCAGTTGCGGTCTTTGAACTCCTTCAGGCGGTGGTCGAAGGCCAGGATTTCGCTCGGGCAGACGAAGGTGAAGTCCAGGGGGTAGAAGAACAACACCGCGTACTTGTCCTTGATGTAGGTCTTGAGGTTGAAATTGTCCTCAATGGTGTTGTTGGGCATTACGGTGGCAGCGGTGAAATCGGGGGCGGGTTTTCCGACGAGAACGGCCATAGTCTTCTCCTTCTTGGTTGGGCAGGGTAGTGGTTTTAGACAAAATCTAAATATGCCCTATCCCCGGGGGGAAGTCAACGCGGGTATCGGAAACTGCTTTGAACCCAGATTGTCCATTAGGCGGCGCTTCGCGCCTACGCGAGCGCTGGCGGTCGGTTTGCGGCCATTTTTGCCGCTTGTTCGTCGTCCATGGAATAACCATGGACTCCTCGCAAGCAACGAAACTGTCTCGCAACCCACCTCGCCATCATCTCGCGTCCTAATGGATAATCTGGGTTGAACAGAGTGAGGCGAAAGCTTGTAGCCGTAGCGCAGGCGACCTCGCCTGCATTGCCCGTCGGAGGCGAGTCGCCTGCGCTACACCGATTGCGGCAATTCAAGCAAAGTCGTTTATGAAACTGCCGGGGGCTGGCGTTTCATTTCCTGAAAGCCGGGCGCGGGCCAGTTCCATTTGCGCCTGGGCCTCCGCCTGGGAGGCGGCAGCGGCCACCGAGCGGTCCTGGGGGGAGGGCTGGGCCGGGGCCAGGGCGGCCTGGCGCACGGTCTGCATTTTCAGGATGGTGGCTTCCGGGTCATCCGGGATGGGGGCGGTGTCGATGCTCACTTCGCCGCCGGTGGCGTAAAGCCGGCCGTCCGGGCCGGTGACGAACTGGAACGAGGCGCCGCCCCGCACATGGCTGCCGCCCGCCGCCACGTGGGCCGATTCGTGGGCGCGCACTTCCCGGTCGCGCTTTTTCAGTTCCCGGATATCGGCCTGTTCGGCGGGATCGGTCCGGGTTTGATCGGCCTTGGCGGCGGTGTTCCCCTTTTCGGTTTTCGCCGGCTGCGCGCCACTGCCGGCGCGGTCTAAAGAGGGGGCCGGAGATACTGCGGAAGGTGAGAGGGCGGCAACATCCATGGCGGGGAAGGAAAGAAATGCCTATTCCAGACTCTAAGGATAGGGTTTTCTCCCGTCGATTCAAGGCCGCCCTTGAAATTTTCTCCTTACCCACCATATAGGTAGGCAAGTTCAATCATGTATAATCCCCTGGTTCTAGATTTGGAGGTGGCTATATGCCCATTTACGAATACCGCTGCTCGGACTGCGGCTTCCAGAAGGAATTCATCCAGAAGATGAGCGACGCGCCGCTCACCACCTGCCCCGAGTGCGGCAAGGAGACGTTCAGCAAGATGCTGTCCGCCGCCGGCTTCCAGCTCAAGGGCAGCGGTTGGTATCAGACCGATTTCAAGGGCGGCTCCTGCCCCGCCAAGGAAGACTCCAAATCCGCTCCCGCCTGCGGCACGGGCGGCTGCTGCGGCGGCAACTGACGCCTGAATGCTGATCAAGCGCTACTTCATCACCGGCCTCCTGATCTGGGTGCCCCTGGGCATCACGGTCTGGGTGCTGCGGCTGCTCATCGGCACCATGGACCAGAGCCTGCTCCTGCTGCCGCCCAGCCTGCGGCCCGAGAGCCAGCTGGGATTTTCCGTTCCCGGCGTGGGGGCGCTGCTGACCCTGCTGGTGATTTTCATCACCGGCCTGCTCACCGCCAACATCATCGGCCAGCGCCTGGTCCGCTTCTGGGAGGGCGTCCTGGCCCGCATCCCGGTGGTGAAGTCGATCTACTACAGCGTGAAGCAGGTGAGCGACACCCTGTTTTCCGGCAGCGGCGATGCCTTCCGCAAGGTGCTGCTGGTGCGCTATCCCCACCCCCAGGCCTGGTCCATCGCTTTTCAGACCAACATCCCCGGCGAGGTGAGCGCCCTCCTGAACGACGAGCACGTGGGGGTGTTCATCCCCACCACCCCCAGCCCGGTGAACGGCTTCTATTTCTACGTCAAGCGCAGCGAGACCATCGAACTCGACATCAGCGTCGACGACGCCCTCAAGTACATCATCTCCATGGGGGTGGCGGCGCCGCCCAAGAACCTGGCGATAGACGCCTACGCCGGCGACTGACCCCCGAATTTCCACTCCAACCAACGAAACCGATTTTCCTATGCGTACTCACTACTGTGGCGAACTCAATCGCAACCACCTCGGCCAGACCATCACCCTGTGCGGCTGGGCCCACCGCCGCCGCGACCACGGCGGCGTGATCTTCATCGACCTGCGGGACCGCGCCGGCACCGCCCAGGTGGTATCCGACCCGGACCGGGCCGAAACCTTCGCCAACGCCGAGAAAATCCGCAACGAATTCGTGCTCAAGATCACCGGCGTGGTGCGGGACCGCCCCGAAGGCACGGTGAACCCCAACCTGCCCAGCGGCGAGGTGGAAGTGCTGGCCCACGCCATCGAGATTCTCAACCCCTCGATCACCCCGCCCTTCCAGCTGGACGACGAGAACCTGTCCGAGAACGTGCGCCTTGAGCACCGCTACCTGGACCTGCGCCGGCCCGCCATGCAGGCCAACATGATGCTGCGCTACCGGGTGTCCAAGACCCTGCGCGACTTCCTCGACCGGCACGGCTTCATCGAGGTGGAAACCCCCATGCTCACCCGCTCCACCCCCGAAGGGGCGCGGGATTACCTGGTGCCGAGCCGGGTGCATCCGGGCGAGTTCTACGCCCTGCCCCAGTCCCCCCAGCTGTTCAAGCAGCTGCTGATGGTGGCCGGCTTCGACCGCTACTTCCAGATCACCAAGTGCTTCCGGGACGAGGACCTGCGGGCCGACCGCCAGCCCGAATTCACCCAGGTGGACATCGAGACCTCCTTCATGGAAGAGGACCAGATCATCGCCCTGATGGAAGAGATGATCCGCGACCTGTTCAAGAAAACCCAGAACGTGGACCTGCCCAACCCCTTCCCGCGCATGACCTGGGCCGACGCCATGGCCAAGTACGGCTCCGACAAGCCGGACATGCGGGTGGCCCTGGAATTCACCGAACTCACCGACGTGATGAAAGAGGTGGATTTCAAAGTGTTCAGCGGCCCCGCCAACAGCCCCGACGGCCGCGTGGCCGGCCTGCTGATCCCCAAGGGCGGCGAGCTGACCCGGGGCGAGATCGACGCCTACACCCAATTCGTCGGCATCTACGGCGCCAAGGGCCTGGCCTGGATCAAGTGCAACGACATCGCCAAGGGCCGTGAGGGGCTCCAATCCCCCATCGTGAAGAACCTGTCCGACGCCGCCCTGAAAGCCATCATCGAGCGCAGCGGCGCCACCGACGGCGACCTGATCTTCTTCGGCGCCGACAAGGCCAAGGTGGTCAACGACGCCCTGGGCGCCCTGCGGGTCAAGATCGGCCACGAGAAGGGCTTCGCGGCCAAGGAATGGAAACCCCTGTGGGTGGTGGACTTCCCCATGTTCGAATACGACGACGAAGCCGGCCGCTGGGTGGCCCTGCACCACCCCTTCACTGCCCCCAAGGACGGCCACGAGGAATTCCTCGCATCCAACCCCGGCAAAGCCCTGTCCAAGGCCTACGACATGGTGCTCAACGGCTGGGAGGTGGGCGGCGGCTCGGTCCGTATCCACCGCCAGGAGGTCCAGGCCAAGGTGTTCCAGGCCCTGGGGATTTCCGACGAGGAAGCCCAGAACAAGTTCGGCTTCCTGCTCGAAGCCCTGCAATACGGCGCGCCCCCCCACGGCGGCCTGGCCTTCGGCCTGGATCGCCTGGTGACCCTGATGACCGGTGCCGAATCCATCCGCGACGTCATCGCCTTCCCCAAGACCCAGCGCGCCGCCTGCCTCCTCACCCACGCCCCCAACGCGGTGGACGAGAAGCAGCTGCGGGAACTGCACATCCGCCTGCGCCAGCAGGTGCAGACCTCGGTGGAAGTTTCCAAGGACTGAGTCTCAGGTGAAGAACAAAAGGCGGCCTCTTGGCCGCCCTTTGCCGTCATCCGGGTTGACGGGTGGACCCCTGGAGGAAACAGCGGTCCTGTCGGCCGGTTCCTGGCCCCCGAACCGGGGGCGGTGGACCAGCCGGTGACGAGCCGTTGCAACGTCACTTAAGCCGCATGTCGTTTTTGACGGATGTCACGCCCTTGATGCTGCGAGCAACCTCGACCGCCTTGTTTATGTCGGACTGGGAGTTGAGGAAACCGCTTAATTGAACCACGCCTTTGAAGGTTTCGACATTGATCTCGGCCGATTTCAGGGTGGGTTCGTTGAAAATCGCCGTCTTCACTTTGGTGGTGATGACGGAATCGTCGATATACTCTCCGGTCCCCTCTTGCTTGGACGTGGAGGCGCATCCGAGAAGGGAAGCCAGCAAAATGGCGAAGAACAGGGTGGTGAAACGATTGAATAGTGTCATGGTGGTTGCTCCTTCGGTGAATGATTAAATAGCGGTTCCTCCCCATCGGCAGATTTCAGCTCGTGCGCCATGGCCGCCCGCCATTAATTGACCCGCCAGCCATCCGGCAGCCAGACCAATCAAAATAAACCAGACGAATTCCTTTGTCGTCCCTCTTCTTTTATCTGGTGCGTACATTGCACTCTAGTGTAGAACGATGCTATAGCAAGGGGTTTGTGCAACCAATTGATAACAAATTGAAATGGCAGGTATCCCATGGGGCATGGCAGTGGCGCGCCGATGGCAAACCGCCTCCATTCCGTGGGATACTGGCCGATCTTCCAATACGAACAAGAGGCCGAAAATGCTCAAACCCTTGCGCAATCTGCTGCTGGCTACCCTGATCGCGATGTCGGGCACCGCCCTCGCCGAAGCGCCCCAGCAGAAGACCCAGGTTCCCGGTTATTACCGGCTGATGCTTGGGCAATTTGAAGTCACCGCGTTGTACGACGGCGCCATCGACCTCGACGCCAACCTGCTGCTGAATCTCGACAAGCGCGGGATTCAGCGCCTTCTGGCCCGCCAGTTCCTGGCCGGCCCGAAGATGCAGACCGCCGTGAACGCCTACCTGATCAATACCGGCAGCAAGCTGGTGCTGGTCGATGCGGGGGCCGCCAAGCTGTTCGGCCCCGGCCTCGGCAACATCGTCGACAACCTGAAGGCGGCCGGCTACCGTCCGGAGCAGGTCGATGTCGTGCTGGTCACGCACCTGCACGGCGACCACGTCAATGGCCTGGTGACGCCGGACGGCCAGCGCGTTTTTGCCAACGCCGAGGTCTGGTCGGCCAAGGCGGATAACGACTTCTGGCTGAGCGAGGAAATCGCCGCCAAAGCGCCGAAGGAAGCCCAAGGCTCTTTCAAGATGTCCCGCGACGCCGCGGCGCCCTACCGGGCTGCCGGCAAGTGGAATATCTTCGACGGCGATCGGGAACTGCTCGCCGGCGTGCGCAGCGTGGCTACCCACGGCCATACGCCGGGCCACGCCAGTTACCAGTTCGAGAACGGCGGCCAGCGCCTGCTGGTCCTGGGTGACGTGGTGCACAACCATGCCGTGCAGTTCGCCCGCCCGGACGTCGCCATCGAGTTCGACACCGACAAGAAACAGGCGGCCGCCGCACGCAAGCGCGTCTTTGCCCAAGCGGCCCGCGAAAAACTGATGGTCGCCGGCATGCACCTGCCTTTCCCCGGCGTCGGCCATGTCCGCAAGGAAGCCAAGGGCGGCTATGCTTGGGTGCCGGCGCCCTTCGCGCCCATGCCGGCAGCGCCAGCCCAGTAGGGCGAAAGCGTCAGGAAACCGGACGCGAGTTCCGGGGGCGGCTTGCCGGAGTGCGCCTGCGGAGATTACGGCGCGGCGAAGCGGCCCGCCCGGAAATCCTGGAACGCCTGGACGATTTCCTCCTGGGTGTTCATCACGAAGGGGCCGTGCTGGGCGATGGGCTCGTTGAGGGGCTTGCCGGCGATGAGCAGGGCCCGGGCCGGTTGGTCGGCGCTTACCACCACCCCGTCAGCATCGTTTCCGTCGGCGAGGATGGCCATGCGCTTTTCTCCGACGGGCTTTCCACCCACCGTCACTTCCCCCCGATAGGTCAGCACGAAGGCATGGTGCCCCGCTGGCAAGCCCTGGGAAAAGCCGCCCCCGGCGGGGAGATGCAGGTCCAGGTAGAAGGGCTCGGTCACCGGCCGGGAGATGGCGCCGGCCACCCCGTGGCTTTCGCCGGCGATGACCCGCACGGTGACGCCTTCGGCGGTGACGAACTCCGGGATCTCGCCGCTGGGGATGTCCCGGTACCAGGGGGCGGCCATCTTGTCCCGGGCCGGCAGGTTGAGCCAGAGCTGAAAGCCCTCCATCACCCCATCCTCCTGCTCCGGCATCTCCGAATGGACCACGCCGTTGCCGGCCACCATCCACTGGGCGCCGCCGCTTTGCAGCAGGCCCTCGTGGCCGGCGCTGTCCCGGTGGCGCATGGAGCCGGCGATCATGTAGGTCACCGTTTCGAAGCCCCGGTGGGGGTGGTCGGGGAAGCCGGCCAGGTAGTCGTTGGGGTCTTCGCTGTGGAAGATGTCGAGCATCAGGAAGGGGTCGAGCCGCCGCTGCCAGGTCTGGGTCAGCACCCGGCTGATCTTGACCCCGGCGCCTTCCATGACGGGCTGCCCGGCCACCAGCCGTTCGACGGCGCGGGGGTGATGCACGGTTTCCGGGCGGGGTGTGTTCATGACGATCTCCTTGTCGGAGGTGCTTAGGCCAGTGCCGCCTCGATTTCGGCCTGGGCCCGGGCGATGGACTGCTGGGCCGCGTCGGGCCCCATGGCCAGGCCTTCGGCGTAGATGAAGCGCACGTCGGTCATGCCCAGGAAGCCGAGCACGGTTTTCAGGTACGGCACCTGGGAGTCGGCGGGCGTGTCGCGGTAGACCCCGCCGCGGGCCAGGGCGGCGTATACCGTCTTGCCCGTGAGCAGGCCTTCCGGGCCGTTTTCAGTGTAGCGGAAGGTCTCCTTGGCGCGGGAAATGGCGTCGATCCAGCTCTTGAGCTGGGTGCTGACGCCGAAGTTGTACATGGGGACCCCCAGCACCACCACGTCGGCGTCTCGGATTTCCGCGATCAGGGCGTCGTCCAGGGCTACCCGGGCCGCCTGCTCGGGGGTGCGCTGTTCCGCCGGGGTGAACAGGGCCGTTAGCGCCGTTTCGTCGAGGGCCGGGTGGGGATGGCGGGCCAGGTCGCGGACGGTGAGCCGGGTGTCGGTCAGCGCTTCCCGCAGCCGGGTAACGATGGCGTCGGCCAGCCGGGTGGAGAGGGAGCCCTCGCTGCGGGCGCTGGAATTGATTTGCAGGATGTTCATGTGGGCCTCCGTGGAATAGGGTCGATGCACGCTTCCACTGTATTGCACCCATGGGAAAAACATAAGCCGGTAAAACTGGTAACATCGTTCCATATTCGGAACAATGCCATGGACATCGATCCCAACGACCTCCTGCTGTTCGCCCGCATCGTCGAGAGCGGCAGCTTCAGCCGCGCCGCCCAGCGCACCGGGCTGCCCAAGTCCACCCTGTCCCGCCGCATCTCGGCCCTGGAGGGGCGGCTGGGGGAGCGGCTGCTGACGCGGACCACGCGCAAGCTGGTGGTGACCGAGTTCGGCCTGGGCCTGCTGGACCACGCTCGCCGCGTGGCGGAGGAAACGGAGGCCGCCGCCGCCCTGGTCCAGCACCGGCAGGCCGAACCCAGCGGGCGCCTGCGCATCTCCATGCCCAGCGACTTCGCCAACCTGGCCCTGGGGAAGCTGCTGGCGGACTTCGTGGCCCGTTTTCCCGCCATTACCCTGGAGCTGGACCTCTCCCCCCGGCGCGTGGACCTGGTGGGGGAGGGATTCGACCTCGCCATCCGCATGGGGGACCTGCCGGACGATGCCACCCTGGTCGCCCGGCGCATTGCCCTTTTCACCGCAGGGCTCTACGCCTCGCCGGGCTACACGGCGCAGAACGGTTTCCCGGAAGCCCCCGACGGCCTGATGGCGCATGGCGCCCTTTGCCTGCCGGGAGGCGACGGAGGGCCGGCAACCTGGAAGCTGTCCCGGGGCAAGGCGGGATGGGAAGGGGTGCCGTTGGCGCGTACCCTCGCCAATTCCCCGGAACTGCTGGTGCGCCTCGCTCGGGGCGGCGCCGGCATCGCCGCGGTGCCGGATTTTTTCGCCACCCCCTACGTCCTCAGCGGCGACCTGGTCAAGGTGCTGCCGGAATGGAGCCTGCCGGCGGTGGCCGGCTGGGCGGTGTTCCCGGGCCGGCGGCTGATGCCGGCCAAGACCCGGGTGTTCCTGGAGATGCTGGAAGCGTCGTTCGCGGCTTAGGTTTCGGAATTTGCAGGGCGCATCAGGCGTCAGCCGTAATGCGCCGGATGTGGCAAACATTCGGCGCAATGCGCTTCGCTTATTGCTCCCTACAAGGACTTACGGGGGGCTCCGCCGCATTGCGCCTTAATCCAGGCTGCGGCTATAGTGGAGGAAAAATTCTTCTTGAAGAAATTCAACATGTTGACTGCAAAACAGGAAGTGGCGTCTTTGCTGAACAAGCTTCCCGATGACGGCTCTCTGGAGGATGTCCAATACCACCTCTACGTGATCGAAAAAATCCGCCGCGGCGAGGAGCGTGCCGAACGTGAGGGGATATTGACCCAAGAGCAAGCCGAGCAGCGCCCGAGCCAATGGCTCGGCAAGTAGTCTGGTTTCCTGAAGCGGCGGAGGATGTGGAGGCCATTGCCGCCGCTGAAGAAAACCGTTCGTGCTGAGGTATCGAAGCACGAACACACCATGAAACAATGGGTTGCCGCTCATCCTTCGTGCCTCTGGGTGAACGGTAAAATTAATCAGCCACGCAGGGTGCGTCCCACGCATCATCCTTGAACCCAGATTATCCATTAGGCGGCGCTTCGCGCCTACGCGAGCGCTGGCGGTCGGTTTGCGGCCATTTTTGCCGCTTGTTCGTCGTCCATGGAATAACCATGAACTCCTCGCAAGCAACGAAACTGTCTCGCAACCCACCTCGCCATCATCTCGCGTCCTAATGGACAATCTGGGTTGAACCCAGATTGTCCATTAGGCGGCTCTTCGAGCCTACGCGAGCCCTGGCGGCCGGTTTGCGGTCATTTTGGCCCCTTGCTCGTCGTCCATGGAACAACCATGGACTCCTCACAAGGGACCAAACTGCCTCGCAACCCGTCTCGCCATCATCTCGCGTCCTAATGGACAATCTGGGTTGAATTGACGGCCCGCCTCCCCAAGCGTAAATTGCCCCCTTTCGCCGGAGGGGAAAACCCGAAGGGTGAGGGTCTTGAGGCAAATCAAGGCTGCCCTGAGGGCCTTGCTCAACAATGCCGGCGGAGGTGAATTTCGAGGGGCTGGAATGTTTCTGTCGGACCGGGTCAACACCTACGGCCAGCATTTGCTGCGGCGCCACGGCGAGCGGGTGCACAAGATCGCCCTCGACGCCGGCTTCACCTGCCCCAACCGGGACGGCACCAAGGGCGTGGGTGGCTGCACCTTCTGCAACAACGTCTCCTTCAGCCCCGCCGCGGATACCCACGCCAGCCTCGGCGTCCAGATCGACAAGGCCAAGCGGGCCATCGCCCGGCGCACCCGGGCCCGTAAATTCATCGCTTATTTCCAGGCCTACACCAATACCTACGCCAAGATTGAGCAGCTGGAAGCTCTCTATCGACAGGCCCTGAAAGAGCCCGGCATGGTGGGGCTGTCCGTGGGCACCCGTCCCGACTGCGTGTCGGGGGAGGTGCTGGATCTGCTGGACGGTTTCCGCCGGGAAGGTTTTGAGGTGAGCCTTGAGCTGGGGTTGCAATCGGCCTTCGACGACACCCTGGCGCGGGTGAACCGGGGCCACACCCTGGACGAGTACCGCCGCACCGCCCTGGCCGCCAGGAAGCGGGGCATTCCCCTCTGCACCCATCTCATCGTCGGCCTGCCGGGGGAAGACGAGGCGCACTATCACGCCACCCTGGACACCGTGCTGGACATCGGCGTGGACGGCCTCAAGCTCCATCCCCTCCACGTGGTGAAGCACACCCTGCTCGCCCACCAGTGGCGGAAGGGCGAATACACGCCCCTGGAAAAAGCGGACTACATCCGGATCGCCGCCGACCTGATCGAGCGCACGCCGGAGGACATCGTTTTTCACCGGGTCACCGCCACGGCATCGAAGGATATTCTGCTGGCGCCCGCCTGGTGCTCGGAAAAATGGAACGTGCTCAACGGCATCGAGCAGGAATTGCGGCAGCGGGGCCATCGCCAGGGCCAGTTCGCCGCCACGGAAAAGGAAAAACTCAAGCATGTCGCCTAATCCCTCCCTCGAACTGGTCTGCCCCGCAGGCAGCCTTCCGGCCCTGAAAGCGGCGGTGGACAACGGCGCCGACTGCGTCTATCTCGGCTTCCGCGACAAC
Source organism: Gallionellaceae bacterium UBA2239 (assembly GCA_002347615.1). Lineage (GTDB taxonomy): Bacteria > Pseudomonadota > Gammaproteobacteria > Burkholderiales > UBA9220 > UBA2239. Next base: position 8,637 of record DDYH01000047.1, on the reverse strand, counting down.
ACCAACGCCCGCGCTTTCGCCGGCCTCAACTTCGACCTGGCCGGCGCCAGGGAGGCGGTGCGCTACGCACACGCCAAGGGGCGCAAGGTGCTGCTGGCCCTGAACACCTTTCCCCAGGCAGCCACCTTCGGCCGCTGGCAGCAGGCGGTGGACAACGCGGTGGACGTGGGGGTGGACGCGGTGATCCTGGCCGACGCCGGCTTGATGCGCTACGCCTCCCGCACCCATCCCAAGCTGCGGCTGCATCTTTCGGTGCAGGGCTCGGCCACCAACTACGAGGCGATCAATTTCTACCACGAGCATTTCGGCATCCAGCGGGCGGTGGTGCCCCGGGTGCTGTCCCTGGCCCAGGTGGAGCAGGTGGTGCAGAACACGCCGGTGGAAATCGAGCTGTTCGGCTTCGGCGGCCTGTGCGTGATGGTGGAAGGGCGCTGCGTGCTGTCCTCCTACGCCACCGGCGAATCCCCCAATACCGCCGGAGTGTGTTCCCCGGCCAAGGCGGTGCGCTGGCAGCAGACCGACAAGGGGCTGGAATCCCGCCTCAACGGCATCCTGCTGGACCGCTACGGTGTCAACGAAAAAGCCGGCTATCCCACCCTGTGCAAGGGCCGCTTCGAGGTCAACGACGAAACCTATTACGCCATCGAGGAACCCACCAGCCTCAACACCCTGGAGCTGATCCCGGAGATGCTGCGCATGGGCATCGCCGCCATCAAGATCGAGGGCCGCCAGCGCAGCCCGGCCTACGTGGAGCAGGTGACCAAGGTGTGGCGCGCCGCCATCGACGCCGCCAAGCGCGGCGCCGACCGCTACGCCGTGAATCCGGCCTGGATGGCCCAACTCAACAAGCTCGCCGAGGGGCAACAGAACACCCTCGGCGCCTACAACCGGCCGTGGAAGTGATAGGCTATCTACCGCCAAGGACGCGAAGGTACGCACAGGTACGCGCAGGAATTCAATATCGTAACCGTTTAGATTTTTAATCTGTTAAGGATTTCAATAATGAAGAAAATTACTGTTTTAATCCTTCTTAGTATGATGTTGACAGGGTTGATAGGTTGTTCGAATGAGCATAGCGAACAAGAAAAAGAAAAGGCGAAAAAGAACGTCATGGGGGATGGAAAACAGCCCTACGGTAAAGATTTAGGTCTTTAGCGTTTAATGAGTTCATTTTCCTTTGCGTACCTTCGCGTCCTTCGCGGTAAAAAAGGTTTTGAAGAGAATCTGACATGAAGCTCGCCCTCGGCCCCATCCTCTACTACTGGCCCAGGGAAACCCTGGAAGAGTTCTATAAGCAAGTGGCTTCCTGGCCGGTGGACATCGTTTATCTCGGCGAGACGGTGTGCTCCCGCCGCCATACCTTCCGCACCGAAGACTGGCTGGAGGTGGCGGAAAAGCTCGCCGCGGCGGGCAAGGAAGTGGTGCTCGCCACCCAGGCCCTGATCGAGTCCGAATCGGACCTCAAGACCCTGCGCCGGCTGGCTTCCAACGGCCGCTTCGCCATCGAGGCCAACGACATGGGGGCGGTGCGGTTGGCGGAAGGCGGCTTCGTTGCCGGCCCCCACCTCAACACCTACAACCCCCACACCCTGGAGCTGCTGGCGGAGCAGGGGGCCAAGCGCTGGGTGATGCCGGTGGAGTTCTCCCGCGCCATGCTGGCCGAGATGCTGGCCGCCAAGCCGGTAGGGATGGAAACCGAGGTCTTCGCCTACGGCCGGCTGCCCCTGGCCTTTTCCGCCCGCTGCTTCACCGCCCGCCACTACAACCTGCCCAAGGACGATTGCCAGTTCCGCTGCCTCGACCATCCCCACGGCCTGACCCTCAAGACCCGGGAAGGCCAGCCCTTCCTGGCCCTGAACGGCATCCAGACCCAATCCGCCAGCGTCTACAGCCTGCTGGGGGAATTGGACGACATGGCCAAGCTGGGGGTGGACGTGGTGCGCCTCAGCCCCCAGCCCTACCATGCCGACAAGGTGGTGGCGCTGTTCAGGGAGCGTCTGGAAGGGCTGGTCTCCGCCCGGGACGCCGCGGCGCGGCTTGACCGCATCCGGCCCGAGGATGCCTGCGACGGCTATTGGCACGGCAGGGCGGGCATCGAGAAAGTGGCCGCCGAAGCCTGACGCGGCGTGCTATCGACAGCCAAACCCCACCGCCGGCGACGATTCAAAGGATTAACGCCCTGAATGACGTCGGCGCGGGGTGAATGCACTTTCCGCAGGAAAGCTAAGAAGGGACGAATGTCCCTCTTGGCGGTTGGGGTGCCTTAAGCGGCGTCGCCCTTGGTGTTCAGGCCTTCAAGCCGGACGCAGGCTTCTTCCGTCGGATGCTTCGGATCGCGCAGCGCGTTGATCTGGCACAGGTATTCGTTACCCGCCGTGTCGTGCAGGCTGACGAGGGAAGTGGAACCGAGGGATTCGAAACCGCTGGAATCCGCGAAAATGAAGTCGAAATCACCGTTGACGCTGATCTCCAGTTTGCCGCCGTGGCTTGCGCCGTAATCGTGCCAGCGGCTGTTGATGTCGCCGCCTTCGATCACCGGCGACATCCGGGAAGATGTCTTGTCGTGCCAGGCGACCATGATGGGCTCACTGCCGTCCATCGCGTTGGCGATGGTGCTGGCGATGGTGCTGGCCATCTTGTAGCTCATGTCGACGCCGGAAAGGTTGATGTTGATGTCTCTCATGATGACCTCCTTCAAGCCACTATTGCATCCGTTATCACCGGTACCGCGGGCTTGCGTTGGGGCGCGCGCTTTGCATTCGCTGCGGTGCGCGGCCCACTGGTTAAACCCAGATTATCCATTAGGCGGCGCTTCGCGCCTACGCGAGCGCTGGCGGTCGGTTTGCGGCCATTTTTGCCGCTTGTTCGTCGTCCATGGAATAACCATGAACTCCTCGCAAGCAACGAAACTGTCTCGCAACCCACCTCGCCATCATCTCGCGTCCTAATGGATAATCTGGGTTAAATGGATATTATCAATCTAGTACAATAGTTGACCAATACAATCAACAATTGGTTCGAGCCGGGAATGGCCTGTGTTAAGATTTCAGCACCAAAACAGGGAGAGTTCGCCATGGAAGGTTCCGGTTTCGTATTTCCCCGGCCGCTGGGCCGGCTGGTTTCGCGCCTGCCCGCGTTCCCGCCTTCCCTGGCTTTTGCCCAGGCGTTGAACCTGGCCCTGGGACGCATCATTCCCCGGGAATCCCTGGAACCCCTCCACGGCAAGCGGCTGGAGATACGGGTCACCGACCTGGGGCTGTCGTTCCATTTCACCGTCGGCGCGGCCGGCTTTTCCGCCGCCCGTCCGGCGGCTGCTCCCGATCTGGCCATCAGCGCCAGCGCCCGGGATCTCTACCTCCTCGCCAGCCGCAAGGAAGACCCGGATACCCTTTTCTTCAGCCGCCGCCTGGTGGTGGAAGGAGATACCGAGCTGGGGCTGGTGGCCAAGAACACCCTCGATGCCGTCGACCTGCCCAAATTCACTCCCTCCCTCCTGGCGCCCCGTCGCGTGCTGGGCTTGGTGAAGGCGCGGCTTTTCCAATAAACGCATTGTCGTCCGCCTGCCTTACCGTCCGTACTGCCGTGCGGGTGAGGTTTATTGACCCATGTCAAGAAACCAACAGAAACCAATTGTCACAATATAAATGGTTTTGTATGTTGTCGAGACACAAGATGTTGTGTTCGGTGACGACTTGAACTGAGGAAAAGGCAAGCGGAGCGAGTCGTCTATACGTCCTAACCCGGTCTCGGCATGGAAGCCGGGATTTTCATGGGAGGAAATATGACGGCAATCCCCACCACCGACAATAATCTGGCGACCCTGCCCAAGGGGGTCATCAAGCGGGATGGTTCCCTGGTGTCTTTCGACGCCGACAAGATACGCTCCGCCATCCAGCGGGCCGGGGCGGCCACGGGAGAATTCGACGCCAACGAGGCCTTCCTGCTCACCGCCCAGGTGGTGAAGGTGCTGATCCACAAGTTCCGCGCCGAGCCGCCGCCCATCGAGAGAATCCAGGACGTGGTGGAGCAGGTGCTGATCTCCGCCAACCACCCCCAGACCGCCCGGGCCTACATCGTCTACCGGGAGCAGCACGCCAAGCTGCGCCAGGACAGGAAAACGGTGGTGGACGTGGAGTCTTCCATCAACGAGTACCTCAACCAGCTGGACTGGCGGGTCAATGCCAACGCCAACCAGGGCTATTCCCTGGGCGGGCTGATCCTCAACGTGTCGGGCAAGGTGGTGGCGAACTATTGGCTGTCCCACGTCTACCCGCCGGAGGTGGGGATGGCCCACCGGGAGGGGGACATCCATGTCCACGACCTGGACATGCTGGCGGGCTACTGCGCCGGTTGGTCCCTGCGCACCCTGCTGCACGAGGGCCTGAACGGCGTGCCGGGCAAGGTGGAGGCGGGGCCCCCCAGGCACATGTCCAGCGCGGTGGGGCAGATCGTCAACTTCCTCGGCACCTTGCAGAACGAGTGGGCCGGCGCCCAGGCTTTCAGTTCCTTCGACACCTACATGGCGGCCTTCATCCGCAAGGACAAGATGAGCTACGCCCAGGTGCGGCAGTACATCCAGGAACTGATCTACAACCTCAACGTGCCGTCCCGCTGGGGCACCCAGACGCCCTTTACCAACCTGACCTTCGACTGGACCTGCCCGGACGACCTGAAGGAGCAGGTGCCCATCATCGGCGGCGAGGAGATGCCCTTCACCTACGGCGAGCTCCAGGCCGAGATGGACATGATCAACCGGGCCTACATCGAGGTGATGACCACCGGCGATGCCAAGGGACGGGTGTTCACCTTCCCCATCCCCACCTACAACATGACCCCGGACTTCCCCTGGGAGTCGGAGAACGCCGCGCTGCTGTTCGAGATGACCGCCAAATACGGCCTGCCGTACTTCCAGAACTTCATCAATTCCGAGCTCAAGCCCAACATGATCCGCTCCATGTGCTGCCGCCTCCAGCTGGACCTGCGGGAACTGCTCAAGCGCGGCAACGGCCTTTTCGGCAGCGCCGAGCAAACCGGCAGCGTGGGGGTGGTGACGGTGAATTGCGCCCGCCTGGGCTACCTCTACAAGGGCAACGAGGAGACGCTGTTCGCCCGTCTGGACGAACTGCTGGAAATCGCCAAGAACAGCCTGGAGATCAAGCGCAAGGTGATCCAGCGCCACATGGACGCGGGGCTGTTCCCCTACACCAAGCGCTACCTGGGCACCCTGCGCAACCATTTCTCCACCCTGGGGGTGAACGGCATCAACGAGATGATCCGCAACTTCAGCGACGACGAGCACGACATCACCACGGAGGGGGGCTACGACTTCGCAGTGCGCTTCCTGGACCATGTGCGGGAGCGCATCGTCGCCTTCCAGGAGGAAACCGGCCACATGTACAACCTGGAGGCCACCCCGGCGGAAGGCACCACCTACCGCTTCGCCAAGGAGGACCGGAAGCGCTTTCCGGACATCCTCCAGGCCGGCACCCGGGACATGCCCTATTACACCAACTCCTCCCAGCTTCCCGTGGGCTTCACCGACGATCCCTTCGAGGCCCTGGAGCGGCAGGAGGCCTTGCAGCGCAAATACACCGGCGGCACCGTGCTGCACCTTTACATGACCGAGCGCATTTCCAGCGCGGAAGCCTGCAAGCAGCTGGTCAAGCGCTCCCTGGAACGTTTTCGCCTGCCCTACATCACGGTGACACCGACTTTTTCCATCTGCCCCAAGCACGGCTACCTGCAAGGGGAACATCCATTCTGCCCCAAGTGCGACGAGGATCTCCTCGCCCGCAAGCGGCAGGCCAACGCCTGACATGAGGAGAGAAGCCATGAACGATTTTTCGAAACAGGAAGCCGCTGCGCTGCAAGCCGCCGGGATCCGGGACGAGGAGCGCCAGCCCTGCGAAATCTGGACCCGGGTGATGGGCTATCATCGCCCGATGTCCTCCTTCAACACCGGCAAGAAGGGCGAATACCACGAACGCCGGTATTTCGTCGAAGCCCGGACCCGGCTCTGCGACTGACGCCGTGCCCAGCTTGGCGGTGGGGGGGCTGACGCCCCTCACCTCCACCGACTACCCCGGGTGCCTGGCGGCCGTGGTGTTTTGCCAGGGCTGTCCCTGGCGCTGCGCCTATTGCCACAATTCCCACCTGCTTCCCCGGCAGGCGGAAAGCGCCATGGGATGGGAAGAGGCGGCGGCTTTCCTGGAACGGCGGCGGGGGTTGCTGGACGCGGTGGTGTTCAGCGGCGGCGAACCAACCCTGCAAGCCGGGTTGGGGGAGGCCATGGCGGCGGTGAAGGGAATGGGATTCCGTGTCGGCCTGCACACCGCCGGCATGTATCCCGAGCGCCTGGAAAAGCTTCTTCCCTGGCTGGACTGGGTGGGGTTCGACGTCAAGGCCCCGTTTGCCGATTACCGGCGCATCAATTCCTGCGGGGGAGGGGAGGCGGCCCGGGAGGGTATCCGGCTGCTGCTGGCCGCGGGCGTGGAGACCGAGTTCCGCACCACCTGCCATTCCAGTCTGCTGGAGGAAGGGGATTTGTTGCGCCTGGCCGGTGAACTGGCGGAATTGGGCGTCGCGCGGTGGGTGCTGCAGGCTTTCCGGCCCCAGGGCTGCGCCGAGAAGGGTTTGGTGGGGGCGGGGACGACGCTTCCGGATTCGGCCCTGCTGGCCCGGCTGTCCGCTTGGGTCCCGACGGTGGAGATGCGGGCCGCTTGAGCGGCCCGCGATGGCTTACTTGCCGCTGAGGATGTGCGCCAGGGTGGCCGCGTCCGGCTCGGGCTTCTTCATCAGCTCGTAAATCAGCTGAACCAGCTGCGTATGGCCTTTCTCCGGGGTCCGGGCCATTTTGACGGCATTGGCCGCCACGTCTTCTGCGCTGTTGAAATTGATGTAGCCGATGGTTTCATCCATGATATTTCCCTCTGTTTTCCGGTTGGAGTGGTCATGGCGGCGGCAAATGCCGCACGCACCCGGCAAAGGGCAGCAAAAGTCGTGCTAGCATTGAAAGTCGTTATTAGACAAATGGTTGGCTATTTGCAAAGAGGGCGTGTGCACCAATTTGGACCGGCAATGCCGCCCTTGATACAAAAGAAGGAATTATCCGGCCAGGCGGTCGAGGGAAAACTCCTGCCATTTCCCTTCCGTCGTGAGCTGCCGCACCTGCCGGGTGTCCTGGATGCGGCGCTTGTCCACGGTTTTCGGATCGAAGGACCATTCGCTGACCTCGTCCAGGCGAAAGCACTCCGCCCCGTCCTCACGATAGCCGGCCACCCGGTAGATGTCGTGTCCTGGATGCTCGGTGTTGCCCCGCTCGTAGGAATCCTCCAGGACTTCGAAGCGCACGGGGGGAAGGCAGGCGGCCGGGTCGGCGCCAAAATCCTTGATGGTCATTTCCCACGCCTCGATGGTGTAATCCATAACTTAGAGCCTATTTCAACGGGTTTTCACGGCGGCCATTTTACTGTAACAGCGGATGGGTACCCTACTTGCTGGAAAAAAGCGGGTGGGGATAAGTAATTTTGCGGATGTCCTCTATCCATTCGGCATAGCAAAATGTCATAATCCGGGAAGCGAAAAATGAGCGCGTTCTACTTGCCGTGGGTGTATCTGGCCGGCAACCTGGTGGTGATCGGCCTGTTTCTGGTGCTGCATCTCCCTTGCCCGCCCCATGGGGAGTTAATTGCCGAGGAGCCTTAATTTTGAAGCTTTTTCATACCCTGATTGTCACGGTGGCCGCCCTGCTGGCGGTGGGGGCCTGCAAGGAAGAGGAAAAGCCGAAGGCGGCAACGCCGATTTTCGTTCCGGTGGAAAACCTCACCGTCAACCTCTTGCCGGCCCAGTCGTCCTATCTCCACACCACTTTCGAGCTCAAAGTGCCCAGCCAGGAGGTGGCCGATAAGATCAAGGTCTACATGCCGGAGCTCCGCAACGGGGCGATTTTTCTCCTGAGTACCAGACATGGGGCGGAACTGGTTTCCCATGAAGGAAAGCAGAAACTGGGCAGCGATTTGGCGGCGATGATGAATGGGCTGCTGGGCAAGGACGGTTTGAAGGATGCCGTCCTGGCGGTGAATTTCACCTCGTTCATCATCCAATAGGCGCTTAAGAATCCCCTCGCAGGCGCGCTCCGCAAGGACGCGCCTTTTTTTCGCCCCAGAGGGGTTGCATGAGAAATAATAATATTAGATAATTCTAATCAACACGGAATGCTCATCCCCCTTTTGAGCATTTTGGTGTTGTCTCCTCCATCCTCCTTTGGTGGATATTCAGCGCGGCCTCCCCCTTTGGCCGCGCTTTTTTTTGCATCGAGTAGGGGACGGGGTTACCCCCGTCGCCCTCTCACACCACCGGACGTGCGGTTCCCCATCCGGCGGTTCATTGAACCCAGATTATCCATTAGGCGGCGCTTCGCGCCTACGCGAGCGCTGGCGGCCGGTTTGCGGCCATTTTTGCCGCTTGTTCGTCGTCCATGGAATAACCATGAACTCCTCGCAAGCAACGAAACTGTCTCGCAACCCACCTCGCCATCATCTCGCGTCCTAATGGATAATCTGGGTTGAAAGGAAACGCCGTGACCCCGGAAATCGACACCACAAAAATCGACCAAGCCGTCCTTGCGCTCCTATACCT
>DDYH01000059.1 GCA_002347615.1 Gallionellaceae bacterium UBA2239 | reverse complement strand
GCCTGTCCTGAGCTTGTCGAAGGGTGAACGACAACTTGCCGCTCCATAGCGTGTTCGTGCTTCGATACCTCAGCACGAACGGTTTTTATCACCGCTTCCCCGGAGGAGTCCCCATGCAACCCAACCACAAACTCCTAGACCACGCCCGCAACCCCGCCGACATCGCCACCCGCGCCTTCGCCGGCGCCCTGGCCGTCTCCCGGGGCCAGCTCCCCGAAGCCCGCCCCCTGGGCTTGCCCCCCGCGGAAGCCAAGGCCCTCCTCGCCCGCTACTTCCCCACCGCGAAACTGCTCCACCCCGAAGACGCCGCCAACGACCCCGCCATCGGCTGCCCCCCCCTGCGCACCGACGAGCACGAAGACCTCCTGCAACTCCTCCTGTCCCACCGCAGCGACGCCAGCGACGAAACCCGCTGGCTCGCCTCCGCCGTGGCCGCCGCCTCCCTGGGCAACGACCACCTGTGGCAGGACCTGGGGCTGGCCAACCGCCAGGAACTGTCCGACCTGCTGCGGGACCATTTCGGCCCCCTGTTCGCCAAGAACACCGGCAACATGAAGTGGAAGCGCTTCTTCTACAAGCAGCTGTGCGACCAGGCCGAGGTCAACCTGTGCAAGGCACCGTCGTGCCGGGTGTGCGCGGACTACAAGCTTTGTTTTGGACCGGAGTGAGTGGGGCGGTCAGGAGTGAATCTGAAATGAAAGAATACGGGAATTGTGGAGCTTGAATGGCTGGAGCTGACCCGAAACAGGCACTCATCCGAAATACTATGAATGACCCAGAACGGTCGTTCATGCTTGAGGTATTTTTGCGTCAGCTTAAGGCAAGCGAACTATCTTTCCAAAAAAGTAACGGCTATATGCTCGTCCTCGTGCTCTGTTTTCTAACCCCATCCCATTGTTGCTGCCGATGAGCCAATGCTGATCCAGTGGGTCTGTGTAAAGTGCAGTATTTCAGCGCTCTACAATTATCTTAATAGTTTACCAGCGTATCTAGCGAATTGCTTTAGACGAAATCACCTGAATTTTATGATATCCCCTCCCGACGGACTGTTGGGGACCGCAAACCTGACATTAACCCAGATTATCCATTAGGCGGCGCTTCGCGCCTACGCGAGCGCTGGCGGTCGGTTTGCGGCCATTTTTGCCGCTTGTTCGTCGTCCATGGAATAACCATGAACTCCTCGCAAGCAACGAAACTGTCTCGCAACCCACCTCGCCATCATCTCGCGTCCTAATGTATAATCTGGGATTAAATCTTGATTTGAGGGGTGACGGCTTGGGCCGAGAAGCAGACACTCTTGGCCCTCTTGGCGCTCTGGTTCTGGCCCATGCGGACGATTTCGAACGATAGCTTCCGTTCTATTGGCGACCTTTGAATTCCGGCGAAACGGCGGCGCAGAAGTATTTATGAAACGTCCCCCGACTGTTGGTTTTGCCTTCTACGCCTTGAGCAAGTTCTTGAATGCCGCCGGCTGCGAGCGCAGGTACTGTTTCGGCGCCGTCACCTGGGCGCCCAATTTTGCTGCCGCGTGCCAGGGCCAGCGGGGGTTGTAGAGCATGCCCCGGGCTAGGGCGACCATGTCCGCCTGGCCTGAAGCGACGATCTGTTCCGCCTGTTCCGGCTCGGTAATGAGGCCCACGGCGATGGTGGGCAGGCCGGTTTCCTGTTTGATGCGTTCGGCGAAGGGCACTTGGTAGCCGGGAGTGGCCGGAATCTGCTGGAGCGGGGACAGGCCGCCGCTGGAAACGTGGATGAAGGCGCAGTTCCGTTGCTGCAATTCCTTCGCGAAGGCCACGCTTTGCTCGACATCCCAACCGCCATCGATCCAGTCGGTGGCGGAAATCCGTATGCCCAGGGGCACGTGGGCGGGGAGCGCCTCGCGTACCGCGTCGAACACTTCCAGCGGAAAACGCAGGCGGTTTTCCAGGGAGCCGCCGTAGCGGTCGTCCCGGACGTTGGACAGGGGCGACAGGAACTGGTGCAGCAGGTAGCCGTGGGCGGCGTGGAGTTCGACCACTTCGATGCCCAGACGGTGGGCGCGCTGCGCTGCGGCCACGAAAGCGTCCCGGATGCGCGACAGTTCCGCCTGGTTCAAGGCCAGGGGCGGAAGCTCGCCGCCGTCCCAAGGCAGGGCGGAGGGGGCCTCCGTCTGCCAGCCGCCGTTGGTCGGTGCAATCTGCTTGCCGCCTTCCCACGGCACCTGGGTGGACGCCTTGCGCCCGGCGTGGGCCAACTGGATGGCGATGGGCATGGCGGAATACTGTCGGATACCCTTGAGCACCCGGGCCAGCGCCGCTTCCGTCTGGTCGGACCACAGGCCCAGGTCGCTGGGTGAAATGCGGCCGGCGGGAGTGACGGCGGTGGCCTCGATATATAGCAGGCCGGCACCGGACAGGGCCAGGTGGCCGAGGTGGATCAGGTGCCAATCGGTCGCCTGTCCCTCCACGGCGGAGTACTGGCACATGGGTGCGATGACGATTCGGTTGGATAGGGCTTGTTGGCCGAGGGTGATGGGCGAAAAGAGTTTGCTCACGGTGATGGCTCCGGTTGTTCCAGCGCGTCGGGTGCGGTTTGCCTGATTAGGAATTCGGGGCCGAACGCGCGTCGCGCTGTCTGGCGCCAGTATTGGCGCATCACACTGCATTTTAGTTCCAATCGGCTGGCTGTTCCTGTCTGTTCGCTAGATAGGCCGAAGCACCGCCCTGCCCAAGGCTGGGCGGTGAAGGCAGCGCAGCGGTCAGCACCCGCCTTTGTCCATGCCCCCTTCTTTTTTCATTTCTTCCTTCTTCTTGTCCTTGGCCATTTCCTCCTTGCCCATGTGCGGGTCGGCGAGGGCGAAGGCGGCGGAAATCAATGGGGCGACCAGTTTCTTCATGGGGGTCTCCTTGGTGTTGACGTGGAAAAGCGGCTGGTGGGAACTATAAGCGGAACTATAAGAACTATAAGGGTCAGCTTCAGTTATTTAGGGTAAGTTACGAATCCTCGCGTCGAGCCTAGCCAGCAACTCGCTTGCGGCCCGTCCGGGAAGTCAAGCGTGACGGCTTCTCAACCAAGCGCCCCGAGACGAATTTGTGCAGCACGCTGGCAATCAGCGTCTGATAGGGAATGCCCTCTTCCATCGCACGGGCCTGGATGTCCATCAGGTCGGGGGAGGAAAGGCGGATGTTGACGCGCCGGTCCTTGATGAAGGTGGCTTCGGCCGCCTCCTGATAGCGCTTGAGCTGCGCCTTCGACGGGGGGACGGACTTGAGTTCGCCTTTTTCGTAAGCGGCGACGATATCCTCTTCGAACGCATCACGCTTTTTCATCTGTGCCACCTTGCTTCAAATAATCCCGGGTAGCCTTGCGGCTGGGAATGATTGTCTTCAGGAAAAAATAGTCTTCCTCTTCGACGAAGGGAACCAGGCAGGCATAGCCGTTGAGGGCGACGACAAAAACCAGTTGGTTGGGGTACTTGCCGGGATTGGGATGCTGCAACAAATCCAACAGCCCGTCCGCTTCGATCGCCAATACGATTTCCTCGAAGGAAACGTCGCGCTCAACCTTAAGCTGCTCGTTTTTCTCGTGGCTCCAGCGAAAAGGTTTCATGAGCCCAGTATAGGGAAATGTGTGCCTTTTGTCACCGCGATGGGTCGCGTTTTAGGGGTTTTCAGGGGGCGAGACCCGCCCTGCCCAAGGCTGGGCGGTGAAGGCAGCGCAGCGGTCAGCACCCGCCTGTGTCCATGCCCCCTTCTTTTTTCATTTCTTCCTTCTTCGCCCATGTGCTGGTCGGCGAGGGCGAAGGCGGCGGAAATCAATGGGGCGACCAGTTTCTTCATGGGGGTCTCCTTGGTGTTGACGTGGAAAAGCGGCTGGTGGGCCGATGTTGCGGCGGGGCGTGGATTTACGAACCGCTGAACCAGTTGTACCCCTGGTCTTCCCAGTAACCGCCGGGGTAGGTGTTGGTGACGTACAGCTCGGTGATGTGCTTGGGGTTCTTGAAGCCCAGCTTGGTGGGCATGCGCAGCTTCATGGGGTAGCCGTATTGGGGCGGCAGCACGCCGTCGTCGAAGCCCAGGGTGAGCTGGGTCTGGGGGTGGAGGGCGGTGGGCATGTCGATGCTGGTGTAGTAGCCGTCGGCGCAGAAGAAGGCCACGTAGCGGGCGTTGATGTCGGCGCCGATGCGCTGGAGAAAGAGGTGGAAGGGCACGCCGCTCCATTTGCCGATGGCGCTCCATCCCTCGACGCAAATGTGGCGGGTGACCTGGGTGGCCTGAGGCAGTTGGGCCAGTTCCGCCAGGGTCCAGGAACGCCGGTCGGTCACCCGGCCCCCCACCTGGAGCACGTAGCTGGCGCCGTCCACCTGGGGCACTTCGTCGATGTCGTAATAGGCGTTGAAGGGGAAGGGGCGGGCGATCATGGATTCCGGGTAGGTGGGGGCGAGGCGCTTGGGGTCGAACAGCCAGGCCTGGACACGGTCGTTGAAGCGGGAGACGTGCATCAGCAGCTTTTCCACCGACTCCTCGTCGGTGATGGAACACCCGGTGAGCAGGGACAGGCCGCCGAGGGTCATGGCGCGTTGGAGGAACAACCGCCGGGCTGGCAGCTCCAGGCCCTTGGCCACTTCCTTCAGGATGGCGGCCTGGTCCAGGCGGGGGAAGTCTTTCGGTCTGGGCATGCTTTTCTCCTCAACGGCCGCGGATCATGGCCAGCAGGGTGCGGGGGAAGAGCAGGGCCATGGTGAGGTGGACGGCGAAGAAGGCCACCAGGAAGCCCATGCCGGCGAAGTGCACCCGCCGTGCCGCCTCGTAGTCCCCCAGCAGGGTGCGCAGCAGGGGGAACTGCACCGGCTTCCACAGCACCAGGCCGGACAGCACCAGCAGCACCAGGTCGGCGACGATCAGCAGGTAGGCCAGTTTCTGCACGGCGTTGTAGCGGCGCAGGTCGGCGTGGCTGAGCCGGCCCCCCAGGGCCGCCCCCAGGTCGGCGAACAGCTCCTTGAGTCCCAGGAGGAAGAACTGCCGCTTCCAGCGGCCGGAGGTGAGATTGAGGGCCAAGTACACCAGGCCGTTGGCGAACAGCAGCCACATGGCGGCGAAGTGCCACAGCAGGGCGCCGGCCAGCCAACCGCCGAGGGTGATGCCGTCGGGGAAGCTGAAGCCGAACAGGGGCGAGGCGTTGTAGATGCGCCAGCCGCTGGGCACCATCACCAGCACCGCCAGGGCGTTGAGCCAGTGGGTGATGCGCAGCCACAGGGGGTGAACGACGGGGGAAGGGGGTTCGGGCATTTCCGCTCCGCGGGGCGGCCGGGGGTTTTTACTATAGGAAGGGTCGGGGGGGAATCAATGGGGTGTTTTCCCCATTTTCGGATTCGGATTTTGGACCGGGTCTTGCCCCTGGTGCGGGTCCGTAAACCCCTACGGCGCAGTCAACCAGCTTGCGGGTTTTTCCTCATCCATCGGCTACGGTTTTCACCCTAATTGGTTATGCCGGCAGAGTAATTCCAGTTCTCCACAAAAGCTGTGGATAAGTATGTGGATGCTTGCTTTATAAATCCGTAACTGCCTTTCCCGGTTGGGGAAATTATGACGGCTCAGAAAATAACCCGCTAAATTATTTTAATAAAAACAAATAGATAAAAAATTTATAGGCCGATCAAGACATTCCCGGTAAATGAAAGTTCCGAGTGTGCATAAGTTGACTTCGGTCAGCTTTTCTGAGGGAGTGAAAAATCAGTTGAGGGAAGTACGGTCCAGGCAGTGCTCCCGGGTGGCCAGGATGCCGGCGCGGAGGGGGTCTTCCAGCTGACCGATGAGTTCTTCCCGCAGGTCTTCGCGGATGGCGATGCCCATGATGCTGCCGATGGTGAAGGCGAGGAAGGACAGCTCGGTGCGGGCGTCGATGTCGCCCAGGTCGTGTTTTTCCAGCACCTGGCCGGTGGCGGTGATGAGTTCGCTGACGATGGCGTAGAGCTCGGGGGAGACGGGAGGGAAGGGATTGGTGCTCATGGCGGGCTCCGAAGAGGGACAACCCAACCATAGCAGAAAGGCGGGGGATTCAAAATCGGGCCGCTTTTGTAAGCGCAGGCTACTTCTTGAGGAACTCCTGCAGCATTTCCACGCTGAAGGACGGATTTTCGCCGATGGCGCCCCGCACCCGGGGGTCGGGGTCGCGGAACAAGGCGGCGAGGAGTTCCGGGGCGGCGGCGGGGTTGCCGGCTACGGCCATGCGCACGCTCCAGTGGGCGTCCCGGGACAGTTTCGCCAGCACCTCGCCGGCGGCGCAGGGATTGCTGGCGGCGAAGGCGCGGATGCCCCAGTAGTCGCTGGCCGCCAGGCGTTGCTGGACGGCGTCCGGCAGGGCGGGGTTGGCGGCCACCGCCATGCGCACCCGGGGTTCGCGGTCCTGGGCCAGGGCGAGGAGGACGTTTTCCGGCGTGTTGGGGTTTTTCGCCGCCGCTTCCCGCACTTCCTGCTGCGGCTGGGCGGCAAGCTGGGCGAGGGAATGGGGCGGGGTGCGCAGGTTGCCGGCGGCGGCGGCGCGGACTTTCCATTCCCGGTCGTTGGTCAGGGTGACCAGGAGTTCCCGGGGGGTGCGCAGGTTGGCGGCCACCGCCCGGCGCACGGCGTAGTGGCGGTCCCCCGCCAGGGTGCGCAGGAATTCTTCCGGCGCCGCCGGGGTGCTGGCCAGCAGCATGCGGCTGATCCAGTCCCGTTCCGGGGGAATGTCGTGGGTGGGGCTTTCCATAGGGTCCGTCAGACGGCGGGACCGTCGTTCCTTCGGCGGGCCAGGTATTCGCCCAGGAGGCGGTCGGTGGCGTTGATGTGGCGGATCAGCCAGTCGGACAGGAATTGCAGCACCCGCAGGGAATAGATGGATTCCCCCGCCTCGAAACGCCGGCGCAGATGGGCGATCTCTTCCACCAGTTGCTCGTGCTCCCGCTTGTGTTCGGCGAGGGCGGGGTAGGCCGCTTCCGCCATGATTTTTTCCTCCCGCCGGAAGTGTTCGGCGGCGTGGGCGACGATTTCGTCCAGGGCGGCGCTTACCTGTCCCAAGCCTTGGCCGGCGAGCATCGCTTCGTGCAGGCCGTTGACCGTGTCCGCCAGCCGCTGGTGGTCGCGGTCGATGGCGTCGTGGCCCACGCTGAGGGCATCTGTCCATTGGATGAGGGGCATGGCCGTGGGGGGAGGGGATGGCTGATGTTCCGAATTCTATCCTAAAAAAGGCGGTTCACCGCAGAGGACGCGGAGGACGCTAAGTAAAACAAATGCTTGTGTTTTTTCGGCCCTTGTCTTGGGATTCTGGTTTTGACTTCCTCTGCGTCCTTCGCGCCCTCTGCGGTGAAAGGTCTTTGAAAAAAAGAGGCCGCCTTCCTTGCGGAGAAGTGGCCCTGGAGGGGGTTTTCGGTTCAGGAGAGGGACACGGCGCCCAGCCAGTGGAGGCTGAACAGCAGGCCCAGGAGCGCCCAGGCGTGCACCAGCAGGTTGCCGGCGCGCTCCTTGAGTTCCAGTTGGTCCACCCAGGGCTTGGTCAGGAAAAACAAGGCCACGGCGGCGATGGCCAGGGCGAGGAGGAAGCCGGGGGCCCGTTCCCAGCCTTCCCTCAGCCAGCGGACGACTTGGCCTTTTTCCGGCGCCAGCAGGGCATAGGTGGCGCCGCCGACACCCGCCGTGACCAGGGCGAACAGCACCGCGTCCATCAGCAGCCGGCCGAGAATTTTCGCGTATTTGCTCATGGTCGAACTCCTAGCTCAGGGTGAGGGGGCGCAGGGTATCGCCTTCCACCCGCACTTTCTGGCCGACCCGGAATTCGGGCAGGGCGGAGCGCTGGAAGGTGCGGACGCTGCCGTCGTTCATCTGTACCGTCACGGTGTAGCGGGTGACGGTCTTGGTGCCCTTTTCGATCTCGTTGCCCAGGTAGGCGCCCCCGGCAGCCCCCAGGAGCGTGGCGGCGGCGCGTCCGTTGCCGTTGCCGATCTGGTTGCCCAGGATGGCGCCGGTGACGCCGCCCGCCACGGCCCCCAGGCCGCTGCCTTCGCCCTTCACTTCCGTGGCGCGGACGGCGGCGATGGTGCCGCAGCTGTCGCAGGCGTAGCGGCTGGCGGTTTTGCCCTTGGCGACCGCCGTGGCTTCTTTCGCCGGGGACGGTTTTGCGGCCGGCGCGGCGGAAAGGGACGGCTTGTCGGCCGAATGGGCGGCGGGCAGGTGGCCGGTGATGGCGGCGGTGCCCAGGAGGCTGAATACCGTCACCGACACGCCGGCGATGACCATCACCGGGTAGAGCAGTCCGCCGGGTTTGTAGATGTTGCTGTGGCTGTCCATGTGGTTTCCTTTGCTCAAAAGATAACGTCGGGAGGTGTCGAGAAATGTCTGCACGGTTCGTTGATCCATAGTTCTTGCTCCGGTGCTATCTGCCCGGTAGCTATGGCAAGGGCCGTGCCAGATGTAAAAAATCCGGTTGCGTCAGTGTGTTGGGTGTGTTTTGCGGTTGCGGCGGGGGCGGGATTCTGTCGCCGGCTGGCGACAGGGGGCGGGGAGATGGAGTTAACTTGTTGAAAATGAAGAAGTGGCGTTTGTCTCCAGGGGGAGACAGGGGGGGGCTGTAGCGCAGGCGACCTCGCCTGCATCGGGCCGCAGGCCCGCATTCGGCGGGCAATGCAGGCGAGGTCGCCTGCGCTACGGAACTATTTCCCCGGCTTGAACAGGGCGGGGTCCAGCTGGTGGCGCTGGAGCAGCTTGTAGAATTCGGTGCGGTTGCGCTTGGCCAGCCGCGCCGCCTGGCTCACGTTGCCGTCGGTGATTTTCAGCAGCTGGGTCAGGTAGTCCCGCTCGAAGCGGCGGCGGGCGTCCTCGAAGGAGGCGAATTCCTCGGCGCCGTGGCGGACGGCGTCCCGGGCCAGGGTGAAGGGGATGAGGGGGCTGGTGGACAGGGCCACGGTCTGCTCCACCACGTTGAGCAGCTGGCGCACGTTGCCGGGCCAGGCGGAGGACACCAGCAGTTCCATGGCCTCGGGGGCGAAGCCGCGGATGTCCTTGCCGTATTTTTCCGCCAGGCGGCGCAGGAAGTGGTTGGCCAGGAGGGGGATGTCCTCCCGCCGTTCCGCCAGGGAGGGCAGGGACAGGGCCACCACGTTGAGGCGGTAGTAGAGGTCCTCCCGGAAGCGCCCGGCGGCGATTTCCTGCGCCAGGTCCCGGTGGGTGGCGGAGACGATGCGCACGTCCACCGGAATGGTCTGCACCGCGCCCACCGGCCGCACCTGGCGCTCCTGCAGCACCCGCAGCAGCTTCACCTGCAGGGGCAGGGGCATGTCGCCGATCTCGTCCAGCAGCAGGGTGCCGCCGTCGGCGGCCTGGAACAGGCCCTTGTAGTCCTTCACCGCGCCGGTGAAGGAACCCTTCACGTGGCCGAACAGCTCGGATTCCAGCAGAGGTTCGGGGATGGCGCCGCAGTTCACCGCGACGAAGGGCTTGTTGCGCCGCGGGCTGGCATGGTGGATGGCCCGGGCCAGGAGTTCCTTGCCGCTGCCGCTCTCGCCGTAGAGGAATACCCCGGCGTCGCCGGCGGCTACCAGCTTGGCTTTTTCCAGCATGGTTTCCATGGCCGGGCTGCGGGTGATGATCTCCCGGCGCCAGGCGTCGTCGCCGTTGGCGGCCTCGGCGTTGAGCTTGAGGGCTTTTTCCACCTCCGCCAGCAGGGCTTTGCCGTCGAAGGGCTTGGTGAGGTAGCCGAACACGCCGCGGCGGGCGGCGTCCACCGCATCCGGAATGGTGCCGTGGGCGGTGAGGATGATGACCGGCAGGCCGGGGCGTTCCCGGTGGATGACGTCGAACAGGGCCATGCCGTCCATGCCCCCCATGCGCATGTCGGTGACCACCACCCGGGGCTGGCTCACGGCGAGGCGGGCCAGGGCCTCCTCGCCGCTGGCGGCGGTGAGGGCGTCGTAGCCGCTGGCGTTGAGGCGCAGGGTGAGGAGGCGGAGCTGGTCCGGGTCGTCGTCCACCAGCAGGATCAGGGGGCGGTCGCTCATGGGACGCTGCGGCGGCGCTGCATGCTGCGCTCGATGGATTTGAGGGCGTCGAGCTTGGACTGCGCCTCGTCGGCCCGGCGCTGCTCCTCCTTGAGCTTGGCCCGCAGGGTGTCGCCGGAGTCGTCCAGGCGCTTTTGCTCATTCAATTGGGCGGCGAGGAAGAAGCCGAAGCGGCGCAGGCCGGAGTCCTCCTCCTTGGCCCAGCCGTCCAGCAGCTTGAGGGCGCGGCCTGCGTCGTGGAACGGGGCCTTGGGCAGGGACAGCAGCATCACGTACTGGATGCGGGTGAAGTCGTCACGGCTGCGGTCGAAGGCATCCTTCACCGCTTCGTGCTCCTTGGCCAGGTCGGCGGCGGAAAGTTTCCTGACGTAGGTGTAATAGCGCAAGGCCTCCTCCGTCGGGTTGACCCCCAAGGTGGGGCCGGACCAGGTGGTGGGGGGCGCGGCCCGGGGAATCAGCGCGCAGCCCGGCAGCAGAAGGAAGGCGAAGATCAGGAGAACTCTCATGGGGCGGCCTTGGGCTGGGCCAGGGGCAGGGTGACCCGGAAGCAGGCGCCCCGGTCCTGGCCGTCGACGATTTCGATGCTGCCGTGATGGGCGATTACCAGTTCTTTCACGATGGAGAGTCCGAGTCCGGTGCCTTTGACGTGGCTTTGGGGTTGACGCTGCCCCTGGTAGAAGGGGTCGAAAATACGCTCCCGGTCCGAGGCGGCGATGCCCGGGCCGGCGTCGGCGACGTCCAGGACGACCCGCGTGTCATGACGCCGCAGGGAGATTCTAATGGTTTCTTCCGGGGGAGAAAACTTGATTGCGTTGGACAGCAGGTTGTCCACCACCGTGCGCAGCCGGGCGCTGTCCCCTTCGATGTCCGTCGGCGGGCAGTCCAGTTCCAGGCGCAGGGATTTGGCCTGGAGGGCGAGGCGCTGGTGTTCCGCCGCTTCGCCGATGAGTTTGTCCAGGGGCGCGCTTCCCATGGATAGGGGAATCCCGCCGCCCAGCAGGGCGTTGTAGTCCAGCAGGTCCTCGATCAGCCTTTGCAGGCGCAGGGCGTTCTGGCGCAGGATTTCGGCCACTTCCTGCTGGCCGGCGGTGAGGGGGCCGGTGACGCCTTCGCACAGCAGTTCGGCGCCTTCCCGCAGGGAGGTGAGGGGGGTCTTCAGTTCGTGGGAAATGTGGCGCAGGAAGCGGGATTTCTGCTCCTCCAGTTCCAGCAGCCGGCCCCGCATCCAGTCCAGGCGTTCGGCCAGGAGGCGCAGGTCCTCGGGGCCTTCCACCGATACCGGCTGGTCCAGCCGGCCCTGGCCCAGGCGGCGGATTTCGGCGTCCAGGCGGCGGATGGGCTTGACGATCAGGAAGGTGAAGCCGGCGATCAGCAGCAGGGCCACCGGCGCCAGGGCCAGGAGCTGCACCGCCGTCAGGCGGCGGGTGCGGTCGGTCATTTCCCGCAGGGTGTCCACTTCCCGGTCGGTGAGGGCGGTGGCGTGGGAAAGCACGCCCCGGGCCCGTTCGGCCAGGGCGGGAAAGCCTTCTGCGGCGGCGTTGAGGTGCTTGGGGTCTTTTTCCCCGCTGCCGGCGGCGATGGCGTCGTGAACCCGGCCCTCATCCCGCAGCAAGGCCTCTACTTCCGCGCGGCGCCCCGGATCCAGTGCGAAGCCCTGCAGTTCCCGGGCGGCGGCGTGGAATTTCCCCCGGGCGGCCTGATAGTTGTCCAGCAGGGCTTCGTCTTTCAGCACCGCATATTGGCGGACGCTGCGTTCCATGGCGGCGAGTTCCTCCACCAGGGCCCGGCTGTCCCGGGCCACCCGTGCGGCTTGGTACACGGCCCGCTCGCTATGGTCGGCCAGCTGGCCGATGGACAGGGTGGCGCTGACCAGGGCGATGATCAACGGCAGGGCCACCAGCAGGAAGCCGATGGCGATGAGCTTGAGGAAGGAGCGGGGGTAGTAGGCGTGCATGGATGGAGCGGGAGCAGTGGAGCGCTCAATGTATCACCGGCGGCGGCAGGAAAGAATGGCGGCGGGAGCGTGCAGGGTTGAATTTGCCCCCGCCGCCGGCCACAAAGGATGTGAGCTGGGCCATAATAATGAGCGCGGCAGGGGCGGGATATTAGGACTTTCACCTATGCCAGCCTAACGAGAAAATGTATTATCCAAGCTTTCTAGTCGGATTAGAGAACCTGTCCCAGAATTCTCTGAGACAGGTTCTAAGGAGGATTTGAATGAGCCAATGGATGACCTATGTCGAGGCCAGCGCCGGCACGGGCGCCTTCGATGCCTTGGGGTTCCGGGATTTGGGCGATGCCTATGCCGGGTTTTATTTCAACCAGCAGAACCTTGCCATGCTGTTCCTGGCGCCCAAGCAGTTCGAGGAGGGCCAGGTGGAGGTGGACAATACCGTCCACCTGCCGCCGGACGTTTACCAGCGCCTGAAGGAAGAAAGCCCGGAGCTGCTGGAGAAAATGGCCCATTCCCGGCCTCTGGCCTACGTGGAGGGCTCCCGGGAGCGCAGCCGGTGCAGCGAAGGCATCTCTCCCCAGTGGGTGTTCGACCTGGACGGTGAGCGCCTGCCTCGGCCGGAAGCCGTGGATCCGGTCCTGTTCGAGGAACTGAAGGAACGGGCGGAAGCCTTCCGCAAGGAGTGGATATGGCTCGCGGACGGCCCGGAAGGGGCCTATTTCCGCCCGCTCACCGACGATGCCGAATGGAACGAGTTTCCCGCCAATCTCAAGGCCCACAAGAAGGACGCCATGCGCCTGGTTGGGGGCACCGACGACGACACCCTGGCCCGATACTGCTGGGGCC
This sequence comes from Gallionellaceae bacterium UBA2239, assembly GCA_002347615.1. Classification (GTDB taxonomy): domain Bacteria; phylum Pseudomonadota; class Gammaproteobacteria; order Burkholderiales; family UBA9220; genus UBA2239. Next base: position 461 of record DDYH01000059.1, on the reverse strand, counting down.
TTGAAACCGAGAAGCTCGGCACGGAGGAGGCGGAGGAATACAACCTTCTGCATCTCCTGGTGGAGATCCGTCACGGTGCCCAGCAAATTTTCGAGAAACAGGATTGAGCCCAGATTATCCATTAGGACGCGAGATGATGGCGAGGTGGGTTGCGAGACAGTTTCGTTGCTTGCGAGGAGTCCATGGTTATTCCATGGACGACGAACAAGCGGCAAAAATGGCCGCAAACCGGCCGCCAGCGCTCGCGTAGGCGCGAAGCGCCGCCTAATGGATAATCTGGGTTCAATCCAGATTATCCATTAGGACGCGAGATGATGGCGAGGTGGGTTGCGAGACAGTTTCGTTGCTTGCGAGGAGTCCATGGTTATTCCATGGACGACGAACAAGCGGCGAAAATGGCCGCAAACCGGCCGCCAGCGCTACCGTAGGCGCGAAGCGCCGCCTAATGGATAATCTGGGTT
>DDYH01000046.1 GCA_002347615.1 Gallionellaceae bacterium UBA2239 | reverse complement strand
TAATGGATAATCTGGGATTAACACTAATGGGCCCATAGAGGTTCACTTGGGCACATATTATTCGTGTGCATTCGTGTTAATTCGTGGTTACAAGCCTTTTAGTCGAAAATCACCGTCTTGTTGGCATACAGCAGGATGCGGCTCTCCACGTGCCAGCGAACCGCCCGGGACAGCACCACCTTTTCCAGGTCGCGCCCCTTTTGGATCAGGTCTTCCAGGGCGTCCCGGTGGGAGATGCGGATCACGTCCTGCTCGATGATGGGGCCGTCGTCCAGAATTTCCGTCACGTAGTGGCTGGTGGCGCCGATCAGCTTCACCCCCCGCTCGAAGGCCCGGTGGTAGGGTTTGGCGCCGAGGAAGGCGGGAAGGAAGGAATGGTGGATGTTGATGATGCGCTTGGGGTAACGGGCGGTGAATTCCGCCGACAGCACCTGCATGTAGCGGGCCAGGACGATGAAGTCGATGCCGTGCTCGTCCAGCAGCGCCCACTGGCGCCGCTCGGCTTCCTCCTTGTTGTCCTTGGTGACCTCGATGCAGTGGAAGGGGATGCCGTAGAATTCCGCCAGCTTGCGGTTGTCCTCGTGGTTGCTGACGATCAGCGGGATATCGCAGGCCAGTTCGCCGCTCTGGTGGCGGTACAGGAGGTCCACCAGGCAGTGGTCGTACCTGGAGACGAAAATCGCCATCTTGGGCCGGTGGCTGGACAGGGCCAGGCGCCAGGCCATGCCGAAACGCTCGGCAATGGGCGCGAAATGGCGGCCGAACTCGGCCACGTCGATGTCGAAGCCGGCCAGGTCCCACTCCACCCGCATCAGGAACAGGCCCATCTCGGCGTCCTGGTGCTGGTCGGCGTGGAGGATGTTGGCGTTGTGGCTATATAAGAAGTCGGCAATGCTGGCCACCAGGCCTTTCTGGTCCGGGCAGCTGACGAGGAGGATGGCGCTGTTTTTCACGGGGTTTTCTCTTTTTTGCCACGAATTCACACGAATGTTCACGAATAAACCGATGCGGGATCGGCGATTAGTGATATTCGTGTTAATTCGTGGCTAATGTCTTTGATTTGTATGATGTTGCGGAAGGGCGCCATGATACACCAAATCGGCCCCAAGCTGACCCAGGTCAACCCCGATTTTCTATCGAATTGATTCCTTTGGTATTCGTTTGGCATAGCAAAAAATCCCTTGCAACCTGGCGGTCACATAACTAGAATTTGGCCAATCATGTAGGGCAAACCACAATATCTAGTGGTTAATACGTACCCGGCCCATAGTCAAGACGACGCCGCAAACAATAAGGGAGACCGCCGAATGCAGCTTGCCACCGAAACCTCAACCAGCCAGCCACAGTACACCCAGACGCTGATCGAGGGAGGCGATTCCCAGAACAGTAGCCGCTACGGCGACTACAAGATCATCCGCCGCAACGGCAGCGTGGTGCCCTTCGAGCCCGCCAAGATTTCCATCGCCTTGACCAAGGCCTTCATCGCCGTCAACGGCGGCCAGGGCGCGGCATCCGCCCGGGTGCGCGAGCTGGTGGAAGCCATGACCCAGAGCGTGGTCAGCGCCCTGATGCGGCGCCAGCCCCACGGCGGCACCTTCCATATCGAGGACATCCAGGACCAGGTGGAACTGGCCCTGATGCGTTCCGGCGAGCACGACGTGGCCCGCGCCTACGTGCTCTACCGGGAGCAGCGCGCCCAGGAGCGCGCCAAGCAGAAGGCCGAGAGCGGCGCAGAAGAGCACGTCATCAGCGTGGTGGAGAACGGCGTCGCCAAGCCCCTGGACATGGCCTGGCTGAACGGCCTGCTGGCGTCCTCCTGCGAGGGCCTGGGTTCCGCCGTGGACCCCGCCCTGATCCTGCAAACCACCCTCAAGAACCTTTACGACGGCGTGGCCCTGGAAGAGGTCAACAAGTCCGCCATCCTCTCCGCCCGCGCCCTGATCGAGAAAGACCCGGCCTACAGCTATGTCACCGCCCGCCTGCTGCTCAACGTGGTGCGCCGGGAAGTGCTGGGGGAGGAAGTGTCCCAGGCCGCCATGGCCACCCGCTATGCCGACTACTTCCCCGGCTTCATCAAGCAGGGCGTGGAAGCCGAGCTGCTGGACGAGCGGCTGCTGCAATACGACCTGAAGCGCCTGGGCGCCGCCCTGGACGCCGGCCGCGACTTCCAGTTCCAGTACCTGGGCCTGCAAACCCTGTTCGACCGCTACTTCCTGCACATCGAAGAGCGCCGCATCGAGCTGCCCCAGGCCTTCTTCATGCGCGTCGCCATGGGCCTCTCCCTCAACGAGATCAACCGGGAAGAGCGCGCCATCGAGTTCTACAACCTGCTGTCGAGCTTCGACTTCATGAGTTCGACCCCCACCCTGTTCAACTCCGGCACCCGCCGCAGCCAGCTGTCCTCCTGCTACCTCACCACGGTGAGCGACGACCTGGACGGCATCTACGAAGCCATCAAGGAAAACGCCCTGCTGTCCAAGTTCGCCGGCGGCCTGGGCAACGACTGGACCCAGGTGCGCGCCCTGGGCTCCCGCATCAAGGGCACCAACGGCAAATCCCAGGGCGTGGTGCCGTTCCTGAAAGTGGTCAACGACACCGCCGTGGCGGTGAACCAGGGCGGCAAGCGCAAGGGCGCGGTGTGCGCCTACCTGGAAAGCTGGCACCTGGACATCGAAGAGTTCATGGAGTTGCGCAAGAACACCGGCGACGACCGCCGCCGCACCCACGACATGAACACCGCCAACTGGATTCCCGACCTGTTCATGAAGCGGGTGATGGAAAACGGCGACTGGACCCTGTTCAGCCCCTCCGACTGCCCCGACCTCCACGACAAGTTCGGCAAGGAATTCGAGGAAGCCTATACCGGCTACGAAGCCCGCGTGGACCGCGGCGAACTCAAGCTGTTCAAGCGCATGCCCGCCGTGGTGCTGTGGCGCAAGATGCTGTCCATGCTGTTCGAAACCGGCCACCCCTGGATCACCTTCAAGGACCCGTGCAACATCCGCAGCCCCCAGCAGCACGTGGGCACCGTGCACAGCTCCAACCTGTGCACCGAGATCACCCTCAACACCAACGACAGCGAAATCGCCGTGTGCAACCTGGGCTCGGTCAACCTGTCCGCCCACATCGTCGATGGCCGCCTGGACCTGGAAAAGCTCCAGCGCACCGTCCGCACCGCCATGCGCATGTTGGACAACGTGATCGACATCAACTACTACGCCGTGGGCAAGGCCCGCAACGCCAACCTCAAGCACCGTCCGGTGGGCATGGGCATCATGGGCTTCCAGGACTGCCTGCACCAGCTGCGCATTCCCTACGCCAGCCAGGACGCCGTCGAGTTCGCCGACCGCTCCATGGAAGCCGTGGCCTACTACGCCTACTGGGCCTCCACCGAGCTGTCCGAAGAGCGGGGCCGCTATTCCACCTTCAACGGCTCCCTGTGGGACAAGGGCATCCTGCCCCACGAGTCCAACGCCCGGCTGCGTGAAGCCCGGGGCGGCTACCTGGAAGTGGACGAGTCCTCCACCCTGGACTGGGAAGCCCTGCGCAGCCGCATCCAGCAGTTCGGCATGCGCAACTCCAACTGCCTGGCCATCGCCCCCACGGCCACCATCGCCAACATCGTCGGCGTGTCGCCCTCCATCGAGCCCACCTATCAGAACCTGTACGTGAAATCCAACCTCTCCGGCGAATTCACGGTGGTGAACGAACACCTGGTCAACGACCTCAAAGCGGAAGGACTGTGGGACGAAGTGATGGTGTCCGACCTCAAATACTTCGACGGCAGCCTGGCCCGCATCGACCGCATCCCGGCCCACCTGCGCAGCCTGTACGCCACGTCGTTCGAGGTGGACCCCCAGTGGCTGGTGGAAGCCGCTTCCCGCCGCCAGAAGTGGATCGACCAGGCCCAGAGCCTCAACATCTACATCAGCCAGCCCTCCGGCAAGAAGCTGGACGAAACCTACAAGCTGGCTTGGCTGCGTGGCCTCAAGACCACCTACTACCTGCGCTCCCTGGGCGCCACCCACGCCGAGAAGTCCACGGTGCAGGCGGGCAGCCTGAACGCGGTGCCGGTGGATGGCGGCTTGGGCGGGGAACTGCCGAAGGCGTGCAGTATTGATAACCCCGACTGTGAAGCTTGCCAGTAGGCAAGCTTCACCGAGGGATTACGGCGTAGGCTAACTTGCGCAGCAAGTTAAGCCCCGAAGGGGCGGCCGAAGCCACAACCCCGACTGCGAAGCCTGTCAGTAAGCCATGCAGGTTGGGTTAACCCGCAAGGGCGTAACCCGACAACAAGATGTATTTGTTGGGTTACGGCGCCAAGCGCCCACCCCAACCAACAAAAAACCGGGCGCCCAGCGCCCATGCCTTAAACGAGGAGGCGAAATGCTCAGCTTTGACGAAGAAACCCAATCCGCCCTGCAACCGGCCGTGCCCGCCACGCCCGCGCCCAAAGCCGCGGCTGCCGCCCAGCCGGTGTCCCCGGCCCTCACCGGCATCAACGCCCTGCACCGCATCAAGGCGGAAGACAAGCGCATCATCAACGGCCAGGCCGACGTCAACCAGCTCGTCCCCTTCAAGTACAAATGGGCCTGGGAAAAATACCTGGACGCCTGCGCCAACCACTGGATGCCCCAGGAAGTGAACATGAACCGGGACATCGCCCTGTGGAAGGACCCCAACGGCCTCACCGAAGACGAGCGCCGCATCGTCAAGCGCAACCTGGGCTTCTTCTCCACCGCCGACTCCCTGGCCGCCAACAATATTTCGCTGGGCACCTACCGCCACATCACCGCCCCGGAGTGCCGCCAGTACCTGCTGCGCCAGGCCTTCGAAGAGGCCATCCACACCCACGCCTACCAGTACATCGTGGAGAGCCTGGGCCTGGACGAAGGCGAAATCTTCAACATGTACCACGAGGTGCCCTCGATCCGGGACAAGGACGAGTTCCTCATCCCCTTCATCGACATCCTGTGCAACCCCAACTTCCACACCGGCACCCCGGAAGACGACCAGAAGCTGCTACGCTCCATCATCGTCTTCGCCTGCATCATGGAAGGCATCTTCTTCTACGTCGGCTTCGTGCAAATCCTCGCCCTGGGCCGCATGAACAAGATGGTGGGCGCCGCCGAGCAGTACCAGTACATCCTGCGGGACGAGTCCATGCACCTCAACTTCGGCGTGGACCTGATCAACCAGATCAAAATGGAAAACCCCCACCTGTGGACCAACGACTTCAAGACCGAAGTCAGCGGCCTGATCAAGAAAGCGGTGGAACTGGAATACGCCTACGCCGAGGACACCATGCCCCGCGGCGTACTGGGCCTGAACGCGCCGATGTTCAAGGAATACCTGCGCTTTATCGCCAACCGCCGCTGCCAGCAGATCGGGCTGGAGCAGTTGTATCCGGGGGCGACCAACCCGTTCCCGTGGATGAGCGAAATGATCGATCTCAAGAAAGAGAAGAACTTCTTTGAGACTCGGGTGACGGAGTACCAGTCTGGGGGGGCGTTGAGCTGGGATTGATGGGGAAAGGCGCAGGGGACTGCGCCTTTTTATTCTAGTTGGGCCAATTAAGGAAGACGCTGTGGCAACTTCAAAATGTGCTAAGTGTGACTCGACCCGCTTTGAGTTGGTCCTGAAAGATGGAATCTCAGGCAGTCGTTATAAGTTTAATTTTATTCAATGCGCATCATGTGGCGCAGTTGTTGGCGTTGTTGATTACTACAACATTGGTGCTGTCTTAGAAAAAATCGGTAAAAAAATTGGTGTCGATATTTAGCCCGCGTAGGGTGCATTAGCGAAGCGTAATGCACCGGATGTTTTGAATGCGCTGCGCGCATGAATGTTTTAGGGCGGGGGCGGCCCGCATGCCGGTTCCTTTCTTTGTTCGGCCAAAGAAAGGAACCAAAGAAAAGCCGCCCCGCTACGCCGCCCCCTTCGGGGGTGCCCTGCGTTGCTCGCCGAGCCGGGCGGCCGAGGAACTCGGGCCTGAAGGCCCTCAGACACCCTCGGCCGAAGGCCCCCGGCCCGGCTGCGCTACTCGGCGGCCGTAGAGGGGGGAAAGGCGGCCCTCTCCCCCAGCCCCTCCCCCGCTTGCGGGGGAGGGGAGTTAAGGTCCCTCTCCCGCAGGCGGGAGAGGGTGAGGGAAAAAAGGGTGGAGGTCGGCAACAAGGCAACCAGACTGCGCTGGTTTTGAAGTGCCTCCCCTCTGCGCCGCCGAGTAGCGCAGCCGGGCCGGGGGAAGTCGGCTGAGGGTGTCTGAGGCCGAAGGCCGAGTTCCTCAGCCGCCCGGCTTGGCGAGCAACGCAGGGAACCCCGAAGGGGCGGTGTAGTGGGGTCGCCTTTTCTTTGGTTACTTCTCTTTTGGCGAAGCAAAAGAAAGTAACTAGCTGTCGGGCTACCCCCGACACCCAAACAACCGCGCGAAGCGCACGAAACAAAGGCAGTAAGAAGTAAAGAGGGATCAGCCAGGCTGCCGAAGCGGCGCCTTCCGCCCCTCGGCATCCACCCGAACAAAGGTGATATGCGTGGAGAAAACCCGCTCTTCCTTGCCGCTTTCGATGTCGTCGCAAAAGACATCGACCTGGTACTGCACCGAGGTGTTGCCTTCCCGCACCTTCTGCACGCCGAAGCGCAGGATGGAGCCCTGGCCGACGCCTTTCTGGAACTCGACCTTGTCCATGGCGATGGTCACCAGGTTGGCGCCGGGGTAGTCGCGGCTGGCGGCGATCCAGGAGATTTCGTCGACCCATTTCAGCATGTTGCCGCCGAACAGGTGGCCGTAATGGTTGAGGTGTTCGGGAAGAACGAGTTTGTAGCTTTCCATGGCGTTCCTAGAAGTTAAAAGGGGTGGATTCGGTAATTCAGGATAATAAAGTATATACTGTATATACATTGTTATTGAGGTGACACCATGTTGACCCGAGTTTTCAAAAGTGGCAATTCCCTGGCGGTGCGCATCCCAAAGGAATTGGGGGTGGGCGAAGCCGGGCAGGATGTGGAGATTGAGCGCAAGGGGGATGTCTTGGTGATCCGCCCGGTTCATCGGGGAAATCTGGCGGGGGTGATGGATGCGTTTGCCGCCTTTCCGAAGGATTTCATGGCAGGGGAGCGGGAGTTTCACGAGCAGAAGGAGCGCGACTGGGGCTAACCATGCGCTACCTGCTCGACACCAACATCTGCATTCATCTCATCCGGCAGCCGTCGCCGGAGGTGGCGGAACGGTTCCGGCAGCTGTCGTACGGCGACGCGGTAATGTCGGTGGTGACCTTTGCGGAACTGCGCCATGGGGTCGAGCGCGACCCCCAAGCCAAGGAGATGGCAGAAAGGGCCTTGTCCCTGTTGCAGTCCTTCATCCCGGTGGTGCCGTTCGATAACGATGCGGCGGTGAGTTACGGCGTCCTGGCTGCCGCTGTGCGGGACCGCAGGCGCGACGCTCTCGACCGCTTGATTGCTGCTCATGCCCTCAGCCTTTCTTTGATGTTGGTGACCAACAACGAAGCTGATTTTAAGGATTATCCGGGGCTGGCGATCGAAAACTGGGTCAACAGCAGCCATTAGTTTTCAGCATAGGGGGTGCGTTCTGCGCACTCGATAAATACGGGAGTTTTACCGATGTCCGCTTCCAAGCAAAAAACCTTTTTCATGCTGGGCAACGCCATCCTGGCGGTGTGCCTGGTGATGCTGTTCAACATGGGAACCCTGTGGCAGCACCTGGGCGAGGCGGCCATCGCCATCTGGGTGGTGCTGGCGGCGGCGGGGATTTATTTCATCATGCAGGACAAGCGGGAATCGAACCTGCCGGATTAGAGCAGGGCTTGAACGGGGTCTGTCCGTGGGGGTTAATGGCGATCAACAGGGAGGGAAAACGATGAAACAGGCAGCGAACGTGCAGCAAAACATCCAGCCGATCCTTGGCGGCACTCTGACCCGGGCGGAGCGGGAGCGCCTGATGCGGGTGGCGGCGGCGGCCTATCTGCTGGTGCAGGAGCTGGACCAGGAGGTGCTGGCCAGCTTCAAGCACGGCGACGAGCTGGTGGACTGCTTCGTCCGCCTCCACGAGGATACGCTGCAGGAAAGCCTGGGGCTGCTGCGCTAAGGAAAAGGCCCGCGTCACCGCAGGCCTCCCGGGGTTGATGCCGCTTACGGGATGCGTCGGCAGACGCCTTCCCGGCAACTCAATTTCCAGATGCCGCTGCCCCCGATGGGAAGCTCGGATTTCCTTTCCGTCATCCTCAGGGTCAGGGTGCTCCGGGGATCGGAATTGTGAAGCTCGGTGTTGACGTGGTCGGCCCAGGCGGCGCCGGCCATGACCGTCGCCATGCTCAATATGGTTAGCTGTTTCTTCATGGTGGCCTCCATTCGGTAAAGAAGGGTGGAACGGAAGCGGCTCTTTTTCTGCCGGCTTCCCTGCCCGGGCGGAGAAGGCCCCGAGGGGCGCGGTACTCCCATCGCCCGGGAGAAAACGGGTCAAAGCGCCCGCCTTGCGGGAGCTGTGCTCGGTTGGTATTGCATCGGGGAAAAGGGAGAGGAACCGCGAAAGCACATCGACGGGGCGATGACCCCAAGGGATCGGCTGAATGATCGCCATGCTTATTAGAAATCGACTCGCTAATAAGTTTTCCAAATTGAAAGGACGTTCATGAACCATTACCACATCGCTTTCGTCGACAACGAAGGCGACTTCTATTCCGCCTCGGTGGAAACCCCCGCCGACCTGTTCACCGCCGAGGGCATCGACAACATGGCCATGGAACTGGCGGAGCGGCTGGACCAGGACGAGCCGGTGGCGATCATGAACGTGATTCCCCTCAAGTCCTGAGTGTCCTTCCGCGCTTTTCGCATCCTCGTTCTCCTGGGGCTGCTGGCCCTGGCGGCGGGGGTGACCTGGTGGGAGGGGGCGGCGGTGACGAGCTGGAAGCGCCCCCTGGAGATCGTGGTGTACCCGGTCAAGGGGGACGGCTCCGAGGCGGTGCAGCGCTACGTGGACGGGCTGACGGCGGAGCGCTTCAGGGAAATCGGCGTTTTCCTGCGGGAGCAGAGCGAGCGTTACCGCATCGAGAAAATCGCCCCGGTGACGGTGGCCCTCGGCAAGCCGGTGCGCAAGCTGCCGCCGCCCCGGCCGGAAGGGCGGCACAGCGCCCTGGACGCGGTGCTGTGGAGCCTGAAACTGCGCTACTACGCCTTCAAGGCCACGCCCTTTTTCGACAGCCTGGGCACGGTGCGGCTGTTCGTGGTGTACCGGGAGGGGGAGGAGGGCAAGGCCCTGGAACACTCCCTGGGCTTGAGGAAAGGGCTCCTGGGGGTGGTGCACGCCTACGCCGCCCCGAAGCAGGACGCCCAGAACAACGTGGTGATCGCCCACGAGCTGCTGCACACCCTGGGGGCCACGGACAAGTACGATGGGGCAGGGATGCCGGTGCGGCCCGAAGGGCTGGGGGACCCGGACCGGGACCCGCCCTATCCCCAGCAGACGGCGGAGATCATGGCCGGGCGGGTGGCCCGGTCGCCCACGGAAGCGGCGATTCCCGACAGCCTGGCGGCCTGCGTGGTGGGGTACAAGACCGCCTTCGAGATCAAGTGGTAGGGAGGGAGAACCATGGGTCAGAGCATAAGCATCCCGGAAACCGCGAGCTTCGACCGGGCCCGGTCGCGGGCGGAGCGGGAGCGCCTGCTGCGGGTGGCGGCCGCCGCCTGCCTGCTGCTGCGGGAACTGGACGGAGACACCTTCGAAACCTTCGAGTCCGCCGAGCTCCTGGCCCACTGCCTGGGCGGCCTGCCGGAGGAGACGGTGCGGGAGGCGATGGCGCTGTGTTCCGTGATGTAGGAGCGTCCCTTGGGCGCGACTCTTACGCCTTCGCGCCCAAGGGGCGCTCCTACTTTGCATCCGAGCGTTCCCGTGCCGCGAAATAGCATAAGGCTGTAGTTCAAATCCCTTTGCCTTGTCCTATAGTGGTAGTCCGAGGGGCATCCATGGAGGGCAGGGCGATGAAAATCCTGGTGGTTTACTATTCGATGTACGGCCACATCCACCGCATGGCGGAAGCCGTGGCCGAAGGGGCGCGCGGCGCCGGCGACGCCGCGGTGGAGTTGCGCCGGGTGCCGGAAACCCTACCTTCCGAGGTGTTGGAGAAGATGGGGGCGGTGGAGGCTCAGAAGGCCTTCGCCCACGTTCCCGTCTGCACCGTGGAGGAACTGGGGGCGGCGGATGCGATCATCTTCGGCACCCCCACCCGCTTCGGCAACATGTGCGGGCAGATGCGCCAGTTCCTCGACGCCACCGGCGGGCTGTGGATGTCCGGGGCACTGGTGGGCAAGGTGGGCAGCGTTTTCGCCAGCTCCTCCACCCAGCACGGCGGGCAGGAGTCCACCATCCTCAGCTTCCACATCACCCTGCTGCACCAGGGCATGGTGGTGGTGGGCCTGCCCTACGCCTTCCAGGGGCAGGTGAACAACGACGAGATCAGCGGCTGCTCCCCCTACGGCGCGTCCACCATTGCCGGGACGAAGGGCGAACGCCATCCCACCGCCAACGAACTGGAAGGGGCGCGCTTCCAGGGCCGCCACGTGGCGGCCATTGCGGCGAAGCTGACGGCATGAAGAGGAGGCCGGGTCGCCAGGAAGGGCAGCCGGTGAAGTGAAAAGCCTTTGGCTCTGGCCGTTCGCCCTGAGGTATCGAAGGGCGATGTAACGTGCGCTCGTGCTTCGATACCTCAGCGCGAACGGATGTCTTTCTTTAGTAGGAGCACCATGGCCCTGTCCCGCCTCAGCATGATCACCCTCGGCTTCGCCGACCTGCAACCCTCCACCGCCTTCCACCGGGCCGTGTTCGGCGTGGCGCCCAACGACCGCAACGAGGGCGTCGTTTTTTTCGAGCTGCCGGGCACCTGGGTCGCCCTCTATCCCCTGGACAAGCTGGCGAAAGACATCTCCCCCGACCTGCTCCCGGAGCGGGGCCCGTTCAGCGGCGTCACCCTGGCCCACAACGCCCGCAGCAAGGAACAGGTCGTGGCCATCTTCGACCAGGCCAGGGCGGCCGGCGCCCGCATCGTCAAGCCGCCCCAGGACACCTTCTGGGGCGGTTTCAGCGGCTACTTTGCCGCCCCGGACGGCCATTATTGGGAAGTGGCCTGGGGGCCGATGTTCGATTTCGCCCCCGGCACCCTGCGCTTCAAGCCGGAAGCGGCGGCATCCGCCGCCTGAGCGGGGCATGGACGGGAAGGTGTTCATGGGCGCCGGCCAGGGGGAAACCCCGGCCCTGTTGTCCCCGGCCAACGGCAAGCGCTGCCAGGTTTGCGGCCAGCCCATCGCCGGCCGTCCCTACGCCCGGGTGGGCGAGGTGTACTGGTGCGAGGCTTGTTTCCTGCGGCAGCACGAACATCGGGGCGGCGATGACCCCTACCTGGCCTTGGGGGAGGCGCTCGCGGCGGCCCTGGATGCCCGGGAACGGGAGACCGGCCTCCACTCCAAGCGGGTGGCCTGCCACACCCTGGTGCTGGCGCGGCGCTTCACCGACGACCCGGACCTCCTGCGGCAGGTGTACTGGGGCGCCCTGCTCCACGATATCGGCAAGATCGGCATTCCTGACGCCGTCCTGCTCAAGCCCGCCCCCCTGACCGAAGACGAATGGACGGTGATGCGCGCCCATCCCGAAATCGGCCACCGTATCCTGGCGGCCGTGCCGTTCATGGCCGAGGCGGCTGAAATCGTGCTGAGCCACGAGGAACGTTACGACGGCAGCGGCTATCCCCGGGGCCTCGCCGGCGACGCCATTCCTCTCTGGGCGCGGCTGTTCGCCGTCATCGACACCTTGGACGCCATGACGTCGGATCGCTATTACCGCCGGGCGCTGCCCTTCGACAGCGCCAAGGCGGAAATCCTCCGCCTGTCCGGCGCCCAGTTCGACCCGGCGGCGGTGGAGGTTTTCGTGGCGGAGGAAAGGGTGCTGCGGGAAATGGTCGGTCTCAAGTGCGGCACGGCCGCGCCGCCTGTCTTAAGCGGCGAAACCGTCTAGAATGAAACTCGGGAGCTTCCCGTGCAAGGTTAAAAATACACGCATCGGGTTCTTGTTGGCAGATAAGGAGGTGGATGATGCACGACGTGATCGATTACCTGCGGCGCCTTTTTTACGCCGTATTCCTGTGCCCCGCCGCGGCGGCGTTCTGGGTCAGCTTCGGCCTGTCCGGCTTCAGCGTGGGCGACTACCTGGCTTTCCTGGGCGCCCTGAGCAACCATTATGCGGCCCTGGACGCCGACGGGCAGGGGGCTTTCGTGTTCCAGGCCTTCGCCGGCTGGTCGGTGCTGGCCTTTGTGTTCCTGCTGCTCACCTTCGCCGTCAATCCGCCCCGCTTCCGCTATGAGTTGAAGGAAGAGGGCGACCACAAAGTGGTGTCGGTGATCGATTAGGCAGCACGGGGGAGGGCGGTATAATGCGGCCCCTATGAACCATCTCGTCCTCCCCGTTACCCCTTACCAACAAAACTGTTCCCTGGTCTGGTGCGAAGCCGCCCGCCAGGCGGCGCTGATCGACCCCGGCGGGGACGCCGAAGTGCTCCTGGCGGCGGTCGAGGAGCGCGGCCTGACCTTGACCAAGCTGTTGCTCACCCACGGCCACCTGGACCACGTGGGAGCGGCGGCGGAAATCGCCGCCCGACTGGGCATTCCCATCGAAGGCCCCCACCACGCCGACGACTACTGGCTGAAGGCCCTGCCCCAGCAGTGTGCCATGTTCGGTTTTCCCCGCACCGAGGCCTTCACTCCCGACCGCTGGCTGGCGGACGGGGATACGGTGAGCGTGGGGGAGGTGGTGCTGGAAGTGCTGCATTGCCCGGGCCATACCCCGGGCCACGTGGTGTTCTACCACCGGGGCAGCAAGACCGCCTTCGTCGGCGATGTGTTGTTCGCCGGTTCCATCGGCCGCACCGATTTTCCCGGCGGCGATTCCGACGCCCTGATCGATTCCATCCGCAACCGGCTGTTCCCCCTGGGAGACGACGTAAGCTTCATCCCCGGCCATGGGCCGGATTCCACCTTCGGCCGGGAACGGCGCATGAATCCTTACGTGGGGGACAGGGTTTGATTCTTTTCCCTCCCCCTTGACAAGGGCGAGGGTGGGGGTGAAGGCACTTTGCTTCCTTCGCCCACCCCCATCCCAGCCTTCCCCTCCCGCCGCGGTCGCCGCGAAGCGGCGGGAACCCGGCGAGGACGCCCTTCAGGGTGCGGGGAAGGGGTGATTAGTGCAGGTGCTTGCGGCGAAAGTGGACCAGGCTGCTTGAGGGTTCGACGTCCGTTTCGGGTTCCCGGGCGGCTTGCGCGGCCAGGTCCCGGTCGAACAGGTCGTTGACCAGGATCGTCACCTGGCCTACGGCTTCCTGGTCGAAATGGCGCGACAGCAGGCCGGCCACGTCTTCCACCATGCGGTGGCGCTGGGCCTGGTGGATGGCTTCCGGGGTGGGGCCCACGAACAGCAGCTGGTATTCGTCGCGGCCGTCCTCGTGGTAGTAGGTCAGCTCGATTTCCGAGGCGTGCTCGGTGAGGGGGCCGATGTCGTGGAGGGTCTCTTCCAAAGTGCGGCGGAAGCTGCGGCCCACCTCCCCGGTCCAGCAGATGTCCAGAATGCGGTTGGTGCGGTCGAAGGTGACGCCGGGCTCGCTCTGCTCCAGGCTGCGCACCTCGCCGATGCCTTCCGCGTCCAGGTATTCCAGCCACTTGCGCAAGCCGGTTTCCACCTGGGCCAGGGACACGCCTTTGCACAGGTACAGGCTGCCGTGGACGTGGACTTCGATGCGCATGTTGGTGCTCCTTGGAAATTCGGGTTTTGAGGTATTTTAGCGCATCGGCGGCGCTCGTTGGGACGGGCTATAATCCCGGCTTCCCAACGGACGGCTATCGTATGAATCCACCGCTTACCTCCCGCCCGGCCCTGCGCCAAGCCTTCAACGCGGGTCTTTGCGCCATGCTGGAAGGCGGGGGCTTGGGCCCCTTCATCCTGGTGTGCGCCAACGGCAGCTACGACCCCGATGTCCAGGCCGCCACCGGCGAGGGGCTGGAGCGCTTGTACCGGGAGCTGGACCGGGACTTTCGCGCCGCCCTGGAGAACGGCCGGGACATCCGGGCGGTGGAGGAAGACCTGCTGGTTTTCCTCAAGCTGCGCACCGTGGGCCTGGAACGGCTCAAGGCCACCGAGCGCCGCCGGGCCGGGGCCTGGGAGGTGCAGTTCAACCATCTGCGGGCCTTCCGCCCCAAGCGCATCGCCGCCCGGGTACCGGAGGGCATCCGGGCGCCCTTCGACGACGGGGCCTTCCACTTCAACAAGCCCTTCATGCAGAAGGAGGCGTTCTGGAGCGATGCCCTGGGGGGCCGGGACGCCACCCTGTATTACAACAAATACCCCTTCGCCGATTTCCACACCCTGCTGGTGCCGGAGCGGGAGCGGCAACTGCCCCAGTACCTGACGGAAGACATCCACGACTGGCTGTGGCGGCTCACCCTGGAGCTGGGCGACACCCTGGACGGGGTGGCCGTCGGCTACAACGCCTTCGGCGCTTTCGCATCGGTTAACCACCTCCATTTCCAGCTGTGCCTCAAGCCGGAAGGCTTTCCGGTGGCGGCTCCCGGCTGGCGCCACAACGGCGGCGGGGAGGATTATCCCGCTGCCTGCCACGCCTTCGTCGAGCGGGATGAGGCCTGGCGGTTCATCGACGGCCTCCACCAGAAGGCCCAGCCCTACAACCTGCTTTACCTGCCGGGGCGCTTGTATGTTTTCCCCCGCCGCAAGCAGGGTACCTACAACCAGCCGGCGTGGACCGCGGGGTTCACCTGGCATGAACTGGCGGGGGGGATGATCGCCTTCAACCGGGAGGACTACGAAACCCTGGACGACGACGCCATCCGGCAGGCCTTGCAGGGGGTCGCTCCCGACGGGCCATGATTCCCATCCACGAGCTGCTGAACCGCATCCGCTGGGACGAATCCTTCGGCGCGGCAGTATTCGAGCTGGGCTACTACGACCGGGTGGAGGGGGATATCCTCCGCGTGCCCTTCAAGGAAGTCCGCTTCGAGCCCGGCGACCATTTCGCCTTCCAGGTGGCGGACCAGGAAGGGGCGATCCACACCGTGCCCCTGCACCGGGTGAAGGCGGTGTGGCGCAACGGGGAGCTGATCTGGCACCGGGAGCATTAAGCAAGGGTTAAGATTTGTTCGCTAGCATTCCTCCTGTACTCATCAAGGAGGCTGCATCATGAAAATCCTGGTCTGGGACCTTCCCACCCGCTTGTTCCACTGGCTGTTCGCCGGCTCGTTCGCCATCGCCTACCTGACCGCCGAATCCGAAGCCTTTTTCCCCCTCCACCTGTTTGCCGGCCTGCTGATGCTGGTGCTGGTGGGCTTTCGCCTGGTGTGGGGGCTGACGGGCAGCCGCTACGCCCGCTTCTCGTCCTTTCTGTTCAGTCCGGCGGCGGGGGCGAAATACGTGTTCGATGTCCTGAAGGGCAAGGCACGGCGGCACATCGGCCACAATCCCGCGGGAAGCTGGGCGATCTACGTCCTCATCCTGCTGGGGGCCGGGGCGGCGGCCAGCGGCCTGTCCCTTCTGGTGCTGGGCGAATCCCTGGAGGATGTCCACGAGGCTTTGGCCAACGCCATGATGGCGGTCGTGGTGCTGCACCTCGTCGGCGTGGCGGTGGAAAGCCTGGTCCACCGGGAGAACCTGCCGAAAGCCATGGTGGACGGTTACAAGGAAGGCGAAACGGTGCAGCGCATCCCGTCCTCCCGCCGCTTCGCCGGGGCAGTGCTGCTGGCCTTGGTGGTGGGCCTGGGCGGGGTCTTCCTCAAAGGCTACGACGACGTGGCTCAAACCCTGACCCTGCCCCTGGTCGGCAAGACCCTCGATCTGGCGTCGCCGGAAGGTGGGGAGCACCACGACTGAGAACGGCAAAACTGCTATGGTTGAAAGCCCGGCGGAATGCAGCGCAGGCGACCTCGCCAGCCCTGCAACGGCACCGAGGCGGATATGGACAGACGGACATTTCTCCAACTGAATCGCCCCTGTTTCCCAGACACTTTCGAGCCTCATAAAGTCCTGCTCGCCGCACCGGTACGCCCTTCACCCCCATCCCAGCCTTCCCCCGTCGAGGGGGAAGGAGTAAGCCCCACGTCTTGGGCGGTTAAGATTTAATCCCATTCATCCGCCTTTATCCTGCGCAGTTCAAGAAGCTAGGGAAGTGCTGAAGAAATCCGTTCGTGCTGAGGTATCGAAGCGCGAGCACCCTACAGAACAACACGTTGTCGTTCACCCTTCGATACCTCAGGGCGAACGGCCTGAATTAATCAGCGCTTCCCTAGAACAGGCTCATCTGCCCGTCCGTCGAAGGCGGCCGGAAGCGGTCGGTGTCCAGGATCAATTCCCGCCGGTTGTAGCCCAGGCGCTTCACCGCCAGGCGGAAGCGGTCCCGCAGCAGTTGGGCGAACTGGCCGTTGCCCCGCATCCGCTGGCCGAAGCGGCTGTCGTTTTCCTTCCCCCCGCGCATCTGGCGCACCAGGCTCATCACGTGTTCCGCCCGCAGCGGGTAATGGGTCTGAAGCCAGCCATCGAACAGTTCCTTCAACCCAGATTATCCATTAGGACGCGAGATGATGGCGAGGTGGGTTGCGAGACAGTTTCGTTGCTTGCGAGGAGTTCATGGTTATTCCATGGACGACGAACAAGCGGCAAAAATGGCCGCAAACCGGCCGCCAGCGCTCGCGTAGGCGCGAAGCGCCGCCTAATGGATAATCTGGGTTGAAAACACAAGAGGAGACAAGCATGAACAACATCGTGATGACCAAGGCCGGCAACGAAACCCGTTTCGTCGCCTTTCAGGAAAATGAAATCGCCATGCTCCGCACCGAGCTGGAAATGATGCTGGAGGAGGATACCCGCCTGAAGAAGATCGTCGGCGCGGCGGCCTTGTTCATCTCCCGCCTGGAGGGGGAGGTGCTGCCCAAGGGGACGGTGGTCGCCGGCTTGGCCCTGGCGCGGCTGATCGACGAGATGCCGGACGACACCATGTGCGAGGCGCTGCAACTGTACCAGGCCAATTGAAAAACAGATGTGGGAGCGACCTCCAGGTCGCTCCTGCGTGGAAACGGCTTCTTCACGGTTTATAGGAAAACGAGAAAATGGAAGCGCAGACCTTTTCAGATCGGGGTTTTTCCCAACTTCAGGCACTGGTCCGGGACATCGCCGGCATCCATCTCACCCCGGCCAAGAAGGCCATGGTGTGCGGGCGGCTGGCGAAGCGCCTGAAGCACGTGCAGTTGGACAATTACGACGATTACGTCCATTTTCTCACCAGTCTGGAGGGAAAAGGCGAGGTCCAGGCGGCCATCGACCTCATCACCACCAACGAGACCTATTTTTTCCGCGAGCCCAAGCATTTCGACTTCCTGCGGGAGCGCATCCTGCCTTCCTGCGTGTCGGGGAGGACGTTCCGGGTGTGGAGCGCCGCCTGCTCCTCGGGGGAGGAACCCTACAGCCTGGCCATGCTGCTGGCGGAATGCCTGCCCACCACGCCGTGGGAAATCGTGGCCTCGGACCTCAGCACCCGGGTGTTGGAAAAGGCCCACCGGGGGCAGTATTCCATGGAGCGGGCGTCCCACATTCCCCAGCAATACCTGGTGAATTACTGCCTCAAGGGCATCGGCTCCCAGGCCGGCACCTTCGTGGTGGACCCGGCCCTGCGGGCCCGGGTGAGGTTCACCCAGCTCAACCTGAATTCGCCCCTGCCGTCCCTGGGGGAGTTCGACCTCATCATGCTGCGCAACGTGCTGATCTATTTCGATCTTACGGTGAAGACCCAGGTGGTCAAACGGATGCTGCCGGTCCTCAAGCCGGGGGGGCACTTCATCGTCGGCCATTCGGAAAGCCTCAACGGTGTGACCGGGGAACTGGAATCCATCGTGCCCTCCGTCTACCGCAAGCCGGGGCGCTGACCATGGGGGCGCGGGACGCATTCGAGGACGTTTTTCTCAACCCGGGGGACTATTTCTTCAGCAGCGGAAACCTTCGGCTGCGCACCTTGCTGGGGTCCTGCGTGTCCCTCACGGTATGGCATCCGGGGCTGAAAATCGGCGGCATGTGCCATTTTCTCCTTCCCCGGCGGGGAACCATGCCCGGGAAGGCCAAGGATGGGCGCTACGGGGATGAGGCGGTGGAGTTGCTGCTGCAGGAGATGGCCCTGGCATACACCCATCCGGGGGAGTATTCGGTGAAGCTGTTCGGCGGGGGTTCCATGTTCTATCCGCCGCGCTTCGCGACAGGACAGGTGGGCGATATACCCGGAGGCAACATCGCCATGGGACGGGCGTTGGTCAAGCGCCATGGCCTGCGCCTGGAGGCCGAGGACCTGGGCGGTTACGGGCATCGGCAGGTGCTGTTCGAACTCGGTAGCGGCGACGTGTGGGTGCGCCGGAATACGGCGGGTTTTCCCCAGCGGCATTCGGAACGGGGGGCGGACCGCGTATGAGCCAGATCAACGTACTGCTGGTGGACGATTCGGCCGTGGTGCGCCAGGTGATGACCGGGGCGCTTGGAGAGGACCGTTCGATCAATGTCATGGGTGCGGTGGCCGATCCCCTGTTCGCCATGGAGCGGATGAAGCGGCAATGGCCCGACGTGATCGTGCTGGACGTGGAAATGCCCCGCATGGACGGCATCACCTTCCTGAAAAAGCTGATGGTCGAGCACCCCACTCCGGTGGTCATCTGCTCTTCCCTCACCGAGAGGGGGGCGGAAACCACCGTCCAGGCCCTGGCGGCGGGGGCGGTGAGCATCGTGACCAAGCCCAAGAACGGCGTGCGCAGGTTCCTGGAAGACGCGTCCGCAGACTTGGTTTCCGCCGTGAAGGCCGCCGCCCACGCCAACGTCAAGCGCCTGCGTTCGGTGTCGGAGGCGCCACTGAAGCCGGCCCCCAAACTCAGCGCCGACGCCATCCTGCCTCCCGCCGCCCATGCCATGGCCCAGACCACCGAGCGGCTGGTGGCCATCGGCACCTCCACCGGCGGCACCCAGGCCCTGGAATCCCTCCTCACGGCCCTGCCCCGGGTATGCCCGGGACTGGTGATCGTCCAGCACATGCCGGAAAAATTCACCGGCGCCTTTGCCGCGCGTCTCAACAGCCTGTGCCAGATCGAGGTGCGGGAGGCGGTCAACAACGACCGGGTGATTCCCGGGCTGGCTCTCATCGCTCCAGGCGGGAGGCACATGATGCTCAAGCGCAACGGCGCCTACTACCACGTGGAGGTGATGGACGGCCCCCTGGTGAACCGGCACCGGCCCTCGGTGGACGTGCTGTTCCGCTCGGTGGCCAAATACGCGGGGAAAAACGCCCTGGGCATCATCATGACCGGCATGGGGGACGACGGCGCCCGGGGGCTGCTGGAAATGCACGACGCCGGAGCCCTGACCCTGGCCCAGGACGAGGCGAGTTGCGTGGTCTACGGTATGCCCAAGGAAGCGGTCAAGCTCGGAGCGGCGGATCGCATCCTGCCATTGGATGCGCTGCCCCGGGCGATCCTGGAGCATGCGCCGGTGTGAGGAGAACAAAAACCTCTCACCGCGGAGGACGCTGAGAGCGCAGAGGAAAATCAAAAAGGTAGCAGTTTTTACTCCGCGTCCTCTGCTCCTCCGCGGTTCAAGATTTTCGGCTAATGCACGCTACCGAAGTGCGGGTCGGTACCATAGGCCGGCACGGGGATGCCGGCGATGCGGGAGGCCTGCACGATCGGACCGCCGGGAAAGAGCTGGTAGAGATGGCGTCTGCCGTCCGTGTAGCCGAAGCGGTCCTGCACGTCGTGGACGATTTCGGTGACGGTGCAGTTGGGGCCGTTGTCCCGGTAGCGGTCGCGGAGAAAGCGCACGACCTGCCAGTGCTCCTCGGTCATGGTGATGCCTTCGGCGCGGGCGAGTTCCAGGGCGATGGCTTCGGACCATTCCGGCAGGTCGGCCAGGTAGCCCTCGGGGTCGCGTTGCACGGCGCCCTCGTCGAGTATGGATTTGTTGATGTCGTACATAGTGACCTCCTTACTACACAAGGAACCCGACCCCGGAGGTCGGGTAAGGATACCCCTATACTAGGAAAGTCCGAGGGGATTGCTAGGGAAATTTTCTCCTTTCGGTGTAACAAAAAAAGTCTAGAATTCCTTTCCTGCCCATCGCCCCCGAAGCGGGGAACGCATTCGAGGAAACCATGACTGACGAGCTTTTCGAACCGAGAAACGATCTGGAACGCCAACTGGCGGAGCTGCACCAAGGGACCCTGGCGGAGGCTGCGTTTCTCGCCGCCCTTGCCGAAGCGGAGGTGTTCATGCCGGTGCAGGACGACGAAATGGTGATGGGCATCCAGCGTTCCAGCCAGGCCAAGCCCCTGGTGGTGGCGGCGGAGGACGGCACCCCGGTGCTGCTGGTGTTTACCAGCCCGGAGCGGGCGAAGCCGGTGCTGAGCCAGTTCGAAGGTTTCGGCGGCGGCCTGCTGACGGAGTTCAAGTGGGTGCTGGAGCGGATGGAGGCGGGAGTGGGAGTGTCCATCAATCCCGGATGGGAACTGGGCTACGACATCGAGCCCGACGCCGTTTCCCACCTTTGCGGGGAATTGAACCGGTCCCATTAGTTTCATCGGTCGGGCTCCGGGCCCGACTCTGCCTGAAGGAATGCCATGAGCCGTCCCAAGAAAAGCGTTTTCCGTCCCCGCCTGACCGACGTGCCCGCCCTGGGCATGGACGCCGACAGCATCGCCGCCGACATCAAGCACTACTTCAGCCACACCCTGGGCCGCCATCGGGACAGCAGCGGCCGCTATGTCTACACTTCCCTGGTGCTGGCCCTGCGGGACCGGCTGGTGGAGCGCTGGCGCTATACCCGTTTCGCCTACGACGAGGCGGATTCCAGGCGGGCGTTCTACCTTTCCCTGGAGTTCCTCATGGGCCGCGCCCTGGGAAACGCCCTGCTCAACCTGGGGCTGGACGAGGTGGCCACCGAGGCTCTGGGCAATCTGGGCACGGCGCTGGAGGAAGTGGGGGAGAGCGAGCGGGACGCGGGCCTCGGCAACGGTGGCCTGGGGCGCCTGGCGGCATGTTTTCTCGACAGCTGCGCCACCTTGCAGCTGCCGGTGATGGGTTACGGCCTGCGCTACGAATACGGCATGTTCCGCCAGGAGATCACCGATGGTTTTCAGTTGGAGGAGCCGGATCACTGGCTGCGGGACGGCAACCCGTGGGAGATCGAGCGCCCGGAATACGCCCAGTCGGTCAAGTTCGGCGGCCGCAGCGAATATTACCGCGACAACGAGGACAACTTGCGGGTGCGCTGGGTGGACACCCAGGACGTGGTGGCGGTGCCCTACGACGTGCCGGTGCCGGGCTACCGCAACGGCACGGTGAACACCCTGCGGCTGTGGAAGGCGACGGCGACGGAGGTGTTCGACCTGGCCGAATTCAACGCCGGCGATTACGCCGACGCGGTGGCGATGAAGAACGCCGCCGAGCACATCACCATGGTGCTCTACCCCAACGACGCCAGCGAGAACGGCAAGGAGCTGCGCCTCAAGCAGCAGTATTTCCTGGCTTCCGCCAGCCTCCAGGACGCCATGCGCCAATGGCTGCGCAAGCACGAGGATTTCAGCCAGTTCGCCGACAAGAACTGCTTCCAGCTCAACGATACCCACCCCACCTGCGCCGTGGCCGAGATGATGCGCCTGCTGATGGACGAGCACGAAATGGGCTGGGACGAGGCCTGGGACATCACCCGCCGAACCATGGCCTACACCAACCACACCCTGCTGCCCGAGGCCCTGGAAAAATGGCCGGTGCGCGTGTTCCGCTCCCTGTTGCCGCGCCTGCTGGACATCATCCTGGAGATCAACGCCCGCTACCTGGAGCAGGTGTCCCTGCGCTGGCCCGGGGACGGCGACCGCCTGCGCCGCATGTCCATCATCGAGGAGGGGGACGATCCCCAGGTGCGCATGGCCTACCTGGCCGTGGTGGCGTCGTCGTCGGTGAACGGGGTGGCGGAACTCCATTCGAAGCTGCTGACCGCCCACCTGTTCAACGATTTCCACCGCCTGTGGCCGAAGAAGTTCAACAACAAGACCAACGGCGTGACCCCCCGCCGCTGGCTGCAATGGAGCAATCCCAGCCTGTCGGCCCTGATTGCCGAGGCTATCGGCGACGGTTGGAAGACCGACCTCACCGAACTGCGCCGCCTGGCGCCCCTGGCTGACGATGCCGCCTTCCGCGCCCGCTGGCGGGCGGTGAAGCAGGAAAACAAGATGCGCCTCGCCACCCTGGTGGAGGCGGACGCCCACGTGTCCTTCGACACCGACGCCCTGTTCGACGTGCAGGTGAAGCGCATCCACGAATACAAGCGGCAACTGCTCAACATCCTCCATGTCATCCACCTTTACGACCGCATCAAGCGGGGAGATACCCAGAACTGGGTGCCCCGCTGCGTGCTGATCGGCGGCAAGGCGGCTCCCGGTTACGCCATGGCCAAGCAGATCATCAAGCTGGCCAACAACGTCGCCCGGGTGGTCAATTCCGACCCCGCCGTGGGCGATCTGCTGAAAATGGCTTTCCTGCCCGACTACCGGGTGTCGGCCATGGAGGTGATCTGCGCCGGGGCGGAGCTGTCGGAGCAGATTTCCACCGCCGGCAAGGAGGCCTCCGGCACCGGCAACATGAAGTTCATGATGAACGGCGCCATCACCATCGGCACCCTGGACGGGGCC
The DNA here is from genome assembly GCA_002347615.1 of Gallionellaceae bacterium UBA2239. Taxonomy (GTDB): domain Bacteria; phylum Pseudomonadota; class Gammaproteobacteria; order Burkholderiales; family UBA9220; genus UBA2239. The sequence goes on along the minus strand of DDYH01000046.1, from coordinate 43,493 downwards.
AACATCGAGATTCTGGAGGAGGCCGGGGCGGACAATTTCTTCCTCTGCGGACTCAACGCCGAGGAGGTGGAGGCCAAGCGCGACGGCTACGATCCCCGTGCGGTGATCGCAGGGGACCCGGACTTGAAGCGGGTGATGCAGCTGCTGCAAAACGGCCATTTCAACCGCTTCGAGCCGGGGGTGTTCGACGATGTCCTGCGGGGCCTGACCGACTACGGCGACTACTGGATGGTGCTGGCGGATTTCCGCAGCTACGTGGACGCCCAGACCCGCGTCGACGATGCCTATCGGGACAAAGAGCGCTGGACGCGGATGAGCATTCTCAACACCGCCGCCAGCGGCAAGTTCTCCAGCGACCGCACCATCCTGGACTACAACCGGGACATCTGGAAACTGCCTGCGGTGCCTGCCTGGCCGGTAAAATAATTTCCCGCGGCGGCCGGGGTATGGTAGTGTCATATCGTGGCCGGCGCCGGTAGGTGAATTCCACGATGGCGCCTGAAATCTACTGAAACAGGTTCTACCGCCAAACCGCGAAAATCGGAGTCCATGCTAGAAACCGAGGACATCAGGACGGAAAACCGCGAGCTGCGCCGCCAGCTCCAGGCCCTGATTTCCCATGCGCGCAACAATGAGCAAATCCTTCGCCGCCAGCAGGAACTGGAACTGCGCATCATCGGCGTGGGCGGACTGAAGGAACTGCTCGACGAGGTGCTCGTAGCCTACCGGCGCAGCAGCGAGTTGGACGTGGTCACCCTGTCCCTGGTGGACCCGGAATACGAAATCCACCGCATGTTGCAGGACATGGGCTCCAATCCGGCGGACATGCCTGACCTGCTGTTTTTCGAGGACAACTGCGACCTCGCCCAGTTGTTCGGCACCCAGTTGACGCCCCTTCTCGGCTCCTTTCACGCCGAGCGGCACCGGTTCCTGTTTCCCGGCGGATCGGCGGTGGAAAGCGTCGCCATTCTGCCCTTGGTGCGCCGTCAGGAATTGATCGGCACCCTCAACCTGGGCAGCTTCGACCGGGGGCGCTTCGTTTCCGGCATGGCCACGGACTTCATCGAGCGCATGGGCGGCATCGTCGCCATTTCCCTGGAGAACGTGGTCAACGGCGAGCGCCTCAAGCATTTCGGCCTCACCGACGCCCTGACCGGCGTTCACAACCGGCGCTATTTCGAGCAGCGCTTGTACGACGAAGTGGCCCGGGTAAAGCGCCATGGTCAGGGGCTGTCCTGCCTGTTCATGGATATCGATTTTTTCAAGCGCATCAACGACACCTTCGGCCACCAGGCGGGGGATGTGGCCTTGCGGGAGGTGGCGGCGCGGATCCGGGCCTGCTTGCGCTCCTGTGACGTGCTGGTGCGCTACGGCGGCGAGGAGTTCGCCGCCCTGCTGGTGGAGACCGGCGAGGAGGGGGCCCTGGCCAGCGCCGAGCGCATCCGTACCGGGGTGGGCGGAAGAGCCTTTGGTCTGCCCGACGGAACCGAGCTGGCCATTACCCTTTCCGTGGGGGTGGCGACCCTGCGGGAATACGATCCCTCCAGCGACATCGAAAGCGTCGCCCGCCATCTGGTGGAGAGGGCGGACCAGGGTGTCTACCGGGCCAAACAGGCCGGCCGCAACCGCGTCGCGGTTTCTTCCTTGAGCTAGATTTCACACACGCCCGCGGTGCGGGCCGCTAGTAAAGACGCGTAAGGAAAACCTATGGCCCCACTGCTTCCTCTCTCCCGCGCTGCCCGCCTGGTGGGCGTGGCCCGGGGTTCCCTGCAAAAGAAAATCCGAGACGGCGAACTGCATTCTTTCGACGGCATGGTGGCGCCGGAGGAATTGCTGCGGGTGTTTCCCGGCACCCATCTGGAGAACACCGCCGAATTGGACCGGGTGGCCCAGATCAAGGACCGGGCTTTCGGCAAGCGGGTGTTCGAGCGCGCCCTGCCGGACAAAGAGGTGCTGGCCGCCCGCATCAAGGAGATCGGCCGGGAGTTGGCTCAAAGCCGGGCCCAGCTCGATTTCTACCGCGGCATCGTGGAGCGCCTGGGGGGGAGGCTGAAAGACATGGCGGAAAAAAACGGAGGCGCCATCATGGCCGAAGAAATCAAGGAGTGGCTAGGGCAGGAACTGGGGGAGGGGATGGATGCGGTCCCCGCCACCTTGGCGGTGCGAGACAGCTATCTGCGGGTGATGGCGGCCCAGGTGAAGCTGTTGCCCAGCAATCGGGAGTTTTTCGTCGAAGGCAACGATACCGTTCTGGAGTCGGCGTTGCGGGCCGGGGTTCCCCTCAGCTACGGTTGCAGCAGCGGCAATTGCGGCAAGTGCCGGGCCAAGGTGCTGTCCGGCAAGATCAAGTACCTGCGGCCCCACGATTACGCCTTCACCGAGGCCGAGAAAGCCCGGAACTACGCCCTGCTGTGCGCCTGCACGGCGGTCACCGACTTGGTGGTGGAGGCGGGGGTGGCGACCCGTCCGGCGGACATTCCCTTCCAACAGATCAGCGCCAAGGTCAAGGCCATGGATACCCCCCGGGACGACGTGATGGTGCTCCAGCTCATCGCCCCCCGTAGCTACCGCCTGCGCTTCATGTCCGGCCAGTCTGCCCGGGTCACCCTCGGGGGCTCCCTCGGCGCAGAGCTGCCCATCGCCAGCTGCCCCTGCGAGGAGCGGCTGTTGCAGTTCCACCTGCGGCGTTTGCCGGGCAACCTGTTTTCCGACTACGCTTTCAACCGCCTCAAAGTGGGCGATACGGTGGAGGTGGAGGGGCCGAAAGGGGACTTCGTGCTGGACGACGAATCTACCCGCCCCATCGTATTCATCGCCTGGGGGGCGGGCTTCGCGCCGGTAAAAGGCTTGATCGAACACGCCCTGTCCCTGGAGGCTGCCGAGTCGCTCCACCTTTACTGGGCGGCCCAATCCGAAGACGATATCTATTTGCCCAACCAATGCCGGGCCTGGGAAGACGCCCTGGACAACTTCCGCTACACGCCACTGGTGGCCGGCGCCGTTCACAGCCTGAGTGAAGGACAACGGGAACGCTGGTTGCGGCCCTTGCTGCAAAGGGTGAAGGATGACCACCCGGACCTGGGGGAATACGATTTCTACATCGCCGGCCCCGACCCCCTCGCCGATGATACCCGGCACCTGCTGCTGGAATGGGGGGCACCGGAAGGGCAGGTGCGGGTGGGTAACTTCGGCTAGGGCCTGTTCACACCTATTTTGTGGATCGCGTTGCCCCCAGGAGCGGATGGCTGCAAGGCGCGAGGCGAAGCAAAGGCGGGCCCTAGTTGAAGAAGGTCCGAGCCGCCTCGAAGCGCTGGGCGAAGTAGCGGTTTTTCAGGCTGGCGATTTCGATCTTGCCGTTGGTGCGGGGAGCGTGAATGAAGCGGTCGTCGCCGATGTAGATGCCGACGTGGGAATAGGGACGGTCCATGGTATTGAAGAACACCAAATCCCCGGGGCGCAGTTCCGTGCTGTCGATTTCCTTGCCCAGGCGGGCAATCTGCGCGGCGTTGTGGGGCAGCTTGAGGCCCAGGGAGTGGCGGTAGATGTAGCTCACCATGCCGCTGCAATCCAGCCCGCTTTCCGGGTTGGCGCCGCCGAAGCGGTAATCCACGCTGATCAAGCCGAAAGCGTACATCACCACGTCGTTGCGTTTGGTGGCGTCCTGGAGGGCGACGACCGCTTTTTTTGGCGCCGCGCCGGTCCTGCGGGGCTCGGAAGTGGCGCAGGCCGCAAGAAGAGCCATCAGGGGCAGCAGGATGAGAAGGCGAAGGCTCATGGCATTTGTTATTCAATAAGTTGCAAAATAAATAACATATTTCACTTCCACTTGCAAGCCTACTTCCTTGTCAACAACACAAAAAACCGGACCTCACCAGGTCCGGCTATAATGGGCCATCTTTTCATTCGCTAAGGAGCCTTCATGGCTGAAACGACCAATGACAGCGGTTTGATCTGCGAAGACCTCCAACTGGGCGAAGGGCCCGCCGCGGAGGCGGGGAGACTGGTGTCCGTCCACTACACCGGATGGCTGTCGGACGGGCAGCAGTTCGACTCCAGCCGCAGCGGCAACGTGCCCTTCGTGTTTCCCTTGGGGGCCGGCCACGTGATCCGCGGCTGGGACGAAGGGGTGCAGGGCATGATGGTGGGGGGCGTGCGCCGGCTGACCATTCCGCCCCATCTGGGCTATGGCGCCCGTGGGGCGGGGGATGTGATTCCTCCCAACGCCACCCTGGTGTTCGAAGTGGAACTGCTGGAAATCCTCTAGGCATGAAGGCCTGTTGGCGTTATCTGGCCATTGGCCTGCTGCTGGCTCCATCGTTGCCAGCCCGGGCGGAAGGCTCGTCGTGTGACGCGGCGTTCGGGGACCTGGTTCGCCTTAGCGCCCCCATGTCGGAATGCGACCTGAACCGTTTCATGTTCGAGCGCATTCCCTCGATTTTCGGCCGATGCTCGGCGGAAGAAAGGCAGGTGCTGGAGGAGAGCCGGGAGGGTTTCGCCGAGGACATGCAGCGCTTGTGCCCGCCGCCGGCGCCGGTTCCGGAAACGCAAAAAGAAACGGCATCTCCGCCGGTAACAGCGAAGATGCCGGAATTCCCGGAAGGGCTGGAGTAGGCGTCAGTCGAGCTTCAGCGGTACATAGAGCGTGTTGTCGCCGCGCTTGACCAGAAGAGCGACGGTCTGGCCGCTGCGAAAGCCAGATAAAAGGTTTTCGAACTGGGCCACGCTACCCACCGCTGAATTTCCTACGGCCAGAATGACATCCCCCGGGCTAATGCCGGCTCGCGCCGCGGTGCCCTGGGTGTGTTCCACCAGCACCCCGTTCTTTACTCCCAGGCGCTTGCGTTGGTCCAGGCTGAGGTCGCGCACCACGAGACCTAGAGGGTTGCCGCTGGCGGCCGTCTCGCTCTGGGGGGTGACTTGGTCGGCGGTCATTTCACCCACCCTGACCGACATCTGCCGGGCTTTGCCGCCGCGCCACACTTCGACGCTTACCGGCATTCCCGGCTTGGATGCGGCCACCAGGCGAGGGAGTTCGGTGGAACTCTCCACCGCCTTGCCGTCGTATTTGAGGATCACGTCACCGGCTTCTATGCCCGCCTTATCCGCTGGGCCGCCCTTTTCCACCGCCGCGACCAGGGCTCCGGTGGCCTTTGGGAGGCCGAAGGATTCAGCCAGGGCTTTGCTCACTTCCTGGATGGTGACGCCAAGCCGGCCACGGCTGACCTTGCCGTAGGTTTTGAGCTGGTCGGCCACATTCATGGCGACATCGATGGGAATGGCGAAGGACAGGCCCATGTAGCCGCCGGTGCGGCTGTAGATTTGGGAATTGATGCCCACTACTTCGCCCTTGAGGTTGAACAGGGGGCCACCGGAATTGCCCGGGTTGATCGGCACGTCGGTCTGGATGAAAGGCACGTAATTCTCGTCCGGCAGGGAGCGCCCGAGGGCGGAGACGATGCCGGCGGTGACGCTGTTGTCGAAGCCGAAGGGCGAGCCGATGGCTACCACCCATTCGCCTACCTTGAGGGTCGAGGGATTGCCGATGTCCGCCTTGGGGAGGTTTTTGCCGTCGATTTTGATCAGGGCTACGTCGGTGCGGCGATCGGCACCGATCACTTTGGCCTTGAACTCCCGCTTATCCGTCAGCTTCACCGTCACCTCGTCGGCGCCATCAACGACGTGGGCATTGGTGAGAATGTAGCCGTCCGGGCTAATGATGAATCCCGATCCCAGCGACTGGCTTTGGCGTTCCTGGGGAACGCCTCCCGGCGGGAACATGCGGCGGAAGAATTCGAAGGCCGGATCGTCCTGGGGGATGCCGGGGGGCAAGGCGAAGGGAAAGGGAAAGGGCAGGTTCTGGCCGCGCAGGGTTTGGGTGGTGCTGATGTTGACCACGGCCGGGCCCTCCCTCTCCGCCAGAACGGAGAAATCCGGCAGTACGACACCCGTGGCGGGTGCCTGTGCCGCGGCTGTCCCGGGGGCGTTCTGCGCATGATTGGACGGGGAACAGCCGAGAAGCAAGGCCGTCAGCACGAGGCCGGTGAAACGGTTGGGTGAGGCACACAGGGACATGTTTTCTCCTTTCGTTGTTGTTCCGTCTTGACGGGCATCAGAGCGAAAGACAGCCATTGCCGGAGAAAGTTTTTCCGCGCGCCGGCCTAGTTCAGCTTGAAGGCGTTGACGGTGGTGTCCAGGTCGCTGGCCAAATCGCGCAAATGCTCGGCGTTGGCGGTGCCTTCCTGGGTGTTGGCCAGGGTATTGTCGATCAGGGTGCTGATTTCCTGGAGGTTGCCGCGGATGGACTGAGTGCTGTCGCTCTGTTGGGTAGTGGCTTCGGCGATTTCCTGCACCATGCCGGTAACGTGATCGGCGCTTTCCACGATCAGGGCCAGGGAGCGGCCTGCTTCCCGGGCGTTTTCGACTCCCAGCTTCACTTCCTCGGTGCCGCTTTCCATGGTCTTCACCGCATGGACGGTCTGCTGCTGGATGGATTCGATCATGGAGGAAATTTCGGCGGTGGCGCTGCTGGTTTTTTCCGCCAGCTTGCGTACTTCGTCCGCCACCACAGCGAAGCCGCGCCCCTGCTCGCCGGCCCGGGCGGCCTCGATGGCGGCGTTGAGGGCCAGGAGGTTGGTCTGGCCGGTGATTTCCCCGATCACCGCCACAATGGTGCCGATCTGGTCCGAGTTGCGGCCCAGGGTTTCCACCGCCTGGGCGGCTTCGGATACGGCGCCGCTGATCTTGTCCATGCCGGACACGGTGCGGGCCACCACCTCGCCCCCCTGGCGGGCCAGTTGGGCGGCTTCGCCGGCTTTCTCCGCCGCCTGGTCCGACTTGGCGGAAATCTGTGCCACGGTGTCCGCCAACTGGTCGATGGAGGTGCTGATTTCTGCCGCCCTGCCGGTCTGTTCGTTGAGGTTGCCCGAGATGTCGGCCATGAAGCGGTGGATTTGGTCGCAGTCGTTCCGCACGCTGCCGCTCAAGGCCACGCTCTGGCCGATCAGGTCTCGCAGGTTCTGGGTCATGCTGTTGAAGCTGGTGATGATCTCGCCAATGGTATCGGCACTTTGCATGGCGCAGGTGAAGGTGAGGTCCTTGTTGGAAATGGCGTTGGCCACCTCCGAGATGCGCCGCAGCTTCTTGAGCAGGATGGCGTTGAGCAGCAGGTAGTTCACCACGCCGATCATCAGCCCCGCCACGATGCAGCCCACCACGAACCAGGGCAGCATGCCCGGTTTCCAGTTGACGAAGACGTTGGCGTAGAAGGGGAAAATAAGGGCGACAGCGAGGCCGAAGCTGAGAAAGGAGAGCAACAGGTTGCGCAGGATGCTGGTTTGCATGGGGGTCCGGGGTGACGTATTGGTTACTTAGCGTTTTTTCGATAATATACCAGACCCCAACACTCAGGCAATTCAATGGCCTACGGATGTCAGGCCAGCCTCGTCCAGCATGAGCTGCATTTCCGCCAAGGTCGGCCAGCGGGACGAGAGAAGCCGGGCGGCGAAGAGGCCGAGGGGCGCCATCATGGGGGCGCGGTCAAGGCAGCCAGGGAGAAAAGCTTGGGGAACGCAACTGGGCATGGCCCTTATTATGCCCACCCTCTGGCAAAAGGCCATCCGTCGTGGTAGAACTACATTAACGCCTTATGAATGGCTGCACACAGAAGGAGGGTGGACCTATGACGATCATTCCGGAAACTCCCGCCAACTACGACGAGACACGCATCATCGAACGTCCGGATGGTTTCTTTTGGCAGGATACGGAGACGAGCCAAACCTTCGGCCCCTTCGCCACTCTGTTGGAAGCGGTGCAGGACATGCAGTACAACGACGATAGCGACTACGAACCGGGGGAAAGCCTGGAGGAGGCGGAGGCCGAACTGGGTATCGCCGACTGGATCGACCCCGATACCGGCCTGCCCGGCGAGGAAACCCACCGGCTGGAGAACTGAACGGGCCGGGAAGCGGGGCGTTTCCTTCTGCATTTCAGTGTTGGTTTTCCGCGGTTTGAGGTGCGGGTTTGCCCAGAAGGTCTTCTCCTTCGCTGCTAAGGGCGATTTCGATCTGTTCCCGGTTTTTCTGCCGGATGCGCGCCTTCCAGGACGATTCTTGGGGGTGCTCGGTGTCCCATAGCGTCAGGGGGCCGATGGTGGCCACTACCCGAATTCCTTCCATTTTTTCCTCCTGCCGTTGGTCTTAACAGCTATTCGACGCGGCAAAAGGGGGAAAGTTTATCCCAGATTATCCATTAGGNNTAATGGATAATCTGGGTTTATTCCTTGTCCTTGGGGGGGAAAGGCTGGTTGCCCATCAGGGCATCCAGTTCGCTGGCGGATATTTCCTGTACGTCGATGCCTTCCCGGGCCAGGCGGCGGATATCGTAATCGTGGCTTTCTTCGGGCTCCGGTGAAGTGGCGGGCGGCACGGCGGCGGAGCGGGGGGGATTTTCGGACGGGGAGGCCCCGTCGGTTCTTGGCGAGGGGTTAGCGGGATATTCCTCGTAGTAGGACTGCTCGACCGCCGGCTCTTCCGCGCTTTCCATTTGGAAGCGCCAGTACACGGCGCCAAGTTCCAGTCCGATTTTTTCCTCCACATACTGCCGAATGCGAATCTCGATCAGGTTGGAGAAGCGCAGGTTCTTGTGGGCCTCGGCCTGCACATGGACGATGGGCCGCCCTTCGTGGAGGGTAGAGAACACCTTGAATTTCCCCACCTGCCGGTTCTCCAGAAACTCCACCACGCACCGGTCGACGGTCGCCATTTGGCGCGGGTCGGTGGGGTCGGTTTTTTTCTTGCCGAAGGAGAAGAGGGCGCCGACCAGGGCCAGGGGCAATTCGCCCAGGGTCAGGAGAATATGGGGATCGAACGCCATGGGGCTTAGTTTTGTTCTTCGGGCTTGGAGGTTTTCAGGCCGCGCAAAGGGATGATCTTGGCTTCCTGGGGTTCGTCGGTGAAATGGGGGCGGGATTTCGCCAAGCCGGCTTCTTGCGCCAGTTCCGCTTCCCGGACCGAGATCAGGGCGAAGCATTCGCGGATGTCGTCGATGGTCTGCTCGGAGAAGGGGTGGAGCATGCCCGGCTTGGGGGTGGCGTCCTTGACGATATTGGCCAGCACTTTGCGCATCATGCGCAGAATGCGCTGTTCCTTGGTGAGGGTGGAGTCCATCGTGTTCCTAGAGTGGGGCATCAGACCTTGAGGTGACAAGTCTAGAGGATTTGCCTCAGCGTGCCAACTTGCGCACTACGCCCATCAATTCCTCGATGGCGGCGTCTCCCTCGCCGCTGCGCACGGCATTCTGGACACAGCCTTTGGCGTGGTCCTCCAGCAGTTGGAGGGCCAGGGCGTCCAGAGCGGCCTTGATGGCGGAGAGCTGGGTCAGCACGTCCACGCAATAGCGGTCGTCCTCTACCATGCGGGCCACCCCCCTTACCTGACCCTCGATGCGGTTCAGGCGGGAGAGCAGCGCTTTCTTGCGGGGCTGTACGACGGCCTTAGCCAACGACTTCGAATCCCGCTTCGCGGATGGCGGCCTTGACCAGCTCCGGGCCGGCCTGGTGCGCGTCATAGCTCAGGGACACTTTTCCTCCCTCCAGCGTCACCTGTACGCCGCTTACGCCGGGGACCGCTTCCAGCGCTTTGGTGACGCCGCTTACGCAACCCCCGCAGGACATGCCTTGCACCGTCAGATCGAGTTTTTCCATCGTCGTCTCCTTTTAGAATGGATGGGTGCTACGAAAGCCGCTTCGGGCGCCAGCGCCGCAGCAGCAGGGAATTGCTCACCACCGACACCGAACTCATGGCCATGGCGGCGCCGGCGATGACCGGGTTGAGCATGCCCAGGGCGGCAAGGGGAATGCCCAGCACATTGTAGACGAAGGCGAAGAACAGGTTCTGCTTGATCTTGCCCATGGTGGCGCGGGACAGTTCGATGGCATCGGCCACTCCCGCTAGATCGTTGCGCATCAAAGTGATGTCCGCCGCTTCGATGGCCACGTCCGATCCCGCGCCGAGGGCAAAGCCGATATCCGCCGCCGCCAGGGCCGGGGCGTCGTTGATGCCGTCTCCCGCCATGCCCACCACGATGCCCTGCTTGCGCATTTTCTCCACTTCCTCCGCCTTGTGCTGGGGCAGCACGCCGGCGAGATAGTGGTCGATGGCGGCCTGCTTGGCGATGGCGCGGGCGGTGGCCTCGTTGTCGCCGGTGAGCATGATGACGTGGACGCCGATGGCCTTGAGGCGGGCGATGGCCTGGGTGGAAGTGGGGCGCAACCGGTCGGCGATGGCGATGTAGCCCAGCACGCCGGAACGGTCGGCGAGGCCGACGATGGTCTTGCCTTCGTGTTCCAGCTTTTCCACCAGCCTTTCGTCCACCGGCGCATCCCGTTCGCGCAAAAAGCCGAGGGAGCCAAGAATGACGGCGTTGTCGCCGATTTTTCCCTCCACGCCGCGGCCGGGAATGGCCTGGAAATCGCTCATGGGCAGGGGCGGCAGGCCCAGCTCCTGGGCACGGGTGAGGACGGCGAGAGCCAGGGGATGTTCCGAGCCCTGTTCCAGGGAGGCGGCCATGCGCAACAGGGCGTCCTCGCTCAGGGCCTGGAGGGGAACGATGTCGGTCACCACCGGCTTGCCTTCGGTGAGGGTGCCGGTCTTGTCCACGATCAGGGTGCGAATTTTGCCCGCTTTCTCCAGCGCTTCGGCGTTGCGGATCAGGATGCCCGCCAGGGCGCCCCGGCCGGTGCCCACCATGATGGCGGTGGGGGTGGCCAGCCCCAGAGCGCAGGGGCAGGCGATGACGAGCACCGCTACAGCGTCGATCAGGGACATGGCCACGTCCCGGGTGAAGCTCCACCACAGGATGAAAGTCATGACGCTGATGAACACCACCACCGGCACGAAAATGCCCGAAATCACGTCCGCCAGGCGCTGGATCGGCGCCTTGGAGCCCTGGGCCTGTTCCACCAGACGGACGATGCCGGCCAGGGCGGTGTGTTCCCCTACGCCGGTGGCGCGGCATTTCAGCATGCCCTGCTTGTTCTGGGTGGCGGCGAAAACTTTGGCGCCGGCTTCCTTGGAAACTGGCAGGCTCTCCCCGGTGAGCATGGCTTCGTCAACGCTGGAGTGGCCCTCGAACACCTCGCCGTCCACCGGAATACGCTCCCCGGGGCGGACGATGAACACCTCGTCCACTTTCAGGCTTTCCACCGGCACTTCCATCAGTTGGCCGTCCCGCTCCACCCGGGCGGTCTTGGGCTGGAGTTTCAGCAGGTGCTCGATGGCGGAGGAGGTTTTGCCCTTGGCCCGGGCCTCCAGCAGCTTGCCCAGCAGCACCAGGGTGATGACCGCGGCGCCGGCCTCGAAGTAGACGTGCTGGTCGAGCCCCAGGGCGGTGACCACCGCGCTGAGGAGGTAGGCCATGGTGGTGCCCAGGGCCACCAGCACGTCCATGTTGGCGCCGCCGCCCCGCAGGGCGTGCCAGGCGCCGACGTAAAAGCGGCGGCCGGCCCAGAACTGCACCGGGGTCGCCAACGCCCATTGCAGCCAGCGGGGGAGGATATCCTCGTGCACGCCGCCGAGCATGAACAGCATCTGCCCCACCAAGGGCAGGGTGAGGGCGGCGGAAATCCAGAAGACGCGCTGCTCCTTGCGGTAAAGAGCTTCCCGGCGGGCTTTTTCCTCCGCCTGGCTGGCGGCCACCACTTCGTGGGCGTCGTAGCCTGCCTTACGCACCGCTTCCAGCAGAGTGTTCATATCCGCCAGGGCCGGGTTGAAAGCGACCCGGGCCTTCTCGGTGGCGAAATTGACGGTGGCCTCCACGCCGTCGATCTTGTTCAGCACCTTCTCGATGCGGCTGGCGCAGGCGGCGCAAGTCATGCCAATGAGTTGCAGTTCAACGGTGCGGCTGGGGACGGTGAAACCGGTTTTCTCGATGGTGCGGACCAGTTCGGCGGGGGAAGTCAGCAATTCGTCGTAGTCGATCTGGGCTTTCTCGGAGGCCAGGTTCACCCCCGCCTTTACCCCAGGCAGACGGTTGAGGGTTTTCTCGATGCGGGCGGCGCAGGCGGCACAGGTCATGCCCGCGACAGGAAGGTCGATGCGCTTGGTGGAAGGGTCGGACATGGCGGGGATGGCTCCATCGGTCTAGGGGGCCATCCTATTCCTCGCCTAAATGCCGTGTCAATATACCAATGGGGGGTATATTTCAGTACAGTTCCATCTGCCCGTTGATGATGCGCACCTTGTCGCCGACATTCAGGGCGGGCGGGGCGCTTTGGCTGATAACGCGCCGTGTTCCGTCCTGCATGCGGACGTCGATTTCGTAACGGGTGATTTTCCGGTAGCGTTTTTCGATCTGGTGGCCGGCATACGCTCCGCCCGCTGCGCCGGCTATCTCGGCAGCAGTGGTGCCGCGGCCTTGGCCAATCTGGCTTCCCACCAACGCGCCGGCAACGCCGCCGGCGACGGCGCCCAAGCCGCTTGCCTCACCGGGCTGCTCAATGGCGCGAATGGCGGTGATGGTGCCGCAATTGCCGCAAACCGCGGCTGGAGCGGCGGCGTTTTCGGTTCGGCGGACGGGGGCTTTGGCCTTGGCCGGTGTCGCCGTCGCGGCGGGTCGCGCCGCGGGTGCTGTTGTTGCTGGCGGAGCGGCGGCCGGCAGGGGGGGCGCCGCGGACGGGGCTACCGCCACGGCTTCAGGTGTGGCGGGGGCTTCCTTCTTGCTGTCCGGCAACCAGCCCAGCACGCTTGCGGAACCGATGACGGCGAAAATGATGACGGCTATCGCCGCGGCGATATAGAACGGTTGGGATTTGTTGCTGGGGGATTCGGTTGACATGTCGGTTCTCCATTCATGGTGGGGTCGAACGCGCTACCTCGGAACGATTTTGCCGTCAACCAGTTTTACCTTGTCGCCGACATGGACCGCGGGTTCCTCCTCCTGGGTGAAAACCCGGGTCTTGCCGGTATTCATTTGGACGGTGATTTTGTAGGTCTTTTTGGTTTTGACCTTTTTCTCCACCTGATGGCCAGCATAGGCGCCACCGGCAACCCCCGCCACTGTGGCCACGGTGTTTCCGGTGCCGGAGCCAATTTGACTGCCGATCAGTCCGCCGGCGACGCCACCCGCAACGGCGCCCAGGCCGGAACCTTTGCCTTTTTCCTCGATTACCTGAATGTGCTTGACGGTGCCGCAGGTGCTGCATACCTTTTGGGACGAGGTCTCCGCCGCGTCAACGGACGGAATTGCGGTGGCGAGGCCGAAAACCAGGGCGGTCGCAACGAGTTTGAGACGCGAGGTGGTCACGGTGGTTCTCCATGGGAGGTTGGGGATGTTTTAGGTTTAGAGCATGGCGTTGAGTGTGGCAAGAACTCTAATGAAACTGCTGGGGAGAGGCGCGCGGGGTTTGCGTTATGATGCGAATGTTCTACGAGTGTCGAAATTAAGGGGGAATCATGAATCGCAGGGAATTGCTGGTAGGAAGCGCCGCAGTGGCAACGGCCGTGGCGGCTCAGGCGGCGGGGGCGGCCAGCCACGCGCATAATCCATGCATGCCCACGTTCACGGCCCGGCGAGAAATCAGGCGCTGATCGACGCAGCGAACAATTGCGTGTCCGCCGGGGAGTTGTGCCAGGACCACTGTCTGGAGTTGCTTTCGCAAGGGGACACAACTCTGGCGGCCTGTGCACGCAACGTCAGCCAAGCCATCGCGGTGTGCACGGCACTGCGCTCCATGGCGGCGCAGAACGCCACTAAGCTGGCTCAGATGGCCAAACTGGCGATGGATGTGTGTAAGGAGTGCGAAGACGAGTGCCGCAAGCACGAGAAAGTGCACCAGCAGTGCAAAGACTGCGCCCAGGCCTGCGCGGATTGCTACGCCGAGTGCAAGAAGCTGTCGGTCTGAACGGCTGAGCGTGCAAAGGAAAAGCCCCGTTTTGCGGGGCTTTTCCTTTTAGGGTGGCGCCTACTGCTGCCGCATCTGGGGGAACAGGATCACGTCCCGGATGCTGGGGCTGTCGGTGAGCAGCATGACCAAGCGGTCGATGCCGATGCCCTCGCCGGCGGTGGGGGGCAGGCCGTGCTCCAGGGCGCGGATGTAGTCGGCGTCGTAGTGCATGGCCTCGGCGTCGCCGGCCTCCTTCTGCCGCACCTGGTCCATGAAGCGCTCGGCCTGGTCCTCGGCGTCGTTGAGCTCGGAAAAGCCGTTGGCGATTTCCCGGCCGACGATGAACAGTTCGAAGCGGTCGGTGATGCCCGGATTGTGGTCGTTGCGCCGTGCCAGGGGAGAAACTTCCGCCGGGTAGTCGATGATGAAGGTGGGCTGGATCAGCAACTGCTCGGTAGTGGCCTCGAACAGGGACAACTGCAGGCCGCCCACGCCGTCGGTGGGTTTGTAGTCCGCATCCAGGGCCTTCAGGGTGTCGATCAGCTGCTTGCGGTCGTTGAGCTGCTCGTCGCTGTACTTGCCCGGATGGTACTGGTTGATCGCCTGGGTGATGGTGAGGCGGTCGAAGGGCTGGGCGAGGTTGATCTCGTGGCCCTGATAATGCACCACGGCATGGCCCAGAACCGATTTTGCGGCTTCCCGGAACATCTCCTCGGTGAGGTCCATCAGGTACTTATAGTCCCGATAGGCCTCGTAGAACTCGATCATGGTGAACTCGGGGTTGTGCCGGGTGGACAGGCCCTCGTTGCGGAAATTACGGTTGATCTCGAACACCTTCTCGAAGCCGCCCACCACCAGGCGCTTCAGGTACAGCTCCGGCGCGATGCGCAGGAACAGTTCCATGTCCAGGGCGTTGTGGTGGGTGACGAAGGGCTTGGCCGACGCGCCGCCGGGAATGGCGTGCATCATGGGCGTTTCCACTTCCAGGTAGCCGCGCTCGACTAAAAAGGTACGGATGGCCTGGATGATCCTGGAGCGCACCATGAAGGTCTTGCGGGCCTCTTCGTTGGTGATCAGGTCCAGGTAGCGCTGGCGGTATTTCTGTTCCTGGTCGGTGAGGCCGTGGAACTTCTCCGGCAGGGGGCGCAGGGATTTGGTCAGCAACCTGAGTTCGGTCACCTGCACCGTCAGCTCGCCGGTCTTGGTCTTGAACAGGGTGCCCTTGGCGCCCAGGATGTCCCCCAGGTCCCAGTGCTTGAAGGCATCGTGGGTCTCGGCGCCGGTGATGTCGTTGGCGATGTAGAGCTGGATGCGTCCGCCCATGTCCTGCAGGGTGGCGAAGCTGGCCTTGCCCATCACCCGCTTGAGCATCATGCGCCCGGCGACGGAGACTTCCACCTTGGCGGCTTCCAACGCCTCTTTGCTCATTTCGTCGTAGCGGGCGTGGAGGTCCGCGGCGTAATGGGTGCGGTCGAAGTCGTTGGGGAAGGCGATGCCGGCTTCCCGCTGCTTTTTCAGCTTCTCGCGGCGCTCGGCGATGATCTGGTTTTCGTCGGTTTGGACAGGGGAGGATTCGTTCATTGTGGTTGGCTCAATCAAAAATATGTTCTGTGGCTCAGGCGGGTACTTTAACAACACTCAATCGTGAGCATCGCGGCCTCCCCGGATCAATACCGCGGTTTGTGGGGGCTTAAGAAATTGCGTGCCGCGTATTATAGCGGTAGAAGCACCTTTCCGGCCATTTTGCCTTTCTGGCCAGTGCGCTACACTCGTGGCCAGATAAACGAAAAATCAAAAACATGACGACACTAATCGAATGGGCAGAAGAACATTTCGCGCCGCTTTCAGCGCTGGAGCAGGCGTTGGTCGAGGCGCTGCCGAGAGGGGAACCGGCCTCTGTCGATAGGCAACGGGGCCAGCCGCGAGCGCGTACCGTGCGTGCAGTATTCCTACGCGCTCTGCTGTTGGAGCGGGAAAGCGATATTGATCCGCGAGGCTTACTACTCAAATGTGCTTTGATTGTGGGGAAATTGGACCTCGCCCATGTTCGGTTGGTCAGGCCATTAAATTTTGTTCGTTGTGTTTGGCAGAAAAGGGTAAGTTTTAGGCATAGCCGTTTGTCAGCACTGTGGATGTACCAATGTCGCTTGAGAAATGGGATGTCGGCCGACGGCATGGAATTGGAGGGAGGGCTTTCGTTAAAGGCGGCGCGAGTATGGGGCGAAATCCGCCTGCTGGGTGCGGAGATAGAAGGTGATTTGAACTGCAATTCGGTTCGTTTCTGCAATCGGGGCGAGAGC
This sequence comes from Gallionellaceae bacterium UBA2239, assembly GCA_002347615.1. Lineage (GTDB taxonomy): Bacteria > Pseudomonadota > Gammaproteobacteria > Burkholderiales > UBA9220 > UBA2239. The sequence goes on along the minus strand of DDYH01000046.1, from coordinate 27,314 downwards.
GCGTTCAGCGCTGACAAGATAAGAGTAAGAGGAGGTGTGTCTTTTAGCGGGGCCATCGTTTATGGTGAAATCCGTCTAGTGGGCGCGAATATTGGAGGGAATCTCGAATTCGCGCCCACCCATTTCCGCAATGGGGAAGGAAGGGCGCTCAATGCTGATGGTATGAGAGTCGCGGGGAGCCTCTATCTACGGGAGGATATGCTAGGTCAGGGTGCAATAGTTGAGGGCACGATAGTTCTTACAGGCACGGAGATCGACCGATTGGATTTTCATCCGGCCATTTCAAGTGACATTAAGGCATTGTCTCTGGGGGGCGCGAGGATTAAAACTTGGCGCTACTCAGTGGAAGGCTTGGCTGCCGTAGATAAATTGAAATTAGATGGATGTGTCTACGAAAAATTGCTGGCGGCGAACAATGACGACGGTCACCCTGATTTCCGCATACGTTTGCCGCATGGTGCAGACTTCAAGCCTCAACCCTATACCCAGCTAGCCAAGGTGCTGAAGGCGGATGGACATGAGGATACGGCACGAGAGGTGCTGATCGAACGTCAGGAAGCATTGCGCGAAACCACGCCGCGCCGGGGATTGCGCTGGGTCTGGCTGACCTTCCAGAAATATGTAGCGGGCTATGGCTACCGGCCTCGGTGGACGCTGCAATGGCTGGTGGCTTTCTGGCTGGTGGGAACACTGCTTTTCGGCTTGGCCGGTATGTCAGCCCCTGCTAAGCCATTAGCCGACAGGCTGATGGTGCCTGCACGGTTGGGGACGTTCCTGCCCAAGGGTGCAAACGGCCAAGCCAAGGCGAATGTTACGGAAATTCCCGCGCAGTATCCGCGCTTCGAACCCTCCGTGTATTCCCTCGATGCTCTGGTGCCCTTCCTGGATTTGCAGCAGGAGGACTATTGGCTGCCTAATGCCAATGCCGGCGCGCTTGTGTCTAGTAGGCCGTGCATCGCGTGGGCGGGATGTTATACCAGTGGCACTTTGCTGCGCTGGTATCTGTGGTTTCATATCGCCGTGGGTTGGCTGTTCGGCACGATGTTCGTGGCTTCGATTACCGGGCTGATCAAGAAGGAGTGAGGCTAGACGGCGGGCGGCTGTCGGCCTTGCGGCCCTAACCTCCAACCATCAGCGTCAGGCGGTGAACGAGGTTGGCCAGTTCTTCGTCAGTGGCCTGTCCCAGGCGTTCGCTCAGAATCCGGCTGCGGCTGATGGCGCGGCAGTGTTCCGCCAGGGCGAAGCTCGGGCGGTAGATGCCGTCCCGGGCGGGCAGAGCCAGGTGCAGGGCGGCGAAGGCCGGGTCGGAGCGGCTGCTCAGGGGGCAGACGAAGACCAGGGGCGGTTCGGCGTTCAGCAACGTTTGGTCGGTGAGTACGATGACCGGGCGCAGCTTGCCGATTTCGGCGCCCTTGGCGGGGTCGAGGCGGACCAGGTAGATGCCGCCGCGAGTCAGTTTTTCCACCAGTCGTCCTGTTCTTCGTCCGGCATCTCGCCCAGGGCGGTGTCGAGGCTTTCCGCTTGGCGCAGGTAGGCGGCGCTTCCGGACATGGCCTTGAAGCTTTGGGCCATCTCGCGGCGTTCCAGGTCGGCCTGGATTTTGGCCAGTTCGTGTTCCAGGGATTGGCGAATCAGCTCCGAGCGGGAAATGCCCAGCTTGCGGGCGATTTCCTGGCTGGCGGAGGCCAGTTCGTCGGACAGCTTGATGGAAAGGGCGATCATGGGGGCAACCTCAATATACTTTCGTATATGCGAAAGTATATATCACGAGTCCGGCCCGCTTATACCCCCTGCTTCAAACTCGCTTCGATGAAATCGTCCAGGTCGCCGTCCAGCACGGCCTGGGTGTTGCCCACTTCGTAGTTGGTGCGCAGGTCCTTGATGCGGGACTGGTCCAGCACGTAGGAGCGGATCTGGTGGCCCCAGCCGATGTCGGTCTTGGAGTCTTCCAGCTTCTGCTGCTCTTCCTGGCGCTTGCGCAACTCGAACTCGTAGAGGCGGGCTTTCAGCATCTTCATCGCCTCGGCCCGGTTCTTGTGCTGGGAGCGGTCGTTCTGGCACTGCACCACGATGTTGGTGGGCAGGTGGGTGATACGCACCGCGGAGTCGGTCTTGTTGATGTGCTGGCCGCCGGCGCCGGAGGCGCGGTAGGTGTCGACCCGCAGGTCCGCCGGGTTGATCTCCACCTCGATGGAGTCGTCCACCTCGGGGTACACGAACACGCTGGAGAAGGAGGTGTGGCGCCGGGCGTTGGAGTCGAAGGGGGACTTGCGCACCAGGCGGTGCACGCCGCTTTCGGTGCGCAGATAGCCGTAGGCGTACTCGCCTTCCACCCGCAGGGTGGCGCTTTTCAGGCCCGCCACTTCGCCCTCGGACTCTTCCAGCACTTCCACCTTGAAGCCGCGGCGCTCGCAGTAGCGCAGATACATGCGCAGCAGCATGGACGCCCAATCCTGGGCCTCGGTGCCGCCGGAGCCTGCCTGGATGTCGATGAAGCAGGGGTTGGGGTCCATGGGGTGGGAGAACATGCGGCGGAACTCCAGCCCGCCCAGCACCTTTTCCAGGTTGGCCGCGTCGCTGGCCACGCTCTCCAGGGTGTCGTCGTCGTTCTCTTCCCGCGCCATGTCGAACAGCTCGCGGGTGTCCTTGAGGTTCTGGTCGAACTGCTGCAGGGTGTGGACCACGCCTTCCAACTCCCGGCGTTCCCGGCCCAGGTCCTGGGCGCGCTTGGCGTCGTCCCAAACCGCCGGGTCTTCCAGCAGGCAGGAAACTTCCGTCAGGCGTTCTGCCTTCAGGTCGTAGTCAAAGATACCCCCGAATGTCCTGGGACCGCTTGGACAGGTCTTCCAGTTGGTTGGCGAGGGCGTTGAGTTGTTCCGCTTCCATAAATGCTTCGATCTCTCAGACTAGGGATTCGCAGGGAGGGGTGCCAAGGCAGCCGTCCCGCAAAAACCGGGAATTATCCCAGATTGTCCATTAGGCGGCNNCTTCGAGCCTACGCGAGCCCTGGCGGCCGGTTTGCGGTCATTTTGGCCCCTTGCTCGTCGTCCATGGAACAACCATGGACTCCTCACAAGGGACCAAACTGCCTCGCAACCCGTCTCGCCATCATCTCGCGTCCTAATGGACAATCTGGGATTATACCTTAACTGACGGGACCGGGATTCCGCAGCACCCCCTCGGGATGAGTTGCCGGGTTGCTGTTGGCCAGATGCTGAAAGTTGCCCGGCGGCGCGAAAACGGTTAAAGTGAAAAAAATGAAATCAAAAAGGCCCCGGTGAAGCGAGGTGCACATATGAACGAGATATTTCTGGGACGGCAACCGATACTCGACCGGCAAGGCAGGATCGTTGCATTCGAACTGCTGTTCCGCAACGGGGAAGCCAACCGGGCGGAGGTTTCCGACGATACCCAGGCAAGCGCCCACGTCATCAGCAGCGCTTTCGGCACCCTGGGCATGTGTCTGACCCAGGGGAGCTGCCATTACTACGTCAACGTCGGCCGGGAGCTGCTGCTTTCCGATGCCATCGAACTGCTGCCCCCGGAACACGTGACCTTGGAACTGCTGGAAAGCGTGCGCGTCGACGGCGACATCGTGGAGCGATGCCGGCAGTTGAACGCCAAAGGCTACAAGCTGGCCTTGGATGATTTCGTCTATCACGAATCCTACGAGCCTCTGCTGGACCTGGCCCACGTGGTCAAAGTGGATTTGACCCTCCAGGGGCTGGATCAGGCGGAGGAGCTGGTTCGGAGCAACCGGTCCCGCCGGCCGGGCCGGGGGATGAAGTTTCTGGCCGAGAAGGTCGAGCGGCGTGAGGAATTCGAACGGCTGCGGGGCAGCGGCTTCGACCTGTTCCAGGGCTATTTCTTTGCCCGGCCGCACCAGTTGAGCATCCGGCGCGTCGATCCCTCCGCGGTGGCGATGCTGAAGGTGCTGGAAATCGTGATCCGTGAAGGGGAGACGGGGGCCATCGAAGAAGCGATGAAGGCCGACCCCATGCTTTGCTACAACCTGCTGCGCTTGGCGAATTCGGTGGCCATGGGAGGAGGGAAAACCGTCACGTCCATTCGGCAGGCGATCGTGCTGCTGGGGCGGCAGCAAATCCGCCGTTGGCTGCAGTTGCTGATTTTTGCGCGGCGGGGCGGGGGCGATAGTGGGGGCGGCGCTCTGCTGCACTTGGCTGCCGCCCGGGGCAAGTTGATGGAGATACTGGCCGGCAACGCCGGCGAGGGCCGGGAGATGGCATTCACCATCGGCATCCTTTCCCTGGTGGATAGCCTCCTTGACCTGCCGATGGAAGAGATCGTCGCCCAGGTCAATCCCGGCGATGAAATCCGCTTGGCGCTGCTGGAGCGGAAGGGGGAGTTCGGTGAACTGCTGCGGCTGTGCGAAACCCTGGAATCCGACGAAAGCAGCGCCTGGGCCGTGTTGCCGCCGGGGCTGGATTTGAGCGGCGACGCGATGATGAAGGCCCAGATCGAGGCCTTGGCGTGGGCGAACAGCTTGGCGTCGGCGGTTCACTGAGTAGCGAGGGAAGGGAAGGACGCCGTTGACGCAGTCGTGGCGAAGGAACCGCCATTCCCGGCGCGGGCAGGCCTTGTTCACTCTCCGGTCTGTCCTTCTACCACGAGCCGGACTTTGGCGGCCCCGTCGCCGCCGTTTTTTTATTTGAATTCGCCCCAACCCTGCAAAGTTGGAATGGAAAGAAGAGGGGCGAACATTTCCGCGGGCCGTATTCCCCTGCCGTCCCGACGGAATTGGGCGGGCTTTCCGCCGTTTTTTATTCCACGCATTTTGCGGCTCCTTGCGGCAGAGTGATCCGGTGCCGAAGTTCGGTTTTCCTTTCTTGCTCCGCGGCTACTCCCTGGGACTCCTGGTCCGTGACCTTGCCACCTCATCCACGTCGATTGCGATAAAACCCGCGGGCCGCGCCGTGGCGTCGGGGTCGGGGAGCGCCGGACAAACCAACCTCCTGGCCCTCAGTGCCGCCATCGAGGCGGCTCGGGCCGGCGAACAGGGAAGGGGTTTCGCGGTGGCGGCGGACGAGGTGAGGAAGCTGGCCGAGAAGTCCGCCCATGCGGCCAGTGAGATCGACGGGGTGACTCCGTCGCCACCGGGGAGCAGAGCGCGACGGCCGCTGGCATTACCCGGAACATGGCCGCCATCGGCATCATGACGGACGAAAACACCCGCGCCATGGAGGATGCCACAAAAGAAACCCAGCACCTGGAAGCGCTGGCGGAAAGCCTTCAGGGATGCGTGAGCCGGTTCAGGACCTAAGGAGGTGCTGAAAAATCCGTTCGTGCTGAGGTATCGAAGCACGAACCCGCTAGGGAACAACACGTTGTCGTCCACCCGTCGACAGGCTCAGGGCGAACGGCTGGCGTTAATCAGCGCTTCCCTATGGCCTAGGCGGACAGGAGGGGGGCGTATTTCTTGTCCGTCACCGTAATATGGTTCATCAGCCAGTCGCCGATGAGAAACGGCAGAACGTCGGCAGCCAAGTCGGATTCCCCCTGGTTCAGACGCAAGCCGTATTCGGTGACCTTATCCAGCAGTTGGTCGTGCATCCGCTTGTGGGCCGCGTAGCCGGGGTACTTGTGCTGGAGCATGAGAGCTTCCTCGGCTGCGAAATGGGAGCGGGTGTACTCGATCAGGGATTGCAGGGCCCGTTCGACCGAACTCTGCGTTTCGCCTCTTGCCAGGGCCGCATACAATTCGTTGATGATCTGAAAAAGACGCTGGTGCTGGCGATCCAGTTCGCCGTTGCCGACGCTGTATTCGGCATCCCATTCGAACAAATCCATGCTGTCCTCCGTACAAAACCGAAATCGGAAATAGGTTTAGTTGTAGCCCCACAGGGAGTGAAGGTTGAGGGTCACCTGAAGGTCACGGTCGACCACTTCATGGATGGCGTAGTCATCCTGGGCGGTGTCCCGTTTCAGGGCTTTTGCCAGCGGCGCACCCCGAGGGCCGATTATCGTATGCACGATGGGCACGGTTCCTTGCTTCCCCCGGCGGGTAACAATGGCGACCTCGCTGTTGCGCAATTTGACGAACACGCCGGGGGGGAACAGCCCCAACTCCTTGATGAACAGCTTGGTCAGGTGGGCGTCCACCTCGCTGGCGTGCTTGGTGAAAATCTCCCGCATGGCGTCGCGGGATTTCAGGGAGTCGCGGTAGGCGCGCCGTTTGATCATGGCGGTGTAGATGTCCACCAGCGCCAGGATGCGCACCGGAAAGAAAATATCCTCCTCCTGGATGCCGTCGGGATAGCCGCTTCCGTCCAGGCGTTCGTGATGGTGCCGCACCGCTTCCAGCCAGATGCCGTCCTTCACCCCGGCTTTTTCCAACAGTTCCAGGCTTCTCAGCGGGTGGGCGCGTACCCAGGCGAATTGCTCGTCGGTCAGGGGGGCGTTCTGCTTACGCAGCGTCTCCTGAAGGTCCATCATTCCCACGTCCTTGGTCATCGCAGCGGCCAGGATGGGCAGCCGATCTTCGGCGGAGATGCTCAGGGAGCGGAGGAAAATTTCCGCCAGGATGGCGGCATGGAGCGAATGGAGAACGGTGTAGTGCCCTTCCTGGATCAGGTGAATCGCGCCGATCATGGCGTCGGCGTCCATTTGGACGACTTTCTGGATTACCTGGCAAATCTGGCTGATGCGGCCGGGAATGTCGTTGATGTTGCCCCCCTGGATGTCGTCGCATAGCCGCTTCACCCGGACTTGCAGGTTGTCGAAAATATGGAAGGGGGAAATCGTTACCGCCGACTTTTCCTCGATGGCGGGACGCGGGGGCGGGGCTTGATGAAGGTACAGCCCGCGGTTGAGAAGGGATTGAAGCTGGCTCGGCGTGGTGATGACGTAACCTTTGCGCAGCAGCAGAATCCCACGGTCGTCGAAGACCGGCCACTTTAAAGGTTCCCCTACCTTGACATCGGACTGCTGGATACGCTTTTTGTCCATCGTCCTCTTCCCCGGGATTCACTTTGTTACAAATGATAAAAATGATAGTAACGATGGCCTTATTATCATTAGGGGAATGTTGCATGTCAAGTGAATCGTTTCCCGCCCCAATTACCCGGCGGGGCGCTTTACAGCGGGCGGGAGGGGGTCAGGCGCCGAGTTTTTCCACCCATACCAGGGCGTCCAGGTGGAGTTGGTTGATCTGGGGTGGTTCGAGAGCCAATTCCCTGGACAGGGTGGTGATTTTCACGCCGTCGCCGGTTTCGCACGCCTCGGCCAGGGCGAGATAGGGGCCGTAAAGGCCATGGCGGAAAAGCAGCGCCTCGCAGATGGGTTGAGGGAGGGAAAGCCGCTCCAGGATGTTCTCCATGGGCATATCCAGCAGGGTGTCCAACAAAGAGAAAACGCCGGCGATGAAGAGGTTGTCACCTTCGTGGGGACCCAACCGGCCCTGGCCCAGCAGTTCCGTCAGGCGACCGCGGGTGATGGCGGTACGCATCAGGGCGGGGGGCACGGACCCCTCGCCCGAGGCGACCAGGAGCAAGGTCAGCCAACGGTACAACTGCTGGTAGCCGAGGAGGTTGATGGCGGTTCGGATGGAATGGACCTCGGTCCGGCGGCGCAGGGCGGCGGAGTTGATGAAGCGCAGCAGCTTGTAGGACAGCGCCACGTCCAGCTTGAACACCTGCTCGATTTCCACGATCTCGGCGTTCATGCGCACCTTGTTGAGCAGCTCCAGCACATGGGCCAGGGAGGGGTTGAGGGTCTTGGCCGTCAGGGTTTCCGGCTTGGCGAAATAGTAGCCCTCGAACAGGCCGATGCCGAGGCCCTTGCAGAACCAGTAGTCGGCGCCGGTTTCCACCTTGGTGGCGATGACCCGGTCGGTGGTGGGCACCATGGCAATGATTTGGGACAGTTGCTCCACGTACAGGCTTTGCACGTCGATCTTCACGTAGTCGGCGATTTCAAGCAGGGGCCTGGAGGCGGAGTCGGGGGAAAAATTGTCCAGGGCGAAGCGGTAGCCTTTTGCGCGCAGCGGTCGGCACAGGTCGAGGTATTCGGTGGGGGCGGGCAGGTTATCCGGAAGCTCCAGCACCAAGTGTTCCGCCGGCAGCAAGTCGAGAAACTCGCTTTTGAGCAGGGACGGGGAGATGTTGACGAAGGCATGCTTGTCCCCCAACAGCCAATCGGTGCCCATGTTGGTCAACAGGTTTTCCAGGATGTTGGCGTCGGCGCGCATGGCGTCCCCGATGTGGGCCGTGTGGGCCGCCGAACTGTGCCGGAACAGGAGCTCGTAGCCGATGATTTCCTGGCGCAGGTCGACGATCGGCTGCCGGGCCAGGAACGACTCGTTGCTCACCAGGGAATCGTGGGGGGTGTGGGCCGTTTTCATGGCGTGTCCTCGATCACGTTGCGGATAATCCCGTTCAACTGCATCGGGCTGAACGGCTTTACCAAGTAGGTGTCGCAGCGGGCCGCCCGTCCCCTGTCCAGGTCGGTCTGCTGGCCGCGGGCGGTGAGCAGGATGACGTAGATGTCTTTCTCGTGTTCCGATGCCTTGATGGCTTCGCACAGGCCGTAGCCGTCCATGGCGCCGGGCATCATCACGTCCAGAATCAGGATGTCCGGCTTCTGCGCCAGAATTTTTTGCCGCGCCGTGTCGGCATCCGGTGCTTCCTCCAATTCGTAACCCTGTCCGTCGAGGGTCAGGCGGATCAGGTGCCGAATCTCGGTTTGGTCGTCCACGATCAGGATGCGGGTCATGGCGTCTTGCTCGCTTTGGGATACCAGAGCGTGACCTCCGTCCCTTTTTTCGGCTGGGTCTGGATTTCCACCTCGCCGCCGAAGATGTCCATGATTTCCTTGACCAGGGACATGCCCAAGCCGGTGCCGGGAATCTTGCCGGAAGCATCGGTGCGGTAAAAACGTTCGAATATCCGGTCCACCTCATTCGGAGTCATGCCGATGCCATGGTCCCGAACGGTGACGCCGATCCAATGGCCGCCGTCCTTGACCCGCCGCCGGGTTTCCAGCTCGATCGGACCCTTGCCGAGGGAGTACTTGTAGGCGTTGCTCAGCACGTTGGTCAGGGTCAGCTGGAACTTTTCCCGGTCGACGGCGATGGGAGGCAGGGCGTCGGGGAGCGTGGCCGCCACTTGCCGGGTGTCGCCCGGAATCAGCAGTTCGGCCAGGGTGTTGCGGATGACCGGGACCACGTCCTGGGCCACGATGTGGAAATCCTTGCCGGCGCGGGCTTCGATGCGGGCCAGGTCCAGCAGTTCGTTGAGCAGCGCTACCAGATGGCCGGCCTGGCGGTGGATGATGTCCAGGACTTCCCTGGTTTTTTCCGGCGAGAACTCCCGCTGCAGCAGCAGTTCCGAGAATCCGTAGACGCTGGCCATGGGGGTGCGCAATTCATGGGCGGCGGTGGAGAGGAACTCGCTTTTCAGGCGGTCCACTTCGCTTTCGTAGGTGATGTCGTGGAAATACAGCACCATGCCCTGGATGGCGCCGGTTTTGTCGCGCAAGTGGCGCGCCACCCGTTTCAGGATGGTGAGCCGGGGCCGCAGCAGATGCAGGGTGCATTCCGTCCCGTCTTCGTCCTTGTTCCCCTCCGGGCAGGGATGCTGGGGGTCGAGCTGCGCCTTTAGGGCGTCATACAGCTTTTCCGCCCCCTGGCCGATGTGCTTTTTTGCCTTGAGGCCGGTCATCCGCTCGAAGGCGGGGTTGAGATAGGAGATTTGCCGGTTGTGGTCGACGAATACGAAGCCATCGGGGCTCAGGGAAAAAATGGCGTCCATTTCCCGTGAGCGTTGGTCGAGACGTTGCTGCGCCGCTTTCTTTTCCGTCACGTCGCGGTTGAACCACACCAGGGTGCCCTCTTCCTCCTTCTGGCAGCGCAGGGGGACCACCGCGGTTTCGAAAATCCGTTCCTTGCCGTCGCGGTTGACGATTTTCTCGATTCCCGACCAGCGGCCGTTTTTTTTGATGCCCTGGCGGATGGCGGGAAGCAGGCGCTCCTTGTATTTGGCGTCGCCGATGAAGTCGATGGGGGCGCCCAGCATTTCGAACTTGGAAAAGCCGAATATTTTTTCCGCCGCCGGGTTGCAATCCACGATGCGCCCGTCGTAGTCGGTCAGGATCACGCCGTCGGAAATATTCTTGAACACCAGGGCCTGGCGGCGCAGCGTGGCTTCCGCCTCCTTGCGCCACTGGTTGTTGCTGGAAGCGGAAAACAGGCTGCCGCAGGTATCCAGCAAGGGCTTCACAAACTGGCCCATTTCCTCGTCGTAGCCTCCCGGCCGATTGGCCAGGCACACCATGCCCACCGCTTTCTTGCCGCTGAAGAAGGGCAGACCGAGAAAGGAATTGATCGGAGGATGCCCCTCGGGCAGACCGGCGCTGCGCCCGTCACCGTGAGGAGCGTTGGTGATGACCGGGGCGCCGGATTTGATGACGCTGCCCAGCAGGGAGTTCAGGTTGTAGAACTCCATGCCGATGGGGGCGTTCTTGGCGTAGAAGTCCCGGGACATGCTGTTCCAGAAGTTGCGCGACACCGCCTTGACCTTGAAGTAGGGCAGATTTCCGTCAGTGCGCTGGAATTCGGCGATCAGGCCGAATTCGCTTTGGGTAAGGTCCAGGAAGGTGTCCAGCAGGTCGACGAAAATCGTCTGGGGTGGCACATCCGACAAAAAGCGCGTTTGGGCCAGGCCGCTGGCCGCCAGAAGCTTGCTGAAAGCGAGCAGTTTTTCTTCCGCCCGGCATCGGGCGCTGGCGTCGCTCAGGGCGACGTGGATGATCGCGGTGTCGCCGTCTCGGACAAGACGGGCCCGGACTTCCACCGGAATCTCCCGCCCATCGGCGGCGAGAAGATGCAGCGAAGCTTCCGCTTCCCCCGAGTCCCGGCAACGGGCGAGGCAACGTTCCGCCGCTTCGGGGGGCAGGAGGAAGGTCGGGCAGGCGAGATCCGCAAGCTCTTCGGTACGGCCCAGGAGCTTGCCGGCTTGGTCGTTGGCTTCAAGTATGCGGCCGGTTTCGGCGGAGAGGATAAGCGCGGGAACAGGGGCGTTCCGAAACAGGCTGCGGTATTGCATCACGTCAAAGGTTCGATGCCTTGCCTGAGCCTATCATCAGCCCGCGGACCAGGGATTCCAGTTCCGGGAACGGGACCGGTTTGGGGAAGACCGTGACGCTCTTGGGAAGGCCGCCTTCCTGCTGGATTTCCGCTTTGCTCAGGCCGCTTACCGCCACGATGTGCAATCCGCCGTGGTGGGGGCTCGCCTTCAGCCGGCGGATCAGCTCGAAGCCGTCCATGCCCGGCATCCTGAGGTCGGTGATGAGCAGGTCCGGATTCGACTTTCCAACTTCGATCAGGCCCTCGAAGCCGTTGGAGGCGGTCAGTACTTCGGGGGCCATGTCCCAGCCCTCCATGGTCAGACGGTAAAGCTTGAGCAGGTCCGGGTCGTCTTCCAGGATCAGCACCTGGAAGGCTTGCCGCGCCGGGGTCGGCGTGGTTTGGCGGGACTGCATCAGCTTCTTGACCGACAGGAGAGAAACACGGCGATGGCCGCCGACGGTTTTCCACGCCTGGAGTTCGCCGTTTTCCACCCACAACTGCACGGTGCGCAGGGAGACCCCGAGAAGATTGGCGGCTTCGCGGGTGGAGCAGATTTCCTGGGTATTGGACACGATCATCTGGGGATTGCTTATCATTTTTTTCATATTTACGCACGTGCGGGGTTTTGTCAATGAAATCCTAAGGGATTTTCATAATCCCAGGGGGATATTGCGCTCCCGATGAAAAAATCAGCTTTTGCCCCGGACAATATCCCGCACCAGGAAGCGGCTGGGGTGGATGGCGGCCAAAACGGGTGCTGGCAGCGATAAGGGTTCGCCGCCGATGAGGCCGGCCAGGAGTTCTCCGGCCAGGGGGGCGGTGAGCAGCCCGCGGGAGCCGTGGGCGGCGTTGACGTAGAGGCCCGGCAGCCAAGGGGCGGTGTCGGTGAGCTTGAGCTTGGCGTCCCGGGCCAGGCGGGCGTAGCAGGTGTTGAAGGCGGCGGCGTCCACCGCCGGGCCCACCACCGGCAGATGGTCGGCGGTGACGGCCCGCAGGGAGGCGCGGCCGGGCAGGGCGGCCGGGTCCAGCTTGCCGGCGCCGAGGGCGGCGTGGAGGGTGGGGGCCAGGTTCTTTAGATGGTCCAGGTTGGTTGCGCAGTCGGCGGTGGTGACATCCAGGTCGCCGGCGAAGGGGGCATAGGTGGCGCCCAGGGTGTGGGTGCCGTCGCTGCGGGAGGGGGTGATATAGCTCTCGCCGCAGAGCACGGTGGCGAGTCGTCGGCTTTCGTCCGTGGCGGGCACAACGGTCACTTGACCCCGGTTCTTGTGCAGGGGCAGGTAGGCGCTGGCGGGAAAGGCCCCGCTGTCGCCGGCCTGGGCCAGCACCACCACGTCGGCGCGAATGTCTTCCCCCTCGCCCGGGAGGTGCCAGCCGTCGGCTTCCCGCCGCAATTCCGTCACCGTCCGGCCTTTCACCACCCGCACTCCGGCGGCGAGGGCTTGCACCACGGCGGGGGGATGGACCCAGCCGCCGTGGGGGAAGAACAGCCCGCCGGCGGGGAGGTCGATGCCGGCGAGGGCGGAGGCCTGTTCCCGGTCCAGCAGGCGCATCAGGCCGTCGCCGTAGCCGGCGTCCGCCAGGGCGGCAAGGCGCTGGTTTTCAGCGTTGTCGTAGGCCAGTTGCAGCACGCCGCAGGCGCCTCGCACCGCCCTGTCCTCCGGCAGCAGCCCGTCCAGCAGGCGCAGGGTGTGGCCGTAGCCCGCCAGGGTGAGCTGGGTCAGGGGCGTGGGGTGGGGGGACAGCTTGGCGTAAAGGATGCCCTGGGGGTTGCCCGAGCCTTCCCGCGCCAGTTCCTGGTGGCGTTCGATCAGGGTGACCTGCCAGCCGCGGCGGGCCAGGGCGGCGGCGGTGGAGGCGCCGGCGATGCCGCCGCCGATCACTGCGGCGGTGCCGGTTTTCACCGGCGGCGGGGGGGCGTACCAGGGGGGGCGCCACGCCGCTTCGGGTGGGGCGGCCAGTTTTCCCCGCAGCATGTCCCGCTTGCGGCCGAAGCCGGGGACTTTCTCCACCGCGAAGCCGGCTTCCTGCAAGCCCCGGCGCACGTCGCCGGCGGAGGTGAAGGTGGCGAAGGTGGCGCCGGGCTTGGACAGCCGGGCCATGGCCTGGAACAGGGCAGGCTGCCACACGGCCGGGTTTTTGGCCGGGGCGAAGCCGTCCAGGAACCAGGCGTCCGCCGCCATTTCACAACGGGGCAGGGTTTCCAGGGCGTCTCCCAGCAGCAGCGTGAGCGTTACTTGGCCACCGGCCAGGGTCAGCCGGTTCCAGCCGGTCGCAAGGTAGCGGTATTGGGTCAGCAGTTCCCGGGAAAAGGCTTCCATCTCGGGCCACAGGGCCAGGGCCCGCTCCAGGTCGGCGGCAGTGAGGGGATGCTTTTCGCCGCTGACGAAGTGCAGCCGGGCAGAGGCGGGGGCGGAGCGTTGCCATTCCTGCCAGGCGCAGAGGAAGTTGAGGCCGGTGCCGAAGCCGGTTTCGCCGATGACGAAGAAACCGCCGGGGGGCAACGCGGCAAAGCGCTCCGGCAGGCGGTTGTGGCGGAGAAAGACATGGCGGGTTTCGTCGATGCCCGAGTGGCGGGAGAAGTAGACGTCGCCGTAAAGGGGGGAGAAGGGCTGGCCGTCTACCCAGACGAGTCCGGTCATGCCTGGAGCCACAAAGCCAGCAGGGAGCCCAGGGCGATGGCGCCGAGGCCGGCGGCGCAACGGCGCCCCAGGGCCCGGCCGCCGATGGCGAACACCACGCCCAGCTTGAACGTCAGGTTGGCGACAACGGCGAGGGTGATGGCGGTGACCGCGTCCCCGGCGGCCAGGCGCCCGGTGTTGAACAGGCGCAGGCTGGTGAGGGTCATGGCGTCCACGTCGGTGAGGCCGGACACCAGGGCCACCACGTAGAGGCCCTTGTTGCCGGCGTAGTCCTGGAGCCAGGCGGAGCAGAACAGCACCACGGCATAGAGCAGGCCGAAGCCCACGGAGGCGCGCAATTCGGTGGGGTTCTGGATTTCCGGCAGGGGCAGGTCCCGCCCTTTTTCCATCTGGCGCCACCACCACGCCACCACCGCAAGGCCCAAGGCCAAGCCCCCTCCCAGCACCGGCAGCAACCGGGGCAGGATGTCGGGGGCCACGGTGGCGCCCACCACCGCCAGCCGCACCTGCACCACCAGGTTGGCAAGGAGGATCACCCCCACCGCCATCCGGGCCAGGTTCTCGTTGTCCTTGCCGTGGCGGGCGTAGATCAGGGTGGTGGCGGTACTGGAGGCCAGCCCGCCCATCAGCCCCAGCAGGGCGACGCCGTAGCGGCGCCCGCTCCATTTCAAGGCCACGTAGCCGGCCAGGGACAGGCCGGAGATCAGTACCACCATGAGCCATATCTGGTGGGGGTTGAGGGCGAGGTAGGGGCCGAATTCCCGGTCCGGCAGGATGGGCAGGACGATGAAGGACAGCACGGCGAACTGGAGGATGGACAGCAGGTCCCGCCGCGTCAGGCTTTGGGAGATGCCCCGCAACTCGGGCTTGAAGTAGAGCAGGATGGTGACCACGATGCCCACCATGATCGCCAGGGTGCTGTAGCCGTACCAGATGATGGCGCCCAGGCCGTAACACAGCAGCAGCGCGGCGACGGTGGTGGTGCCGGGGTCGTCGTCCTCCGGGTCCCGCAGGTAGGCGGCGGTGATGAACAGCCCGACGATGACGAATCCCGCCGCCAGCACCAGGGGCGAGCCGGCCTCCTGGGCGATCATGGCGCTGAGGGTGCCCAGCAGGGCGATCAGGGTGAAGGTGCGCAGGCCCGCCTTGGCCGAAGGGGTGCGCTCCCGCTCCAGGCCCATGAGCAGGCCGACGGCGAGGCTGGTGACGAAGGCGGTGAGACCGTCCAAAGCATTGTTCTGAATGATGGCGTCCATGGCTTAAGTCTAGGCCGGTTCCCAGTGGCGCAGAGTCAGCTGCAGGGTGACGTTGCCATTGTATTCGTTCACGCCCAGCCCATACACCGCCCGGATGGCTTCCGGCAGGGGGTCGGCGTGAAAGAACAGGATGGCGTCGAACACCTTGCCCTCCCGGCCCAGGCGCAGCTTGAGGTGGCGTTCGCCCACGGTGCGCTGCTCCACCACTTCGAACTCGCCGTGAAAGGTGGGTTCGGGGAAGCCCTGGCCCCAGATGCCTTCGCTCAAATGGCGGGCCAGTTCCCATTCGATTTCAGCCGCCGCCAGTTCCCCGTCGGTTTCGATGATTTTTTCCAGGTCGGCGGGGGTGAGGAGTTGGCGCACCGTTGCTTCGAAAGCGGCGGCGAAGGTGGGGTAGTCGGCTTCGGCGATGGTGAGGCCGGCGGCCATGGCGTGGCCGCCGAAGCGTTGGATCAGGCCCGGTTGGCGCTTGGACAGGAGGTCCAGGGCGTCCCGCAGGTGCAGGCCGGGGATGGAGCGGCCGGAGCCCTTCAGCTTGCCCTCGCCGCCGGAGGCGAAGGCGATCACCGGGCGGTGGAACTTATCCTTGAGGCGGCCGGCGAGGATGCCGATCACCCCCTGGTGCCACTCCGGCTGGTAGAGGGCGAGGCTGTAGCTGTCGCCGGCTTCGAAACCTTCCAGGGTATCCAGGGCGGACTGCTGCATTTCGGCCTCGATTTCCCGCCGTTCCCGGTTGAGGCCGTCCAGGCGGCGGGCCATTTCCAGGGCCTGGTCCGGGTCGTCGGTGGCGAGGCACTCTATCCCCAAGCTCATGTCGTCCAGCCGCCCGGCGGCATTGAGGCGCGGCCCCAGCAGGAAGGCCAGTTCGAAGGTGCCGGCGCGCTGAGGTTCGCGGCCCGCCACCTGGAGCAGTGCGCGGATGCCGGCACAGGCCTGGCCGGCGCGGAGGCGCTTCAAGCCTTGCTTGACCAGGGTGCGGTTGTTGTCGTCCAGCTTCACCACGTCGGCTACCGTGCCCAGGGCCACCAGGTCCAGGAGCTTGGCCAGGTTTGGTTCGTCTTTGTTCTGGAAGGCGCCCCGCCGGCGCAGCTCCGCCCGCAGGGCGAGCATGACGTAGAAGATGACGCCGACGCCGGCGAGATTGGTAAACAAGGATGAAGGATGAGGGATGAAGGATGAAGGTTGGTTTCCTGCGGAGGACTGGTTTTCTTTCATCCTTCCGCCTTCATCCTTCATCCTTGCATTTGGGTTGACGATGCATTCGGCGCCGGGAAGGGCGTCGCCGGGGAGGTGGTGGTCGGTGACCAGCACTTCCATGCCCAGGCGGTGGGCCTCCGCCACGCCGTCGATGCTGGCGATGCCGTTGTCCACCGTGATCAGCACGTCGGGCTGCTGTTGCGCCGCCAGGCGGACGATCTCCGGCGTGAGGCCGTAGCCGTATTCGAAGCGGTTGGGCACCAGGTAGTCCACCCGGGCGCCGAATCCCCGCAGGGCCCGGAGTCCGACGGCGCAGGCGGTGGCGCCGTCGGCGTCGTAGTCGGCGATGATGAGGAGTTTTTTTCCGGCGGCGATGGCGTCGGCCAGGAGTACGGCCATGGCTTCCGCTCCGGCCAGGTCGTGATACGGCAGCAGGCCCGCGAGGGCGCTTTCCATCTGGACCGGGCGGGTGATGTCCCGGGCGGCCAGGATGCGGGCCAGGATGGGGTGGATGCCTTGCCGCGCCAGGTCGGCTTGCGTTTCGGCAGGGTAGGAGCGGGTTTGGATGGTGGGCATCTTATTCAGTCAATTGGCTTACGGACCGGCGGCGCCAGAATTTCCACAGGTCGCCGCGCCGGATGTTCAGGCACCGCCCGCAATCGGGAAAGTGCAGCGCCAGAGCGGCGATTTCGTTTTGTTCCAGGGCCCGGAGGAGGGGGGCGAACCAGCGGATTTCCATCGCCGACAAGGCCTCGCGCCAGGCGGGGAAATCGCCGTAGGCGGCGGGTAGGCGCAGGCTTTCCTCCACCACCAGCGTTTCGCCGTCCCCGGGGGGCAGGGCGTCGGACAGGGTCAACGGCTTCCCGCCGGCCGCCGCGTGCAGGCCTCGCGCCAGCAGGGTGTCGGCAAGGACGGCGTCGAACGGCGGCGCCGGCGGTGTTCCCAGGGGGCCGCCGCCCCATAGCCACAGGCTGTTGACGGGCAAAGCGCCGCGTTCTTCCCGGGCGGCGTTGACCGGGTGGGCATGAAGCAGCATCTGGATTTCGCTCAGCATCCTTGGCCACTGGCCGCCGACGCCGGCGAAGGGGTTGGGTTCCGCGTAGCCGCCCCGGGCCTCCGCCAGAGGGCGGATGGCGGGCAAGGGATGGCTGGTTCTTGCGTACCAGCGCTGGGGGGCGGGGGCCGAAAATTCCAGCCCGTCGCCCGCAAAATGGGCGTTGAGGCCGGCTATCAGGGCATCCGCCTCGTTCCGTTCCAGCGCGAACCGGTCGGAAACGGTCAGCCCGCTGCGTTGCAGGACCAGGTGGACTGGTTCGGCGTGGAGCCAGTAATCCGTGCCGGGTTCTGCCCCTTCGGCCAGCAGACAGTAAGGCGCCGAGGCGGGGGCGTCGGCGGGCAGGCCGAAGCGCCTGAGCAACCAGCTTTCGGGGTTTTCGGCCCGGTCGGCGGAGAGGTTTCCTCTCGCCGCCAGCTTTTCCAGGGCGGGCAGTTCCAGCCCTTGCAACAGGTCGGCCCCGATTGTTCGCAAAGGGGGGAGAAAATCGGGCAGGAGGAAATGAAGCGGCACGGAGGAATTCTCGAAATCGGCAATCAGCCTGCAAAAGTTTACCATTACCCTGTGCCCATCTAAACTGCGGATGAAACGGGAGACGAACCCATGGACTTGATATTGTGGCGTCACGCCGACGCGGAAGACGGGTTTCCCGACAAGGGGCGCCGGCTTACCGCCAAGGGGGAGCAGCAGGCGGCCCGGATGGCGGAGTGGCTCAAGGCCCGGCTGCCGGAGAGAACACGCGTTGTGGCGAGTCCGGCCAAGCGGGCCCAGCAGACTGCGCAGGCCCTGGGGTTGGCGTTCGAAACCGACCGGGCGGTGGACGTGGGGGCGGACGCCACCGCCGTCCTGGAAGCGGCAGGCTGGCCGGACGCCACGGGCGCGGTGCTGGTGGTGGGCCACCAGCCGACCCTGGGGCGGGTGGCGGCCTTCCTGCTTTCCGGTGCGGAGGCGGACTGGACCATCAAAAAAGGGGGCGTGTGGTGGATCAGCAACCGGGTGCGCCAGGACGAAAGCCAGACCGTGCTGCGGGTGGTGATGACGACGGACATGTTATAAAAAGTTTGTGCTGTGCAACCAAGGGAGACGAGTTTGAAAAAAGAACAACAGCCGGCGGGGAACGTCGCCGGGGAAAGCGGTTCCTATGAGGAGTTGGGGCATCTGGTGCGCCGTCTCCACGAAACCCTGCGGGACCTGGGTTGCGACAACGCTTTCCAGGACATGGTGGGGGAACTGCCCGACACCCAGGACCGCTTGAATTACATCGCCACCCTCACCGAGCAGGCCGCCAACCGGTGCCTGGGCGCGGTGGAAAAGGCGATGCCGGTGCAGGAGTCCTTGGAGGGCGAGGCGCGGGAACTAGCGGACCTGTGGCGCAATCGAACCAGCAGTGAGGTTCCCGGGCTGGAAGACAGGATACAGGGCTTTCTCGACGGTTTGCCCGGCCGCACCCAGCTGGTTTCCCAGCAGTTGGGCGAGATCATGATGGCCCAGGATTTCCAGGACCTCACCGGCCAGGTCATCAAGAAAGTGATGAGTCTGGCCCAGGACATGGAACACCAGCTGGTGAACATTCTGCTCATCAGCCGGCCGGCAGGCGAAAAGCCCCAGGACGACGGCCTGCTCAACGGGCCGGTGGTGAAAGGCCGTGCCGACACGGTGAACAGCCAGCAAGAAGTGGACGATCTGCTGGACAGTCTGGGGTTCTGAGCTAAGGCGCGAAAAACAAAGTGGCCATTTTTGAATGGAACGACACCTACAACGGCGGCATCGCCGTGGTGGACGAGCAGCATCGCCACCTGGTGGAGATGGTCAACCAACTGGACGAGGCGTTTGCCGCCGGCGCCGAGCAGGAAGCGATCTACAAGCTATACCAGGGTTTGGCGGAATACGGCGTTTACCATTTCGATACCGAAGAGAAACTGATGGCGGAGGGGCGCTGCGACCCCGTCCATGTGGCCCGCCACAAGGGTGAGCACCAGGAGTTCCTGCGTACCGTCGGCAGCCTGGGGGACGCCCTCCAGGATCCCGCTCCGAAGGTCGTCGACAATGTGCTCGACTATCTCATCAAATGGCTGGTCAACCACACCCAGGGCGAGGACAAGGAGATGGTCCGCCTTCTCGGTGGGGCGAATACCGTCCTGGACAAGCCGGGCGCCGAGCATGAACTGGCCCTACGGCGTGCCCTGGACCAGGAGGTGGCCCAGAATCACCTGATGGCGGCCCTGCGGGAAAGCGAATTGCGCTTTCGCGCCATCGCCGACGACGTGCCGGTGCTGATCTGGATGGCGGAGCAGGACGGCCGGCGCAGCTTCTTCAACCAGCCCTGGCTGAATTTCACCGGCCGCACGCTGGCCGAGGAGCGGGGTGAAGGCTGGTCCGCCGGCATCCATTCCGAGGACGTCGAACGGGTGCGCCGGGTGCAGGCGGAGGCCCTGGCGGAACACAAGAGCTACACGGTGGAATACCGTCTGCGCCGAGCCGATGGCGGCTATCGCTGGCTCCAGGAAACCGGCGTGCCGCGCCACCTCAAGGATGGCGGTTTTTCCGGCTTCGTCGGCGCCGGCTTCGATATCACCGAGCATCGGCGCATGCAGCATATTCTGGAACTGTCCCGGGAGCAGCTGGAAAAGCGGGTGGCGGAGCGCACCCGGGAGCTTTCCCTGGCCAAGGAGTTGCTGGAAGCAGACATCGAGGAGCGCAAGCGCTTCCAGGCCGAGGTGGAAAACCTGCGCAGCCAGTATGAACTGATCCTGAATTCCGCCGGCATCGGCATCTACGGCGTGGACGAAGCCTTCAACACCACCTTCGTCAACCCGGCGGCGTGCAGCATGCTGGGTTGGGACGCGGCGGAGCTGCTGGGCCGGGGTATCCACAGCCTGGTGCACCACACCCATCCCGACGGCCGTCCCTACCCGGTGGAGGAGTGCCCCATCTCCAGCGCGGTGCGGGAAGGTGCGTCGCGCCGGGTCGAGGGGGGAGAGGTGTTCTGGCGCAAGGACGGCAGCTCCTTCGAGGTGGAATACACCATCACGCCGATGTTCGACCGGGAGCGCATCAGCGGGGCGGTGGTGATGTTCAGCGACGTGTCTTCCCGCATGCAGGCGGAGCGCAAGCTGCAGTTGAGCTACGGCGCCCTCAAGGAACTCAACACCAAGCTGGTGGAAGCCCAGAACCAGTTGCTGCAGTCGGAGAAGATGGCGTCCATCGGCCAGCTGGCGGCGGGGGTGGCCCACGAGATCAACAACCCCATCGGTTTCGTCAACTCCAACCTGGGCACCCTGGAACGCTACGTGGACGACCTGCTGCGCCTGATCGACGCCTACGACGCCGACCGGGAGGAAGGGCGCAAGGTGGGGAAGGAAATCGATCTGTCCTTCCTGCGCCAGGATCTGGTCAACCTGGTGAACGAATCCCGGGACGGTGTGGCCCGGGTCCGCCGCATCGTCCAGGACCTGAAGGATTTCTCCCACGTGGACGAGGCGGAATGGCAGTGGGCCGATCTCAACCAGGGCCTGGACAGCACCCTCAACGTGGTGTGGAACGAGGTCAAGTACAAGGCCGAGGTGGTCAAGGATTACGGCGACATCCCTGCCCTTTACTGCCTGCCCCGTCAGCTCAACCAGGTGTTCATGAACCTGCTGCTCAACGCTGTCCAGGCCATCGACGGCCGGGGCATCATCACCCTGCGCACCAAGCGGCAGGGGGAGGGGGTGCAAATCGAGGTCGTCGATACCGGCCGGGGGATTCCTCCCGAGGTCCTGCCGCGGATTTTCGAGCCCTTCTTCACCACCAAGACGGTGGGCAAGGGCACCGGCCTGGGGCTCTCCCTGGCCTACGGCATCGTCGAGAAGCACAAGGGGCGCATCGAGGCCGAGAGTGAACCAGGCCGGGGCACCACCTTCCGCATCTGGCTGCCGATCCGGGAACCGGAAGCCGCCGCCCACTGAATCGCGGTGGCCCCGGGCTGACGCTTGTGGCAAACTTGGCCTTCCCCTAATTAAGTCGCTCCTCAGTGCAACCCTACGAACTTTTCATCGGCCTGCGCTATACCCGCGCCAAGCGGCGGAACCACTTCATTTCCTTCATTTCGCTGATTTCCATGCTGGGCATCGCTCTCGGCGTGGCGGCGCTGATCGTGGTGCTGTCGGTGATGAACGGCTTCCAGGAAGAACTGCGGGCGCGCATCCTGGGGGTGGCGTCCCACGCCCAGGTGAGCGGGCTCAACAACACCCTCACCGACTGGCGCAGCGTGGCCGCGGTGGCGGCGAAAAATCCCCAGGTGCTGGCAGCGGCGCCCTACGTCATGGGCCAGGCCATGGTGTCCTTCGGCCCGGCGGTGCAGGGGACCATCGTCCGCGGCGTGCTGCCCAAGGACGAGGACCGGGTGGCGGACATCGGCCAGCACATGAAGGCCGGGAGCCTGTCCGACCTGCGGCCCGGCGAGTTCGGCGTCGTCCTTGGCGCCGAGCTGGGCCGGAACCTCGGCGTGGGAGTGGGGGACCGGGTGACGGTGATGGCCCCCCAGGGGCTGGTCACCCCGGCGGGTATCCTGCCCCGCATCAAGCAGTTCCGGGTGGTGGGAATGTTCGAGGTGGGGATGTACGAATACGATGCCGGCCTCGCCCTGGTTCACCTGGACGACGGGGCCAAGTTGTTCAACCTGGGTGAGCGGGTATCCGGCCTGCGCCTGAAGTTGGCCGACCTCTACCAGGCGCCCTGGGTGGCGGAGGAAATCCAGGCGGCGGTGGGGGACGGCTATTACGTCTCCGACTGGACGCGGCAGCACGCCAATTTCTTCCGCGCGGTGCAGATCGAGAAGAACGTGATGTTCATCATCCTGCTGCTGATCGTGGCGGTGGCGGCGTTCAACATCGTCTCCACCCTGGTGATGATGGTCACCGACAAGCAGGCGGACATCGCCATCCTGCGCACCCTGGGGGCATCGCCCACGAGCATCATGAAGGTGTTCATCGTCCAGGGCGCCCTGATCGGCGTTATCGGCACCCTGATGGGGGCGGCCGGCGGGGTGCTGCTGGCCCTCAACGTGGAAACCGTGGTGCCGGCCGTCGAACGCCTGTTCGGTATCCAGTTCCTGGCCAAGGACGTGTACTACATCAGCGAACTGCCGTCGAAGCTGATGTGGGGGGACGTGGCGGTCATCACCGGGGTGTCCCTGGTCCTCAGCCTGCTGGCGACCCTCTATCCCAGCTGGCGGGCGTCCCGCACCAATCCGGCGGAGGCCTTGAGATATGAATAGAACCGGACAGGGTCGGCATGGCGAGGCTGCCATCCTCCCGCCTCCCGCCTCTCGCCTCCCGACGGAAGTGCCTGTCCTTTCCTGCCGCGGCCTGCAAAAAATCTATTCCCAGGGCAGGCTGGAAGTGCCGGTGCTGCTGGGGGTGGACCTGGATGTTCGGGCCGGCGAGCGGGTGGCCATCGTCGGCGCGTCCGGTTCCGGCAAGAGCACCCTGCTGCACCTCCTGGGGGGCCTGGACGACGCCAGCGCGGGCAAAGTGAGCATCCTCGGCCAGGACATCCGGTCCATGAGCGAGGAGCGGCGGGGCCTCGTCCGCAACCAGTCCCTGGGCTTCGTCTATCAGTTCCACCACCTGCTGCCGGAATTCACTGCCCTGGAAAACGTCGCCATGCCCCTGCTGATCCGGCGCATGAAGCCGGCGGAGGCCAGGGAAAGGGCGGCGACAGTGCTCAAGGAAGTGGGCCTGGGCCACCGCCTGGAGCACATGCCCGGCGAACTGTCCGGCGGCGAGCGCCAGCGGGCGGCCATCGCCCGCGCCCTGGTGACCTCCCCCGCCTGCGTGCTGGCCGACGAGCCCACCGGCAACCTGGACCGGCACACCGCCGACGGGGTGTTCGATCTCATGCTGTCCCTCAACCAATCCCTGGGTACCGCCTTCGTGGTGGTGACCCACGACCTCGACCTGGCCGCCAAGATGCAGCGCACCCTGCGGCTGGTGGACGGGGTCCTGCAAAACGCCTGACGCCGGCGTGGGTCGGGCACACCGGCCCGACAAATCCCCTGACTAGCGCATCACCGCCGTAGGAGCGCCCCATGGGCGCGACCCGCGGAGGCTTCTTGTCGCGCCCATGGGGCGCTCCTGCCCTTGTCCCGAATCAAGCCATCAGAGATTTTGTTTTGACTCGCCAAAAATTTTCTGTAAGATGTCATATATAAGACATATTTGGTAAGACCTACGGGGCGATCCCCCTCCTTGCTGAGCGGCTTGCGGAAGAACAGTCCGCACGTCCGCTATTGCGTTACCCGTTCGCTTTGCTTCACCAAGGGGCGAGCGGGCATGCGACCAAAGTGTTTAACCGCTGCTTTCCGGCCCCGGGGGCATTTTTTTCGGAAAGAACTGTCTGTTAATCAAGACACGCCGCTTGGCATGAAGGAGAAGCTGATGTCGCACCAGCATATGGTCACCTTGGACGGCAACGAGGCCGCCGCCTATATCGCCCACCTCACCAGCGAGGTGATCGCGATTTATCCGATTACCCCATCCTCCCCCATGGGCGAGTTCTCCGACCACTGGTCGGCCCACGGCATCAAGAACCTGTGGGGAACCGTGCCCATGGTGGTGGAAATGCAGTCCGAAGGCGGCGCCGCCGGCGTGGTTCACGGCGCCCTTCAGGCGGGCTCCCTGACGACGACGTTCACCGCGTCCCAGGGCTTGCTGCTGATGATCCCCAACATGTACAAGATCGCCGGCGAGCTGACGCCTTTCGTCATGCACGTGGCAGCCCGCGCCCTGGCGGCCCAGGGCCTGTCCATCTTCGGCGACCACGGGGACGTGATGGCCACCCGCCAGACCGGCTTCGCCATGATCGCCTCCAACTCGGTGCAGGAGGCCATGGACATCGCCCTCATCGCCCAGGCCTCCACCCTGGAAGGCCGGGTGCCGTTCCTGCACTTCTTCGACGGTTTCCGCACCTCCCATGAGGTGTCCAAGATCGAGCAGGTGAGCCACGAGGTGGTGCGGGAGATGATCAACGACGACCTGGTGCAGGCCCATCGTGCCCGCGGGTTGTCGCCGGATCACCCGGTGCTCCGCGGCACCGCCCAGAACCCGGACGTGTACTTCCAGGGCCGGGAAACGGTGAATCCCTATTACCTGCGCCTGCCGCTCATTGTGCAGTCCGCCATGGACCGCTTCGCCCGCCTCACCGGCCGCCAGTACAAGATTTACGAGTACGTCGGCGCTGCCGATGCCAATCGGGTGATCGTGCTGATGGGTTCCGGTGCCGAGGCGGTGGAGGAAACCGTGGAGCACCTCACCGCTCGCGGCGAGAAGGTGGGCGTGCTCAAGGTGCGCCTGTACCGCCCGTTCTCCGCCGCCGATTTCATCGCCGCCCTGCCTGCCACGGTAAAGAAGATCGCCGTGCTGGACCGCACCAAGGAAGCCGGCGCTGACGGCGAACCCCTTTACAAGGACGTCATCACCGCCCTGGCCCAGGCCTGGAGCCAGGGCGAGACCCAGTTCGACACCCTGCCGCGGGTGGTGGGCGGCCGTTACGGCTTGGCCTCCAAGGAGTTTACCCCGGGCATGGTGAAGGGGGTCTACGACGAGCTGGCGAAGGACAATCCCAAGAACAACTTCACCGTCGGCATCATCGACGACGTGACCCACACCAGCCTGGATTGGGACCCGGCCTATGGCACCGATGCCGCCAACGGCGTGATGCGCGCCATGTTTTTCGGCCTCGGTTCCGACGGCACCGTGGGCGCCAACAAGAACACCATCAAGATCATCGGCGAGGAAACCGAGCAGTACGTTCAAGGCTACTTCGTCTACGACTCCAAGAAGGCCGGTGCGGCGACCATTTCCCACCTGCGTTTCGGTCCCAAGAAAATCCGGTCCTCCTACCTCATCGGCGAGAACGAGGCCAACTTCATCGGCTGTCACCAGACCGTGTTCCTGGAGCGCTACGATGTGCTGGACTACGCCGCCGAAGGGGCGGTGTTCCTGCTCAATTCGCCGGCCAGCCCCGATGCGGTATGGGACACCCTGCCGCGGGCGATGCAACAGCAGATGATCGACAAGAAAATCCGCTTCTACACCATCGACGCCTTCGCCGTGGCCCGCGCCACCGGCATGGGCAGCCGCATCAACACCATCATGCAGACCTGCTTCTTCGCCATCTCCGGCATCCTTCCCCGGGAAGCGGCCATCGAGTCGATCAAGGGCGCGGTGCTGAAGACCTACGGCAAGAAGGGCAAGGACGTGGTGGAGAAGAACTACAAGGCCATCGACGACACCCTGGCCAACCTCCACGAGGTGAAGGTGCCGGCGGCGATCAGCAGCGGCTTCGATAAGCCGGCGGTGGTGCCCGATCACGCGCCGGAATTCGTGCGCAAGGTGCTGGCGCAGATCATGGCCGGCAAGGGCGACCTGCTGCCGGTATCCGCCATGCCCAAGGACGGCACCTATCCCGTCGGCACCGGCAAGTGGGACAAGCGCAACATCGCCCTGGAAATCCCGGTGTGGGATCCCGAGCTGTGCATCTATTGCGGCAAGTGTCCCTTTGTCTGCCCCCATACCGCCATCCGCAGCAAGGTGTTCGATCCCAAACTGGTGGAGAATGCTCCCGCCAGCTTCAAGCACATCGAGGTCAAGGGCAAGGATTTCGCCCCCGGCTCCCACATCAGCTACCAGGTGGCCCCCGAGGACTGCACCGGTTGCGGCCTGTGCGTGGACGTCTGCCCGGCGGTGTCCAAGGAAGACGGCCACAGGGCCCTGGAAATGCGGCCCCAGCCCCCGTTGCGGGTGCAGGAGCGGGAGAACTTCGAATACTTCCTCACCCTGCCGGAGTACG
Organism: Gallionellaceae bacterium UBA2239; assembly: GCA_002347615.1. GTDB lineage: Bacteria > Pseudomonadota > Gammaproteobacteria > Burkholderiales > UBA9220 > UBA2239. The sequence continues at coordinate 1,253 of DDYH01000046.1, read as the reverse complement.
ACCGCACCCAGCTGCGTGCCGGCGTGATGAAGAGCGCCATGGTCTACCAGCCCCTGTTCGAGTTCGCCGGCGCCTGCGTCGGCTGCGGCGAGACGCCCTACATCCGTCTGGCCACCCAGCTGTTCGGTGACCGCATGCTGATCGCCAATGCCACCGGCTGCTCGTCGATTTACGGCGGCAACCTGCCCAGCACGCCTTACACCACCAACAACGATGGGCGCGGCCCGGCCTGGTCCAACTCCCTGTTCGAGGACAACGCCGAATTCGGCCTGGGCTTCCGCCTGTCCGTGGACAAGCAGACCGAGTACGCCCGGGAGCTGGTGCAGCGCCTGGCGGAACCGATCGGCCCCCGTCTGGTGGGCGAGATTCTCAACGCCGACCAGAGCACCGAAGCGGGCATCCAGGCCCAACGGGAGCGGGTGCTGGAGCTGCGCCGCATCCTGGCCGGAATCCGCGCCCCCGAGGCACGGGATCTGGACAGCGTGGCCGACGCCCTGACCAAGCGGAGCGTATGGATCATCGGCGGCGACGGCTGGGCCTACGACATCGGCTTCGGCGGCGTGGACCACGTGCTGTCCTCCGGCTACGACGTCAACATCCTGGTGCTGGACACCGAGGTCTATTCCAACACCGGCGGCCAGGCCTGCAAGGCGACGCCGAAGGGCGCCACCGCCAAGTTCGCCGCCGGCGGCAAGGCTTCGGTGAAGAAGGACCTGGCCCAGATCGCCATGACCTACGGCAACGTCTACGTGGCCAAGGTGGCGTACGGCGCCAAGGACATGCAGACCCTGAAGGCGTTCCAGGAGGCGGAATCCTATCCCGGCGTGTCCCTGATCATCGCCTACAGCCCCTGCGTGGAACACGGCTATGACCTGAGCCTCAACCACAGCCAGCAGGAAAAGGCGGTGGACAGCGGCCACTGGAACCTGATGCGCTACGACCCGCGTCTGGCGGAGCAGGGCAAGAATCCGCTCCAGCTCGACTCCAAGCGGCCCTCCGTCGCCTACAAGGACTTCCTGTCCAACGAGGCGCGCTTCCGCGGCATCCTGCGCAGCAATCCGGAGCAGGCGGACGCCCTGGTGGCCTCCCTGGAGAAGGACATCGGCAAGCGCTTCGACGTCTACGAGCAGATGGCGGCCGACATGGCGAAGCTCAAGCAAGAAGGGTGATGGTAGCCAGGGGTGACCCCCTCTGGCTCAGTGCAACGCCGTGCGGCAAAACCGCACGGCGTTTTTTCGGTGCGCCAGGCATGG
>DDYH01000040.1 GCA_002347615.1 Gallionellaceae bacterium UBA2239 | reverse complement strand
GATAACGCCGCGGATGCGGTGACGGAAAATGCCGATGAGGGCATCGACACCGTCCAGAGTTCCATCACCCATGCCCTGGCCGCCAATGTCGAGAACCTCACCCTCACCGGCTACGCCGCCATCAACGGCACCGGCAACGCCCTCGACAACCTCCTCACCGGCAATGCCTACGACAACGTCCTGGATGGCGGCGCCGGGGCGGATACCTTGGCCGGTGGCCTGGGCAACGACACCTATGTGCTCGACAGCCTGGCCGATACCGTGGTCGAGAACCTCAACCAAGGCACCGACACCGTCCAGTGCGGCTTCGACTACGCACTGGGCGTCAACCTGGAGAATCTCACCTTCGTCGGCCTGGACGCCCTGAACGGTTACGGCAACGAGCTGGCCAACGTGATGACGGGCAATGGCGGTTCGAATTACCTGTGGGGCGGCATCGGTGCCGACACCCTCAAAGGGGGCGGCGGCAACGACCTGATGCAAGGCGGCGCCGACAACGACATCCTCAACGACACTGCCGGCAATAACTTCTTCGACGGTGGCGCCGGCGCGGACACGATGACGGGGGGAACCGGCAACGACCTCTTCATGGGTGGCGCGGGCAACGACACGATCACCACCGGCACGGGCGCGGACGTCATCCTGTTCAACCGCGGCAATGGCAAGGATACGATCAAAGCCAGCACGGGCAGCGACAACACCCTGTCCCTGGGGGGAGGGATTGCCTATTCTGATCTCACGCTGAGCAAGTCTTCCAACAACCTGATTCTCGGCCTCGGTAACGGCGAGCAGATCACCCTCCAGAACTGGTATGCCTCCACGGCCAACCACAGCATCTTGAACCTCCAGATGGTTGCCGAGGCGATGGCGGGGTTTGACGCCCAGGGAAGCGATACGCTCCTCGACGACAAGGTGGAAAACTTCGATTTCCTGGGCTTGGTGGACCGCTTCGATGCCGACCTTGCCGCCAATCCCTCGCTGACCAGTTGGGACGTGATGCATGCCTTGCTGGATGTCCACCTGGCGGGCAGCGATGGCGAGGCGTTGGGGGGTGATTTGGCTTACCAGTACGGCAAGAACGGCACGTTGGCCGGGATTGGCGTGGGGGCGGCCCAGGAGGTGATTTCCGGTGCGCAGTTCGGTTCCAGCGCTCAGGTGTTGCGGCCGTTGGGGAGCTTACAGGAGGGGTTGGTGAAGTTGGGGTAGGAGTTGCTGGTCGCACCCATGGGGTGCTCCTACAGGGCCGGGTGTAGCGCAGGCGACTCGCCTGCTCCTCAAAATCATGCAGGCGAGGTTGGCTACGACCCCAATTCCCGCAGCAGCCCCACCACCCGCGCCGCCCGGTCCTCCGCCGTGGGCATGTCGGCGCTGATCTTGAGCCGGTCGGGGCCGGCCAGCTTGTGGTCGCGGCGGGTCTGGATCAGGGTGATGATCTTCATCGGGTCGATGGGCGGGTTGGGCAGGAACTGCACTTGCAGGCTGTCGGGGCCGGCGTCGATCTTCACGATGCCCAGGGGCTTGGCCAAGAGCCGCAGGCGGTGGGTGTCGATCAGGGTGCGGGTTTCCGGCGGCATCAGGCCGAAGCGGTCCACCAGCTCCTCCTGCAGGGCTTCCAGGGCTTCCCGTGTGTCGCAGTGGGCCAGGCGCTTGTAGATCACCAGGCGCTCGTGGACGTCGCCGCAGTAGTCGTCGGGCAGCAGGGCCGGGGCGCGGAGGTTGATTTCGGTGACGGCGTGCAGCGGTTCGGCCAGGTCCGGCTCCTTGCCCACCTTGAGGCTGGCCACGGCGTGGGCCAGCATTTCGGTGAAGAGGGAAAAGCCCACTTCCTGCATCTCGCCGCTCTGGGATTCCCCCAGCACTTCGCCGGCGCCGCGGATTTCCAGGTCGTGCATGGCGAGGTAGAAGCCGGAGCCCAGCTCCTCCAGGGTCTGGATCGCCTCCAGGCGCTTTTTGGCCAGGGAGGTGAGGCTTTCCTCGCCGTGGGTCAGCAGGTAGGCGTAGGCCTGGTGGTGGGAGCGTCCGACGCGGCCCCGCAGCTGGTGCAGCTGGGCCAGGCCGAAGCGGTCGGCGCGGTTGATCAGGATGGTGTTGGCGCTCGGCACGTGGATACCGGTCTCGATGATGGTGGTGCACACCAGCAGGTTGAAGCGCTGCTGGTAGAAGTCCCGCATGACTCTTTCGAGATCACGCTCTCCCATCTGGCCGTGGGCGATGGACACCCGGGCCTCGGGCAGCAGGCGGGCGAGCTTGTCGGCCTGGTTCTGGATGGTGTCCACCTCGTTGTGCAGGAAGTACACCTGGCCGCCCCGCTTCAGTTCCCGCAGCACCGCTTCCCGGATCACGCCGTCGGAATACTTGGAAACGAAGGTCTTGATCGCCAGGCGCTTCTGGGGCGCGGTGGCGATGACCGAGAACTCCCGCAGGCCCTCCATGGCCATGGCCAGGGTGCGGGGGATGGGGGTGGCGGTCAGCGTCAGCACGTCCACCTCGGCCCGCAGGGCCTTCAGGCGCTCCTTCTGGCGCACGCCGAAGCGGTGCTCCTCGTCGATGATGACCAGCCCCAGGTTGTGGAACTGCACGTCCTTTTGGATCAGCTTGTGGGTGCCGATGAGGATGTCCAGCTTGCCTTCGGCGATGCCCTTCAGGGCTTCGGTCTGCTCCTTGGCGGAGCGGAAGCGGGACAGTTCGGCGATCTTCACCGGCCAGTCGGCGAAGCGGTCGGAGAAGGTCTGGAAATGCTGCTCCGCCAGCAGGGTGGTGGGCACCAGCACCGCCACCTGCTTGCCCCCGGCCACGGCGGCGAAGGCGGCCCGCAGGGCCACTTCGGTCTTGCCGAAGCCCACGTCGCCGCACACCAGCCGGTCCATGGGGCGGCCCGAGGCCATGTCCTCCAAAACGGATTGAATCGCCAGGGCCTGGTCCGGGGTTTCCTCGAAGCCGAAGCCGGCGGCGAAGGCCTCGTAGTCGTGGTGGCTGAATTCGAAGGCGTGGCCCTGGCGGGCGGCGCGGCGGGCGTAGAGGTTCAACAGCTCCGCCGCCGTGTCCCACACCTGCTTCATGGCCTTCTTCTTGGCCTTCTCCCACTGGCCGCTGCCCAGGCGATGCAGGGGTGCCCCCTCGTCGGCGGCGCCGTAGTAGCGGCTGATCAGGTGCAGCTGGGACACCGGCACGTAGAGTTTGTCGCCGCCGGCGTATTCCAGGGTGAGGAACTCGGTTTCCCCCTCCCCCAGGTCCATGCCGGACAGCCCGACGTAGCGGCCGATGCCGTGCTGCTCGTGGACCACCGGGTCGCCGACCTTGATTTCAGACAGGTCCTTGAGCATCCCTTCCGCGGCGGGGCGGGCCTTGGCCGCCTTGGCGCGGGAAGGGCGGGCTTCCTGGGCGTAGAGTTCGGTTTCGGTGATGACGGCGAAAGCCGCTCCCTCTCCCCAGCCCTCCCCCGCCTGCGGGGGAGGGAGTGTCGGCTCCCCTCTCCCGCAGGCGGGAGAGGGGCTGGGGGAGAGGGAAGATTGGGCGATAAAGCCGCCGTGGAGCGGGGCGGCGGCCAGCATGAAGCGCTCGCCGCTGTCCAGGAAGGCGGCGCAGTCGTCGGCGAGCTTGGGTTTCAGGCCGTACTCGGCGAAGTATTCCCGCATGGTCTCCCGCCGGCCCAGGCTTTCGGCGGTGACCAGAACCCGGCCGTCGAAGCCTTCCAGGAAGCCTTTCAGCTTGGACAGGGGGTTGTCGGCCCGGCGGTCCACCTGCAGGGGCGGCAGGGCCGGGCCTTCGATGCCGGTCAGCTCCACCCGGGCGTAGGGTTTCAGGGCGGCGAAGAAATCGTCCGGGGCCAGGAACAGGTCCTTGGGGGGCAGCAGGGGCCGGTCCCGTTCGCCGGAAAGCAGGCGGTGGCGGGTCTGGGTGTCCTGCCAGAAGGCCTGGGCGCCTTCCATCAGGTCGCCGTGGAGGCACAGGGCCGCTTCCTCGGGCAGGTAGTCGAACAGGGTGGCGCTGGCGTCGAAGAACAGGGGCAGGTAATACTCGATGCCCCCGGCGGGGATGCCGTTGGACACGTCCTTGTAGAGGCGGCTCTTGGACGGGTCGCCCTCGAAGGCCTCGCGGAATTTCTGCCGGAAGTGCTTGATGCCGGCGTCGTCCAGGGGAAACTCCCGGGCCGGCAGCAGGCGGATTTCGCTCACCGGGTAGATGGAGCGCTGGGTGTCCACGTCGAAGGTGCGAATGGTTTCGATCTCGTCGCCGAACAGGTCCAGGCGGTAGGGCACCGGGCTGCCCATGGGGAAGAGGTCGATCAGGCCGCCCCGCACCGAGTATTCGCCGGGGCTGTAGACCTGGGTCACGTGGTGGTAGCCGGCCACCGTCATCTGGCCCCGCAGGGCGTCCAGGTCGAGCTTTTGTCCCGCCTTGAGGAAGAAGGTGTGGGCCGCCAGGTATTCCACCGGCGCCAGGCGGTAGAGGACGGTGGTCAGGGGGGCGATCACCACGTCGCACTCCCGCTGCATGATCTGGTACAGGGTCGCCAGGCGCTCGGACACCAGGTCGTGGTGGGGGGAGAACTGGTCGTAGGGCAGGGTTTCCCAGTCCGGCAGCAGATGCACCGAAAGCTTGGGGGCGAACCAGGGCATCTCCTCCCGCAGCCGCTGGGCATCCTGGGCGGTGGCGGTGAGTATCACCAGGGGCCGTGCCTGTGCCGCCAGGGTGGACAGCAGCAGGGCGTCTCCCGAGCCGCGGGGAACGGGAAATTGAAGGCGCTGGCCGGGCTTGGGGAGGGAAGGGGAATTCGGCATGGTGTTGCGAAGAGGACTGCGGGCGTAAACGCTGCCATTATACGGCATTTACCTTGCCCGGCGCGTAGCGGGGTGGATGATGCCGTCGTATACTGGAACTAAAGCGGCAAAAGGAATGAAATGAAACACAAGCACCAACAAGAAGAAGACCAGGACCCTCTGCTCGAAACCCTGAGGAACGAACTGGAGCGCACTTTCACCGGCGAGAACCTGGACGAGCCGGTGGTGGAGGTGGATGCCAGCAAGCGGGATTTGATTTCCCGCATCCGGCAGCTGGAAGAACAACTGGCGGAAAAGGAGCGGCAGCTGGCCTCTCTCCGGGAACCCATCGAGGAGGAGACCGTTTCCTCCCGCTTCGTAACCGAGGGTCGCCCGGAGCACCGATCCCACCCCCGCTACCGGGTGGACTGGCGGGTGGCCATCGTCAACGAGGAAGGGAAAAACCGGGATATCTTCTACAGCCGCGCTTATGACGTCTCCTTGGGCGGCGTGAGCGTGCTGTCCGACGACAACCTGTTTTTCGACAACGCGGTGGTGGTGCTGCTCTGCCTGCCGCCGCTGCTCCCCAACGGCAAGGTCAAAATCGTCGAGGCCCACAGCCGCATCGTCTACACCGTGCTGGGCGCCTCCATCCAGCAATTCCGCCTGGGCATCCAGTTCATCAAGTTCAAGGGCGATGGGCAAAAGGTGCTGCAAGACCATCTGGCCCGCCTCTATTCCTATTTCTGACGTAGGAGCGCCCCCTGGGCGCGACCCTGCACCGCCGGGCCTCACGCCATCGCGCCCAAGGGGCGCTCCTACAGCGCGGCGCCGGCCTTGTGGCGGTGGATGCTCACCGGGATGCGCTGGGCGCCGAAGGCGCCGTGGAAGGCTTCGAAGCGGCCGGCGATGGCGGCGTGGCATTTCGGGCAGTGGCCGTCGTCGGTGAGGCGGTAGTCGAGGATTTCGTACCAGTCCCGCACGATCAGCGGCTCGCGGCAGGCGGGGCAAAAGGTGGTGTCCCCTTCCCGGTTGTGCACGTTGCCGGTGTAGACGTAGTTGAGCCCCGCCTTGAGGGCGATTTCCCGCGCCCGTACCAGGGTGGCGGGTGGGGTGGGGGGCACGTCGGCCATCTTGTAATCCGGGTGGAAGGCGGAGAAGTGCAGGGGCACGTCGGGGCCCAACTCCTGCCTTATCCACTTCGACAGGGTTTCGATTTCGGCGTCGGAATCGTTCTTGCCCGGGATCAGCAGGGTGGTGAGTTCCAGCCACACCTTCGTTTCCTTCACCAGGTAGGCCAGGGTATCCAGCACCGGCTGCAAATGGGCGCCGGTGAGCTTGAAGTAGAAGTCGTCGGTGAAGGCCTTCAGGTCCACGTTGGCGGCGTCCATCTTGGCGTAGAAATCCTTCCTCGCTTGCTCGTGCATATAGCCGTTGGTCACCGCCACGGTCTGGATGCCGCGCCGGTGGCAGGCGTCGGCGGTGTCCATGGCGTATTCGGCGAAGGGGATGGGGTCGTTGTAGGTGAAGGCCACGCTCTTGCAGCCGTATTTCTCGGCGGTGGCGGCGATGTCCTCCGGCGAGGCGTCGTCGCACAGCAGGTCCATGTCCCGGGACTTGCTCATGTCCCAGTTCTGGCAGAACTTGCACGCCAGGTTGCAGCCGGCGGTGCCGAAGGAAAAGATCGAGGTGCCGGGGTAGAAATGGTTGAGGGGCTTCTTCTCCACCGGGTCGATGCAAAAGCCCGAGGACCGGCCGTAGGTGGTGAGCACCATCTGTCCGCCGGACACGCCGCGAACGAAGCAGGAGCCCCGCTGCCCTTCCTTCAGCTTGCAGTCCCGGGGGCACAGGTCGCACTGGATGCGGTCGTTGTCCAGCTTGTGCCACCAGCGGGCGGGATGATAGGCGCCCGGTTCCAGTTTTTCGTCGCTCATGATTGTTGCCTCGATTTCTAATGTAGAAGCGCCCCTTGGGCGCGACCGTCGCGCCTATAGAGGCGCTTCTACGATTCCTTCCATTTCTCCACCGTGTAGCGGTAGAGCTTGATGCCGTCGTCCCAGAAATCCGGCGGCAGGCCGGCCTTCCGCTTGAGCTGGGACAGGAATTGTTCCGGCGTCGGCAGCTGTTCCCACACCTGGGGCAGGAAGGTGCCCCGGTGATAGCCGTGCTCCAGCACCACGCCGTCCACGTGGGGGCGCAGCTGGGCCAGGGCGTCCTGCTCGTCGCGGAACGGGATGGGCTCCAGGGGGGAGAGCAGGCTCACTTCGATGCAGGTGTTCCCGAATTCGTCCCGGCACAAAGGCGGAAAGCGGGGGTCCCGGAAGGCGGCGGCGCAGGCGTTGGACTGCACGTCCTGGGCCAGGGTGCGGCAGGCTTCCAGGCTGCCGATGCAGCCCCGCAGCTGGCCGTCCCGGGTGAGGGTGACGAAGGTGGCCCCCGGCTCCCTCAGCCAGGTGGCGCTGTCGTCCGCTTCGGCAGGAAATCCCAAATTCCGGGCAATGGCGGTACGGGCCAGTCGGAGCAGGGTCGCGCCCCGGTCGTCAGTGGGCAAGGAGGGGCTCCTCGAAGAAGGCGAAGGCGCCGTAGCCCACCACCCGGCTGCGGTCCCCGGCGGTGTCGCCGGAGTTGCGCAGGTCCAGCAGTTCCACCCGCAGATGGCGGCGCTTGGCTTCCAGCAGCAGGCCGTTGATGGGGGTGCCGCCGCAGGCCTGCTCGTGGTTGAGGGGCAGGCGCAACTGGAGAATCGCTTCGGCGGTGGATTGATCGAACTGCTTGGCGGTGGCGTAGGGCAGGTAGTGGGACAGGTCGGAACTGATGACGATCAGGGTTTCCGGGCCGCCCCACAGGCAGTCCAGCACCCCCGCCACCTCCTCCGGCGTGGCGTCCCCCGCCGCCAGGGGAACCAGGGAAAACGCCCCCAGGGCCTGTTGCAGGAAGGGCAGCTGCACCTCCAGGGAGTGCTCCCAGGCATGGGCGGCGGCGCTGTGGGTGACTTGGGGCAGGCGGGCCAGGGTCAGCATGGCTTCGGCGTCCAGGGGGATGACTCCCAGGGGGGTTTCGAAGCCGCCGGTCTGGGGCAGGGCCAGGCCCCGTATCGGCACCCGGTGCACCGGCCCCACCAGCACCACCCGCCGGTAGGTGTTTTTCCACGGGGCCAACTGGGCGTAGGCGCTGGCGGCCACCGGGCCGGAGTAGATGTAGCCGGCGTGGGGAACGATCAGGGCTTTGGGGGGAGACGGCGGGGTGGGCTCATGCATGGCGGCGGCCCGCAGCAGGGCGTTCACCTGCTCGGACAACTGCTCCGGGCGGTCCGGATAGAACGAACCCGCGACGGCGGCAGGGCGGACCGGATTCATGACGGCTTTTCCTCTCGATTCAATGGACTGCTAAACATGGGATGGGTCGCTCCACCCCTTAGAAAAGCACATTTGCCATAGGTTCACAAGGCGAGCTTCGCTGCGACTTGCCTTGCCCCTTGGCGAGGCGGCGGCGATAATCAAACGATTCCTTCGCGAGCATGGTGAACCGTATGGTCAATTTCTACGCGCTAGTTCCTGCCGCCGGCAGCGGCTCCCGCATGGGGAGCGCCATTCCCAAGCAGTATTTGCCGATATTCGGCAAGCCGCTGATCTACTACACCCTGTCCGCCCTCTGCGACTATCCCGGCATCGCCCGCACCTACGTGGTGCTGGCGGAAGGGGACAAGCATTGGGAACACATGGGGGAGCAGCGCTTTTCCAACAACATGGAAGCCCTGTTCCGCGGCGGCGGCACCCGGGCGGAAAGCGTGCTCAACGGCCTCAAGGCCATGGCCGGCCGCACGGCGGCGGACGATTGGGTGCTGGTCCACGACGCGGCCCGGCCCTGCCTTTCCCGCCAGCACCTGGACCGGCTGATCCGGGAAGCGGGGGAGGACCCGGTGGGGGGGCTCCTGGCGGTGCCGGTGGCGGACACCCTGAAGCGCTCCGACGAAGGCAGCCGGGTGGTGCGCACCGAATCCCGGGAAAGCCTGTGGCAGGCCCAGACCCCCCAGATGTTCCGCTACGGCCTGCTGCTCGAAGCACTCTCCAAGGCCGGCGACAGGGTGCCCACCGACGAGGCCCAGGCCATGGAATGGGCCGGCCATCGCCCCAAGCTGGTGCTGGGGGACAGCCGCAACATCAAGGTGACCTACGCCGAGGACCTGGAAGTGGCGAAAATGGTGCTGACGGCGGAACTGGAGGGGGGCGAATGATGCGCGTCGGCCACGGTTTCGACGTCCACGCCTTCGCCGAAGGGCGCAAGCTGATCGTCGGCGGGGTGGACATCCCCCATTCCCTCGGCCTCGCCGGCCACTCCGATGCCGACGTGCTGCTCCACGCCATTTGCGACGCCCTGCTGGGGGCCGCGGCCCTGGGGGACATCGGCCGCCATTTTCCCGACAGCGACTCCCGCTACAAGGGCATCGACAGCCGGGAACTGCTGCGGGAAACGGCGCGGCTGATCGGCGACAAAGGCTGGCGGGTATCCAACCTGGACGCCACCATCATCGCCCAGGCCCCCAAGATGGCCCCCCACATTCCCGCCATGGCGGAACACATCGCCGCCGATCTGGGGGTGGAGGCGGGCCGCGTCAACGTCAAAGCCACCACCACCGAGCGCCTGGGCTTCACCGGGCGGGGGGAGGGAATTGCGGCGGAGGCGGTGTGTTTGTTGGTGAGTTGCTAGCGGCTAGTTACCAGTTGCCAGCAAACCCCAACCCCAGTAGCCTGCTAGCAACTAGCAACTAGCAACTAGCAACTAGCAACTAGCAACTAGCAACTAGCAACTAGCAACTAGCAACTAGCAACTAGCAACTAGCAACTAGCAACTAGCAACTAGCACAGCCCATGCCCCGCCTGTTCTTCGCCCTCTGGCCCCCTCCCCACGCCGCCAAGGCTTTGCACGCCGCCGGGCGGGCGTTGCAGAAAACCTGTGGCGGCAAGCTCACCCGGCGGGAGACGGTGCACCTGACCCTGGTTTTCCTGGGGGAGGTGGAAGACGACAAAATCCCCCTGCTTGCTTCCCTGGCCGCCCAAGCCCAGGTGCCGGCGTTCCCGCTGCGTTTCGACCGCTACGGCTGGTGGAAGCACAACCGCATCGTGTGGGCGATGCCGACGGAAACCCCTGCCTCCCTGGCGGAGCTGGTGCAAAGCCTGGAGGCTGGTTTGAGGCAGGAAGGCTTCGTCTTCGACCGGCGGCCCTACGTGCCCCACATCACCCTGCTGCGCCGCGCGCGGCAGCGGCCGGAGGCGGTGGAGCTGCCGGCGGCGGAATGGGAGGTGGGGGAATTCGTGCTGGTGAAGTCGGTGCAGACCGACGAGGGATCGGTCTACGAAGTGGTCGGCCGCTGGCCGCTGGGGGAGGAAGCGGGTTCCCCCGCTTCCCCTGGGTAGGAGCGCCCCTTGGGCGCGACCATCGCGGGCATGGCCCGCTCCTGCAGACGACGATTCAAACGCACAGCACCTTTTCCAGATAGCCGCTCAATTCCTTCTCCGTGGCCTTGGTGTAATCCTTTTGCACCGTGTCGCTCACCATGCCTTTCACGTGGTTGCTGAGGGTGCTGTTGATCATGCCCAGGAACGCCGGGGTGGCGGCGATGATGAGGCGCTCGAAGCTGTTGGAGGTGCGCCCTAGTTCCAGTTCCTTCGCCAGTTCCTGGGCGAAGACTTCCGCTTCGTGCTGCTTCGGGTCGGTGGGGGGGGCGTAGGAGCCGTGGCCGTTTCCCACTCCAGGGTTGTAGCCCGGGCGGTCGGATACCAGTTCCGAGGCCTTTTCCCGGCTGGCCGGATGGTCCATTTTCTTGAGTAGTTTGAGTCCTTTGTTGGGGCCGAGGTTGGCGAAGAGGCGGGCTTCCCCCGCGTTGGCGATCAGTATCCAGGTGATGCTCATCATGATTTTCCTTCCTTCGCTGTTTCAGGATGGCCGCAAAACCCGCGCCCTGCTTCGGCATTCCGGCCGGCCCGTCCCCCAGGCGGCGCCTTGTTTCTCCGGGTTGCCTTCGCCGCACGACGCGTTTTGCAGCGGCTTTTGCTACATACAGACCTTTTTCTTCTAAACTAGATTTAATTCCAAGAAACCACAAGCCCATCCCTACCCATGGCCGGTCGGTCCGACTCCCAACACCCCCGTTTCGCACTCAAGGCCGCCGTGGCCTATGCTTTTTTCGCCGCCCTGTGGATCGTCGCCTCGGATTTTCTGGTGAGCCTGGCCGCCGGTGAAGGCGGCGAGACATTTTTCCAGCTCTACAAGGGGCTGTTGTTCGTCGGCGTCACCTCCCTGCTGCTGTATTTCCTGCTGCGCCAAGTGGAGCGGGGGCGGGCATTGGCCGGCTGGACCGGCTACGAAGCCGCGGTGCTTCCGGAAGGGGCCGGGAAGCGGTTCGGTGCCGCCGCCCCCCTGGCGGTTTTTGCCGGGATGGCGCTGCTTATCGTCGCCAGCGGCTACGGGATCTATTCCCATCAGCGGGACATTTTCCGCCAGCACAAGGAGCAGGAACTCGTCACCGTCGCCGACCTGAAAGTGAACAGCCTGGTGGCCTGGCTGGCGGAGCGCCATGGCGATGCCGAAACCGTGCGGCGGGACACCCTGCTGGCGGAGGCGGCCCAGGCCTGGATCAAGGCCGGGAAGCGCGATGGAGCACCGCGCCAGAGGCTGGTGGACCGGCTGGGGGCCTTCTGGCTGGCGTACGGCTATCGCTCGGTGCTGTTGCTGGACGAGGAGGGCACGCCCCTCCTGGGGGCGGGGCAGAAGGCGGAAACCGTCGCCGTCCATGAACAGAACCTGGCGCGCAAGGCCCTTCGCCGTAAAGAGGTGCAGATTTCCGATTTCCATGTTCACGATACCGAAGACGGAAAAGCCCCCGAGCTGGATGTCATGGCACCCCTCACCACAACCGGCGGCCAGGCCGTGGGCGTGGTCTATTTCCGCATCGACCCCCGGCAGCGGCTCTATCCCCTGTTGCGGGCCTGGCCGACGCCCAGCGAAACCGCCGAGGCCCTGCTGGTGCGCCAGGAAGGGGACGAGGTGGTCTTCCTGAGCGAGCTCGACAAGGAGCCGGGCGCCGCCCTGAAGTTCCGCCTCCCCGTCGATCGGCCGGACCTTCCCGCTGCCTTGGCGGCCCGGGGCTGGGAAGGGGTGGTGGAAGGCAAGGATTACCACGGCGACCCGGTTTTGGCGGTGGTTCGGGCGGTGCCCGATTCCCCCTGGCTCCTGGTGGTCAAGGTGGACCGGAAGGAGATTTTCGCCGAACTCAACCGGCTGGCCTGGGTGGTGGCGGCCCTCACCCTCATCTTCGTGGCGGTGGCGGGGTTGATTGTCCGCTTCTGGTGGCGGCGCCAGCGGGACGGCTTTCTGCTGCGGGAGTACCGGCTTGAGATGGATCGCCGGCAGCTGGCGTCCCGGCTGGAGATTCTCAGCCGCTATGCCAACGACGGCATTTTCCTGTTTGACGACCGGCGGCGCCTGCTGGATTTCAACCAGCGGGTGGAAGAGCTTTACGGCTACAGCCGGGACGAACTGCTGTCCATGGAGGCCGGGGATTTGCGCACGCCGGAGACGCGGCCGGCACTGGAGGACGACTGGCGTCGTGCGGAGGAGGGGGCGGGCGGCGGCATTTTTGAAACCCTCCATCAGCGCAAGGACGGCAGCGTCTTTCCGGTGGAAATCAGTCTGCGCCGGATCGAAAGCGCCGGCCAGCGGCTGCACTTTGCCGTGGCACGCGATATTACGGAGCGCCGGGCGGCCGAAGCCAAAATTCTGCGCCTGAAGAACCTCTACGCCGCATTGAGCCGCAGCAACGAGGCCATCATCCATCTGGTGGACGAAGAGGTGCTGTTCTCGAAAATCTGCCGCGTGGCGGTGGAGCAGAACGGCTTCTTGCTGGCCTGGGTGGGCATGGCCGGGGAAGACGGCTGGGTGGAGGTGAAGGCCGCCAGCGGCCCTGCCCGGGACTACGTCGACAGCCTGCGGGTCAGCGTCGATGCCGCCCGGCGCGAGGGGCAAGGCCCCACCGGCACCGCCATCCGGGAGGGGCGCGTCTTCCTGTGCAACGATTTCCTGGCCGACCCGGTCACCCTGCCCTGGCGGGATGCGGCCGGCCGCTTCGGCATCCGTGCGTCGGCGGCCTTTCCCTTGCGGCGCGACGGCAAGCCCGTCGGCGCCCTTACCCTGTATGCGGCCCAGGCGGGCTTTTTCGACCCGGAGATTATCGCCCTGCTGGAGGAAATGGCGGCGGACATGTCCTTCGCCCTGGACAACCTCGCCCGGGAGGACCGGCGGCAGGCGGCGGAAGAGGCGCTGCGGGAACAGGAGGAGATGTTCCGCAGCATCAATATGGCCGCCCAGGATGCGGTGCTGATGATCGACGACCAGGGGGTGCTGGTGTATTGCAATCCGGCCACCGAGCGCATTCTGGGGTATACGGCCGACGAATTGCTGGGCAAGGATATCCACGCCCTGTTGACTCCGCAGCGTTACCGGGAAGCTTTTTCAGGGGGCTTTGCCCGCTTCCGCGAAACCGGGGCGGGAGCGGTCCTGGGTAAGACCCTGGAGCTGGCAGCGGTGAACAAAAGCGGGGTGGAGTTTCCCGTCGAGTTGTCCGTGTCATCCCTCCAGCGCAAAGGCCGTTGGCACGCGGTGGGCGTCCTGCGGGACATCACCGAACGCAAACGGGCCGAGTCGCTTCTGAAGGCCAGCGAGCAGCGTTTCCGCAACGTGGTGGAAACGGTGCCCGACATTCTCTACACCGCCGCCCTGCCCCATTTCGATACCACCTACATCAGCCCGGCGGTGGAGGACGTGCTGGGTTTCATGCCGGAGGATTTCATCACCGACCCCGGATTGTGGTTCAGCCGGATTCACGACGAGGACCGGCGCCGGGTGGCGGATGAAACCGCCGGTCCCTTGCCCTGTGGCGCCCATATGCGGATTTCCTATCGTATGCGGCATCAGGACGGCGTCACCCTCAAGTGGTTCAGCGACACCTTCACCGTCCAGTGCGATGAGGGGGGCCGCCCGGTGGCCGTTACCGGCGCCATGACCGACATCACCGAGCGGGTGCGCATGGAGGAGTCCCTCCAGCAAAGCGATGACCGCTTCCGGGAACTGTTCAACAACATGCATAGCGCGGTGGCGGTGTACGAGGCGGTGGAGGACGGCAAGGATTTCGTGTTCCGCAACGCCAACCGCGCCCTGGAGAAGATCGAAAAGCTGTCCCGGGGCGACATCCTGGGCCGCCCCGTGACGGAAGTCTTCCCCGCTGTGGCGCAACTCGGTTTCCTGGACGTGCTGAGACGGGTATGGCGAAGCGGCGAGCCGGGATACCTTCCCCCCGCCTTCTACCGGGACGAGCGCATTGCCGGCTGGCGGGAGAACCATGTCTACCGCCTGCCCAGCGGCGAAGTGGTGGCGGTGTACGACGACGTCACCGAGCGCATGGCGGACCTGGAAAAGCTGCGCCTGGACGCCAAGGTGTTCGAGGAGAGCGCCGAGGGCATCATGATCACCGACGCCGACCTGCGCATCGTCACCGTCAACCGCGCCTTCTCCGACATCACCGGCTACCGGGAAGACGAGGTGATCGGCTCCGAGCCCAGCGTGCTGCGCTCGGAGCGCCACGACCGGGGCTTTTTCCAGAACATGTGGGCGGCCATCGACGAAACCGGCCACTGGGTGGGGGAAATCTGGAACCGGCGCAAGAGCGGCGAGGTGTTCCCCGCCTGGCTGGCGGTGAGCGCGGTGAAGGACGAGGGGGGCGAAATCACCCACTACATCGGCGTGTTCACCGATATATCCACCCGCAAGGAGGCGGAAGCGCGCATCCGCCATCTGATCCATTACGACGTCCTCACCGACCTGCCCAACCAGTTCCTGCTGGCGGACCACATCGCCCTCGCCCTGGCCCACGCCCGGCGCCTCAAGTGCTTCGTGGCGGTGATGGTGGTGAACCTGGACCGCTTCCGCAGCGTCAACGAGCGCTACGGCCATTCCGTGGGCGACCGGGTGCTCCAGGAGATCGCCACCCGCCTGTTGGGCCTGCTGCGGGAGGGGGACACCGTGGCGCGGATGGGGGCGGACAATTTCGCCCTCGTCATGCCCGACCTCCAGGACAAGCACCAGGCCAACGTGGTGGCGGGCAAGGTGCTGGAAACGGTGGCAGCGCCGATCCACCTGGACAGCTACGAGATCAACATGACCGCCCGGGTGGGCATCGCCCTGTATCCCGACGATGGCGACCGGGCCGACGCCCTGATGAAAAACGCCGACATCGCCCTGGCCAGCGCCAAGGCTGCCGGGGCGCACAACTACGTGTTTTTCACCCCGGAGCAGAGCCGGGAGCTGGAAGAAACCCTGGCCATGGAAGGCGCCCTGCGCCACGCCATCGAGCGCGACGAGCTGCGGCTCCACTACCAGCCGCGCCTGGACCTGGTGAGCGGCGAGATCGTCGCCGTGGAGGCCCTGGTGCGCTGGCAGCACCCGGAGCAGGGCCTGCTGGCGCCGGGGCGCTTCATCGGCCTGGCGGAGCGGTCCGGCCTGATCCTGCCCATCGGCGAATGGGTGCTGCGGGAGTCCTGCCGCCAGGCCCAGGAATGGCATCAGGCGGGTTTCGTCACCCTGCGGGTGTCGGTGAACGTGTCGGTGCTGCAACTGCGCCAGCACAACCTGGTGGACGTGGTGAAGGAAGTGCTGGAGGAAACCGGCCTCAACCCCGCCTATCTGGAGCTGGAGTTCACCGAGTCCTTCCTGATGGAAAGCGTGGAGGAGATGGTGGGCATCCTGCGGGGGCTGAGGGACGTGGGACTGCGCTTTTCCATCGACGACTTCGGCACCGGCTACTCGTCCCTGTCCTACCTCAAGCTGTTCCCCATCGACATGCTGAAGATCGACCAGTCCTTCATCCGGGACATCACCTTCGACGCCTCCGACGCCGCCATCGTCCAGGGCATGATCGCCCTGGGCCACAGCCTCAAGCTCAGGATGGTGGCCGAAGGGGTGGAAACCGAGGCCCAGATGGGCTACCTGCGCTCCATCCACTGCGATGAGATGCAGGGCTTCTTCTACAGCCGCCCCCTGCCCAGTACTGATATGTACGCATTGCTTCAATCCAACAAACGGTTGCAGGATATCGCCCATGCCCCCGGTACGGTGCGCAAGCTGCTGGTGGTGGACGACGAGCCCAACATCACCACCGCCCTGAAACGTCTGCTGCGGCGGGAAGGCTACCAGATACTCATCGCCCACAGCGCCCGGGAGGCCCTGGAAATCCTGGCGGTGAACAGCGATGTGGGGGTGGTCCTGTCCGACCAGCGCATGCCGGGGGTGAGCGGCATCGAGCTGTTGAGCAAGGTAAAGGTCCTCTACCCGGGTGTCGTGCGCATGATCCTTTCCGGGTATACCGAACTGAGCACGGTGACCGAGGCGATCAACCAGGGGGAAATCTACAAGTTCCTTACCAAGCCCTGGGAGGACGACCAGTTGCGGGAGGTGGTGCGGGAGGCTTTCCTGCGCCACGAGTTGGCCAAGGCGGAGCAAAAATCCGCAGCCGCGGCGAAGAAGTGAAATTGAAAGAGGTAACCGCAAAGGCGCAGAGGCGCAAAGGCGCAAAGAAGTTCAGGGAGGCTTTCGTTTTTCTTTGCGCCTTTGCGGTTCAGGCGTTTCCCGAAAAATAAAAACATACGACTTTTGGAGGTGACCATGGTGTGCGAAAAAGTGGCGGCCCTGAACTGGATCCACGAGCTGTACCAGCATGGGCAGAAAGGCGAGGCGGGCGAAACCTACGGCTTGCTTCTCGTCCGTATCGCGGACGAACTGAATGCCGATTCCGGCGTCCTTTCCCTGTTGGAAGAGGGCGGCGGGGAATTGGTGGTGGCCGCCCAGATCGGGTGCGAAACCTGCAAGCCGGGCGAAAAAGTGGATGCCTCCCATAACCTCCTGCATCAGGCGGTGGGGGCGAGCCGGGAAATCCTCGCCAACGTGGACGATGGCCGTAAAAACCCCTGTTCCGGGAAAGTGGTGGAGAAGGGCGGCGGGCTGGCCATGTGCTGGCCCCTGCGGATGGAGGACAAGGTCATCGGCGCCCTGTGCATCTGCCGCCAAAACGGCAAGGAGCGCTATTCCGAGGAGGACCTGCGCTACGGCAGCGTGCTGGTGGCCCTGGTGGCGGTGATCATCGAAAATCTGCGCATGCATGCCGACCAGAACGAGCGCATCGGCAAACTGTCGGAAATGAACGCCCGCTTCCAGGAGATCAACAAGAAACTGGAGCAGGCCAACAACCAGCTGCTGCAATCGGAGAAGATGGCCTCCATCGGCCAACTGGCCGCCGGCGTGGCCCACGAGATCAACAATCCCATCGGCTACGTCTCTTCCAACATCGGCACCCTGGAAAAGTATTTGCGGGATTTCTTCACCGTGCTGGACCTCTACGAGAAGGCCGAAGTCACCCTGGAAGAGGGCTTGCGGGAGGAAATCCGGCAGGCCAAGCACAGCCTGGACCTGGCCTTCCTCAAGCAGGACGTGCTGGATCTCCTGGGGGAATCCCGGGAAGGCATCAACCGGGTGAAGAAGATCGTCCAGGACCTGAAGGATTTCTCCCACGTCGGCGCCGAGGAGGAGTGGCAGTGGGCCGACCTCCACAAGGGCCTGGACAGTACCCTCAACATCGTGTGGAACGAGCTCAAGTACAAGAGCGAGGTGGTTAAGGAATACGGCGACTTGCCCCGAGTCTACTGCCTGCCTTCCCAGCTCAACCAGGTGTTCATGAACCTCCTGGTCAACGCCGCCCATTCCATCGACACCCAGGGCACCATCACCCTGCGCACCGGCAGCGAAGGGGATAGGGTGTGGGTGGAGGTGGAGGACACCGGCCACGGCATTCCCCCCGAGCTCCTGTCCCGCATTTTCGACCCCTTCTTCACCACCAAGCCGGTGGGCAAGGGCACCGGCCTGGGCTTGTCGGTGTCCTATAGCATTGTCGAGAAGCACGGCGGCAAGATCGACGTGAAGAGCGAGCCGGGCCGCGGCACCGCCTTCCGGGTATGGCTGCCGGTGAAGCCGGAGGGGGTGGAGGAGGCGAAGCCGTGAAGCCGGCGACGCGAAAACGCCGTTGTGGCGCAGGCGACCGCGCCTGCAAGCGGGCGGCCAGCCCGCCTCCCGGCGGGCAATGCAGGCGAGGTCGCCTGCGCTACAATACCGGCGAACAATTTCGGTCTTCTTTGCGGTAAGGTTTACGGCATGAACGACACTCCCTCCCGACTGCTGTTCGTCGACGACGAAGCCAATATTCTCTCGGCCCTGAAGCGCCTGTTCCGGCCCCTGGGCTACGTCATCTACACCGCCGAGAGCGGGGAGGAAGGGCTGGAGGTGCTGGCGCGGGAGCCCATCGACCTGGTGGTGTCCGACATGCGCATGCCCGCCATGAGCGGTGCCGAATTCCTGGAAAAAGTCCGGCAGCGCTGGCCCGACGCGGTGCGCATCCTGCTCACCGGCTACGCCGACGTCGCTTCCACCATCGCCGCCATCAACCGGGGGGAAATCTACCGCTACATCTCCAAGCCCTGGGACGACCACGACGTGGTGCTGGTGGTGCGCCAGGCCCTGGAGCGCAAGTTCCTGGAACAGGAAAAGCGCCGCCTGGAGGAGCTGACCCGGCGCCAGAACGAGGAACTGAAGGACCTCAACGCCCACCTGGAAGAGAAGGTCAAGGCCCGCACCGAGGAACTGCGCCAGGCCCTGACATCCCTGGAGAAGGCCCACGAGCAGTTGAAGAAAGGCTATCTCACCTCCATCCAGGTGTTCGCCAACCTGATGGAAATGCGGGAAGGCGCCATGGCCGGCCATGCCAGGCGGGTGGCGGAAACGGCCCACATGCTGGCGCGGAAGATGGGGTTCACCCCGGCCGAGGCCCAGGACGTGATGGTGGCCGGACTGCTGCACGACATCGGCAAGATCGGCCTGCCCGACTACCTCATCGGCAAGCCCTTTCCCACCCTGACCCACGAGGAGCGCACCGCCGTGGCCAAGCACCCGGCCAAGGGGTCGGCCGCCCTGATGGCCCTTGAGCAGCTCAAGGGTGCCGCCAAAATCATCCGCGGCCACCACGAGCGCTATGACGGGCTGGGTTTCCCGGAAGGGCAGTCGGGACTCGCCATTCCCCTCGGCGCCCGCATCCTGGCCCTGGCCAACGACTACGACAACCTGCTTTCCGGCTATCTCACCGCCAGGACGATGAACAAGCGGGAGGCCCTGGACTTCATCATCGAGGCACGGGGCAAGCGCTATGACCCCACGGTGGTGGACGCCTTCGTCGAGGCAGTGGGCAAGCAGGTGGAAGCGGCCCAGGTGGTGGCCGAAGCCACCTTCACCTCCAATCATCTGCGCCCCGGCATGGTGCTGACCCGGGACGTGGCGAGCCGGGACGGCCTGCTGCTCCTGGCCAAGGGCCACGTGCTGGAGGACAGCCTCATCGAGCAGCTGTGCAGTTTCGAAAAGGCGGACGGCAAGACCCTGGTGGTCCACGTCCGCGCCGACAGCGTGGGAAGGTAGCCCCGTGTGCCGCGTGCTGCTGGTGGACGACGAGGAGTACGTGCTCAACGCCCTGCGGCGGGAGCTGCCGTCCAAGCCGGACATCGGCCACGACGGCCTGGAGATCGAGGCCTTCACCTCCCCGGCCCACGCCCTGGAGCGGGCCCGGGAGCCGGAGGGCTATTTCGACATCGCCATCGTGGACTACGCCATGCCTGCCGTGGACGGGGTGGCGTTCTTCACCGAGTTCCGCAAAATCCAGCGCCGACGCGGCGCGCATCCCGCCCACCGCCCACGCCGGCGTGGAAGGGGCCATCGGCGCCATCCACCAGCGGGAGCTGGAGGGGGAAACCGCCGCCGGGCGGACCTTGACGTGCTGGCGGATGCCATCAACATCGCGGGGGTGTACCATTTCATCGGCAAGCCCTGGGAGGCGGCGGAACTCGAGACCGCCCTGGCCCTGGCCTACCACGACGTGTTATTGGAAAACCGGCTTCTGCCCCGCGGGGCGGCAGGGGCCTGAGGGGATCAAGTGATGAACCGCATTCTGCTGGTGGACGACGAAGCCAATATCCTGGCCGCCCTGCGGCGGGAGATCATGGCCTGGGGCGGCGGGGAGGTCGAGGTGCAGGCCTACACCTCGCCCAAGGAAGCCCTGGAATGGGCCAAGATCGTGGCCTACGACCTGGTGATTTCCGACTACAAGATGCCGGAAATGGACGGCGTGGCCTTCCTCAAGGCCTTCCGCGATCTGCAGCCCGACGCCATGCGCCTGGTCCTGAGCGGCCAGGCCGACCGGGACGCCCTGGTGGACGCCATCAACCAGACCCGCATCTACCGTTTCATCGGCAAGCCCTGGAACGAAACCGAGCTGGCCGGCGCCATCGCCCAGGCCCTGGCCTACCGCCGGGTGGTGCTGGAACACCGTCGCCTGGCAGAGGCCTGCCGGGAGCGATTCGGTGATGCCGTGGCCCTGGACCGGGACGGGGGCCATTACCAGGTGCTGCTGGTGGACGACGACCCCAACGTGCTCAGCGCCGTATGGCGGGAACTGTCCCACCAGAGCCGCTTCCAGGGCTTGTATACGGCCCTGCGCCATGAGGCGACCCCGGATTTCTCCCTCACGGACCACGCCTTTCATTTCACCGTGGACACCAGCGTCTCCCCCGCCGAGGCCCTGGAGAAGGCCGGCAAGGTGGCCTACGATTTGGTGATCGCCGACTACCGCATGCCGGGCATGGACGGCATCGGCTTCCTTGAGGCTTTCCGCCGGATACTGCCGGACGCCGCCCGCATCCTGTTCTCCGGCTTTGCCGACATGAAGGTGCTGATCGACGCCGTCAACCGGGCCGAAATCTTCAGCTTCGTCGGCAAGCCGTGGAACGAGTACGACCTGAAAAGCGCCGTCACCCAGGCCATCGCCTACCGCAACCTGCTGCTGGAGAACCGGCGCCTGGCGGAGATGCTGGGCGAGGCGGCGGGGCGGCCAGTAAGCCCATAAGGAGGCAGCATGTTCAAGGAATTCAGGGAATTCGCCGTCAAGGGCAACGTGGTGGACATGGCGGTGGGCATCATCATCGGCGCCGCTTTCGGCGCCATCGTCAAATCCCTGGTGGACGACGTGGTCATGCCCCCCGTGGGGCTGGTCCTGGGCAACGTGGATTTCTCCAACCTCTATTTGCTGCTGAAAGACGGTGCGGTGGCCGGCCCCTACGCCTCCCTGGCGGAGGCGAAAAAGGCGGGGGCGGTGACCCTCAACTACGGCCTGTTCGCCAACGCCGTGGTGAGCTTCCTCATCGTCGCCTTTGCCGTGTTCCTGCTGGTGCGGGGCATCAACCGCCTGCGGCGTGAGCAGGAGAGCGCGCCGGCGGCGGAGCCGGCCACCAAGGAATGCCCCTACTGCTGCTCCGCCGTGCCCCTCAAGGCCACCCGCTGCCCCCATTGCACCTCGGAACTCTAGGCGTCAGCCCTCCGGAGGTGGGACGTCGGTCGGGCATACATGCCCGACGTTCAGCCTCCGTTGTCGGGCATATATGCCCGACCTACTTCAGGATTTCCCGCGCCAATTCGTCCATGGCCTCCTCGCTCACTTCCTTCACCGCCAGGGCCGGCGTCTCCTCCAGCCGGGGGTAGTGCTGGAGGGTGGAGCGGCGGTAGGCCGGGTCGTAGTGGTCCAGCAGCAGCTCCGCCACCAGGGTGTCCCAGTCGCCGGCCAGGGCCAGTTCCTTCCAGCGGCCGATGCGTTCGTGGCCGTGGAGCTTGGTGAGGAAGTCCAGCTTGGCGCACAGGGTTTCGGGCTGTTCCAGGTAGTGCTGGTAGTCCTGCTTCAGGTAGGCCACCCGGGCCGCCGTGGGGGCTTCCAGCTGGAGGCAGGCGCTGGACCACATGGCGCTGAGCAGGGCGTCCGGGGCGCGCACGTTGCCGATCTTCTTGCTCTCCGCCTCCACGTACACCGGGCGGGCCGGGTCGAAGCGGCGCAGCTGGTCCCACAGCAGGCTTTCGAAATGCTTCTGCCCCGGCTGGGGGGTTTCGGGAAAGCTCCCCAGCACCGAGCCCCGGTGAACGGCCAGGGCCTCCAGGTCCAGGGCCTGGGCGCCCTGCCGGGCCAGGGCCCGCAGCAATTCGCTCTTGCCGGAGCCGGTGGCGCCGCAGATGACCCGGTAGCTGAAGCGGGCGGGGAGGGTTTCCAGCTCCTCCAGCACCAGCCGGCGGAAGGCCTTGTAACCCCCCACCAACTGCTCGGCTTTCCAGCCCACGGCCTTGAGGATGGTGACCAGGGAACCGCTGCGGTTGCCCCCGCGCCAGCAGTAGACCAGGGGCCGCCAAGTGCGGGGGCGGTCCATGAAGTGGCGCTCCAGGTGGTCGGCGATGTTGCGCGCCACCAGGGCCGCGCCCACCTTCTTGGCCTCGAAGGACGATACCTGCTTGTACAGGGTGCCCACCCGCACCCGCTCCTCGTCGTACAGCACGGGGAAGTTGGCGGCGCCGGGAATATGGTCCTCGGCATACTCCGCCGGAGTGCGGGCGTCGATGATCTCGTCGAATTCGCCCAGTTGTGATACGGTTGCGCCCATTTGAGATGCCTGAAAAGCTTTACCGCAGAGGACGCGGAGGGCGCAGAGGAAAGACAAAATCCCTGACAAGATTACTGATTTTCGGGATGGCAGGCCCTATCCTTAATCCTGCCTATCCTGTTCATCTCGTCCGGGTTTTTCCTCTGCGCCCTCCGCGTCCTCTGCGGTGAAAAGAAGTTGGAAAAAGGAAATTATACATGTCGATCAAACTGACCACCCTTTCCCATGGCGGCGGCTGCGGCTGCAAGATCGCCCCCGCCGTGCTGTCCGAGATTCTCGCCACCCTGCCCGCGGCCGGCGGCCTCTACCCCGACCTGCTGGTGGGCACCGAGACCAGCGACGACGCGGCGGTGTACCGCCTCAACGACCAGCAGGCCATCGTCGCCACCACCGACTTCTTCATGCCCATCGTCGACGACCCGGTGGATTTCGGCCGCATCGCCGCCACCAACGCCATTTCCGACATCTACGCCATGGGCGGCAAGCCCATCCTGGCCCTGGCGGTGGTGGGCATGCCCATCGACAAGCTGCCGGTGGAGGTGGTGCGGGACATTTTGAAAGGCGGCCAGGCGGTGTGCCTGGCGGCGGGCATACCGGTGGCCGGGGGCCATTCCATCGATTCCCCGGAGCCCATCTACGGCCTGGCGGTGCTGGGCATCGTCCACCCGGACAAGGTGCGGCGCAACGACCAGGCAAAGGCCGGCGACGTGCTGATCCTGGGCAAGGGCGTGGGCATCGGCGTCTTCGCCGACGCCATGAAAAAGGGCAAGCTGCCCGATGCCGGCTACAAGCGCCTGGTGGCCAGCACCACCCAGCTCAACACCCCGGGAACGGCCCTGGCCGAACTGCCCGAAGTCCACGCCATGACCGACGTCACCGGCTTCGGCGTCCTCGGCCACCTGCTGGAAATCTGCCGCGGCTCCCAGCTCGGCGCCCGCATCGAATTCGCCAAACTGCCCGTCTTCCCCGAAGCCCTGGACCTGGCCCAGCAAGGCTTCGCCCCCGGCGCCGCCGGCCGCAACTGGGCCAGTTACGGCCAGGAAGTGGTGCTGCCCGAGGGCATGGAACTGTGGCAGCGCAACCTCCTCACCGACCCCCAGACCAGCGGCGGCCTGCTGGTGGCCTGCGAGCCCGCGGCGGCGGATCGGGTGCTGGAAGTGTTCCGCAACGAAGGCTTCGGCTTCGCGACGGTGATCGGGGAGATGGTCGAGGGCGAGGCGAGGGTGACGGTGGTTTAACGTGGAGTTGAGGCGCCTGCGCGGTTTTTCGCGCAGGTCCGGTGGAATGATTGGTTAGCCATCACTGCGGCCATCACAAGTGCTCTGGCTATCGACTTTGGATGGTTGTACTATTCGACACGACGTGCTCGTCTCAACCATTTCGGTAAGATGACATAGAAGTGGGGCGATTATTTGTTTCATCGAAGTGTCAGTACGAAAATCCGAGGCGGGTACGTTACTTATCCTTCTTACACCACCACGCAGCCAGAGTCGCTACTTGCTTAACATCTGCCGTGCTGAGTGGGCGTGAGCTCCAGTTCGTCGGATAGGTAATTTCTTCTCGGATGCGAACCAAGAGGGAATGGCTTTCTCCGTTGAGTGTTAGGGCTTGCCGGTACCAACACATAAGGTATCTCGTCTCTGTGGTCTCAGGACCATTCATCTGAAGTCCGGCGAAATTGCACACATATCTATCCGGCGGGCTGGCTAGGAACGCCTTGAGATACGGGACGATTCTCAAAGCCAGAGTCCGTCTAGCGATGGACTTCGAGCGTCTTGTAATGTGCCGCCAGGCAAATCGCGTGATTTGAAGCGGACCGACCAGCGGGTTTTGCCACTCCTTCGCTTTGAGTGCCCTGTAGGCCTTCTTTGCTTCTGGCATTACCTGGGCAGTAGGCAGTGCTGCGACAGTCTGCTTTGGATAGCGTTGGGACCATGATGCATAGTCATATAGCCGGGAGAGGTCATAGCGAAATGAGGGGCGCAGGTACTGAGTTCTTCTAATCTTTGTCGGTGTCTTGAGTGGGCTGCGCGGATCAGTTGCATACCAATAGAGGCGGTCCATGGGTGGCGGTGGAACCCAGATGACTAAGCCGGGCATGCCAGTTCCAGACAAGGCTTGAAGTGTCTCCTTGTTGATTCCGAGTGTTAGGAAGTGCTTGTCTGATGAGGCTTTGCGGTATGAAGGGCCAGCCTTTATCTGAGCATGGATTGTGATCAGCTTTCCGGTTGTTGCTGTGTGGCGGAAGGAAAACTTGACATCAACCTTGGCTGCGTCCTCAGCCATGGTAGTGGCTGTAGCTTCCGCACAGGTTGCTACTCCGAGAAGACCGGCCGCGTAGCGGGCTGCGGCAGCGCCATCCGTTTTAGTGTGAGAGGGGGAGGTCATTTGTGTGATGGCTAACGTTCTAGGTCAGGGACGCTGCGTGGCTTTATCGCGCAGCGTCCCTTGTGCCGCAGGGTTGGGCATCGCCGGTTCATTCCTTATGGGAAGGAAGAATTTCATCGGTGTGCTGCCCAAACTGAGCATCCTCCGCTCGCTCCTGCATGAAGCTCTGGGCCAAGGGTAGGATCGGCAAGTCATAGTCGGCGCGTGCAGATAGCATGTCGAAGTTAGAGAGTGCTCTGTCGATCTGCTCTTGAGCTTCAAACTTCGGGTCCATCAAGAGCGAGTGGTCCTTCGTGCCCGCATGCTTGGAACTGTTGTAGGCGCGATTCATAAGACTGCCGATTTTGTCTTCGGTGGTTGCTTTTGAAGTACCGAATCCATAGTTCCGTAGACCATTAGCAATCTTGGTAATTGCCGTGCGCCCCCTCGACCAAGCATGGACTTGTCCGTGCTTCATGACGTAGCCGGCGAATAGCTGCTCTGCCGCCCCAGCAAGAACGATCGCCGAATGGTAACGCTCATCGAAGTACGCCTTGAGGGCGTCTTCGAGTTGCTCTATAGCCATGTCTAGTTTTTCGACTTGTTTCATTGATCCGTATTCGTTGGCCGCTACGTTGATGGTGATGCCCAACGTAATATAGGCGTACGAGCCAACTTCAGCCAGAGCCCCAGCAGTTCAGACGGCTCTGCCAGCACTACCTTCCCCCGAAATCCTGAATCAACGTCTTCACCGGTCCGCCCTTCGCCACCGCCAAAGGCGTGGCACCGGCGCCGTTGCGCTGGTTGAAGTTGGCGCCCCGGTCCAGGAGCAGCTTGGCGGACGTGTAGTGGCCGCCCTTGGCGGCGAGGTGGAGGGGGGTGTCGCCGGCGTTGTTGCGGGCGTCGATGGCGGCGCCGGAGGACAGCAGCAGCCTTTCCGCCCCCACCTGCCCCAGGCGGGCGGCTTCGTGCAGGGGGGTGTTGCCGGCCTTGTTGCGGACGTTCACCGGGGCGCCCTTGGCCAGCAGGAGCCGCATCACGTTTTCCCGCCCGTTGCCCGCCGCCAGGTGCAGGGCGGTGGCGTTGTTGGCGTCGGTCTGGAACAGGTCGGCGCCGGCGTCCAGCAGGGCGGCCACCTGGTTGCTCTCGCCGTGGGTGGCGGCGTAGAGCAGGGGGCTGGCCCCCTCGCTGGTCTGGGCGTTGGGGTCGGCGCCCCGTTCCAGCAGCAGCAGGAGGGCGGCGTCCTGGCCGTTCTTCGCCGCCGCCAGCAGGGGGGTGACGCCGCTGCGGTTGCGGGGGTTCACGTCCGCCCCCTTGTCCAGCAGCATTTTCATCACCCCTTCGTGGCCGTTTATGGCCGCTTCGATCAGGGGGGCGTTGCCCAGGTTGTCGCGGATGTTGAGGTTGGCGCCCTTTTCCATCAGCAGCTTGACCGTGGCCATGTGGCCGCCGTTGGCGGCGGTGTGCAGGGGGGAGTTGCCCTGGCGGTCCCGGGTGTTGGCGTCGGCGCCCTTGTCCAGCAGCAGCTTGAGCAGGGCCTCGTTGCCGGCGGAGGCGGCCAGGTAGAGGGGGCTGGCGCCGTTCTGGTTGCGGGCGTTGATGTCCGCCTTCTTTTCCAGCAGCAGGGTGCTGAAGCCGATGTCGCCGTTGGCGGCGGCCCGGTGCAGGGGGCCCTCTCCCTTGCCGTTGGCCAGGTTCACGTCGGCGCCGGCGGCGATCAGGGTCCGGGCCAGGGCCAGATGGCCCCCGGCGGCGGCGAGGATCAGGGGGGTGTCCCCGTCCTTGTCCCCCAGGTTGACGTTGGCCTTGGCGGCCAGGGCCAGCTTGACCAGTTCCAGGTCGCCCTCGTTCACGGCGATGTGGAGCGGCGCGTCGCCGTCGCCGTTCTTGGCGTTGATGTCGGCGCCGGCGGCCAGCAGGGTTTTCACCATGTCCAGGCGGCGGCTGCGGATGGCCTCGATCAGGGGCGTGTCCCGGTTGGCCTGGACCACGTTGATGTCGGCGCCGCTGGGCTTGAGGAGCTGCACCATGGCGGTATAGCCCTGGGACAGGGCCACCGACAGGGCGGTTTCGCCCTTGGCGTTGGACAGGGTGGGGCTGGCTTTCTTCTCCAGCAGCAGCTTGGCCAGGGCCTCGCCGTTGTTGCGCACCGCTTCAAGCAGGGCGGTGTCGCCGGCCTTGTTGGACAGGTTGGGGTCGGCGCCCTTGTCCAGCAGCAGTTGGGCCACGGCGGTGCTGTTCTTCCGCGCCGCCTCGATCAGGGGCGTGTCGCCCTGGGCGTCCCGGGTGTTGAGGTCCAGTTCGTTTTCCAGCAGGGGGGCCATTCCCCCGGCGTCCCCCTTGCGCGCCAGTTCCAGCAGCAGGGCCTCGTTCTTGGCCTTTTCCTTCTGCTGCTGGATCTGGTAGGGAGTGGGCTTGGGGGTGACCCGGCGGGGCGTGGTGCGCTTGGGCTTGTCCGGTTCCTGGGGACGCAGCAGGATGGGGGCGGCGGCGGTGAGTCCCCCGGCCAGGAGCAGGGCCAGGGTGGCGAGCCATTTCGCGGTTTTCGAGGTAGGCAGGGTTTTCATAGGAATTTCAACGGAGTTTACCTGAAAAGCGGGTTAACCACGAATGGACACGAATTAACACGAATAAAACCGGGTCATCAAATCATTCGTGTAAATTCGTGTTAATTCGTGGTTAATCAAAGCAACGGTTTCAGCGCCTTCCATACGTTCTCCAGCAGCACCGGCTGGGCCTCGGCGGTGGGGTGCAGGCCGTCGGACTGGAACAGCCGCGGCTCGGCGGCGATGCCTTCGAGCAGGAACGGGACCAGGGCCGCCCGGTGCTTGCGGGCCAGTTGGGGGTAGAGGTCGTGGAACTTTTGCGTATACTCCCTGCCGTAATTCGGTGGCAGCCGCATCCCCACCAGCACCACTTTGGAACGGGCGTCCCGGCAGGCCTTGAGGATGGCATCCAGGTTGTCCCGGGTGGCGGTGGCGGACAGGCCCCGCAGGCCGTCGTTGGCGCCCAGTTCCACGATCACCACCGCCGGCCGGTGCGCCTTCAGGGCCGGGCGGATGCGGTAGGCGCCCCCCAGGGTGGTTTCGCCGCTGATGCTGGCGTTGACCACCCGCCAGCCGGGATTTTCCCGTTGCAGGCGGGCGTCCAGCAGGCTGACCCAGCCCTGCCGCAGGGGCAGGCCGTAGGCCGCCGACAGGCTGTCGCCGAACACCAGCACGGTCCGGTCGGCGAAGGCGGCGGGCGAGAACAACAGTAATAAGAGAAAGAGAAGACGCATCATCATGCAGATCATATTGCAGGCCGCGGGTTTGACCAAGCAAGTCACCGATAACGAGGGGGAGCCCCTGGTTATCCTCCAGGGCCTGGACTTTCTCGTCACCGCCGGGGAATCGGTGGCGGTGCTGGGGGCTTCCGGCTCCGGCAAGTCCACCCTTCTCGGCCTTTTGGCCGGCCTCGACACCCCTTCCTCCGGCAGCGTCCATGTGGACGGCAGGAGCCTGTTCTCCCTCGACGAGGATGGCCGGGCCGCCCTGCGGGGGCGGCTGGTGGGTTTCGTGTTCCAGTCCTTCCAGCTCCTCCCCGCCCTCACCGCCCTGGAGAACGTGATGCTGCCCCTGGAACTGCGGGGGGAGGCCGGCGCCCGGGCGTCCGCCGCCGCCGTGCTGGAGCGGGTGGGGCTGGCGGAGCGGACGGGCCACTATCCCGCCCAGCTTTCCGGCGGCGAGCAGCAGCGGGTGGCCATCGCCCGGGCGTTTGCCGCCAGCCCGAAGCTGCTCTTCGCCGACGAGCCCACCGGCAACCTGGACACCGCCACCGGCGAGCGCGTCATCGAGCTGCTGTTCGAGCTCAATCGGGAACGGGGCGCCACCCTGGTGCTGGTGACCCACGACGAGCGCCTGGCGGCCCGCTGCGGGCGGCAGCTGGTGCTGGAAGACGGTCGGCTGCGGGAGCGGGGATGAAAATTCCGGTTTGGCTTCCCCTTTCCCTGCGCCTTCTCCTGCGGGAGTGGAAGGCGGGGGAGTTGCGGGTGCTGGCCGCGTCCCTGGTGGTGGCGGTGGGGGCGGTGACCACGGTGGGATTTTTCACCGACCGGGTGAAGGTGGCCCTGGACCGGGAGGCGAACCGGCTGCTGGCGGCGGACCTGGTGCTGGCGGCGGACCATCCGCTGCCCCAGGCCTACGTGGACGAGGCGCAGCGGCGGGGGCTGGCGGCAAGCCGGACCCTGACCTTCCCCAGCATGGTGCTCAAGGGCGAGAGCGGCCAACTGGCCGAAATCAAGGCCGCGTCCCCGGGCTACCCCCTGCGCGGCACCCTGCGGCTGGAGGCCGACGGCGACGGCACCCGGGAGGCGGGGGGCATTCCCGAGCCGGGCACCGCCTGGGCGGAACGGCAGTTGCTGCAGCGCCTGGGCGCCCGGGTGGGGGAGGTGCTGGAGGTGGGGGGGGCGCAGTTCCGGCTGGCGGCCATCGTGGCCCAGGAGCCGGACCGGGCGGGCAACCTGTTTTCCATCGCCCCCCGCCTGCTGCTCAACGCCGTCGACCTGCCCCGCACCGGCCTGATCCAGGAGGGCAGCCGGGTCCACTACCGCCTGCTGCTGGCGGGGGAGGACCGGGCGGTTGCCGCCTACCGGGCCTGGGCGGAAAAACGCCTGGAGCGGGGCGAACGCCTGGAAGGGGTGCGGGACGCCCGGCCGGAAATCCGTACCGCCCTGGATCGGGCCCAGAAGTTTCTCGGCCTGGCCTCCCTGGTGGCGGCCATTCTGGCCTCGGCGGCGGTGGCCCTGGCGGCGCGGCGCTACACCCGGCGCCACTGGGACGCCTGCGCCCTGCTGCGCACCCTGGGGGCGGGCCAGGACACGATCTTCCGCCTCTATCTGTTCCAGCTGCTGTTCCTGGGCCTGCTGGCCAGCCTCGCCGGCGCCGCCGTGGGTTTTGGCGCCCAGTGGCTGCTCGCCGGCTGGCTGGGAACCCTGGTGTCCGCTTCGTCCCTCCCCCTGCCCACGGCGCTGCCGGCGGTCCAGGGGGTGCTGATCGGCCTCGCGTTGCTGCTGGGGGTGGGGCTGCCGCCCCTGCTGCGCCTGAAGGAGGTGCCGGCCCTGCGGGTGCTGCGCCAGGAGCTGGGGGCCCCCACGGGGGGCGCCCTGGCGGGCCATGGCCTGGGGGTGGCGGTGCTGGCCGGCCTGCTGGTATGGCAGGCGGGGGATGCCAAGCTGGGCCTCTATGTGCTGGCCGGCCTGGGGGGGGTGGCGCTGCTGGCGTCCCTGCTGGTGTCCGGCACGATTCGGGCCGTGGGCCGCTACGGCGGCGGCGCCCTGTGGCGCTACGGCCTGTCCAACATTCGGCGCCGGGCCGCTTCCAGCGTGTGGCAGGTGGCGGCCTTCGGCCTCGGGGTGATGGCCCTGCTGGTGCTGACCCTGGTGCGGGGGGATTTGCTGCGGGGGTGGGAGGCCACCCTGCCGCCGGACGCCCCCAACCGCTTCGTCATCAACATCCAGCCCGACCAGCAGGGGCCCCTGCGGGCCTTCTTCATCAGCCAGGGGCGGGAGGCGCCGCCCTTTTATCCCATGGTGCGGGGCCGCCTGCTGGCGGTCAACGGCAAGCCGCTGAACCCCGATTCCCTGGCCGACGAGCGGGCCAAGCGGCTGGCGGAGCGGGAATTCAACCTTTCCTGGACCGATGCGCTCCCCGCCGACAACCAGCTGACGGCCGGGCGCTGGCTCAAGGCCGGCGACGGCACCCTGTCGGTGGAGGAGGGCATCGCCAAGACCCTGGGCATCCGCCTCGGGGACACCCTGACCTACGGCGTGGCGGGGAGCGAATTTAGCGCCCGGGTGGCCAGCCTGCGCAAGGTGGACTGGGACTCCTTCCGGGTGAACTTCTTCGTCGTCGCCGCCCCCGGCCTGCTGGAAGACTACCCCGCCAGCTACATCACCGCCTTCCACCTGGCCCCCGGCGACGAGCGCCTGCTGGACCGCATGGTGAAGGCCTTTCCCAACTTCACCGTGGTCGACGTGGCGGCGGTGATGGCGGAGGTGCGCCGGGTGATGGAGCGGGTGCGGATGGCGGTGGAGTTCGTGTTCCTGTTCACCCTTCTCGCCGGGGTGGCGGTGCTGTACGCGGCGGTGGTGTCCACCCAGCACGAGCGCCGTTTCGAAGCGGCGATGCTGCGGGTGCTCGGGGCGAGCCGGCGCCAGATGCTGGCGGTGCAGCTGGCCGAGTTCGCCGCCATCGGTTTCCTGGCGGGGCTGGTTGCCGCCCTGGGGGCGAGTGTTTTGGGTTGGGCTTTGGCGGAGAAGGTGTTTCACCTGCCCTATGAATTCAATCCCTGGCTGTGGCTGGTGGCTTTGGCGGCGGGGACGCTGGGGGTGGTGGGGGCGGGGTGGTGGGCGACGCGGAGGATTGCGGACAGGCCGCCGTTGGAGACGTTGCGGTCGGTGTGATGTTGTAGCGAGGGAGCTTGGTTTTGTGCGCTTCGCGCGGATGAATTGGGTGTCGGGGGCTGCCCGACACCTAAACCACCCGCGCAAAGCGCGACAAAACAGCAGGCGAGGTCGCCTGCGCTACAAAATCAGCTCCAGTCCAAATCGCAGCACAGCACCCGCATTTCCGTGCCGCTGGTGACGGAAACGGAGAGGGTGACGCACATTTTCGAGGTGGCGATGGACAGGTAGGGGTTGCTCACCTGGATCTGCCCCGGCTGGTTCATGGCCTGGCGGAAGTACTGGCGCCGCCCCCAGTTGGCGCCCTGGGCGTTGGACAGGGGGGTGAAGCGCAGGTCGAAGTGGGTGGTGGAGTGGAGGGAATCCAGGTTGTCGCCGATCTGCTGGCCTTCGGCGTCCAGCAGGTAGCAGCACTGGGTGCGGGGCTGGCGCAGGAATTTGGCGCAGGCCTCGTCCACTTCCAGGCCCGATTCCAGCAGGCCCATCGCCTGGCGGAAGCCCGACAGGTAAGGGGTGAGGCGCTGGCGGTAATCCTTGGCCTCGTCGGTGACGAAGTATTTGAACTTGTCGCACAGGCCGCCGAACAGGGGGATGCAGGCGTCCGCGCCGATGCCGTCGCCGGCGGGGCGGGCGAAGTAGTACCCCTGGACGAAGTCGATGTCCGCGTCCATGGCGATGAGGGCTTCCCGTTCGGTTTCGATGCCTTCCATCAGGGCCAGGCTGCCGGCTTCGTGGATCAGGTTCACCAGGTTGGGCAGCACCCGCCGCACCCGGTTTCCCGCCGCGGCCTGGACGCTGATGGAGCGGTCGAGCTTGACGATGTGAGGGGCGATGCGCCAGATGCGTTCGAAGTTGGAGTGGCCGGCGCCGAAGTCGTCGATGGCCACCAGGCAGCCCAGGTCCTTGTAGTAGTCCACCGCCTCGGCCAGCAGGGCTTCGTCGTGGATCGCTTCCTCGACGATCTCCACCACGATGCGGTGGGCGGGGAAGCGATGGCGCTTCAGCAGTTCGGCGAAAAAGCTTCCGTATTGGCGACCATCCACCACCACCTTGGGGGTGAGGTTCATGAAGATCCAGCTGTCCCCTTCCGGCAGGGTGAGGAAGTTGTGCAGATGCACCGCCCGGCACAGGCGGTCGAGGAAGGTGGTTTCCCCGTCGTTTTCCGCCAGGCGGAAAACGTCCAGGGGCGGCACGGCCTTGCCGTCGGGGTCGAAGGCGCGCAGCAGGCCCTCGTAGCCCACCGGGCGGCGGTGGGCCAGGCTGAGGATGGGCTGAAAGGCGCTGGTCAGCGTGAGGTGCTTGAAGCTCCCGACGGCGCGGCCGTCGGGGGCGATGCCGATGGCGGTGTCGATGCGCTCGATGTCGCAGCTGTGCAGCCGCTCTGTTTGCGGCGGGGGGAATGGCATAATACGTTCTTCGGCCCGAGGAAGACCCTAGAGAAAAGCGGCCCATTGTATCAATAAACCTCGCGTATGATGAAGTCATGAATTGGCTCGAACGTACCATCGAACGGCAGAAAACCTCCCTGGCCCTGCAATTGGAGGGTCCCATGACCGGGCTGGCGATGCTCTGCGCCCCGATATGGGGGGACAAGATCGCCCTGGACCGGCTGCTGGCCCTGGAACTGCCCTCCATTCCCCGCTGCGGCCTGCTCTACGCGGTGAACACCGAAGGGGTGCAGGTCAGCGCCACGGTGGTGGAAGGAAGCTGGGACGACCGGGCCTACGGCCACAGCCTGGCGGAGCGCCCCTTCCTGGTGAGCGCCGTGCCCTGGAAGGGGTTTTTGCTGTCGGAGGCCTATATCAGCGAGTATTCCGGCCGGCCCAGCATCAGCGCGGTGCAGGCGGTGGCCGGGGCGAAAGGGATGCTGGGCTTCCTGGTGGCGGAATTCGACCTGCGGGACTTGCAGCTGCCCGAGCGCAAGACCGAGGAACGCCAGGAATGGCGCCAGATCAAGGGCGATCCGGCGATCCGCGAGACGGTGTTTCTGCAGCAGCGCATCCACAGCGCCATGGACCGGCGCATCGACGACGTGATCGCCATCATGGAGGAGCTGATGCGGGAGCGGGGCATCTTCCACGGCAAGCTGCACTTCTCCAGTTCCCGCGCCACCCTGTGGCCCTACGACGACCCCTACAGCTACCGCATCCACGTCCTGGACGAGATCATGGACCCCGCCGTGTGCCTGGCCTATCCCCGCCGCCCCTACCCGGAGCGGGCCACGGTGGCGCCGGAGAGGATACGCCCGGTGTTCGAGCAGCTGCGCCGCCTGCGGGAGGGGGACGAGGTGATCTACCTCCGCGCCGGCTCCCTCAACATCATCAACGGCATGGTGGGCCTCACTTTTTCCTGTGACGGCTCCCATTATTTGCCGGTGGACGAGTTCCTCGACAAGGGCAGCGATTTCTGGTTCGGCGCCGCCCTGGCCGGCCCGGACGCCAACAAGGAGTTAGCATGACCCAGATTCCCCTCACCCAGCAAAACCCCCACTACCAGCGCATCGGCGGCGAGGAGGGCATCCGCCGCCTGGTGGAGCGCTTCTACCAGCTGATGGACACCCTGCCGGAGGCCTGCGGCATCCGCAAGCTGCACCCGGCGGACCTGTCCGGCCCCAAGGAACGGCTGTTCATGTTCCTTTCCGGCTGGCTCGGCGGGCCTCAGCTATACGCCGAAAAGTTCGGCCATCCGCGCCTGCGCCAGAAGCACCTGCCGTTTGCCGTCGGGGAGGCGGAGCGGGACCAGTGGATGCTGTGCATGACCCAAGCCATGGAAGACGTGGGCCTGGAACCCCGGCTGCGGGCCGAACTCACCACCGCCCTGTTCAAGACCGCCGATTTCATGCGCAACAAGCAAGGGTGAACCCCACACCTATGAGCCGCCAAGACGCCAAGTGCGCAAAGAAAGACAACTCCGTGAAAACTAGCAGGACTTGTCTTGCCGTGCCCTTGGGGTTCCTTGGCGTTCTTGGCGTCTTGGCGGCCCGAAAGGTTTTTTAGTTAAATGGACTTCGTCAGCCAGTTCGTCCTGCTGTTCACCGTCATCGACCCCATCGGCGTGGCGGCGGCCTTCTTCGCCCTCACCGCCGGGGCCTCCCCGTCGGCCCGGCGTTCCATGGCGATCCGCGGCGTGGCGCTGTCGGCGGGCATCCTGACCACCTTCGGCATTGGCGGCGAGGCCCTGCTGCGGGCCATGGGCATCGGCATCCCGGCTTTCCGCATCGCCGGCGGCCTGCTGCTGTTGCTGCTGTCCATCGACATGATCCTCGCCTTCCATTCCGGCATCCGCTCCACCACCAAGGACGAGGAGCTGGAGGCGGAGGCGAAGGAGGACATCTCGGTCTTTCCCCTCGCCTTCCCCCTCATCGCCGGCCCCGGGGCGCTGACCACCGTGCTGCTGATGGCTTCCTCGGGCCAGGGCCTGCTGTCCCTGGCGAGCGCCTTCGCCGCCCTGGCCCTGGTGCTGGCCATGACCCTGGCCTCCCTGCTGTTCGCCCCCCGCATCCTGCGCCTGCTGGGGGAGACCGGCATCAACGTGGTGAGCCGCCTCCTGGGGGTGATTCTTACCGCCCTGGCGGTGCAATACATCCTGGACGGCCTGCGCCAGAGCCTGTTTTCCGGAGCTTAAGAGCCTATTTCAGTAGATTTCATGCCCCGCGCCATAACCATTTTGGGTACCGTGCTAGGCGCGAGCCGCGCCGTTTGGCCACTCCATACGATTCCGCATGGGCTTCAGCCCATAGCGGATCGGAGTCCCTTCATGGGGCAAACAAGCGGCGAGCAACACCGCAATGTGCCCAAAATGGTTATGGCCCTTCGGGTTGCGGCCAGAAAGCGCGTCTGCTTTGTCGCGTGGCTCGCCAATGGAATGACCATTGGCTTCGCCCCGCTTCGCGCATCCATCGCTTTCTGGCCGCAACGCGGGGCATGAAACCTACTGAAATAGGCTCTAAATGGAATTGATTCTTCCCGACTGGCCCGCCCCGGCCAAGGTCCGCGCCCTCTCCACCACCCGCGCCGGCGGCGTCAGCGCCGGCCCCTACGCCAGCCTCAACCTGGGGGACCACGTGGGGGACGACCCCGCGGCGGTGGCGGAGAACCGCGCCCGTGTCAGGAACCGCCTTCCCGCCGAGCCCCTGTGGCTGAAGCAGGTGCATTTGGCGGACGTGGCGGACGCCGATAGCGCGTCCGGCGTGCCCGAGGCCGACGCTTCCGTGGCCCGGCAGCCGGGCAAGGCGTGCGCCGTCCTCACCGCCGACTGCCTGCCCCTGCTGCTGTGCGACCGGGCCGGCGCCGTGGTGGCCGCGGCCCACGCCGGTTGGCGGGGGCTGGCAGAGGGAGTGATCGAGGCGGCGGTGGAGGCCATGAAGGTTTCTCCCGGCGAAGTCCTGGCCTGGCTCGGCCCCGCCATCGGGCCCGCCGCCTTCGAGGTCGGGGGCGAGGTGCGGGACGCCTTCCTGGCCTTCGACCCGGCGGCGGCAGCCGCTTTCGTTGCCAGGGAAAACGGCAAGTGGCTGGCCGACATCTTCCACCTCGCCCGCCTGCGGCTGGGGAAAATCGGCGTCACGGCGGTTTACGGCGGCGGCGTGTGCACCTATTCCGACGCCGAACGCTTCTACTCCTACCGCCGCGACGGCGCTACCGGCCGCATGGCCTCGCTGATCTGGATCGAATAAAAAAGCGGCCGCGCGAGGCGGCCGTATGAAGCCCTTACCGGGCGAGGGGGACTACTACTGCTCGGTTGCGTGCTACTGCTTGAGGAAGTCGATCACGATCTGCCCCGGCTCCCGCTGCCGGTATTCGATCTTCACCCCATTGCCGTAGCGCTGGGCCATCTGGTCCAAGAGCGGCAGGGGGCCGTGGTCGTTGACGAAGCGCATGGTTTCTCCCCGGGTCAACGCGTCCAGGGCGCCGAAAATAGCCGCATGGCGGAAGCGTAAGGGCCTGATCACACTTATTTTACGGTCGCGCAGGCTGCCGGCGGGGTGCAGGGCTAGGCGCGGTGAGGAAGCTTGGCTGGAGCCAAGCGACGAGCCGCAACAACGCCCGGCGCCCCGCCAGCAGCCTGCCCTTCGGGTTGCGCCCAGGAGCGGCGTCTGCGGCGTTGCTCGGCTCGCGAAGGCTCCAGCCTTCGCTTCGCCTCGCGCCTTGCAGCCATCCGCTCCTGGGCGCAACGCGATCCGCAAAATAAGTGTGAACAGGCCCTAGCCACGCCCCGTGCGTCGAAGGGATAGAGTTGGTCGGGCAGGATGTGAAGGTGGGGACGGTTCATGGCGTGCTCCGGTTTGGACGATAATTTCCGACCATTCTAGTATGCTATGTGCTGCCCCGATTTGATCGGGATCAAGCTTTCGGGAAAGACTGCGGAGGGGTCCTGCCGTGGCGTACCGGCCCTCCTTTGTGCTATCGTAAACAAACGTAAACAGGAGGGCTTCCAATGGGTGCAGCAGTGGTCAGCGTCCGTGTCAGCGAAGAGGACAAGGAGGCGCTGGAGAAGTTGGCCAGCGTCACCGGCAAGAGCAAATCGAGCTTGGTGGCCGAGGCGATTCATAGCTATGTGGAAATGAACGCCTGGCAGGTGTCGGTGATCCGGGAGCGGCTGGAGGCGGCGGACCGGCAGGAATACGCTTCCCGCGAACGGGTGAAGGCGATCTTTGCCAAGTGGGGGGCGGATGCAGATTGAGTGGCTTGATCGGGCCCTGGACGATTTCGACGAGGCCATGAGCTACATCGCAGAACGCAATCCCCAAGCGGCGCAGGACGTGGCGCGGCAGGTTCACCGCCAAGTGGCCCAATTGAGGTTCCACCCCTTGCTGGGTCGTCCCGGGCGGGTGGAGGGAACCCGGGAACTGGTAATCGGCGGGACCCATTTCGTTTTGCCCTATCGCTTCGACGGCCGCGATTTGGCTGAAATACTGGCGGTGATGCATGACGCTCAGGAATGGCCGGGCGGTTTTGCCGGCTGAATTGGCGGCGGCTGCTTCGGTGCCGGTATAATTTCCCCTCTCGAAACGGAAATCCCCTTGAACCTCCTCGCCCTCGACACTTCCACCGAATACTGCTCCCTCGCCCTGTGGCTGGACGGGGAGGTGGCGTCGCGCCACGTGCTGGCGGGGCAGCGCCATTCTGAGATGGTCCTGGCCATGGTGGACGAGCTGCTGGCGAAGGGCGGGGTGGGCCTGAAGAACCTGGACGGCGTCGCCTTCGGCAGCGGCCCCGGCTCCTTCACCGGCCTGCGCATCGCCTGCGGCGTGGCCCAGGGCCTGGCCTTCGGCGCCGATCTGCCGGTGGCGGGGATTTCCACCCTGCTGGCCGTGGCCGAGGGCAGCGGGGTGGACAAGGTGGTGGCCTGCCTCGACGCCCGCATGGGGGAGGTGTACCACGGGGTCTACCGGCGCCTGGACGGCCACTGGGAGGAGCTTTCCCCCCCCGGCCTGTCCGCCCCGGCGGACGCCCCCCTGCCCGAGGGCTTCGGCTGGACCGGCTGCGGCAGCGGCTTCGCCCGGTACGGCGAGGCCCTGGCCCTGCGCTACGGGGCCACGCTTTCGGCGGTGCAGCCGGACCTGTTCCCCAAGGCCGAATTCATCGCGCGGCTGGCCGCGCCCATCTTCGAGCGGGGCCACGGGGTGCCGCCGGAAGAGGCGCTGCCGGTGTACATCCGCGACAAGGTCGCCCTGAAAACCTGCGAGCGCGTGTAATGGCGGCGATCTACGATTTCTACGCCGGGCGCCAGCCGGACATCGTCCCCCTGGCCTTCCGCCCCATGGCGGCGGAGGACGTGGAGACGGTGATTGTCCTGGAGCGGGAAATCTATCCCTTCCCCTGGACCCCGGGCAATTTCCGCGACGCCATCCAGGCCGGCAACAGCTGCTGGATCGCCGAGGCCGACGGCGAGACGGTGGGCTACGGCGTGATGCTGGTGGCGGCGGGGGAGGCCCATCTGCTCAACCTGGGGGTGGCCCGTCCCTGGCAGCGCAAGGGCCTGGGCCGGCGCATTCTGCAGCACCTGATCCGCTCCGCCCGGGAGGGAAGCGCCGAGATCATGTACCTGGAAGTGCGCCCCTCCAACCTGCCGGCCCTGGCCCTCTACGAAGACATCGGCTTCACCCAGATCGCCAAGCGGCGCAACTACTACCCCGCCCACGACGGCCGCGAAGACGCGGTCATCATGACCCTGCCCCTATGAGCCGCCGCGACGCCTATCTCAAGGAAATGGGGCTGACTCCCCTGTGGAAGAAACGGGAAGCCGCCTCCGAAGCGCCACCGCCCGCCGGCGGCGGCGACATCGCCGCCATGGACTGGGAGCAGCTCCAGGCCGCCGTGGCCGCCTGCACCCGCTGCCCCCTGCACCAGAGCCGCACCCAGGGCGTGTTCGGCGTCGGCGACCCGAACGCCGACTGGCTGATCGTGGGGGAGGCGCCGGGGGCCGACGAGGACGCCCAGGGCGAGCCCTTCGTCGGCCAGGCGGGCAAGCTGCTGGACAACATGCTGAAAAGCATCGGCTTGAAGCGGGGCGACAAGGCCTACATCGCCAACGTGCTCAAAAGCCGTCCCCCCGGCAACCGCAACCCGGAACCGGAGGAAGTGGCGGCCTGCATGCCCTACCTCCAGCGCCAGGTCGAACTGATCCGCCCCAGGATCATCCTCGCCGTGGGGCGCTTCGCCGCCCAGGCCCTGCTGGGCACCGACGCCAGCATCGGCAGCCTGCGGGGGCAGGTGCACCGCTTCCAGGGCATCCCGGTGATCGTCACCTACCACCCGGCCTATCTGCTGCGCGCCCTGACGGAAAAGGCCAAGGCCTGGGAAGACCTGTGCCTGGCGCGGGAAACTTTCGCCGGGCTTGAGAAATAGGCTGTTGGCCCTATATTGAAATTCAAGTTCTTGAACCGCGGGGGACGCGGAGGGGCGCAGAGGAAAGACTTTTCAGGTTTTGGTTTTACTCTGCGTTCCTCCGCGGCCTCTGCGGTGAAAGATTTATAAGGAGGAATCATGCGCACTCTTTTGACGATAGTTTCCCTGCTGGCAACCCTTTCCCTCTCCGGCTGCGGCTACAACGCCATGCAGGCCCAGGACGAGCAGATCAAGGCCGGCTGGGCCGAGGTGCTGAACCAGTACCAGCGCCGGGCCGACCTGGTGCCCAACCTGGTGAACGTGGTGAAGGGCTACGCCTCCCACGAAAAGGACGTGCTGACCCAGGTGACCGAGGCCCGGGCCAGGGTGGGCGCCATCCAGGCCACGCCGGAATTGCTCAACGACGAGGCGGCCT
Organism: Gallionellaceae bacterium UBA2239; assembly: GCA_002347615.1. Taxonomy (GTDB): domain Bacteria; phylum Pseudomonadota; class Gammaproteobacteria; order Burkholderiales; family UBA9220; genus UBA2239. The sequence continues at coordinate 25,780 of DDYH01000040.1, read as the reverse complement.
TCGCCAAGTTCCAGCAGGCCCAGGCCCAGATGAGCAGCGCTCTGGCGCGGCTGCTGGCGGTGTCCGAGAACTACCCCCAGCTCAAGGCCGACGGCGCCTTCCGCGACCTTCAGGCCCAGTTGGAGGGCACCGAAAACCGCATTGCCGTGGCCCGCAACCGCTACATCAAGGCGGTGCAGGAGTACAACACCACGGTGCGCTCCTTCCCCTCCAACCTCACCGCCATGGCCTTCGGCTACAAGACCAAGCCCAGCTTCGCGGTGGAGGACGAGAAGGCGATTTCCGCGCCGCCCAAGGTGGACTTCGGCGCCCCGGCTGCCGCCGCCAAGTAAATGCCCCGCTCCTGGCTAAGGCTGCTGCTGGTCGCGCTGGCCCTGGTGCTGGCGGCCGGGGCGCGGGCGGACGTCGCCGTTCCGCCCCTCCAGGCCCGGGTCACCGACCTCACCGGCACCCTGTCCGCCGACCAAAAGGCCCGCCTGGAAGACGAGCTGAAGGCCTTCGAGGCCAGGAAAGGCAGCCAGATCGCCGTCCTCCTGGTGCCCACCACCCAGCCCGAAGCCATCGAGCAGTACTCCATCCGCGTCGCCGAAGCCTGGAAGCTGGGCCGCAAGGGCGTGGACGACGGCGTGCTGCTGCTGGTGGCGAAGAACGACCGCACCCTGCGCATCGAGGTGGGCTACGGCCTGGAAGGGGTGATCCCCGACGCCGTGGCCAAGCGGGTGGTGGACGACATCATCGCGCCCTATTTCAAGCAGGGGGATTTCTACGGCGGCATCGAGGCCGGGGTGAACCGCTTGATCCGGCTGGTGGACGGGGAGCCCCTGCCGCCGCCTAAGCAGAAAGGCAGTTCCGGCTCCGCTTTCGACAATTACTTTCCGGCGATTTTCATCGCCGTCATCATCGGCGGCGGCTTGCTGCGGGCCATTTTCGGGCCGTTCTTCGGCGCCTCCATCGCCGGCGGCATCACCGGGGTGGTGGGCTGGCTGCTGTTCGGCACCCTCCTCGGCGGGCTGGTGGCCGCAGTGGTGGTGTTCTTCTTCGTCCTCGCCGGGGTGAGCGGAATGGGCGGCGGGGGCTTTTCCAGCGGCGGCGGAGGCGGGTTCTCCGGCGGGGGTGGCGGTTTCGGCGGAGGAGGCGCGTCCGGCAGATGGTGATCGATATTCCACGCATCCTGAGGCATACCCTCACCCCCCGCTGGCAGGTGCGCCGGGCATTCCCCGCCGCCGCCCTGAAAGCCATCGAGGCCGCGGTCCGGGAATCCGAGCTGTCCCACGAGGGGGAAATCCGCTTCGCGGTGGAAGGGGGGCTGGACCTTCCTGACCTGCTGCGCGGCGTCACGCCCCGGGAGCGGGCGGTGGAGCTGTTTTCCCGCCTGCGGGTGTGGGACACCGAGGGCAACAGCGGCGTGCTGATCTATCTGCTGCTGGCCGACCGGCAGGTGGAAATCGTCGCCGACCGGGGCATCCACGCCAAGGTGGGCGGCGAGGCGTGGGAGGCCATCTGCGGCCGCATGGAGCAGGCTTTCCGCGAGGGTCGTTTCGAAGAAGGGGTGACGGCGGGCATCAAGGAAATCGGCACGCTGCTGGCGACCCATTTTCCGCCCCAGGGGGCGAACCCCAACGAACTATCCGACCAGCCGGTAATACTCTAAGTCTGGCCCAGGTCCTGGTCGTGGCCGTGCTTCCGGTACAGCCATCCCATGGTGGCGCTGATGAACAGGCCGAACAGCACCGTGATGGTGAAGATGGATAGCTGGGCTTTGATCATCAGGGCGTAGATGCCCAGCATGGCGAGGATGCTCAGGTTCTCGTTGAAGTTCTGCACCGCGATGGAGTGGCCGGCACCCATCAGCAGGTGGCCCCGGTGCTGCAGTAGGGCGTTCATGGGGACGACGAAGTAGCCGGCCATCACGCCCAGAATCACCAGCAGGATGATGGCGTGGAGCGGCTGGTGCACGAATACCATCAGCGTCGTGGCGACACCCATGCCGATGCCCATCGGCAGCACCCGTACCGATTTTTCCAAAGTGACGAACTTGGCCGCCAGCACCGAGCCGACGGCGATGCCCACTGCCACCCAGGCGGTGAGCTTGGCCGCCTGTTCCATGCCGAAATTCAAGGCCAGGGCCGCCCATTCCAGCATGATCAGGCGCAAGGTGGCGCCGGCGCCCCAGAACAGGGTGGTCACCGCCAGGGAAACCCGGCCCAGGGGGTCTTGCCACAGCAGACGGAAGGAGTGCCAGAAATCGTGGACCAGGAAGAAGGGGTTTTTCTTTGGTGCCCGGTGGTCGATGGACACCTTGGGGATGTAGAGGTTGAATACCGCCGCCGCCACGTACAGGCCGGCGATGATCAGGATGGAGATTTCCGGCGGCGTGTCGATCAAGGGCAGGTCGAAGGCCAGCAACTGGTTGGCCAGACTGGGGTTGAGCAGCGCGCCGCCGATGATGGCGCCGAGGATGATGGCCGCCACCGTCAGGCCCTCCATCCAGCCGTTGGCCAGCACCAGTTTGCTGGGGGGCAGGTATTCGGTGAGGATGCCGTACTTGGCCGGGGAATAGGCGGCGGCGCCGAGTCCCACCACGCCGTAGGCATAGAGGGGGTGCAGGCCGAGCAGCATGCCGAGGCAGCCGACGAACTTGATCGTGTTGCTGGCGAACATCACCCGTCCTTTGGGCATGGAGTCGGCAAAGGCGCCGACGAAAGGCGCCAGCAGGATGTAGGAGATGACGAAGAACTGCTGCAGGACCGGAGTTTGCCAGCTGGGGGCGTTCAGGTCCTTGAGCAAGGCGATGGCGGCGAAGAGGAGGGTGTTGTCCGCCAGCGCCGAAAAAAACTGGGCGCCGAGGATGATGTAAAAGCCGCGATTCATCAGGTCCGCTGGTCTCGGGTTCCGTTAGGGAAGGGGTTTTATATCACGAAAGCGCGGCCCCCGTCATGCCCGGCCGGCTTTTCCCGATGGGGCGGAGGACTATCGTCGGGACGTAAAATGTGCTTGAATAGCAGGCTTTCCCAGCGTAATTCATTCGGGGCAGAAAGTATGGCCGACCGCCGATTACAGGTTTTCTACACCGTGGCCAAGCAACTGAGTTTCACCAAGGCTTCGGAACTTCTGTTCATGACTCAGCCGGCGGTGACTTTCCAGGTCAAGCAGCTGGAAGAGCATTTCAACACCCGGCTGTTCGAGCGCAACCACAGCAAGATTTCCCTCACCCCGGCGGGGGAGCTGGCCCTGGAATACGCCGAGCGCATCCTGAACCTCAGCACCGAGATGGAAACCCGCCTGTCCGAGATGACCGGCCAGGTCAGCGGCACCCTGCTGCTGGGCGCCAGCACCACCATCGCCGACTATCTGCTGCCGCGCATCCTGGGGGAGTTCAAGACCCTCTATCCCAAGGTTCACGCCAAGCTGATGGTGGCCAACTCCGAAAACATCGTCGCCAAGGTGGCGGAACACGCCCTGGACGTGGGGCTGATCGAAGGCTCGTCCCACCATCCCCAGCTCCATTTCGAGGTGTGCTGCAACGACGAGCTGGTGATGATCTGCCCCGTGGGCCATCCCCTCGCGGAGCAGACCGCCATCACCCCGGAACAGCTGGTGGGCCAGCCCTACATCACCCGGGAGGCGGGCTCCGGCACCCGGGAGGTGGTGGACGAATACCTGCGCAACGCCGGGCTGACCACCGACGACCTCAATATCGTGATGGAACTGGGCAGCCCGGAAGCGATCAAGGGTGCGGTGGAAGCCGGCATGGGCATCGCCGTGATGTCCCTGGCCACGGTGACCAAGGAACTCAAGATCGACGACCTGGTGGCCATCCCCCTGCAACCGCGCCTGATCCGTCCCCTGTCCCTGGTCTACGCCCCGGGCAAGTTCCGCTCCCGCCTGTTGCAGACCTTCCTCGATTTCATGGCCGAGTCCATGGCCCGGGCCCCCGCCCAGAAACCCTGACGGGCGGCCGGCCGCCATGGCGATTCGCACTGCTCACCGCGAGGCTCCCCCCTATCGCACCCTCGACGGCTCGGAAGTGCGGGAACTGATGCACCCGGCGGTGCACGGCAACCGCCGCCAGAGCCTGGCCGAGGCCCGGGTGCCGCCCGGCGGAACCACCCTGCTGCACCGCCACCGGACCAGCGAGGAGCTATACTCCGTCCTGGACGGGGAGGGGGTGATGACCCTGGGGGACGAAAGCTTCCCGGTGGCGGCGGGGGACACGGTGTGCATCCCGCCCGGCACGCCCCACCGGATCGAGAATGCCGGCGCCGGCGTGCTCAAAATCCTGTGCTGCTGCGCCCCGGCCTACTCCCACGACGACACCGAATTGTTGGGTTAGAACGGCGATGATGAAAACCAGCGACAACGGCCCCCAGTCCTTCAAACTCATGGGCGCCGGCGCCCAGTTCCAGGAGGAGCTGGGCTCCATGCTGGAGGAGACCTGGATGTTCAGCGGCTTCGAGTGGCGGGACATCGAAGTCGTGGCGAAATACGTCCAGGCCTACGAGGCGAAGGAGAAAAGCGCGCTGTTCAAGGAAGGGGACCCGGGCACCTTCATGGTCCTGATCGTGGAAGGCAACGTGGGCATCTTCAAGGAGGACAGCAACCGGGAGGAGAAATGCGTCGCCCTGGTGGGCCACGGCAAGACCCTGGGGGAAATGGCCATCATTGACGGCGAGCCCCGCTCCGCCACCTGCATCACCGCCACCCCCGCCAAGCTGATCATCCTCACCAAGGACAACTTCGGCCGCATCCTCAACGACCACCCCGCCCTGGGGGTGAAAATCGTGATGAAAATCGCCCGCCTCCTGTCCCAGCGCCTGCGCAAGACCAGCGGCTTGCTGGTGGATTACCTGGAAAACTGACTTCCTTCGTGAGGCGACACTAAAGAAGCCGGCTGAATCAGCCGGCTTCTTTGTTTTCCGGGGCGCATGCACCGCTGGGGGCGTGGGAGCGACCTCCTGGCCGCGAAAACCAGAGGTCTTGCCTACAGCGGCCCCTTGATGGTGATGGCGCCGCGAATCTGTCCTTCGCCGTAGCCGGTGGCCTTGTCGTGGGGGTAGTCGGCGCTGAGCTGTTCCTTCACTTCCTTGCCGATCTTCTCCGCCGGGCCGTGGCAGGCCAGGCACAGGTTGCCGGTGGGCACGGCCTTCATGTAGCGGAAGTATTTGCCCTGGGGCTCGGTGACGATTTCGGCCGTTTCCAGGGTTTCCGGCTTGGCGCCGGCGGCGGCCTTCCGGTCGAACTCGGCCAGGACTTTCTGCTCCCAGGCGTCGGGGGTGCCGATCAGGGGGTTGCGCACCTTGAGGGACACCCGGGCGACCTTCTCGCCGTTCTTGCGGGACAGGTCGGAGGCGATGGCCGGGGCGCGGTCCTTGCACACCTTGATGGCGGCAACGGGGCCGCCGGCCTTCATTTCCTTCTGCAACTCGCCGCCCAGCTGCTTCAGCAGGGATTGGGCGGTGGCGCGGGCTTGGTCCTGGTATTGGGCGGCGTCGTCGGCGAGGGCGGGGCTGGCGCACAGGGCGGCGATCAGGGCGGTCAATAATTTGGATTTCATGGGGGGTCCTCTTGGTTGAATTATTAGAGGCTGCTAATATAGCCGAAACTTCGGGGACTGTCTCGAAAATGCCGCAGCGCAGGCGACCTCGCCTGCGTAGCCTGCCGCAGGCGGGCTGACGCCCGATGCAGGCGGGTCGCCTGCGCTACAAGGGCGGGGCGCCTTAGCCGCGGGTGACGAGGTGGGGCTTGATGATTCTCTGGAAGATGTCGTAGCGGCGCTGGCTGATGTGGCCGCCGGCCACCGCTTGCTGGACGGCGCAGCCCGGTTCAGTGGCGTGGCGGCAGTCGTTGAACTTGCAGTGGCCGAGAAAGGGGCGGAACTCCGGGAAGGCGCGTTCGATCTGGTTGCGGTCGGCGTGGCCGAGGCCGAATTCCTGCAGGCCGGGGGAGTCGATCAGGTCGCTGCTTGCGTCCAGGTGGTAGAGGCGGGCGTGGGTGGTGGTGTGGCGGCCGGAGTCCAGCTTGGCGGAGACTTCCGCGGTGCGGGCGCCGGCATCGGGCACCAGGGCGTTGATCAGGCTGGTCTTGCCCATGCCGGACTGGCCCACCAGGACGCTGGTTTCCCCGGCGAGGCGGGCGCGCAGGGCGGAAACGTCGCCGTGGGCGGAGAGTTGCAGCACGGGGTAGCCCAGGCCGGCATAGAGGGCCAGGGTTTCCGCGGCGGCGGCGGTTTCGGCGGTGAGGTCGGCCTTGTTGAGGACGATCAGCACCTTCACCTCCGCCACTTCGGCGGCCACCAGGCAGCGGTTGAGCAGCTCTTCGTAAAAGCTGGGAACGGCCGCCACCACGATCACCACCTGGGTGACGTTGGCGGCGATGAGCTTTTCCCGCGCTTCGCTGGCGCGGTAGAACAGGGAGCGGCGGGGTTCGATGGTTTCGATCACCCCCTGGTCGGCGGAGGTGGGGAGGACTGTCACCCGGTCGCCGCAAACGGCGCCGCCCTTTTTGCCGTAGGTGGTGCAGGGCAGGAGGCGGCCGTCCGCCGTCTCCACCAGATATTGGCGGCCGAAGCTGGCGACGATCAGGCCGCCCAGCAGGTCGGAGGATTTACCCATGGAGGGTGAGGAAGTGGGAAAAGAAGGTCATGGCGCCCGCTATTGTAGGCGATGGGGCGGAAAGATTGGAATCGGCGTGGGGCGATTTCGCTGGCCCCTGGCTTTGGTGTTCGGTGGGGTGCTGTTTGTCTGGCTGGCAGCCCACTCCCGGCCGCTGTATACCACGCCCATGTGCATCGTTTACGACAACCCGGCCTACAAGGCCGGGCGACGCTAAATACATGGACAGGATTTACATGATTGGCAGGATTCACGGGATTAAACCCAGATTATCCATTAGGACGCGAGATGATGGCGAGGTGGGTTGCGAGACAGTTTCGTTGCTTGCGAGGAGTTCATGGTTATTCCATGGACGACGAACAAGCGGCAAAAATGGCCGCAAACCGACCGCCAGCGCTCGCGTAGGCGCGAAGCGCCGCCTAATGGATAATCTGGGTTAAAACATGTTAATCCCGAACATCCTGTTAATCCTGTCCAAAGATTCTACAGCGTCAGCAGCCCGTCGATCTTCGCGGCGCAGATGAAATCATTCTCCGACAGCCCGTCGATGGCGTGGGTCATGTAGCGCACGGTGCACTCGTTGTAGCCCACGGCCAGGTCCGGGTGGTGGTCTTCCCGGTGGGAGATCCAGGCGGTGGCGTTCACGAAGGCCATGGTCTCGTAGTAGTTCTTGAAGCGGAAGGTCTTGGCGATGCCGCGGCCTTCCTGGGCCCAGTCCTTCAGGTCCTTCAGCAGGCGGTCGATCTCGTCCTGGGCCAGGGGCGGCACGCCGCCTTCGCAGGGCTTGCAGTGCTTGTTGGTGAGGTCGCAGACGAATCCGTTCATGGTGTTGTCCTCTTTGTTACCGGCTTATTTGAAATGATAGTAGGTGGCGTTGAGGTAGGCCGCCACGTGGGCTTCCTCTTCCGGGAACCAGCCGGCGCCGGAGTTGGCGTTGCAGGCGCGGATGCGGGCCGCCAGCTGTTCGGCGGATTTCACCTTGCGGTCCGGCCGGGTGTATATCTTGGAGCCGTCGCCGCCGAACATGGAAACGTGGCAGGCGTTGCAGGATTTGTCCGCCAGGGGCCTGCCCGCGTGGGGGTTGCCGTTGGCGAAGGGCTCGGCGGAAGCCTCGGTGGCAGCGAGTCCGAGGGTCAGGGCGATGAGGAGTTTGAATTTCATGGCTAGCCTCCCTGGCTAATTCCGACAATAACAGTCAACTATATTATGCCCCATGGGCGGATTTTTGCAAATTGGCCACCCGCTGGCTGGCGGGGGGGTGGGAATCGTAGACCGCCGAATAAAGCGGGTCCGGCGTCAGGGTGGCGGCGTTGTCCTGATACAGCTTGACCAGGGCCCGGCTCAGGTGGGCGGCGCTGGAATGCTGGGAGGCATAGTCGTCGGCCTCGAACTCGTGGCGGCGGGAGAAGTAGCTCATCAGGGGCTCGAAGGGGAAGATGAAGGCGGGCATCGCCAGGAAGAACAGCACCAGGGCCACGTCGGTGCCCTGGGTGCTTACCCCCAGGCCGGCGTAGAACCAGGGCTTGTCGATCAGCCAGCCGAGGAGGGCGAGGAAGCCCAGGCTGAGGCCGAACAGCAGGATCACCCGCTTCATCACATGGCGCAGCTTGAAGTGTCCCAGCTCGTGGGCCAGCACGGCTTCGATCTCGTCGTTGTCCAGGCGCTCCAGCAGGGTGTCGAACAGCACGATGCGGCGGTTCTTGCCGAAGCCGGTGAAGTAGGCGTTGCCGTGGCTGCTGCGCTTGGAGCCGTCCATCACGAACAGCCCCTTGGCCTGGAAGCCGCAGGCGGCCAACAGCTTTTCGATTCGGGCCTTGAGGGCCAGGTCTTCCAGGGGGCTGAACTTGTTGAAGAAGGGGGCGATGAAGGTGGGGTAGATCGCCAGCACCAGCAGGTTGAAGCCCATCCAGGTGAGCCACACGTAGAGCCACCAGTATTCCCCCATCTTCGCCATCAGCCACAGCACGCACAGCAGGAGCGGTGCGCCGAAGAGGGCGCCGAGGAGCATTTGCTTGGCCAGGTCGGCGAAGAACATGGCTGGGGTCATCTTGTTGAAACCGAAGCGCGCTTCAATGCGGAAGGTGCGGTACAGGGCAAGGGGAATGTCGGCCAGGGAGGACAGCGCCACCACGCTGCCGATCAGGGCCAGGCCCCGAAAGTAGGGGTTGTCGAAGGTCCCCTGCCACAGGTCGGCCAGGGCCTGGAGCCCGCCGCCGAGGGTGAAGGCCAGCACCACCGCCATTTCCACCAGGATGTTCACCATGCCCAGACGTGCTTTGGCCACGCTGTAGTCGGCGGCCTTGTGGTGGGCGGGGAGGTCGATTTTCTCGGCGAAGTCCGCCGGCACCGCGTCCCGGTGGGCGGCGACGTGGCGGGCGTGACGGCGGGCCAGCCACAGTTTGACCAGGGTGGTGGCCGCCAGGGCCGCCAGGAATACCAGGGTGAATGGGTGCATTGGATGATGGGGTCGAGAGGTGTGTAGAATAAAGGCTTTTCGGCTTGAAAAACATTATGGCACAAGACAGCACCCGCCTCATCTGGCTCGACATGGAAATGACCGGGCTTTCCCCGGACACCGACCGCATCATCGAGGTGGCGGTGGTGATCACCGATGCCCAGCTCAACGTCGTGGCCGAATCCCCGGTGCTGGTGGTCCATCAGGCCGACGCCGTGCTGGACGGCATGGACAACTGGAACAAGGGCACCCATGGCAAGTCCGGCCTGATCGACAAGGTGAAGGCGTCGGAGCTGGACGAGGCGGCGGTGGAGAAGAAGATGGTCAACTTCCTCAAGAAGCACGTTCCCGCCAAGGCCTCCCCCATGTGCGGCAACTCCATCTGCCAGGACCGGCGCTTCCTCGCCCGCCACATGCCCAGGCTGGAGGCCTTCTTCCACTACCGCAACCTGGACGTGTCCACCCTCAAGGAACTGGTGAAGCGCTGGAAGCCGGAAATCGCCCCCGGCTTCACCAAGCACAACAAGCACGAGGCGTTGGCGGACATCTACGAGTCCATCGATGAGCTAAAGTATTACAGGGAGCACTTCCTGAAAGTGTAGGGCGGCTTAGGCGCGTAGCGCCGTAACCCGCCGTATGCTCCCCCATCACCCAGGGAAAAGCATGAAAAACGGCACCAAATTCGTTGTCGAAGTAAATCCGAAAATCCCCCGCAAGCTGGTGCGGCTGGAAGAGTTGGCCAACAATCTGTGGTACAGCTGGGATAAGCCGACGCGCACCCTGTTCGCCCGCCTTCACCCCGGCCTGTGGGGCGCGGTGGGCAACAGCCCCAAGGTGTTCCTGCGCCGGGTGGACGAACAGCGCCTGATGGAGGCGGTGGAAGACCAGGTGTTCCTGGGTACCTACAACCGGGTGCTGTCGGCTTTCGACACCTACCACAACGAGCCCCTGCGCCGCACGGAGGGGGAGCAGTTCAAGCCCGACGACCTGGTGGCCTATTTCTGCGCCGAGTTCGGCTTCCACGAGAGTTTTCCGATCTATTCCGGCGGCCTCGGCATCCTTGCCGGGGATCACTGCAAGGCCGCCTCCGACATGCGCCTGCCCTTCGTGGCGGTGGGCCTGCTCTACCGCCAGGGCTATTTCACCCAGATCATCGACGCCACCGGTGAGCAGCTGGAAACCTATACCGATTCCGACTTCGACGATCTGCCCATCTCCCCCGCCCTGCGGGACGACGGCAGCGAAATCCGGGTGGAGGTGGAACTGCCCGGCCGCAAGGTGGCGGTGAAGGTGTGGCAGGCCCTGGTGGGCCACGTGAAGCTCTACCTGCTGGACACCGACCTGGAGGAGAACGCCGAGCGGGACCGGGACATCGCCCACCAGCTCTACGGCGGCGACCGCAGCACCCGCATCCAGCAGGAAATCATCCTCGGCGTGGGGGGCGTGCGGGCGCTGAAGGAAATCGGCCTCGCCCCCACCGTGTGGCACATCAACGAGGGCCACGCCGCCTTCCTGCTGCTGGAGCGCATCCGCGCCCTGACTTCCAGCGGCCTGGATTTCGCCAGCGCCCTGGAGGCGGTGGCGGTGAACACCGTGTTCACCACCCACACACCGGTGCCCGCCGGCCACGACCACTTCAGCCAGGAAATGATCGCCGAGTATTTCCAGCCGTTCCTGAAGGACATGGGCGTTGCCCGGGAGCAGTTGGTGGGCCTGGGCATTCCTCCCGAAGGCGGGGATTTCAACATGACCGTGTTGGCCATCCGCGGCTCACGCCACCACAACGGGGTGTCGAAAATCCACGGCAAGGTGTCGTCGGAAATATGCGCCAACCTGTGGCCCCAGCTGACGCCGGAAGAAAGCCCCATATCCTACGTCACCAACGGGGTGCACGTGCCGACCTTCCTGGCCCAGGAATGGGCGGACCTGTTCGACAACATCCTCGGCTATGAATGGCGCCACCGCCTCACCGACCAGGATTACTGGACCGACGGCATCGACCGGATTCCCGACCACCTGTTCTGGAGCGTGCGCCAGAGCCTGAAGGCCCAGATGCTTCATGTGGTGCGCTACCGGATCACCCAGCAGCATTACCGCAACCACGGCTCCGAGGCCCACCTGGACCGGCTGCTGAAGTACGCCGACAGCTACGACCCCAACGTGCTCACCATCGGTTTCGCCCGCCGCTTCGCCACCTACAAGCGGGCCGCCCTGATCTTCGAGGACCTGAACTGGCTGCGGGAAATCATCGCCAACGAGGACCGGCCCGTGGTGTTCATCTTCGCCGGCAAGGCCCACCCCGCCGACCAGCCGGGGCAGGACCTGATCCGGCTGATCCACAATATCGGCCGCATGCCCGAATTCGAGGGCAAGGTGATGCTGGTCGAAGGCTACGACATGGGCCTCGGCCGCCGCCTGGTGGCGGGGGTGGACGTATGGCTCAACAACCCCATCTATCCCCAGGAGGCCAGCGGCACCTCGGGCATGAAGGCGGCCATCAACGGCGCCATCAACCTCTCCGTGCTGGACGGCTGGTGGGCCGAGGGCTACGACGAGCAGCAAAAGAACGGCTGGGCCATCAAGCCCAATCTGAACGAGGTCCAGCGCAACCTGGAGGACAGCCACGCCCTGTACGAAATCCTCCAGGACCAGGTGGTGCCCCTGTACTACGGGCGGGGCAAGATGGGCTTCTCCGAAGGCTGGGTGGAAAAAGCCAAGCGCTCCATCGCCACCGTGCTGCCCCGCTTCAACGCCAGCCGCATGGTGGGGGAATACGTCAGCCGCTTCTACTTCCCCGCCGCCCGCAATGGCCGCATTTACGCCGACAAGGATTTCGACAGCGCCCGCATCCTGGCCGCCTGGAAGGCCAAGATACGTCAGCGCTGGAGCGGCGTCACCCTGCGCCGGGTGGACACCCCCAAGAAGCGCATTCCCTTCGGCGACGCCTTGCGCTTCGAAGTGGCCTTGAGGCTCAACGGCCTGTCCTCGGACGACGTGCTGGTGGAACTGCTGGTCAACCGCTCCGCCAGTTCCGAATGGCTGGAGGCCGACGTGCGCCGCTTCCGTTTCAACTACGACGGCCAGGGCAGCGGCGACGACCACCTCTTTACCCTGGACCTGGCGCCGGACCTGTGCGGGAAGCTGGAATACCGCATCCGGGTCTACCCCTTCCATTCCTTGCTGACGCATCCGATGGAGATGGGCTTGATGGTGTGGCTGTAGGGGCCTTCTTCCTGCCTGAACCCAGATTATCCATTAGGCGGCGCTTCGCGCCTACGCGAGCGCTGGCGGTCGGTTTGCGGCCATTTTTGCCGCTTGTTCGTCGTCCATGGAATAACCATGAACTCCTCGCAAGCAACGAAACTGTCTCGCAACCCACCTCGCCATCATCTCGCGTCCTAATGGATAATCTGGGTTGAAAAAACGACGGGAACCATGGAACATGCGGCCTCGTTCGCCGATCCGCTGGCCCGCTCCGGCCAAGTCCCGGGTCGCGCCATCCTTTACTTCACGACAGAGCGGTCATGGCCTTCAAAGAAAACACTCCCCAATTCCAAATGGTCGACGTGGCGCTGATCGAGCCGGACCCGGCTCATCCGCGGCAGCATATCGACGAAACCTCCCTCAGGAGCCTGGCCAATTCCATCCAGAAGAAGGGGCTGATCCACCCTTTGGTGGTCCAGCCGGCCAACGCCGCCGGGCGGCATACCCTCATCGTCGGGGAGCGCCGCTGGCGGGCTGCCGTGATGGCGGGGGAAAAAACCGTCCCGGCCCTGATTCGTTCCTGCGAACCGGCGGAGGTGCTGGAAATCCAGGTTTCCGAAAACCTGGGGCTGGGCCTGCGCACCGCCTTGGAGCCGCGGGACATGGCCAATGCCATCCAGGCCATCGCCGAGCGCTTCGGTACACGGGAAGCGGCGGCCGAATACTTTGGCGGAACGCCCGCCTGGCTTAAACAGGCCACGGCGGCGGCCAACCTTTCGCCCAAAATCACCGCCCTGCTGGATTCGGGAAAGATTTCCAGTACCGGCGCCGCCATCCAGCTGGAGAAACTGGCGCAGAAAAACGAAGCCAAGGCCGACTCCCTGATCAGCCAGGTCGAGCAGCTCCCGGAAGGGGAAAAGCTGGCCAAGCGAACCGTGGAAAAGGTGCTCTCCGAAGAGGGCGGCCGGCGCAAGAAAGGGGCCGGTTCGGAAGGAGAGGCCGTCCCGGAAAGCCTTCCCGCCGCCCCGGCCTCCGCCGCGACGGCTCGGGACAATGCGGCGGGCGTGCCCTGGGAAGAGGGGGAAGCCGTTTCCGGGCGCAGTCGGATCAACCCTGGCAAGGTCAAAATGGTGGCCACTATTCTCGGCCTCGCCGATGACGACGAGGAAGCGGTCCTGGCCCGGCTAATCGACGAATTCCTGGCCCTGAAAGGGGAGGCGGGCGCGCGTTGACAAAAGGGATGGCCGGCGCCATATTGCCCCCCTCCTGAACGCAGCAGATCACCTACAAACAAAGCGATACATGCCGATCCCACCGTTATGCCCCGAGCTTTCCGCCCTGGAGGAATGGCTCGATTCTCCCCTTCTCGCCGGCAAGGCCATGCCCACAGACAAATTGCATGGCTTTTTGTGCGCCGTTGTCAGCGCACCCGACGCCATCCCCTCCAGCCGCTGGATACCCGAAGCCATGGGAGGCGAACCCGGCTTCGAATCGGTGGAACAGGCCAAGGAATTCGCCGCCTTGCTGGTGGAATTCTATCGGCACGTCGCGGCGGCGCTGGCCGAAAATCAGCCTCCGACGCTCATCCTCAAGGCGCGTTCGGAAACCGATCAACGCTTGGATTACGAGACCTGGTGCAACGGCTACATCCTCGGATGGTCGCTGTCCACGGAAGAGTGGCTGCGGCGCGGCAATGAGCCGCTAACGAAACTGACTTTTCCCCTCATGCTGTTGTCCGGAGCCTTCAAGGAAGGGGCGGAGGCCAAAGGCGAGGCGTTCATGCCGGAGGAGGAATACGCCAGAGTGCAGCAGGAATGCACGGCTGCCCTGCCCATGGCGGTCGCCGGCATCCATGATTTCTGGCGGGCCCGCCGGAAAGCCGTTCCCGTCACCCGGGGGGCTCCCAAGGTCGGCCGCAATGACCCCTGTCCCTGCGGGAGCGGAAAGAAATTCAAGCAGTGTTGCGGGAAAGCGCGCACGGTACATTGACCTGCGCCGGTGACGCCCTGTCCTACTTGTGCCGGATGAACTCGTAAACCCTCAGGTATTCCTCCCCCGGCTGCTTCCACGAATAGTCCCCGGCCATGCCCTGGGACTGGAGTTCGCGGAAGGCGGCGGGGTGGCGGTGCCACAGGTCGAGGGCGCGGGACAGGGCCGATTCCAGGCCCAAGGGGTCGGAGTGTTCGAAGACGAAGCCGTTGCGCTCGGCCATCGGCCGGTGGTCATGGTCCCGGTCGAACACCGTGTCTTTCAGGCCGCCCACGGCGCGCACCACCGGCACGGTGCCGTAGCGCAGGGCGATCAGCTGGGTCAGGCCGCAGGGCTCGAAGTTGCTGGGGACGATGAAGAGGTCCGCCCCGGCGTAGATCTGGTGGGCCAGGTCCTCGTCGAAGCCGATTTCCAGGTGGCAGTCCGGGTTGTCGTTGAGTTCCCGCTTGAGGTGGCTGAAGTAGTCGTTGATGCCCAGTTCCGGGCTGGACCCCAGGAGCACAAACTGGGCGTCGTTGGCCAGGGCATAGAACAGGGCGTGGCGGATGAGGTGCACGCCCTTTTGCGCATCCAGCCGGCCCACGTAGGCGACGATGGGTTTCTTGCTTTCCCGCAGCCACAGCCGGTGCCGCAGCGCCTTGCGGGCCTTGTCCTTGTTCTTCAGGCTGCTCCGGCCGTAATGGGCGGAGAGGTGGGAGTCGGATTCCGGGTTCCAGTAGTCGTAGTCCAGGCCGTTGAGGATGCCCTTGAACTTGTCCTGGTGCCGATACAGGGTGTGGCCCATGCCGAAGCCCACGTCGGCGTTGCGCGCCTCCCAGGCGTGGTGGGGGGAGACGGTGGTGACGAAGTTGGCATAGACGATGCCCCCCTTCATCATGTTGATCTGGTCGTGCTTGTGGTCGTCCCCCAGCTTGTCTTGCCGCAGGAAATACTCCGGCCGGCCGAGGCCGGTGGCGTTCAGGGGGTGGTCGTCGGCGGTTCCCTGGTGCTTGAAGTTGTGGATGGTGAAGCACACCCGCTGGTTCGGCATGTCGTCCTGGTATTGCTCGTACAGCAGCACCGGCACCAGGCCCGTTTGCCAGTCGTGGCAATGGATCACGTCGGGGCGCTTGCCGGACTGGCGCAGGAATTCCAGGGCGGCCTTGCTGAAGAAGGCCATGCGCGTGGTGTCGTCCCAGAAGCCGTAGTAGCTGCCCCGGTCGAAGAAGCGGTCGTCGGAGTGGGATTCGATGAAGAAGCAGTGGCGGCCGTGGACGTCGCCGTACCACACGGTGCAGCGCACCAGCCCGCCGTGCCAGGGCACCCCCAGGTCGTGGAACACGATGTGCAGGTTGGCGATGTGGTCGTGGCGCAGGCAGTCGTACCTGGGCAGGATGATTTCCACCTGATGGCCGTGCCGCGCCAGTTCCCCCGCCAGGCCGTAGACCACGTCCCCCAGCCCGCCGACCTTGGCGACGGGGGCGCATTCGCTGGCGATGTGGACGATGTGCATGAATGGACCCATCAACAAAAAGCAAAAAACGAATAACCGCAAAGGCACAGAGGCGCAAAGGAAAAACGTCCTTCGAGGCTCGCTGCCATTTTTGTTTTCTTTGCGTCTTTGCGCCTCTGCGGTTCAAGCATTTTTCTTAATCGCTTTCTAGCGGCGCCGGATCGTTTTTCGGTAAAGGTCCAGGTAGGCCGCCGCGCTGCGCTCCCAGCTGAAGTCGGCCTTCATGCCGTTCTGCTGCAGCTGCTGCCACGCCTTTTTGTCCTTGAACACCTCCAGGGCGCGCCGCACCGCCTCCATCAGGCCGTCGGCGGTGAGGGTGTGGAAGACGAAGCCGGTGGCCGTGTCGTCGGCCAGGGTGGCCGGCGTGCAGTCCACCACCGTGTCCGCCAGGCCGCCGGTGGCGTACACCACCGGTGGCGTGCCGTAGTGCATGCTGTACATCTGGTTGAGGCCGCAGGGCTCGAAGCGGGAGGGCATGAGGAAAATGTCCGCCCCGGCTTCGGTGAGATGGGCCAGCCCTTCGTTGTAGCCGATGTGCACCGCCACCTGGCCGGGATGGCTCTCTTCCAGCCCGAGGAAGGCCTGTTCCAGGTGCTTGTCGCCCCCCCCCAACAGGGCCAGTTGGACCGGGATTTTCAGCAGTTCCGCCGCCGCTTCCAGGATCAGGTCCTGGCCCTTCTGGTGGGTGAGGCGGCTGACCACCGCCAGCAGGGGAATCTTGGCGTTGACCTTGAGGCCCAGGGTTTCCTGCAGGGCGCGCTTGTTCTCCGCCTTGGCCTTGAGGTTCTTGACGCCGAAGGGGGCGGCCAGATGGGGGTCCGTCTCCGGGTTCCAGGCGCGGACGTCGATGCCGTTGAGGATGCCGCTGAGGGCTTCACGCCGTTGTTGCAGCAGGCCCTGCAGGCCGAAGCCCAGGGCGTCGGTCTGGATTTCCCGGGCGTAGGTGGGGCTGACGGTGGTGATGGCGTCGGAATAGTGCAGGCCGGCCTTGAGGAAGGACATCTCGCCGTAGTATTCCACCCCTTCCATGCCCATGCTTTCCGGCGGCAGGCCCAGCTTGAGGGCGGTGCCCAGGGGGAAGATGCCCTGGTAGGCCAGGTTGTGCAGGGTCATCACCGTCGCCGCACGGGGCGCCGGCTGGTAGTGGAGGTAGGCCGGCGCCAGGCCCGCCTGCCAGTCGTTGCAGTGCAGCACGTCGGGGCGCCAGTCCAGGGGCGACTGGCCCCCGGCAAGGATGGCGGCGACCCGGGACAGGAGGCCGAAGCGGAAGGCATTGTCGTGCCAGTCGTGGCCGTGGCGGTCCAGGTAGGGGCCGCCGTCCCGCTGGAACAGGGGCGGGTAGTCCACCACCAGGGCGGGCACGCCGCTGGGCAGGACCGAGGACAGGATGCGCACCTCGCCGAATTCGAACACGCCGGTGGCCGCCACCCATTTGGTGGGCAGCCCCTTCATCACCAGGGGGTAGCCCGGCAGCAGCACCCGCACGTCCGCCCCCAGGGTGCGCAGGGCCTCGGGCAGGGAGGCGCTGACGTCGGCCAGGCCGCCGGTCTTGACCAGAGGATAGATTTCGGAGGTGGCGAACAGGACCTTGAGGGGCGCGGGGCTTGGGGGCATCGGGAATGGGCTCGAAAAGATGAATATTGTTATTCTGGCGCGGGATTGTTAAGGGAATTGTAAGGGCTGCTTGGCTGTTCAACAACCGCGGGTCTGGCCCTGCGCGTAGCGGGATTGGACAGGGGGAGGCGGGAGCCAAGATTCCGTGAGGCGGTTATCCCTCAAATGGGTTGACCACCCCAACCCCTGTTGGGGCAAAGTGCCGGGCGTTTCGGGTGGCCACCTTCAAGCCGTGGGTCAGCGCCGTGGCGGCAATCAGCAAATCGGCCCCGTCGTGCCCCGCCTGGGCGGAAAGAACACCCCAGCGGCGGGATACGGCGGGCGTGACCGGCAAGACCCGGTCCCCGTAAAGGCGCAGCAAGTCCTCCAGCCAGCGCGTCAGCGACTCGGCGAAAGCGGGGTCGGCTTCACGGTTTTTTTCTATGCCGCGCTGGATTTCGCCGATGCTCACCACGCTGAGAAACAGGTCGCTGTCCCGAAACCCGCTCAGCCAGTTCACCACTTCCGGCGCGGGGTTGCGTTTGCGCAGTTCCGACAGGACGACGGTATCCAGGAGGATCACGACAAATCCACGTCTCGAAGGGCCAAGGTGGGCCGCCCCACCTCTTCATCATCCTTGGGCATGGCCAGCAGATGGGCAATGAACCCCGGCGCAGCCGCATGGGCGCTACGCTGCAAGGCTTCGAATGCCTGCTCGGAAAGCACTACCACCGCCTGCTTGCCGCGCCGGGTAACATGCTGGGGGTCGCCCTGCAGGGCGGCTTCCACCACTTGGCTGAAGTGGGCCTTGGCATCCTGAAGCCGCCATTGGCTGGTGCTCATTGGAATCTCCATAACAGGTCAGATAAACTGGTCTGATTATGGTTGCTTGGGGGGGGCAGCGTCAAGCCGCCTTCTCAGGAGCGCATCAAGGCCTAGGGAAGCGCTGAAATAATCGCAACACCATCATTGCGAGCGCAGCGAAGCAATCTGGTTTTTCTGGTACGTCAGGGAACTACGAGATTGCTTCGTCACTTCGTTTCTCGCAACGACGAATTAGCCAGCGGTTTCTTAAGCCATTCGCAAGTTTGCAGTTCCCCCCACCGGGCACCCTCGCTGGCCATCTTTATTGCCCGCGATTGCGTTGTCATGGCCGCCGAACTAGGATGAAACGAGTTTCACAACAGCTTTGACGGGGAGGGTTATGACGGAAATGGCAATGGTCGGCCTCGGCCGCATGGGGGCCAACATGGCTCGGCGCCTGGCTTCGGGGGGCGTGAAGCTGGCGCTCTACAACCGCAGTTTTCAGGTGGCGCAGTTGCTGGCGGAGGAAACCGGGGCCCAGGCCTGCGCTTCCTTCAAGGACCTGGTGGCGGCCTTGGACACCCCCCGGGTGGTGTGGCTGATGCTGCCGGCGGGGGAGGCCACCGGGCAGGCGGTGGATCAGCTTTCCGCCCTGCTGGAGCCGGGGGACGTGCTGGTGAACGGCGCCAACGCCTACTACGGCGAATCCCGCCGCCAGGCGGCGAAGCTGGCCGAGGCGGAGATCGGCTACGTGGATGCCGGGGTGTCCGGCGGCATCTGGGGGCTGGAGAACGGCTATGCCCTGATGGTGGGGGGCGAGAAGGCGGTGGTGGCGCGGATGGAGCGCTTCCTCAAGGTGCTGGCCCCGGCGCCGGATAAGGGCTGGCTCCACTGCGGGCCGGTGGGGTCCGGCCACTTCGTGAAGATGATCCACAACGGCATCGAGTACGGCATGATGCAGGCCTTTGCCGAGGGCTTCGCCCTGATGAAGGGCAAGCAGGAATTCGACCTGGATCTGGCCGCCATCGCCGAGATGTGGCGCCACGGCAGCGTGGTGCGCTCCTGGCTGCTGGACCTGACGGCGGAGTTCCTCTCCGCCGACCAGGGGCTGGAGGCTATCGAGCCCTTCGTGTCCGACTCCGGCGAAGGCCGCTGGACCGCCCTGGAAGCGGTGGAGCAGGGAGTGCCGGCGCCGGTGATGTCCCTGGCCCTGATGATGCGCTTCGCCAGCCAGGGCCATAACGACTACCCGGCCAAGCTGCTGGCCATGATGCGCAAGGGTTTCGGCGGCCACGGCGTGAAGCCTGTCCTGAGCGATGTCGAAGGAGAGGGCACGTGAGCTTCGAAGGCCTGCAATACCCGTGCAACTTCGTCATTTTCGGCGCCACCGGCAATCTGTCCACCCTCAAGCTGCTGCCGGCCCTCTACCACCTGGAAGTGGCCCAGCGCCTGCCGGAGGACACCTGCTTCACCGCCTTCGCCCGCCGGGAGTGGAGTACCGAGCAGTGGCGCGGCTTCATGGAAGAAAGCCTGACCGGGGCCCTGGGGCCCCGCTTCGACCCGGAGGTGTTCGCCCGCTTCTCCGCCCGCTTTTCCTACGTGCGGGGCGAACTGCACGACCTGGAAGCCTACCGCCTGTTGTACCAGGAGATTTCCAAGCCCCGCACCGGTGCCTGCTCCAACATCGTGTTCTACCTCGCCATCAAGCCGGCGGAATTCTCGGCGGTGATCAAGAACCTGGCCGAGGTGGGCCTGAACAAGCCCCGGGGCCTGCACCGGGTGGTGGTGGAAAAGCCCTTCGGCCAGGACATCGAAAGCGCCCGCTTGCTGAACGAACTGCTGCACCGCCACTTCGACGAGGAGCAGGTGTTCCGCATCGACCATTACCTGGGCAAGGAGACGGTGCAGAACCTGTTGGTGTTCCGCTTCGCCAACACCCTGATCGAGCCCCTGTGGAACCGCAATTTCATCGACCACGTGCAGATCACCGTGGCGGAGGACGTGGGCATCGGCGGACGCGCCGACTATTACGACAAGGCCGGGGCGCTCAGGGACATGCTGCAAAACCACCTGATGCAGCTCCTCACCGTGGTGGCCATGGAGCCGCCCCCCTGCCTGGACGCCGACTCCCTGCGGGACGAGAAGGTGAAGGTGCTGCGCTCCATCCGCACCATTCCCAAGCGGGCCATCCACGCCCACGCCTTCCGCGCCCAGTACGGACCGGGCTCGGTCAACGGCGAGGCGGTGCCGGGCTACCAGGAGGAGCCGGGGGTGGAGAAGAATTCGGTCACCGAAACCTTCGTCGCCGCCAAGTTCTACATCGACAACTGGCGCTGGCGCGGGGTGCCGTTCTACCTGCGGACGGGAAAACGCCTGCCGAAGCAGATGTCCCTCATCGCCATCCGCTTCCGCCACCCGCCCCAGCAGCTGTTCCGGGAAACGCCCCTGGAATACCTGGAGCCCAACTGGGTGCTGCTGTCCCTCCAGCCGTCGGAATCCATGCACATGGAAATCCACGTCAAGCAGCCGGGGCTGGGCATGGACACCCGGGTGATCCAGCTCAACGCCTCCTACCGCAAGACCCACGAAGTGCCCCTGGACGCCTACGAAACCCTGCTGCTGGACGTGATCGAGGGGGACCGCACCCTGTTCATCCGCTTCGACGAGGTGGAATGGTCCTGGCGGGTGGTGGACCCGATCCTCAAGTACTGGGAGCAGGAGCGGGACTTCATCCACACCTACCCCGCCGGCAGCTGGGGCCTGCAGGAGGCCAACCGGCTGTTCGACAGCGAGGACCAGGAATGGCGCAACGACCTGTGAGGCGGCGGTGAAGCAGGCCGTCCGCTGGCACGTCTATCCCGCCGCCGGCGAGTTGTACCTCGCCGCGGCGGAGTCCATTGCCCGGGCCGCCAACCGGGCCATCGAGGAGGGCGGGGAGTTCAGCGTGGTGCTCACCGGCGGCAATACCGCCCGGGAGGTGTACCGCCTGTTGCCCCGGATCGACACCGACTGGTCGGCGTGGCGCGTCTTCTGGGGCGACGAGCGCTGCGTGCCCCGGGACCACCCGGAGCGCAATAGCCTGATGGCCCGGGAGTTGTGGCTGGACCGGGTGCCCCTGGAGTGGCGGCATATTTTCCCCATCCCCGCCGAACTGGGGCCGGACCGGGGGGCGGAGGAATACGCCGCCCTGCTGCAAGGGCGGGATGAATTCGACCTGGTGCTGCTGGGCCTGGGGGAGGATGGCCACGCCGCCAGCCTGTTTCCCGGCCGCGACTGGGGCCGGGATAAAAAAGGGCCGGCGGCCCTGCCGGTGCGGGACGCCCCCAAGGCGCCGCCGGAGCGGGTTTCCTTGAGCGCCTGGCGCCTGAGCCTGGCGATGCGGGCCATGTTCCTGGTGACGGGGGAGGGGAAGCGGGGGGCGGTGGCCGCCTGGCGCGGGGGAGAGAATATTCCCGCCGCCGCCATCACGCCCCTGGAAGGGGTGGACGTGCTGGTGGAAAAAGCCTGCTTCGTCGGGGAGGCGTAGCGCAGGCGACCTCGCCTGCCCCTCAAATCGATTGCAGGCGAGTCGCCTGCGCTACGAAAAAAGTGCCTATGCGGAGCCGTCCAGAAAGGCTTGCCACCAGCGCTTCCGGTTGGCGGCCACCACGCCGCTGTGGATGATTTCCCGGGGCGGGACGCGGCTCATCACCCAGCCGGGGGGAATGGCGTGCTTGCCGGTGCCGCCGCAGGACGACCCCAGGTTGTTGGGGTCGTAGATTTTGACCAGGGTGGGGTTGTCCAGGTCGTCGGCGTAAACGATGCCGCAGTAGTCCTCGTGATGGTCCCGGCGCAGCAGGGCGTCGATTTCCCGCAGGAAGCGGGTGGCGGTCTCGGCATCGGCGGCGCTTTCGGGCAGGGTTTCCCCCACGGCATACAGATACCAGCCCGCGCTTCGGTCGATTTTCCCCCAGAACGCTTCCAGCTGCTCCCAGGACATCAGGCTGAACAGCAGGCCGTTGTACAGGCGGTCGAACTCGGTGTGGTCTTGGGTGGTGGCAGTCATTGGAGAAAGGCGGCGATGATATGTAGGGCGGGTTAGCCCATAGGGCGTAACCCGCCGAATGTTGGCGGGTTACGGCGCAGGCGCCTAACCCACCCTACGAATTTATTGATGTGCGACCTGCTTTTGGTTCCGACATAACCCTGGGCCTGCGGCCAAGGGTTAGTCTTCACTGAACCCAGATTATCCATTAGGNNCGTCCTAATGGATAATCTGGGCTGAAAGCAAGTTGCCAAATTCTATTTGGCGACTTGCTTCTCTCGGATTTCATCCAGGGTTTTGCAGTCGATGCACAGGGTGGCGGTGGGGCGGGCTTCCAGGCGCTTGAGGCCGATTTCCACGCCGCAGCTTTCGCAGTAGCCGTAATCGCCGGACTCGATCTTGCCGATGGTTTCGTCGATCTTCTTGATCAGCTTGCGTTCCCGGTCCCGGTTGCGCAGTTCCAGGGCCATGTCGGATTCCTGGCTGGCGCGGTCGTTGGGGTCGGCGAAGAGGGTCGCCTCTTCCTGCATGGTGTGGACCGTGTTGTCGATGTCCCGGGACAGCTCGGCTTTCCAGTCCTCAAGGATTTTGCGAAAATGCGCCTGTTGCTTGGGGTTCATGTACTCCTCGCCCTTTTTGGCGACGTACGGAGTGAATTGTTTGTGCAGTTCAGCTGGCATGGGACCCCACTTCAAAGATTTTCGTTGGAAAACAAAAAACCGCTTTAATAGCAGAAAACGATTCCTGTCGCAAGGTAAAAAGGACGGCATGACACTTAACGCATTGATTTTCGACGTGGACGGAACCCTTGCCGACACCGAGCGGGACGGCCACCGGGTCGCCTTCAACGCCGCCTTCAAGGAACTGGGCCTGGACTGGAACTGGGACGAGGCCCTCTACGGCAAGCTGCTGGCCGTGACCGGCGGCAAGGAGCGTATTCGCTACTTCGTCGACCAATTCCTTTCCGGCTATGACAAGCCGGCGGATTTCGACGATCTGGTGCTGGAACTGCACCAGACCAAAACCCGCCATTACGTGGCCATGCTGGACCAGGGGACGATTCCTTTGCGCCCCGGCGTCAGACGCCTGATGGACGAAGCACGGGCCGCCGGCCTTCGGCTGGCTGTGGCCACCACCACCACCCCGGAAAACGTCACCGCCTTGCTAAAGAACTCTTTGGCAACGGATGCGGAAGACTGGTTCGACGTCATCGCCGCCGGCGACATCGTCCCCGCCAAAAAACCGGCGCCGGACATCTATCTGTGGGCCCTGGAGAAGGCGGGCTGGAAGCCCGGCGAGTGCCTGGCCTTCGAGGACTCCCGCAACGGCCTCAAGTCCAGCCTGGGCGCCGGCCTGCGCACCCTGGTGACGGTCAGCAGCTATACCGAGAACGAGGATTTCGACGGCGCCTTCGCCGTGCTGTCGGACCTGGGGGAACCGGGGCGGCCCTTCAAGGTGCTGAAGGGCGACGCCGACGAACGGGACTATGTGGACCTGGACCTGCTGCGCTGGTGGCACAGCAGGGTGAACGCTTAAACGTCTTAAACGTGGAGCTTGTCGGCGGCGTCCACGGCGTTTTCCAATAGCGTCGCCACCGTCATCGGGCCCACGCCGCCGGGCACCGGGGTGATCCAGGAAGCCCGTTCCTTGGCGGCTTCGAATTCCACGTCACCGCAAATCCTGCCGCTCTCCAGGCGGTTGATGCCCACGTCGATGACGATGGCGCCTTCCTTGATCCACTCGCCTTTCACCATCTCCGGACGGCCCACGGCCACCACCAGGATTTCCCCTTCCTTGACGAAGGACGCCAGGTCGCGGGTGGCGCTGTGGGTGACGGTGACGGTGGCCCCCGCCAGCAGCAGCTCCAGGGCCATGGGGCGGCCCACGGTGTTGGAGGCGCCCACCACCACGGCGTTCTTGCCCCGCAGGGCTTCGCCGGTGCTTTCCAGCAGGGTCATCACGCCCCGGGGCGTGCAGGGGCGCAGCACCGGGATGCGCAGGGCGAGGCGCCCGATGTTGTAAGGATGGAAACCGTCCACGTCCTTGTCCGGGTGAATGCGCTCGACGATGGCCTCCGGGTCGATGTGGGCGGGAACCGGCATCTGCACGATAATGCCGTCCACCTTCGGGCTGTCGTTCAACTGGTCGATCAGCGCCAGCAGTTCGTCCTGGGTGGTGGACTCCGGCAGGTCGTGGGACACGGAATGGATGCCCGTGGTCTCGCAGGCCCGGCGCTTGTTGCGCACATAAATGGAGGAAGCCGGGTCCCCGCCCACCTGGATTACCGCCAGGCCCGGACGGCGCAAGCCGGCGCGGACCCGCTCGTCCACGCGGTTGCGGATGGTTTGCAGCAGGCTGTCGGCGATGGCTTTGCCGTCGATGATTTTTGCGGGCATGGTAGAATGGCGCCAAAGTGGGAAAGGCCGAATTATCCCATTTTTGCGCCTTCGGGCTCAAGGTCGATTGACCTTTCGGTCCGACCGCGCTATAGTTTCGCGCCTTCGGGGTGTAGCGTAGCCTGGTAGCGCGCCTGGTTTGGGACCAGGATGTCGGGAGTTCAAATCTCTCCACCCCGACCAAGGTTGCTAGGTTGAGCGGTGCCCGTAGCTCAACTGGATAGAGCACCAGCCTTCTAAGCTGGGGGTTACAGGTTCGATCCCTGTCGGGCACGCCAAGAATTAGTAGTGCCCGGCAGTTAAGCAGTTCAATGGTGGACGTAGCTCAGCTGGTAGAGTCCCGGATTGTGATTCCGGTTGTCGTGGGTTCGAGTCCCATCGTCCACCCCACAAATTAAAAGGTTTACGAGAAATCGTAAGCCTTTTTTTCATTGTGCGCCCGGCAGGGCGCACTTACTTGGAGGTGAAAGTCCTCTACTCGCCCGGCAAGGGGAAGAGTTAGCTGAACGGCAAGGGTGTTCCGGGTGACTGGAAATCTGGAGGAAGCCGAAGGCAAAGCGCTGGCCTGACGAACAGGAAGCGGATACGAGGCGGCACGGCGGGGTAAGGCGGCCAATATCGTCAAAGCCCGAAACTTGCACGGAACGCCGTGACGTATATCCGACAGGCATAAGCGTGAAGGTGAGTGCGCAATACCCGGGGAGATCTGCACGGGTGCCGAGGGAAACCTGTGGCTCGCCTATGATCGAGTGGTCAAGAACAAAGGGGCGGCCGGAGTCGATGGCATCGGCGTCAATGAGTTCAAAGGCCACCTCAAGCAACACTGGCCGACGATCAAGGCCAAACTGCTGGCGGGAGAGTACATGCCCTCGCCAGTACGCCGGGTCGATATGCCCAAGCCGCAAGGCGGGGTCAGGACACTCGGCATCCCGACGCTGACGGATCGGCTGATCCAGCAAGCGTTGCATCAAGTGCTCTCACCGATCTTCGAAGCGGAATTCTCCGAGTCAAGTTACGGCTTCCGACCGGGGAGGAACGCCCATCAGGCGGTCAAGGCGGCGCAGCAGTATGTTGCCGAAGGCCGCCGGGTCGTGGTGGACATGGAGAAATTCTTCGACCGGGTCAATCACGACCTGCTGATGCAGAAACTCTCGACGAAGATCGGAGACGGGCGAGCACTTCGCCTCATCCGCCGGTATCTCGAAGCGGGCA
>DDYH01000023.1 GCA_002347615.1 Gallionellaceae bacterium UBA2239 | reverse complement strand
GGCGACCCCGCCTCCTACCCGATTAGCGCAGGCGACCTCGCCTGCCCCTCGAACCGGATGCAGGCGAGGTCGCCTGCAAAAGCTTTTACGGTGGCATCATGCCTTCCTGGTGGCTTTATCTCATCGAGTGCAATAACGGCGCCGTCTACACCGGCATCACCACCGACGTGGCGGCCCGCTACCGCGCCCACGCGGAAGGCAAGGGGGCCAAATACACCCGGGCCAACCCCCCGGTGCGGCTGCTGGCCCAGCGGGAATTCGTCAACCGCAGCCTGGCGGCCAAGGCCGAATGGGCCATCAAGCGGCTGCCGCCGGCGGAAAAACGAAAAGTTGCCGCGGGCTGGGGGAATCCCCTGTTGTTGGGTAGGGAAACTGACCTATCAGATTCCGATTAAGTGCTAAGCATGAATGCCATAAGACTCGCCCAGACCAACAATCCATCGGGGACGGCAAAGTGGAAAGCCCACTGACTTCCGCTAACGAGTACTACCTCAACAGTGTGGCGAAGCTGACCCATTCCCATCGGGTCACCGCCGCGGAGGATATTTACGATTCCAAGGGCGCCAAGCTGTGGGCCAAGGGGGCCCGACATCACCCCGGCCCTCGCCGCATCCACCATCGGCAAGGACTTGCCGCAACGGGTGAAAAAACGCCGCACCGAACTGCAAACGGCCATGAAAGCCACCGGCGTGGAGGAATGCCTGGACGGCGCGCAACTGGACGCGGCCAACCGGGCGGACTACGAAATCCTGCTGGAACTCGACGTGGTGGGCCGTGAAATCGGATGGCGCCTGCGGGACATCGCCCGCAGCATGTATCTGCACCTGGGCGAACTGGAACCCCAGGCCGCCACGGCTTTTTCCGCCCTGGTCGAACTGCTCGACAATCCCGTCAAATCTTAATCGTCAGCCCGTTACGGAACCGCGCAAAACTCCGCCAGTTCCGCCAGCACCCGCTTCACCGCCCGATTCGCCGCGATGACGCCGCCGTGGGGGTCGTCGCTGGGGGCTTCCTCGGTGGCGTCGAAGACATGGGTTTTCACGATGCGCCTTTCCGCCAGGTCGATGAGCTGGGCACGCAGGGTGAAGCGGGTACGGCTGGGGGGGGTGGTGAAGTCCTGCTGCAGGCGGATGATCTCGGTGTCCAGCCTCAGGTCTGCGGCCACCGGGCTGGGGGCCAGGGCCACCGCCCGGAAGCTTCGGTTGTGTTCCAGGGTTCGGACCAGCAGCGGCGCCAGCATGCGGGATGGGGTGTCCGCCCAGCGGCTGTTGGCGTAGTAGTCCAGTTCGTGGGGCTGCCTGATGTAGGCGATGCGTGCCGTGTCGAAGCCGGGACTGGCCCGGGGCGGGGTAACCACCAGGGTCAGCGTGGCGTTGGCGGCGATGGGCCGGGATTCGAGCTGTGCGTCGAGGACGTAGGTGTTGAGGGCTTGGGACTTTGGCGCCTGGAGCGGGGAACAGGACGCCAGCAGCAGGAGCGCCAGGGCCGCCGTGGAGGCGCGTAATTGGGTGATGAACGAAAGCGTCATAGCGGGCTCACTCCCCTGGTCCCGGTTTGGCGGCCGTTGTGCCGTACAGCAGCACCGCCGGGTTCTGTTCGATCTGCTGGCTGGCCCGCCGCAGGGAGCCGGCGGTTTCCCGCAGTTCTCCCACCAGCCCGTGCAGTTCCGGCAGGGTTTCGCCGGTGAACTGCTGGAGGCCCCGGCTGGCGGCGATTTTTTCCACGGCAACGGCGCTGCGCTCCATGCGCACCACCAGTTGGGACAGGTCGCGGCTGACGCGGGCGGTGTTTTCCATGGTGCGGGCCGCATCCTTGATGCCGGCGTCGATGGTGTCGGTGCGCTTCGCCAGGGCGTGGGCCACGGCGGCCACATCGGCCAGGCTCTGCTTGAGGGCGCGCCGGTTTTCCTCGTCCAGGGCGGCGTTGATGTTGTCGGACACCCGATTGAGGCTGGCGAGGAGGCTGGTGAGTGCGATGTCAAGGCGGGCCATGAGGGAAGGGCCGCTGCGGATGACCGGGTATTTTTCCGTACCGTTGGCCTTTAGCTGCGGCGAGTCCTTGCCGCCCCCCATCAGGTCGACGTAGGCGATGCCGGTCAGGCCCTGGGTCCGCAGCACGGCGACGGTGTCCTCTTTGACCGGGGTGCCGAGCTCGATGTTGAGGGAGAGGCGCACCCTTTCGGAATCGTCCGCGTCGAGTTCGATTTTCCCCACGCTGCCCACGTCCACGCCCCGGTACTTCACCGGCGCGTTGAGGTTGAGCCCGGACACGGATTCGTCTTCGTATACCAGGTAGGTTTCGTACTGCTTGCCGAATTGCTTGTCCGAGCCGAACCACAGCACCCCGCCGATCAGCCCGACGGCGAGTACCAGGACGAAGAGCCCGACCAGGGTGAAGTTCACTTTTGCTTCCATGCCTGTTCCCGTGCGGAGCGGCCTCGGGGGCCGTAAAAGTATTGGTGGATGATGGGGTTGTCGGAGCGGGAGAGCTCGTCCATGGTGCCGATGCCGAGCATCGGGCCATACCCCAGGATAGCGACTCGGTCGGCCAGGCGCCAGAGCAAATCCAGGTCGTGGGTGACCATCACGATGGTGAGGCCGAGGGATTGTTTCAAACCCCGCACCAGTTCGTCGATTTCGGCGGCGCTGAGGGGGTCGAGGCCGGTGGTGGGCTCGTCCAGCAGCAGCAACTCCGGGTCCAGGGCGATGGCCCGGGCCAGGGAGGCCCGCTTGCGCATGCCGCCGGAAAGCTCCTCCGGGTACTTGGCCCCGGCGCTGAGGGGAAGGCCGGTGAGGGCGATCTTGAGGGCGGCGATCTCGTCGATCAGCCCGTCGCTGAGTTGGGTGTGCTCCCGCAGGGGAAGCCCCACGTTCTCGGCCACGGTGAGGGAGGTGAACAGCCCTCCCCGCTGGAACATCACCCCCCAGCGCCGGCGCAGGTTAAGCGCCTCTTCCTCGCTTATGCGCTGTGTATCCTGGCCGAAGACGCGGATCGAACCCGCGTTCGGCTGCTGCAGCATGATGATCTCCCGCAGCAGCACCGATTTGCCGCAGCCGATGCCCCCCGCCAGGGCGAAGGTTTCCCCCCGGCGCACCGCCAGGCTCACGTCGTCGTGCACCACCGCGCTGCCGAAGCGGGTGCTGACGTTGCGCACCTCGATCACCGTTTCGTCTGCTGGGGTCGCCATGATCAGAGCTTGAGCCAGCTGAAAACGATGGAAAACAGGGAATCGGCCACGATCACCAGGAAAATCCCCTGCACCACGGCGATGGTGGTCTGCCGGCCCACGCTCTCGGCGCTGCCCGTCACCTGGAACCCCTGGTAGCAGCCCACCAGGGCGATGATGGCCGCGAACACCGGCGCCTTGCCGAGGCCGATCAGGTAGGAGGAAAGGGAGACGGCGTCCCCCAGGCGGTCCACGAAGGCGGCGAAGCTCACCGCCAGCTGCGCCCGCGCCATGATCATGCCCCCCAGCACCCCCATCACGTCGGCGAACACCGTGAGCAGGGGAAGCGCCAGCATCAGCGCCAGCATCTTGGGCAGCACCAGCAGCTCCATGGGCGCCACGCCGATGGTGCGCAGGGCGTCGATTTCCTCCGTCACCTTCATGGTGCCGATCTGCGCCGCATAGGCCGAGCCGGAACGCCCCGCGACGATGATCGCGGTCAGCAGGGGGGAAAGCTCCCGCAGCATGGACAGGCCCACCAGGTCCGCGATGAAGATGTTCGCCCCGTAGCGCTGCAACTGCTCCGCCCCCTGGTAGGCGATCACGATGCCCATCAGGAAGGACAGCAGCCCGGTGATGAGGAGGGCGTTGAAGCCGGCGCTTTGCACGTTGTACAGGATCGGCCGCCAGCGCAGGCGTGAGGGTTGCGCCAGGGAGCGGAGCAGGGCCACCGCGCTCTCGCCGAGAAAGGTGACGATGCCCACGGTAGGGGCCACCAGGCCCTGCCAGGTTCCCATGCCGACCCGCTCCAGCACGCCCGGCACGACAGGCGCCGTGGTGGCCGGAACGGCAGCCGCCGCCGATGCGACCAGGCGCATCAAAGTCTCGTTTCCCGGGGCCAGCCCCTTCAGCGTCACGGTGCGGCCTTTGCCTTCCAGCTTGCCCACGATGCCGTGCAGCATCCAGGCACCGGCGGTGTCCATGGCGGCGAGGGGGGAGGCGTCGATGATGAGGTTTCCCGCCGGCCAGGCGATAGCGGGAAGGCGGCGCTCCAGGGGGGCCAGGTTGTGGCTGGTCCAGTTGCCGGTGCAACGGGCTTCCTGGCTGGATGTTATTTCCAGGTCGGCGTCGGCGGGCTGCTGGGACGGGCGGGTTGTTGTCATGGGCGCAGGGAGAGGAGCCTGGACATTTTTTTGGCCATATTATTCTAAAAACCTCGGCCCGTTAACCGCAAAGGCGCGAAGACGCAAAGAAAACAAAAGCCTAAAATTCTCCAGGCACACACCTGCCAGGTGAAAGGACTGGCGCCGCGATAACACATTGTTTTGCCTTTGCGTTCTCTGCGCCTTTGCGGTTCAAATGCTTTTTCTAGGATTATCCCGGATTGTCCATTAGGACGCGAGATGATGGCGAGGCGGGTTGCGCGACAGTTTCGTTGCTTGCGAGGAGTCCAGGACCACAAGGCTGCCGTTTTTGTTGATTGGCGGTGTATGGCTGACCGCGTGCCGACTCGCTTCCCGAGCTTATGAGCACGGGCGCGGGTGGTTGCGGACTTGATATGCGACACGAGGTGTTTACTCGGTTGAGGCCAAGGTCTTGCGAAACCGCGCCAGCGAGAACATGAACAGGATCGATCCGATCACGGCCAGGCTGATCAGCTGTGGCCAAACCACCTCCAGGCCAGCCCCTCGATAGAGAATACCCTGGGACAACAGCACGAAGTGGGTGTTGGGCGCTGCCAACATCACGAACTGGACGATCTCCGGCATGCTTTCGCGCGGGGTGCTGCCGCCGGAGAGCATCTGCAAGGGCAGCAGCACCATCAGCAGCAGCATGCCGAACTGCGGCATCGAACGGGCCAGGGTGGCCAGGACAATCCCCAACGACGTGGTGGCGAACAGATGCAGGGCCGCACCGAAAAAGAACAGCGGCAGCGAGCCTTCGATGGGCACGCCCATCAGGCCGCGCACCACGACATTGAGGGCGAAGGCCGACGCGACCAGCACCACGGCCGCCATCGCCAGCACCTTTGAGGCCATGATCTCGAACGGGGAGACCGGCATCACCAGCAGGTGTTCGAGGGTGCCGTGTTCGCGCTCGCGGATCAGGGCCGCGCCGGTGAGCACGATGGACAGCATGGTGATGTTGTTGATGATCTGCATCACCCCGCCGAACCAGGACTTGTTGAGTTCGGGGTTGAAGCGGGCGCGCAGGACCAATTCCACCGGCGGGATCGATACCGTGCGTTCGCGGCGCACGAACTCGTTGACCTGATCCAGGACGATGGTCTGGATGTGGCCGCTGCCGGTGAAAGCCTGGCTCATGCGCGTGGCATCGACGCTGAGCTGGATGGTCGGGGCGCGCCCGGCGAGCACATCGCGCTGAAAGCTGGCCGGGATGTACAGGGCGAAGGTGTCGAGCCCGGCATCCATGCGCGCATCCAGCTCGGAGAGGGTGATCCGCGTCGGCGGCATGAAATATGGGGGATAGAGGGCATCGACAATGCGCTCGGAGAGCGGCGAGCGGTCCTCGTCAATGACCGCGATGGGGGCCTTGTGCAGCGTCTCCGGCATGGCCGTGGCGGCGGTGTAAATCGAGAAACTGAACGCGTAGACGATCAGCACCAGCATGATGGGGTCCCGCAGCAGGCTATAGAGCTCCTTGATGCCGAGCTGGGCGATGTTGCGCACGTGTTGCTGTTTCATCGCTGTTGCTTCCTGAGCAGCATGGCAGTCAGGCCGATCAGGGTGGGAATGCTGATCAGGAGCGGCACGAAAGAGGACTGCAGATCGGAAAATTCCAGCGCCTTGGAGAAGGTGCCGCGAGAGATGATTACGAAGTAGGTGGTCGGAAAGATATTACCGATCAAGCGCCCCGCGCCTTCGAGCGAGCCGACCGGATCGATGAGGCCGGAGAACTGCACCGCCGGCAGGATGGTGAGTATCGAGGTGCCGAACAGGGCCGCCACCTGGCTGCGCACGAAGGTGGAAATGAGCAGACCGAAGGCGGTGGAGCTGATCACATAGAGCAGCGCGCCCAGCGCCAGCGCCGCGAAGCTGCCGGTGACCGGCACGCGGAACAGCACCACGGCCATCAGCACCAGCAGGAGAAAACTCGCCATGGCCAGCACGACGTAGGGAATCTGCTTGCCCAGCAGGAATTCGAGCCGGGTGCTCGGTGTCACGTAGAAGTTGATGATGGAGCCCATCTCCTTCTCGCGCACCACCGAGAGGGCGGCGAGAATGGCCGGGATGAGCATCAGCAAGAGCGGAATCACCGCCGGCACCATCGCCGGCAGGCTGCGCACGTCGGGGTTGTAGCGAAAGCGCGTCTCCACGGTCGCCAGCGGCACCACGGCGGTCTCGCCGAGCGCCTCGCGCAGGCGCCGGCTCAGCCAGTGCTGGTGGATGCCCTGCACATAGCCCCGCACCGTCTCGGCACGGGTGGGCATGGCCCCGTCGATCCAGGCGCTGATCTGAACCGGCCGGCCGTGCAGCAGATCGCGCCCAAAGCCCGGCGGAATCTCGATGGCCAGGCTGATCTCGCCGGCGCGCATGCGCCGGTCCAGCTCATCGTAGTTGGCTAGCGGCGCCCGCTCCGAGAAATAGCGGGACCCGGACAGGCTCAGGCTGTAATCGCGGCTGATGCTGGTCTGGTCGTGGTCGAGCACCGCGTAGGCCAGGTCCTCCACATCCAGCGTGATGCCGTAGCCGAGTACGAGCATCAACAGGATGCTGCCCAACACGGCCAGCGTCAGGCGGATCGGGTCGCGCCTGAGCTCCAGCGACTCGCGCAGCGTGTAGCTGAACAGCCGCCGCAGGCTGAAGCTGCGGTTGGCCGCGTGGGCGAATGCCGCCGGGCCGGCGCCCGCGCTCGCCGGGGTGGGCCGGGCCGGCTCCGGCGGCGCTTCGCTGGCGGCTTCCTGCAGGTAGGCAATGAAGGCGTCTTCGAGCGTCGGCGCGCCGCGCGCCGCCACGATGGCCTGGGGCTTGTCGCTTACCAGCACGCCTCCGGCGTGCATGAGCGAGATGCGGTCGCAGCGCTCGGCCTCGTTCATGAAATGGGTGGAGATGAAGATGGTGACGCCATCGCGGCGCGAGAGCTCGATCAGCGCGCGCCAGAAGGCGTCGCGCGCCACCGGGTCCACCCCCGAGGTGGGCTCGTCGAGGATGAGCATCTCGGGGCCGTGGATCATTGCCACCGCCAGCGACAGGCGCTGACGGTCCCCCAGCGGCAGCGCGTCGGGCAGCGCATCGAGGATGTCGAGCAGGTCGAAGCGTTCGGCCATGGCCTGCACGCGGGGCTCGATGTCCGCCTCCGGCAAGCCGAACAGGCGCGCGTGCAGCATCAGGTTCTGGCGCACCGTCAGTTCGCTGTAGAGCGAAAAGCTCTGGGTCATGAAGCCGACGCGACGGCGGGTGGCGAGGTCGTTGGCATCGAGCGGCTTGCCGAACAGCAGCGCCTCGCCCTGGGTCGGGGGCAGCAGGCCGGTGAGCATCTTCATGGTGGTGGTCTTGCCGCAGCCGTTGGAACCCAGGAAGCCGAAAATCTCGCCGCGCCGGATGCGGAAATTCACCCCATCCACCGCGGTGAAGTCGCCGAAGCGCATGGTGAGGTCGCGCGCCTCGATGGCAATCTCCGTATCGGCGTCGGCCGCGTGCGGCACGATCTCCACCGGCCGGTAGCCGGCGCGTTTTTCTTCCGGCAGCAAGGCGATGAAGGCCTGTTCCAGCGTGGTGCTGCCGGTGCTTGCCAGCAATTCGGCAGGGGCGCCGGTGGCGAGCACGCGCCCGGCATCCATCGCCACCAGCCAGTCGAAACGCCCGGCCTCCTCCATGTAGCCGGTGGCCACCAGGACGCTCATGCCCGGTCGCTCGGCGCGGATGTCGTCGATCAAGGCCCAGAACTGGCGGCGCGAGAGCGGGTCGACGCCGGTGGTGGGCTCGTCGAGGATCAGCAGCTCGGGGTCGTGGATCAGCGCACAGCACAATCCGAGCTTTTGCTTCATGCCGCCCGAGAGCTTGCCGGCCGGACGGTCTGCAAACGGCGTGAGCCCGGTGGCGGCCAGTAGCGTGCCAATGCGCCGCTTGCGCTCGGCACGGTCATGCCCGAAGAGGCGGCCAAAGAAGTCCACGTTCTCCATCACGGAGAGGGTCGGGTAGAGATTCTTGCCCAGCCCTTGCGGCATGTAGGCAATGCGCGGGGACACATGGGCGCGAAAGCGGGCACTGGCCATGTCGCCGCCCAGCACCTCGATGCGCCCGTCCTGAAGGGCACGCACGCCCGAAACCAGTGCAAGCAGGCTGGACTTGCCGACCCCGTCCGGGCCGATCAGGCCGGCCATCACCCCGGCGGGGATGTCGAGGTCGATATCCCGCAGCGCCTGCGCCTTGCCGTAGCGCAGCCCGACGCCCTGCATGCGCACCACCGGGGCGGCGGCGCTGTTCATTTTGGCAGCTTCAGTTGCAAGTGAGGTGGCCAAGGCGCTGCGGGGTCGAGCGTGACATAGGCCACCCCGGGCAGACCGGTCTTGACCTGGGCCAGGTGCTTCACCAGCAGCTCCTCGGGAATCTGCGCCCGCACGCGGAACATCAGCTTCTCGCGCTCGACCTGGGTTTCCACCGTCTTCGGGGTGAACTGCGCCACGTCGGCGACGAAGGAGATGCGCGCCGGAATCACATACTGCGGCAAGGCATCGAGCACCAGCCGCGCCTCGCTGCCCAGGGCGACGCGGCCGACGGCCCGGGTGGGAAGAAAGAAGGTCATGTACACATCCTTCAGGTCCACCAGGTTGAGCACCCGCCCACCCGCGCCCACCACCTCGCCGGGACGGGCCACGATCAACTGCACGCGGCCATCGCGCGGGGCTTTCAGCAGGCTGTCTTCGATGTCAGTGCGGATGCGGTCTGCCTCCGCCCGCGCCGCCTCTACCGCCGACTCGCTTCCTCGGATTTGGTTACGGGCCGCCGCAATCGCGGCGTCGCAGGCCGCCACCTGCGCCCGGGAAGCGGTCAGCATGGCCGCGGCGCGCTCGACCGCTTCGGTTTGGTCGTCGAGTTGCTGTTGCGAGATGAACCCCTTCCGGCGCAGCTCGGCGAAACGCTGCGCGCGCCGCTGCGCGGCCGCCAGCTCGGTCTGGCGCTGCACCACCAAGGCCTGTGCGGCGGCCTTTTCGCTCTCGCGCTGGGCGAGCTGGCTGCGTGCCGTAGCCACCGCATCTTCCGCCTGACGCATGAGGGACTCCGCCTGTCGCAGTTGCGCCTGCAGCGAGTCGGTGTCCATGCGCACCAGCACCTGGCCGCTACGGACCAGCGCGCCCTCGCGCACCTCGATGGACTGAATTCGGCCCGGCTGGCGAGCCGCGATGTCGATCTCCACCGCCTCGATACGGCCGTTGCCACTGACGATGTGCTCCAGCGCCCCATTGCCGTTGCGCTGCAGCCAGAAATACACCGCTGCAATGGCCACTGCGGCAACCACGCCCGACCGAAGAGCCCAACGCTTGATGTTCATGTTCGCATCCTTATGGTAACAACCTTATGGTAACAACTTTATGGTAAAACAACCTTACACACGGGTGTTGGCCGGTGATGTTCAGCGTCGCTCGATCCCGTACGTGAAGTCGTCCTTGAAGCCGACCGGGGTTACTCATCCAGCGTCATGGCGGCCATGACCCGAAAAACTCGTCCAAGGCATATTGCCATTGGAAATCGCGCATCACAGCTTTTCCTCGATCCACTCCCAGCGCTTTGCAGGTGGATAGCCATTGCTCAGACTCCCGGCAGCAAGGTTACGGCGACCTCCCGAGTCTCTTCGCCGCGGCGCACCGTGAGGCGCACCGTATCGCCCACCTTGTGATCGTCCAGACGGGAGAGTAACTGGGACAGGCTACGCACCGCCTTGCCCTCCATGGCCACGATGACATCCCCTGGCTCGATGCCGGACGGCCCGACCAGGATGCCGCGCAGCCCGGCTTTTTCAGCCGCCGAGCCCGGCGTCACGCGCAATACAAAAACGCCCTGGATGCCGGTTGCCGCGGCCAGTCGCTCATTGATTCGTTCGTCCGCCTCGATCCCCAGCGCTGGCCGGATGTAGCGTCCGGTCTTGATGAGTTGCGGCACCACGCGCATGACGGTATCCACCGGCACCGCAAAACCGATGCCGGCGAAGGCGCCCGAGGGGCTGTAGATGGCAGTGTTGATACCGATCAGCCGCCCGGAGGAATCCAGTAGCGGCCCGCCGGAGTTGCCCGGGTTGATGGCGGCGTCGGTCTGGATCAGGTGCTCGATGGCCGGGCCGCCCCGTTCACCGGGAAGCGAGCGGTCCAGCGCCGAGACGATGCCGTTGGTCAGCGTCCAGTCCAACCCGAACGGGTTGCCGATGGCGAACACTTTTTGCCCGACCCTCAGATCGGCACTGGTGCCAATGGGCACCGGCGGCGGCCGTTTGAAGCCGACCCCGATGCGCAGCACGGCGATGTCATGGGCGGGCGAGGCGCCCACCAGTGCGGCTTGGTAGTCGCGCCCATCGGCCAACTTGACCGTGGCCCGGGACGCCCCATCGATGACATGGAAATTGGTGACCACATGCCCGGCATCGTCCCAGATGAAGCCTGAGCCGGTGCCCTGGGGAACGGTGAACACATTGCGTGTCCAGGGGTCGCGGACCATCTGGGCCGTGGAGATGAACACCACCGAATCGCGCGACTTCTCGAACAGTTCGATGGTGGCCTTCTCGTCGGCCGCCAGATCGCCCCGGGCGGTCACGGTGCGCGGCGTGCCTTCGTCTGGCGCGAACCACGACTCGAAAGCCGGCAGGAAAAGCCACAGCACCATCAATGCCGCGAGGCTGGCGGCGATGAACAGCCAGCGGCTGAAAAAAGACGCCGCCGGCTGGGCACGGTAGGGGTCATGGGGGTACATGGGCAGGCTCCCGAGAATGTTTCATCGCCAATGTCCCCCTATATGCCAGCGCGGCTTGCGCGGCGGCGCGTCTGAAAACGAGGTGAGCGGGAATGGCGTATTGAAGGAAAACACGGGTTGTTGCGCCGGTTTCAGCGCCATCAGCCGGGCGATACGATCTTCCGTGGCCGGGTGGGTGCGAAGCCACGAAACGTCCGGATTGCCCCAGCCGGGCTGTAGGAACGCACGCCAGGAACGGGTCCATCGTTCAATCTTTCCCAGTGCGTGGGCCAATCCTTCCGGATCCCCGGTGAGCGCGGCGGCCGCGTGGTCGGCATCGAATTCCCGCACCCGCGACAGACCCAGTTGCGCAAGCAGCGCAAGATGCGGGGCGAGCGCCAGCAACAGCAGCCCCCACAGGTTGATCTCAGCGCCGCCCAGCAGCACGTAGGGCAAGGCAAACAGCAGCGAGACCTGTCCCAACAGGGAGAGCAAACTGGTCAGGCGGCTGATGGAATCGGCCAGACTCATGACTCTCAGGTCGCCGTGCGCGATGTGCGCGACCTCATGCGCCAGGACGCCGGCCAGTTCGCGCGGCGACAGGGTGCGCAGCATGCCATCCGACACTCCGATGGCGGCGTGCTGCCGCGAACCGACGGCAAACGCATTGACGACCTGACTGGGCACGTAGTACAGGGATGGCACGCCGGGCAGGTCGGCGCGCGCCGCCAGTTCCCCGACCAGCCGCCAAAGGTCGGGGGCTTCCTGCGGCGGGATCGGGCGGGCCTGGTACAGGCGCAGGGTGAGCCGCGCCGCCGCGGCCGGTTCGATCAGCAAGGCCAGCACGCCCGCCCCCAGCGCCAGCCACAAGCCCGTGTCACCGAAAATGAGCAAGCCCGAAAGCGCGCAAATGGCGAGCAGGGCAAGCATCAGCCAAACTGTTTGCAGCCCGTTGACGAAGCGGTGCCGCTGCCAGAGCGCGTGGTCGATGCGGCCCATTCAGGCGGCCCCATCAGGGCCGTCAGCGCTGCGCGAGCGGTCATCCCGCTCGCGCAGCAGCCAGTAGGTTATCCCCAGGGCCAGAGTGGCCACGGCCAGGGCCGCCACCTTGGCGGGGCTGATCTCGGGGTCGAGGATGACGAACTTGCGGGCCAGGGCAAGCAGGGCGACGAGGATCACCGTCTTGACCTGGATGATGTTTTCCTTGCGCAGCGCCACCCTGAGGATTGAGTGCTTGAACTCCATGGCGATCAGCAGGGTCATGATCATCCCGAACACCGTCTGGAAGACGGCGTGATCGAGGGGGTTGAACGCATCGATGAGCAGCAGCGTAAACACCATGCGGATCAGTTGCAGCATCGAGATCACGACGATGACGGCGATGATGGCGGACAGCATCATCGCCACCACCTGCTCGAAACGTTCATAAAAGCTCATCAGACGCCACTGCGCGCGCGGGGTGTCGAGGGCGGACTTGGTTCTGTTTTCGGCCATGACTGGGGTCCCTCTGCTAACGTGATTCATAAGGGGGCAGGCGACTGCGCAGCCGCTGCACTTCCTCGGTCAAATCGGCCACCAGGGCTGCCAGGGCAGGGTCGGCATCGAATTGCTGCTCGATCCAGGCCATTTGCCGCGCCCGCCACAGGGTTGAGCTGGAGAAATAGGGCACGCCCCCGCGCCGTTCGGCGACCAGCAATTCATCGAGCAGCCGCGCCTCAATCCACTCCGTGCTCACGCAGCACAGCCGCGCCAGATCCTCGATACACAGCATCCCGTCCTCGATCAACTCGGGCGATGCCACAAAATCTGCTTGCAAACGGTGCGTCATGGCTGAAAAACCTCCCAATATTGGATCGTCACGTCACAGCGGCCGCGGATTGAAACCGGGATACGCCTTGGCCAGCGCCGCCCAGGCAGCCTTTTGCTCGGCTGTCACGGCGCTGGGGACCGCAATGTCGAGCTCCAGATACAAATCGCCCGGCGTGCGCCCCGGAATTCCCTTGCCGCGCAAACGCAGCTTGCGGCCCGACACCGACCCGGCAGGCACGGTCACCGTCAGCGTTCCGCCCGGGGTGGCGACAGCGATATCCCCGCCCAGGGCTGCTTCCCAGGGCGTCACCACCACGTGCATGTGCACATCACGCCCGCTCACCCGGTGTTTGCCGTCCTCCCGGATATGCACTTTCAGGAACAAATCGCCCGGTGCGCCACCGCCGAAACCGGGCTGGCCCTGGCCCGCCAGACGGATCAGCTGGCCTTGGGCCACCCCGGCAGGAATCTTGACATTGAGCACCCGCTCTTCCGGCACCACCTGGCCGGAAGCATCGATCTTGACCCCTTGCAGCCTCAGTGTGCGTTCCGTGCCGGTATAGGCCTCGGCCAGGTCGATACTGATCTCGGCGTGCTGATCTTCCCCGGCAAAGCCGGGTCCGCCCGGCCCCGAGGCCGATGACTGGCGGCGGCCGCCGGCACGGGCCGCCTGTCCGAACAAGGACTCGAAGAATTCGCTGTAGGCCTGCTCGAAGCCATGACCATGATGGGTGCGCCGATGCCAGCCCGCGTCAGCATGGGCAAAGTCCTGGTTCCAGCCCGGCGGCGGTCTCACATCGTCCGTGCTGCGCGCCCCCTGCGCCCAGGCCTGGTGCCCGACGGCATCGTAGGCCTTGCGCTTTTCCGGGTCGGAAAGCACCTCATAGGCCTCATTGATGGCCGCCATGCGCTTGCCCGCATCCGGCTCCTTGCTCACATCGGGGTGATATTTGCGCGCCAGGCGGCGGTAGGCTTTCTTGATCTCGTCCTGGCTCGCGTCACGCGCCACACCCAGCGTCGCGTAGTAATCGGGAATTTGCATCATCGTCACCTGAAATTCTGACAATCGCTCACCCGGTTGATATGGGGGCTGATTCCTGCATGAAAAGATTTGACCTGACGAAGTCGAACTTCCTTGATCACTTGCCCCTCGTACCCCAAAATCCCTGCCGGGATGACTGCTCCCATTTCGTATGCCTATCTGAGTCCTCGAAAAACCCAGATGGATACCCCGCATCAAACGACTATTGAACCCAGATTATCCATTAGGCGGCGCTTCGCGCCTACGCGAGCGCTGGCGGCCGGTTTGCGGCCATTTTTGCCGCTTGTTCGTCGTCCATGGAATAACCATGAACTCCTCGCAAGCAACGAAACTGTCTCGCAACCCACCTCGCCATCATCTCG
The DNA here is from genome assembly GCA_002347615.1 of Gallionellaceae bacterium UBA2239. Lineage (GTDB taxonomy): Bacteria > Pseudomonadota > Gammaproteobacteria > Burkholderiales > UBA9220 > UBA2239. Next base: position 2,430 of record DDYH01000023.1, on the reverse strand, counting down.
CGTCCTAATGGATAATCTGGGTTGAAAGTACGGAATCGAAGCGCTGCGGGCTGCTGCGAAGCCGTGCGAACCGGATCGAAAAGCCTGCCGGTACGGCCATCGGCCGTGGACGATCAAGCAGGTTTTTCGCCCTGATTGGTGCCCGGAAAGGCCGCTCAACCTCGTCTGCTTTCCGGCGCCAGTTCAATTCCTTTTTGGGAATCGAACCCGCGTCCGACGCCCCGACCAAAAGTATACCCATTTACACCCATTTAAGCCGGGCCCTCCTGGAGGCAATGCGACTGCATTACCATTCAAGCGTCAACCCATATCTGCAGGAGACTGCCATGGCCGCGACCCTCGAAGTCGAATCCACACTCACCGATCGCTACCAGACCACGGTGCCGGAAACCGTGCGTCGTGCCCTCAAGCTGGGCAAGCGCGACAAGATCCACTACACCATTCGCCCCAGGGGAAAGGTGGTGCTGACGCGCGTCGAAGCCTCCGACGGTGACGACCCGGTGCTCGGTCAGTTCCTCGGCTTCCTGGCCGCCGACATCACTCGCCATCCCGAGCGGCTGCAAGCTGTGGATGCCGGCCTCGTCCAATGCCTCCAGTCGCTGGTCGGCGGCGTTGATGCCGATCTCGATGCCGCCCTGTCGGAAGACGATGAATGAGCGCAGGGAAGCCTGAGCCCTTGGTCATTCATGGCTGGACGGTCTTCGCCCATCCACTGTTCCTGGCGCAGATCGAAGCGCTGGCGCGGCAGGTCGAGACCCTGAAGCAGAAGGACCCGGCCGGGTACGTAAAAAAGAACGCCAGCAAACGGCTGGCCGCGATCACCAAACTGGCGTTCGATGTCATCCCGCAAGATCCGACGCGACCGGAATACCGCCAGGGTGGGACGCTCGGTGACGATCACAAGCACTGGTTTCGGGCCAAGTTCTTCCAGCAGTACCGACTATTCTTTCGCTACCACGCCCCAAGCAAGGTGATCGTCTACGCCCGGGTGAATGACGAAGACACCAAACGCGCTTATGAAAGCGGCGACGACGCCTACGTCAGCCGAATGGTCAACCTGGCCACGCTGGCGCCCGACATCGTGGCGGCCATCCTGGACGACGCATTGCCGAACCACGTCACGCTGTTTGATCTGGCGGTTGATCCGCCAGCGCTGTGGGATGAGCAGCGGGAGCGAGTCGGGCGCTGAGGTGGAGACGCCACCTCAGCTCAACATGCCCCTGAGATCCTTGAGCATCAGGAACAGGTGATACGGATCGGTCGGGCTGGGCTCGAATTCCCAGGATTCGTACCACTGCCGCGCCGCATCATCCTTGGCATGCACCAGCAGGCAACGAATGCCGGCGATGTCGGCGGCCTGCGCCGTGCGCAGCAGGGCGTCCTTGAGCAAGGCCTGGCCCAGTCCTTTGCGCTGATGCTCCTTGTCCACGGCGAGCCGGGCCAGGATCATGACTGGCACCGGATGGCGCGCCAGCCCCTTCATCACTCTCGACGGCGCGGCCTCCGGGTCGACGCTGCCGACCGCCAGGCTGTAGAAGCCGACCACCGCGTTCTCGTGGCAGCAGACATAGGTCTGCGCGCTATTGGCCTTCTGATTGACGAGGGCATGGCGCTGCAGGAACTGGTTCAGCGCGACCTGGCCGCAGTCGAAAGCATCGACCTGATCCAACGCCGCCAGCTTGCGAACGGGGGAGTAAGCACTGCTCAATCCAGAACCCCGGGCTCACGCAGCAATTTTGTCAGGCGCGGCTTGCTTTGCACTGGTCGATCCAGCGCTTCCTGGAAGGCCTGCCACTGCGTGTCGTCCAGTACGAACTGGCGACGATCCGCCAGCGTCTGCGCAGCCGCCGTCACGCCCGCGTCGAGCAGGAACTCGCTGACGTTCTTGTGGCAGGCGCGAGCGGCTTCCTGCAGTAGTTGCTTGACTGGCGTGCTTGCGCGAACGTCGATGCGTTCGGTCTTGGAAAGATTCAGGGTGCTCATGGTGCCCCTCCGGATTGATCTTGGATGCCCTTATTGTAGCTGTCCGGACGTTGTACTGACAAGCGATCTCTGTCGTCAGCCATCCAGGTGCAACCCATCCTTGTTGCAATGTGTCGGTAGAGATCAACATCTACCGACAAAACGCAACCTGACCACGCTAGCACCCGACATCGTGGCTGCCATCCTGGACGATACGCTGCCAAACCACATCACACTGTTTGACCTGGCGGTGGACCCGCCAGCGCTTTGGGATGAGCAGCGGGCCCCTGAGTCCGCTGCTGTCGAACATCCTGCTGACGGAACTGGATCGGGAACTGGAACGCCGGGGCCACGCCTTCTGCCGCTACGCCGACGACTGCAACATCTACGTCAAAAGCCAGCAGGCAGGAGAGCGCGTCATGGCAAGCATCACCCGGTTTCTGGCGGACACGCTCAAGCTCACGGTCA
>DDYH01000032.1 GCA_002347615.1 Gallionellaceae bacterium UBA2239 | reverse complement strand
GAATAACCATGAACTCCTCGCAAGCAACGAAACTGTCTCGCAACCCACCTCGCCATCATCTCGCGTCCTAATGGATAATCTGGGTTGAACCCAGATTGTCCATTAGGCGGCTCTTCGAGCCTACGCGAGCCCTGGCGGCCGGTTTGCGGTCATTTTGGCCCCTTGCTCGTCGTCCATGGAACAACCATGGACTCCTCACAAGGGACCAAACTGCCTCGCAACCCGTCTCGCCATCATCTCGCGTCCTAATGGACAATCTGGGATAAACAGGGGGCTTGAATGAAACCGGAAAAGGAGGGCCATCGTGAAAGCAACCAAGATATTGCGTGTCGTGACCTTGCTGGGCGTGGCATTGATCGCGTTTCCCGCCGCCGCTCAGGAAGGAATGCCTGAAGTGATGACCATGGATGGGGTCAGCTATACCAGCGGCGGTGTTGGCGAAATGGAACGCAGCGCCATGATGCAGCACGCCAGGGAGTACAACCTGCGCCTCACCTTTGCCGCCCGCAGCGGGGAATACCTCGCCGGCGTCAAGGTCAGCATCCAGAACGCCAAGGGCCACAAGGTGGTGGAGGCCGTCGCCGATGGCCCGTGGTTCTACGCCAAGCTCGCCCCCGGGAAGTACAAGGTGACCGCCGAAGCGGACGGCCAGACCCGGACCCGCACCCTGACCGTGGGCAAGAGCAAGGCGGCGGTGGCGGGGATGGTTTGGGCCAGTCCGGATGAGCTGACCACTGAGGGTGGGGCTTGAGCTGTCGGTCGGGCTGTCCCTCACCCCTAGCCCCTCTCCCGAGGGGAGAGGGGAACAGCCCCACTTCGCATCGCCGAAACCCTCTCCCGCCGGAAACGGGGTAAGCTGGGATGGGCGGTTTGCCGCCCACCTTGCGGCGGGTGCGCGCCAGCGCGGGCGAGGAATAATCGCCAGGAGCGTCCCGGCTATTTTTCCTTGAGTTTCGCCACTACCTCATGGTCAAGCAAAGGCCGTCCGGTCCATAGCTTGACCCGCTTTGCGCCGCAGCCGACGACGAGTTCAAGGAAAGCCCGCTCCTCGATTTGGGTCAGCCCGCCTTCTATCCGTTCCATGGGGTGAATCAGCACGGAAGGCGAGATGAACGCCTTGCCGATTTTGTTCAACCCCTGCTTCAACGTCTTTTCGGCTTCCGTGAAATTGCCCAGCAGGGTGCGGGGGTGAGAGAAGGGGGTTGGAGAGGTGATTTCCGCCGCCTTCCCCTCGTTCGTGTCACGGATCAGGAAGCGGTCGGGATAGATTTGCAGGTAGAGGGTTTTTCCGGAGAGGGTGGGGAACATGGCGCGGCTTCCTGTTATGTTTCTTCAAAACCGGCCGGCCATTGCCGCGCCGTGTGAATGACCGACAAGACGTGTATTTCGTCCCCCAACGCTCTGTAAACCACGACGAACGGGTAACGGACGACAGCGAGTTCCCGCGTGCCGGCAACCCTTCCGGGGCGCCCGATCTGGGGATTGGGAATGAGGGCTTCGGCGGTTCTGCGAATCAAGAAAATGACGTTCGCCGCGGCGGCAGGGTTCCGTCGGCTGATGAATTCGTGAATCTCGGCGAGATCGTCCCGCGCTTGCCGGGTATAACGGAGCTTCATGCCCCAGGCTGGCCGTACCGGGAGAAAAAGTCCTCCATTTCGTCGTCCGCCACGAATTCGCCCCGGTCGGCCTGGGCGATGCCTAGGTGAATGCGGTCGAGTATCCGGCGTTGATGCTCGATGTATAAGGCCACCGCCTCATTAGCGAGTTCGGTTTCGCTGCGGTGCATTTCCCCGGCCAAGTGATCGAGCTGGTCTTTGAGCTCCGGGAGGATTTTGAGGGTCGCGGGTTGCATGGCATTCCCCTGGTTGGATAGTTTCGGGGAGGGGGCGCAGACTGCGCTTTCCCCTTTATCGGATGTTACGCCAAGACTGGGACTTTTTCAGCCCCATGCGGCGCAATGCGCGTTGCTTATTGCGCTCTAACGCGGACTGAGGGCGGTGCGTGAGGTGTCGAAGGTCGGGTGGTGGGGATTGTCGCGCTTCGCGCGGTTTGATTGGGTGTCGGGGGTAGCCCGACAGCTAGTTACTTTCTTTTGCTTCGCCAAAAGAGAAGTAACCAAAGAAAAGGCGACCCCACTACCCCGGCCCTTCGGGCTTCCCTGCGGTTTGCGGCCGAAGCGGGCGGGCGCGTAAACTCGGCCCTAAAGGGCCTCAGACATACGCGCCCGACCGCACCCGCTCCGGCCGCAAATTCTCGGCGGCTCAGAGGGGAAGCACGTCAAAACCAGCGCAGCCTGGTTGCCTTGTTGCCGACCTCCACCGTTGTTTCCGTCACCCGGACTTCGGCCCGCCTCTGTGAGGTGGGCGGCAAGCCGCCCATCTCTGCTTACCCCGCTTCCCGCCTGCGGGAGAGGGCTTTAGCTCCCCTCCCCCGCAGGCGGGGGAGGGGCTGGGGGAGAGGGCCGCTTTTCCTCCCCTCTGCGCCGCCGAGTAGCGCAGTCGAGCCGGGGGACGTCGGCTGAGGGCGTCTGAGGCCGAAGGCCGACAACACGCCGCGAAGCGGCTTGTTGCGGCGTAGGCTAACCTTTGCGCGAAGCGCCAAGGTTATGCCGTAGCCAATTCCTCAGCCGCCCGGCTCGGCGAGCAACGCAGGGTACCCGGAGCGAAGCGCAGGGCGGTGTAGTGGGGTGCCCTTTTCTCCCCGCCGGGACCTGTGCGAAGCACAGAGTATCCGGCGAGGACACCCTTGTGGTGTGGGTTACTCTTCTTTTGGGCAAGCAAAAGAAGGTAACCTGCTGTCGGGCAGCCCCCGACACCCAATCAATCTGCGCGAAGCGCACAAAACATGCGGCGTAATGCACTTCGTTTATTGCACCTTACGCGGGCTAGCCGCGGCACAGTAGGGGCCACCCGTAGAGTGAGCGCTATTCCATCTCGACGACGGTGCGGCCAAGCTTCGTGGCGATTAAATGGCTTGCTAGCGGTTGGAGCGAAGGTGAGAGGTTGTGGATCATATCTTCGGTGAAGATGGCCGCCCCCCACTTGCCGATTTTGTGCAGATTGGGATGCTGCGAGATGCGGAGCGCCCCGGTACGTGGGTCAAGGCTCTTGTAATGCCCGCGGAGTCTACCTCTCGCCCAACCTTCGTGTCCGTTGTACACAACACGCAATTTATTGAGCTTCACTGCGCAGACATTGCCGCCGAGATTGCTACATGTCTCTGTAGCTCTCTCGCCAATAGACACATACTTACCGTTGCCGCGGTTTTTACGCTCTTCAGTTGGCAACTCCACTTCAGCTCCCTGCAGGTCGGAATTGGAGAGATCAGTAGCGATCCAATACCAGCCGTGAAGTCGGCTTCCTTTCTTGGAGTCCTTCCCACATGGCAAATCGGGATATCTCTCTCGAAACCAAGTATTTGAGAATGGAAGCACGGGGTCAGTTGAGATGTCAAAGGTCAGCAACCGGGCTCGCTCCCAGACTTCCTTGGTAAGTGCGCGAATTGTCATATGACTACTGATGCAAGTTACCTGTTACACCGCCACCGGCGCTTTGATCGCCGGATGCGGGTCATACCCCTCCAGCACGAAATCCTCGAACTTGAACCCGAAAATATCCTTCACCTCCGGATTGATCTTCATCGTCGGCAGCGCCCGCGGTTCCCGCGACAACTGCAAATTCACCTGCGACCTGTGGTTGGAGTAGATGTGCGCATCCCCCAGGGTGTGGATGAAGTCGCCGGGCTGCAGGCCGCACACCTGGGCCATCATCATGGTGAGCAGGGCGTAGCTGGCGATGTTGAAGGGCACGCCGAGGAAGATGTCGGCGCTGCGCTGGTAGAGTTGGCAGGAGAGTTTGCCGTCGGCCACGTAGAACTGGAAGAAGGCGTGGCAGGGGGGCAGGGCCATGTTTTCGATTTCGGCCACGTTCCAGGCGGAGACGATGATGCGGCGGGAGTCGGGGTTGCGCTTGAGCTGGTCCACCACCTGGCTGATCTGGTCGATGTGCCGGCCGTCGGGGGTGGGCCAGGAGCGCCACTGGTAGCCGTAAACCGGGCCCAGGTTGCCGTTCTCGTCGGCCCATTCGTCCCAGATGGTGACGCCGTTGTCCTTGAGGTACTGGATGTTGGTGTCCCCCTTCAGGAACCACAGCAGCTCGTGGATGATGGAGCGCAGGTGGGCCTTTTTGGTGGTGACGAGGGGGAAGCCGTCGGCCAGGTTGAAGCGCATCTGGTGGCCGAACACGGAGGTGGTTCCGGTGCCGGTGCGGTCGGATTTCTGGTGCCCGTGGTCGAGCACGTGGCGCATCAGGTCGAGGTATTGGCGCATCGTAAGTTCCGAATGGATGAGATGTCGCCGGTCATTTTAACCTGAAACCAGCGCTTGAACCGCCAGGGCGCATTATGGTGTTTCGAAGAAGGCAAGCCCCCGCCGTTCGTCCTGAGGTATCGAAGGATGAACGGCAGGCACGGTGCCCGTTCGTGGTTTGGCGATGAAGGGCGAAGCGCCTGCGCTACAGGGGCGGCTGCAATGTCTGCCACATCCCGTCCACCAGCCCTTCCAGGGGCCGGTAGCCGATCTTGTACGACATCTTGCGGGATTCGGCGATCCAGTAGCCCAGGTAGAGGTAGGGCAGGCCCAGTTCCCGGCACAGGGAGAGCTGCCACAGGACGTTGTAGACGCCGTAGCCGGCCTTGGGGTGGCCGGGGTCGAAGAAGGTGTAGACCGCGGACAGGCCCTGGCGCACCCGGTCCACCAGGCTCACCATGCGTAGCTCCCCGTTCTCCCGGAATTCCACCAGAAAGCTTTCCACGTGGCTGTGCAGCAGGAACTGGCTGTACTGCTCCCGGTCGTCCTGGTCCATGCCGCCGCCGGCGTGGCGGAAGGCCTGGTAGCGGCGGTAGAGGCGGTAGTGCTCCTCCTGGAACTGCAACTCCAGGATTTCCGCGGTCAGGCCTTGGTTGCGTTCCCAGGTGCGGCGCTGGGAGCGGTTGGGGGCAAATTCGTCCACCGGAATGCGCACCGGCACGCAGGCGCTGCAGACGTCGCAATGGGGGCGGTAGGTGTGGTGGCCGCTGCGCCGGAAGCCCATGTTGATGAGTTCGCCGTAGACCGTGGCGTCGATGGCGTCCGACGGCGCCGCCACCATGGAACGCGCCTCCCGCCCCGCCACGTAGCTGCACGGGTAGGGCGGGGTGAGGAAGAACTGGATGCGCGTCAGCGGCAAGTCACGGGAGGTCATGGTCCAACGTCCAGGTACCGATAATTCCAGGATAGTTTACCAATTCGCTCAGGCGGGACAGAAATTCATGCCGGGGGATTTCCCGGGCGCCGAGGGAGGCGAGGTGGGCGGTCTTCATCTGGCAATCGACCATGCCGAAGCCCCAGCGTTCCAGCTGCCGCGCCAAGTGGACGAAGGCGATCTTGGAGGCGTCGCTGCGGCGGGAGAACATGGATTCGCCGTAGAACATCTTCCCCAGCGCCACGCCGTAAAGGCCCCCGGCCAATTCCCCGTCAATCCAGGTTTCCACCGAGTGGGCCAGCCCCAGGTCGTGGAGGCGGCAGTAGGCGTCGACGATGGCGGGGACGATCCAGGTGCCCGCCTGGCCCTCCCGGGGTTGGGCGCAGGCTTCCATCACGGCGCGGAAGGCGGTATCCATGCGCACCTCGAAGCCGCCCTTGTTCAGGGTCTTGCGCAGGGAGCGGGAGACTTTCAGTTCCGGCGGAAACAGCACCATGCGCGGGTCCGGGCTCCACCACAGGATGGGCTCGTCCTCGCCGAACCAGGGGAAGATGCCGTGGGAGTAGGCGTCCACCAGACGGCCGGGGGAGAGGTCGGCGCCGGCGGCCAGCAGGCCGTTGGGGTGGCGCCGGGCCGAGGCCACGGGGGGAAAGGGGTCGCGGTGGGAAAGCCAGGGGATCATGGGCGGGAGAGCGGGGTTTTTCTCGGGTGGATGCGTCGGGATCAACTATAACGGCATTTGGGGCGGACGTGGCACCGGGGTCTTTCTCCCTCCCCCTTGACGGGGGAGGGTGGGGGTGGGGGTGAAGGGGGGGCGGGGCACATTGCCGCGTATCACCCCCATCCCAGCCTTCCCCCGCCAAGGGGGAAGGGGTGTTCGTAGCTTGGCCATCATGGGTGGATACTTCGTAAGCGCTGGATAATCCAACGGTCAGGCTGCCATCCAGAACGCTTTGCTTTACAATTCGCCGCCACAACAGACAAAAGACCTCCCGGGAGGAAACACCGTGGGCATTTTCCGCACCAAGACCGCCACCCCTGACGACATGGCCGAGACGGGCCTCAGGCGGGTCCTGTCGGCCTTCGATCTGACCTTCCTGGGCATCGGGGCGATCATCGGCACCGGCATTTTCGTCCTCACCGGCATCGCGGCGGCCACGCTGTCGGGGCCGGCGGTGGTGCTGTCCTTCGTGGTGGCGGGAATCGCCTGCGCCTTCGCCGCCCTGGCCTACGCCGAGCTGGCTTCGGCGGTGGGGGGCTGCGGCAGCGCCTACGGCTACAGTTACGTGGCCTTCGGCGAGATCGTGGCCTGGATCATCGGCTGGGACCTGATTCTGGAATACGCCGTGGCCACGGCGGCGGTGGCCAACGGCTGGGCGGGCTACTTCAACAACGCCCTCACCGCCATGGGCTTCGGCCTGCCGGAGGCGCTGACCAAGGCGCCGGAGCTGGGGGGGCTCATCAACCTGCCGGCGGCGGGCATCGTGCTGATGCTGATGGCCCTGCTGATCGTCGGCGTGCGCCAGAGCGCCCAGTCCAACACCGTGATGGTGGCGGTCAAGCTGCTGACCATCGCGGTGTTCGTCGCCATCGCCGCCTTCAACGTGGACCCGGCCAACTGGAACCCTTTCATGCCCTTCGGCTGGTACGCCGTGGGGGAGGAGGGCAAGCCGGTGGGGGTGCTGGCCGGCGCCTCCATCGTGTTCTTCGCCTACGTGGGCTTCGACGCCGTTTCCACCGCCACCGAGGAGGCGAAGAATCCCCAGCGGGACGTGCCCATCGGCATCATCGCCTCCCTGGTGTTCTGCACCGTGGTCTACATCCTGGTGTCGGGGCTGCTCACCGGCGTGGTGCCCTACACCGAACTCAACGTCGCCTCTCCCGTGGCCCACGCCCTGCAACTGCTGGGCTTCAACTGGGCCTCGGCCCTGGTGGCCACCGGCGTCATCGCCGGCCTCACCACGGTGATGCTGGTGCTGTATTACGGGTTGACCCGGGTGTTCTTCGCCATGTCCCGGGACGGCCTGCTGTCGCCCTTCTTCGCCGAGGTGAACCCCTGGACCCAGACCCCGGTGCGGGTCATCGTGCTGTGCGGGGTGCTGATCGCCCTGGTGGCGGGGCTGATTCCCCTGGGCGAACTGGCGGAGCTGGTGAACATCGGCACCCTGGCGGCCTTCGTGCTGGTGTGCTTCGGGGTGATCGTGCTGCGCATCCGCCAGCCCCACCTGCCCCGGCCCTTCAAGAACCCCCTCAACCCGGTCTTCCCCCTCCTCGGCATGCTGTCCTGCGGCGCCCTGATGGCCTTCCTGCCGGCGCTGACTTGGCTGCGCTTCATCGTCTGGCTGCTGATCGGGGTGATCATTTATTTCGCCTATTCCTACCGCCACAGCAAGCTGGCAGAAGAAGGCGGGCTTTGAACCGCATAGGAATGCAAATGCTTGGCCTAATAACGCTGGGCATGGCGCCCTTTCCCGATAGGAGCGCCCCATGGGCGCGACAGCCATCCGGTCGCGCCCATGGGGCGCTCCTACGCTTCCGAAGCGAAATGTTTTCAGGTAGATAAGCCATGGCTTTCGTCGCCAACATCCGCGAACTTGTCCTGGGCAAGCCCCGGGATCCCCTTGCCCCGGAAACCCGGCATCACATCGCCCTGGCGGCCTTCCTGGCCTGGGTGGGGCTGGGGGCGGACGGCCTGTCATCCTCCTGCTACGGTCCGGCGGAAGCCTTTCTCGCCCTGGGGACCCATTACCACCTGGGCCTCTACCTGGCCGTGGCCACTGCCTTCACGGTGTTCGTCATTGCCCTGGCCTACAACCAGGTGATCGAGTTGTTCCCCTCCGGGGGCGGGGGCTACAAGGTGGCCACCCAGCTCATCGGCCCTTATGCCGGGGTGGTTTCCGGCTCGGCGCTGATCGTGGACTACGTGCTGACCATCGCCATTTCCATCGCCGCCGGGGTGGATGCGTTCTTCAGCTTGCTGCCCAAGGGCTTTACGGATTGGAAGGTGAATGCCGAAATCGCCCTGGTGGTGGTGCTGCTGGTGCTCAACCTGCGGGGGATGAAGGAGTCGGTGAAGGTGCTGTTGCCGATCTTCCTCGGCTTCGTGGTAACTCACGCCTTCCTTATCGTCTACGGCATCCTGGCCCACGGCGACCAGTTGCCGGTGGTGGTGCAGGACACGGTGAAGGAGACCTTCGACCTCAGCGGCCAGATGGGCTGGGTGTTCGTGGCGGCCCTGTTCCTCAAGGCCTATTCCCTGGGCGGCGGCACCTACACCGGTATCGAGGCGGTGTCCAACAACGTGCAGACCCTGGCCGAGCCCCGGGTTTCCACCGGCAAGTGGACCATGTTCTACATGGCCCTGTCCCTGGCCTTCACCGCCGCCGGCATTATCTTCCTGTTCCTGCTGTGGGACGCCCGACCGGTGGAGGGGAAGACCCTCAACGCGGTGGTGTTCGGCAACATCATGCACGACTGGACCAACAAGAACTCCATGCTGTTCCTGACCCTGGCCTTCGAGGCCGGGCTGCTGTTCGTGGCCGCCAACACCGGCTTCCTCGGCGGCCCCCAGGTGCTGGCCAACATGGCCCTGGACAGCTGGATGCCCAACCGCTTCCGCCACCTGTCCAGCCGGCTGGTGACCCAGAACGGCATTCTGATGTTCGGCCTGGCGGCCATCGGTATTCTGCTGTGGACCGGCGGTGATGTGACCATCCTGGTGGTGCTGTACAGCATCAACGTGTTCCTTACCTTCTCCCTCGCCCTGGCGGGCCTGTGCAAGCACTGGTGGCAAAGCCGCAAGACCGAGCGCCTGTGGGTGCTGCGCCTGGGCCTTTCGGCCTGGGGCTTTGCCATCACGGCCGGCATCCTGGCGGTGACGGTGGTGGAGAAGTTCGGCGAGGGGGGATGGATGACGCTGCTTATCACCAGCCTGGTGGTGGGGGTGTGCGTGGTGATCCGCCGCCATTACGACGGGGTGACCAAGCAGCTGGCCAGCGTGGACGAACTGTTCGTCCTGCCCACCAGCGGCCGGATCGAAGCGGTGCCCCACCTGGACCCCCAGCAGCCCACGGCGGTGTTCATCGTCGGCAAAAGCCGGGGGGTGGGGATGCACGCCCTGCTGTGGGTGCTGCGCATGTTCCCCAACCACTTCAAGAATTTCGTCTTCATCACCGTGGGGGTGGTGGACGCCCGCAACTTCGGCGCCGACGGCTCCATCCGCACCATGCAGCATGGGGTGGACGAGACCCTGACCTACTTCCTCAACTACTGCCACCACCACGGCATGGCCGCCACCTGCTTCTATGAATACGGCACCGACCCGGTGGAGCGGCTCACCGCCCTGGCGGAAAAGGTGTCGGCCCAATTCCCGGGCTGCATCTTCTTCTCCAGCAAGCTGATTTTCGTCCAGGACAACTGGTTGTCCCGCCTGCTCCACAACGACACCGCCCTGGCCTTGCAACGCCGCCTGCACCTGATGGGAATGCAGATGGTGATCCTGCCGATGAAGTTCTGACGGCAGGCGCCCCGATATCACCCCAGGGCTTCGCGGCAGCCCCGGTCCGCCTGTTTACAGCTTTTTTACGGCCGGCGCGCTATGCTGCTTTCCAGCGACCCTGGAGCCCCGATGATCTGCAAGCCGCTACGAACCCTTTCTCCAAAATTGGCCTACCTGGCCGCTATCGCCGCCTGCGGCCTGATTGCTTTCGCCGCCATGCCGCTGCGCCATACTCTGGACCTGGCGAACATCGCCATGCTGTTCCTGTTCGTGGTGTTCATGGTGGCTGTCAAGCTCGGCCGAGGTCCGGCGGTGGTGGCGGCGTTGCTGAGCGTTCTGCTGTTCGACTACGTATTCGTGCCGCCGCACCTGGCGCTGATTCCGGTTGATCCCCAACATGTGGTCATCCTGGCGGTGATGCTCGCGGTGGCCCTGGTCACCGCCCGGCTGACCGCCGGTTTGCAGGAGCAGGCGGAACTCGCCTGCAGCCGGGAGCGCCAGGCCCAGCGCCTGTACCAATTGGCGCGGGATCTGGCCGGCGCGGTATCCCGCTGGGAGGTTCAGGGCGCCTTGGATGCGTTCCTGGGAAACACCGGCTATCGGGCGGTGCTGCATTTTATGGACGAGGGGGGCGGGGTGCCTGACCCGGTCCCCGGAGAGGCGCTGGGCCATGTCGTGCAAGAGGCGATTCGGCGCGGCGAGCCGGTGGAAGGTGAGTTTTTCGGGCCGGCCCTGTGCCTGCCCCTTCGGGCGCCGGGGCGGACCAGCGGCGTCATGGTGGTGACCGTCTCCGGGGAGGGGGCGGACCCGCGGCGGGAAAAGAATCTTTTCGCTGTCGTGGCGTCGCTGATCGCCATTGCCATTGAGCGCCTTCACTACGTCGAAGTGGCCCAGGAAACCCAGGTCCAGGCGGAGTCCGAAAGGCTGCGCTCGTCGCTTCTTTCCGCCCTGTCTCACGACCTGCGCACTCCCCTCACCGCGCTGGTGGGATTGGCCGACTCCCTGGCCCTGGCCATGGCTAAGGACAATCCGGATGACCCCACGAGCGAGACGGCTGCTGCCATTTGCCTGCAGGCCCGGGAGATGAACAACCTGCTGGCCAATCTGCTGGATATGGCGCGCCTTCAGGCGGGCAAGGTGGCTTTGCGCAAGGAGTGGCAGCTGTTCGACGACGTTATCGGCTCCAGCGTGCGGCTACTGAAAATGAGTCAATCCACCCATCCCGTCCGGGTTCGTTTGGAAACGGAGCTGCCCCTGGTGGAATTCGATGCGGTGCTTATGGAAAGGGTCATCTGGAATCTGGCGGAAAACGCCTTCAAATACTCTCCCGAAGGAACCCCTATCGAAATCGGCGCCTACACGGATAAGCAATGGGCCTGCCTCACGGTGTGCGACCGGGGGCCGGGTTTCCCGCCGTGCAAGGCGGAAGAGGTGTTCGAGATGTTCGTCCGGGGAACGCCGGAGTCTTCCAAGTCCGGTGTCGGGCTGGGGCTGGCCATTTGTCGCGCCATCGTCAATGCCCACGGCGGAACCATCCACGCGGAAAACCGGCCGGAGGGCGGCGCCTGCGTGATCGTCCGGCTGCCCCTGGGAACGCCTCCCGCCCTTGAGGAGGAAGAGGACATCGCTGCCGGAGGGCGGCCATGAGCGCGGAAATCAATATCCTGCTGGTGGAGGATGAGCCCCAGATAAGGCGGGTGGTGCGCTCGGTTCTGGAGGGGGAGGGGTGCCGGGTGTTCGAGGCGGAAACCGGCCAGCGGGGCCTGATCGAGGCCGGCAGCCGCAAGCCCGACCTGCTGATCGTGGACCTGGGGCTACCGGACATGGACGGCATCGAGCTGGTGCGGGAATTCCGCAACTGGTCCGAGGCGCCGATCCTGATTCTCTCTGCCCGCACCGAGGAGCAGCAAAAAGTCGCCGCCCTGGACTGCGGCGCCGACGACTATCTCACCAAGCCCTTCGGCGTGGCGGAACTCCTGGCCCGGGTGCGCGCCCTGTCGCGGCGCTGGGGCAGGGGCGGGGAGGGATCGCCGAAGGCCACCTTCGGCGACGTCACGGTGGACTTTTCCCTGCGGGCGGTTTTTCGAGGGGGCGAGCCGGTGCATCTCACCAACATTGAATACCGGCTGCTATCGGTGCTGGTCGCCAACCCCGGCAAGGTGATGACCCGCCGCCACCTGATGCGCGAGGTGTGGGGGCCCGCCTACTCCGACAGCGGCCATTACCTGCGCATCTACATGAGCCGCCTGCGCCAGAAGCTGGAGCGGGACCCGGCCGAGCCTGAGCATTTCCTCACCGAAACCGGAGTGGGCTATCGCTTCGAGCCTTAGACCCAAAATAGGCTCTTAAGCCCGTTTACGCTTTTTTTGCAGCCGGGCGGCGCAAATTTACGGCAGTTTTTCAGACGAATCCCTATCCTGGGACCCATTCCCTTCATCCTTCAGGAGTGAGTTCCATGGCCATGACCATCGACGAGTCCCAGTGCACCGCTTGCGCCATGTGCGAGTCCGAGTGCCCCACCGATTCCATCCTCGAAAAGGGCGGCGTCTTTTCCATCGACGCGGCAAGCTGCAACGAGTGCGAGGGGCTGGAGGACGGCCCCCAGTGCGTCAACAGCTGCCCCGTTGACGACTGCATCGTCCGCGCCTGAGGGAGACCGCCATGCACAGCGTAGTCTGCATCAAGCAGGTGCCGGACAGCGCCCAGATCCGGGTGCATCCGGTGACCAACACCATCATGCGCCAGGGGGTGCCGGCCATCATCAACCCCTACGACCTGTTCGCCCTGGAAGAGGCCCTGCGCCTCAAGGACCGCTTCGGCGGCAAGGTGACGGTGATTTCCATGGGGCCGCCCCAGGCGGAGATCGCGCTGCGCAAGGCCCTGTCCTTCGGCGCCGACGACGCCATTCTGGTGACCGACAAGTCCTTCGCCGGCGCCGACACCCTGGCCACCAGCTACGCCCTGGCCGCCACCATCCGCCAGATCGCCAAGGAAACGCCGGTGGACATGGTGTTTGCCGGCAAGCAGACCATCGACGGTGACACCGCCCAGGTGGGCCCCGGCATCGCCAAGCGCATGGACCTGCAACTGCTTACCTACGTCTCCCGCATCGTTTCGGTGGACCAGGAAAAGCGTGAAATCATGGTGGAGCGCCGCGCCGAGGGCGGCGTGCAGGTCCTCAAGACCAGCCTGCCCTGCCTCATCACCATGCTGGAGGGCAGCAACCAGATGCGCTTTGGCACCATGCCCGACATGTTCCGTGCCGCCCGCTACGAAATGAAATTCTGGGACAAAACCGCCGCCGGCATCGAGGACGTGGCCAAGATCGGCCTCAAGGGTTCGCCCACGGTGGTCAACAAGGTGTTCACCCCCAGTCCCCGCTCCGAGAAGGCGGAAATGATCGCCGTCGAAGGCGGCGCTCCCGCCGATGTGGCGGTGGCCCTGCTGGCGAAGATGGCTGTCCGCTTCCCGGTGGTGGAAAAAGAACTCGCCAAGCGCGCCTAGGAGAAAGCCATGAGCGAAGGAACCCAAGTCAAGAAGAAGCGCAAGATCGTCCTCGACGAGCGTTTGCAGGCCTACAAGGGCGTGTGGGTGTTCGTCGAACACGAACGGGGCCAGGTGCATCCCGTCTCCTGGGAACTGCTGGGGGAAGGCCGCAAGCTGGCCGACATGCTGGGGGTGGAACTGGCCGGCGTGGTGCTGGCCGCCCCCGGCGAAGAGGCCAAGGGCTTCTGCCAGGAGGCGTTCACCTACGGCGCCGATCTCTGTTATCTCATGCAAAACGAGGTGCTGGCGGACTACCGCAACGACCCCTTCACCCAGGGCCTCACCGAGTTGGTCAACACCCATCAGCCGGAAATCCTGCTGCTGGGCGCCACCACCCAGGGCCGGGACCTGGCGGGCAGCGTGGCCACCACCCTGCAGACCGGTCTCACCGCCGACTGCACCGGGCTGACCATCGACCCGGACAACCGCAGTCTGCTCTCCACCCGCCCCACCTTCGGCGGCAGTCTGCTGTGCACCATCGTCACCCTCAACTACCGTCCCCAGATGGCCACCGTGCGTCCCCGGGTGATGGCCATGCCGGAGAAGGACGCCAGCCGCAGCGGCCGCATCGTGGAACATTCCCTGGTGATGGCCGAGGCGGACATCGTCACCAAGGTGCTGGAGTTCATCGCCGACGACAGCCGCGACAAGCCGCAGTTGCCCTTCGCCGACATCATCGTCGCCGGCGGACGGGGGCTGGGTAAGCCGGAGAACTTCCAGCTGGTGTGGGACCTGGCTGAGGTGCTGGGCGCCGAAGTGGGGGCCTCCCGCCCCGTGGTGCAGGCCGGATGGGTGGAGCTGGACCGGCAGGTGGGACAGTCCGGCAAGACTGTGCGCCCCAAGCTGTACATCGCCGCCGGCATTTCCGGCGCCATCCAGCACCGGGTGGGCATGGAAGGGGCGGACTGCATCATCGCCATCAACAACGACCCCAACGCGCCGATTTTCGACTTCGCCCACTACGGCATTGTCGGCGACGCCATGACCCTCCTGCCGGCCCTGACCGAAGCCTTCCGGCAGAAGCTGGCGACCCTGAAACAAGCAGGTTGAGGGGGACTATCCATGGAGAAATTTGACGTCATCGTGGTCGGCGCCGGCCCATCGGGCAACGCTGCCGCCTATACCCTGGCGAAGGCCGGGTTGTCCGTGCTGCAGATCGAGCGTGGCGAAGCCCCCGGGTCCAAGAACGTGCAGGGGGCGATCCTCTATTCCGATGCCCTGGAGAAGCTGATTCCCGACTTCCGGGAGGATGCCCCCCTGGAGCGCCACATCATCGAGCAGCGGATGTGGGTGCTGGACGACGAGTCCTTCATCGGCACTCATTTCCGCTCTGACGACTTCAACAAGCCGCCCTACAACCGCTACACCATCATTCGCGCCAAGTTCGACAAGTGGTTCTCGAAGAAGGTGCAGGAGGCGGGCGCCCTGGTGATCACCGAAACCACGGTGAAGGGGCTGCTGCGGGACGAGAGCGGCAAGGTGATTGGTGTCGAAACCGACCGGGCGGACGGCAAGGTCTACGCCGAGGTGGTGATCCTGGCCGACGGGGTGAACTCCACCCTGGCGCGCAAAGCGGGCTTCCGCCCCGAACTGGACCCGAAGCACGTGGCCTTGGCGGTGAAGGAAATCCACTTCATGCCCAAGGAGACCGTCGAGCAGCGCTTCAACATCCAGAAGACCGAGGGTGTGGTGATCGAAATGCTGGGCAAGATCACCAAGGGCATGATGGGCACCGGCTTCCTCTACACCAACGGCGATTCCGTGAGTATCGGCGTGGGTTGCATGCTGTCCGACTTCATGGAGCAGAAACTCACCCCCTACGAGCTGCTGGAGCAGATGAAGGCCCATCCTTCCATCCAGCCCCTGGTGCAGGGCGGCGAGATGAAGGAGTACACCGCTCACCTCATTCCCGAGGGCGGCTACCACGCCATTCCCCAGGTCTACGGCGACGGCTGGATGATCGTGGGCGACTCGGGCATGTTCGTCAACGCGGTGCACCGGGAAGGTTCCAACCTGGCCATGACCACCGGCCGCCTGGCGGCGGAGACCATCATCGAGCTGACCCGGGCGGGCAGGCCCATGTCCGGGGCCAACCTGGCCCTGTACAAAGAGCGCCTGGACGACAGCTTCGTGATGAAGGACCTGAAGAAGTACAAGGATATGCCGGACATCTTCCATTCCAACAACCAGTTCTTCACCACCTACCCGGAACTGCTGAGCCGTTCCGCCTACACCATGCTCAAGGTGGACGGCGTGGACAAGCAGACCAAGGAAAAGGAAATTTTCGCCAGCTTCCGGGAGAAGCGCAGCCTGTTCGGGCTGCTGGGCGACGCGTTCAAGCTGTGGAGGGCCTTCCGATGAGAACCGTGAAAGTCGAGGAAAAACTGTTCCAGAACCGCTACCTGGTGGATGCGGACAATCCCCACATCCGGCTCAAGGACGCCGAGCTGTGCGAGAAGAAATGTACCACCAAGCAGTGCACCGTGTGCTGCCCGGCGGGGTGCTACACCCTGGAGGGGCAGAAGGTGGTGCTCATTACCGACGGCTGCCTGGAGTGCGGCACCTGCCGCATCATCTGCACCACCTACCGCAACGTGGACTGGGAGTATCCCCGGGGTGGCTACGGCATCCAGTTCAAGTTCGGCTAATAACTCCTCTCGGCTTGCTTGCATGCTTCCCCGAGAGCCTCGGCGGGCTTCGGCCCGCCTTTTTTTGTCTGCATCCACGAACTAAAAAGGCCCGGGAGAACGTTCCCGGGCCTTTTTGCCGGGCGTCTATTTCGCCCGGATGCGGCTGAGGCCGACCCACTCGTCCCAGCTGTCGCTGTAACCGTCGTAGTGGATCTTGTATTTGCCGCCTTTCGCCTCCAGTACGCTGGCCGGATACCAGGAGCCCTTCCATTTCACTTCCACCTCGTCGCCCACGCTGAAGGTGCCGGTGGGGGCCGCGCCCGGCGCTTCCTGGATGCGGATGCGGTCCTGGCCGACCCACTCGTCCCATTCGCTGCCGTAGCCGGTATAGCGGATGAAGCAGCGGGTTTGGTCCTCGTTGACCCGGGTTACCTTGGCGGCGTACCAAGTGCCTTTCCACAGCACCTCCGCCTTGTCGCCGACGGAACAAACGGCGGCCCAGGCCGAAGAGGTGGCGAGGGCTAACAACAGCCCGAAAAGCATGCCTTTACGCGCGATCATCGTGGTCTCTCCCTTGTAAGGGTGGCGGGGCCTTTCATTGTAGGCGGCCTTCGTGCAAGGGCAAGGAGCAACGGCGTGCCGACGATGGGTGGGATCGCCTGTCCGTGCGCCACTCCGCCGATCACGGGACAAGCTATGCTTTCGCCGGGCGCCCGGTCTTGAGTTTCTCCACTGCCTCCACCGCCTTGATCAGGGCCGCATCGGGCAGCTTGGCGAGACTGAGCAGGCCGGCCCGCAGCAGTTCGCTTTTTTTCACGTGGATGCCAGCCCGCAGGCACTTCTTCTTCAGCACGTCCAGCTGGGAGTAGTCCATTTCGGGCATGGTGAAGCTGTCGCGCACCATCTTGGTTTTCCGGGTCTTGTTTTCAGCCTTCGCCGTTTCGACGGCGGGGACGTTCTTTCCCGTACCCTTGGCTACGGCTTGGGGCGTGGCGTGACGGACGGGAGCGGAGGTTTTTGCGGCGGCTGCCGGTTCCGCCGGGGAGGCGGCTGCCGACGCAGAAGTTGCGGATTCTTTAGGGGGTTTTGCTTTGGTGTTCATGGCTCTCTCCTTGCTGATCGAGTTAACCATTTGGATGATCCAGGGGCCTTTCGGCCCCTAACGGTATAAACGATTTATACCGTATTAATAGTATAGATTGTTAATTGATTTGCAAGAGGTATTTTTTGTCTTGTAACACGTCGGTAATATTCCGGTGGCTAAATTCGCGGGTGTCTAAAATAAAAGCCGTGCAGGTGGGTTCGAATAGTCCAATGGCGATGTCCCGTTCAATCCATGGAGGTCCAATGACAGCAGCCGTCGCGTCTATTTCCTGTCCGCGCTCGCCCAATCTCGTGCTGGTCACGCTGCCTCTTCGGGTATGCGGCAACTGCCGCTACTGGAAAGGCACCCGGCTGAGGAACGGCCGCAGCGGCTTTGTCTGCCTGGCCGATATCGCGGGCACCTGCTGCGACAGCCGGCGCGCCGAGTCTGGTACGCCCGCCGACACCACCCCACTGTCGAACTCCGATTGCTCGTGCTGGAAAAGCGGGCTATAAGAGGGTTCACCGGAATAAGGAGCTGATTCGTGAATACCTTGAAAAAGCTTGAAAAACGCCTGACCACCCGGCCGGACGATCCCGACAACATTGCCTTCCACAACCTGGTGGAGGCCCTATGCCTGAAGGAACCCCTGGACATGGCTACGCTCTACCAACTCCCCCTGGAAGATTTTGATCTGGCCATGGCGATCATGAAGGATTGGCGGCTGGACCGCTACACCAAGACCAAGGGGCGGCTGCGGGAACTGGTGGGGCTGCCGGAGGAGCGCGGCTAGCCGGCTAGCTCTTTGCCAGCCGAACCTCCTGGGGGCGATCCGCCCTCTGTCCCCGCCGCTTCGTCTTTATCAAATCTTTATATCCCCCGCCCCAAGCTTTACGCCCTTTTAATCTCCCGCCGCCTAGCATTCACGGTGTGAAAACTCACCGGGAGAAATTCCATGGACCTGTTCTACCTTGGCCTCGTTACGGCCTTCTTTGGCCTGTCGGCCCTGCTTGTCTACGGTTGCGAAAAGCTGGGGGGGCCGTCATGAGCCTGATCTATTTTCTGAGCTGCATTGCCTCCCTCGGCCTGCTGATCTACCTCATTGTCGCCCTGCTTAAACCGGAGCTTTTCTGATGACTGCCAACGGACTGATGCAAATCGGCCTCTACCTGGTGGCGCTTCTCCTGCTGGCGAAGCCCCTGGGCGGGTACATGGCCCGGGTCTACGAGGGGAACCTACCAGCCTTCGTGCGCTGGCTTTCCCCCGTGGAGAACTTCTTTTACCGCCTGTGTGGGGTGAACCCCGGGCAGGAAATGCGCTGGACCCGCTACGCCATGGCGGTGCTGTGGTTCAGCCTGATGGGGGTGGCGGCGGTGTACGCCCTGCAACGGCTGCAAGGGATGCTGCCACTGAATCCCCATGGCTTCGGCGCGGTGACGCCGGATTCTTCCTTCAATACGGCCATCAGCTTCGTCACCAACACCAACTGGCAAGGCTACGGTGGCGAAACCACCATGAGCTACCTCACCCAGATGCTGGGCCTCGGTGTGCAGAACTTCGTTTCCGCGGCCGCCGGCATGGCGGTGGTGGTCGCCCTGATCCGCGGCTTCGCCCGCCACACGGCGGAGACCATCGGCAACTTCTGGGTGGACATGACCCGCAGCACGGTCTACATCCTGCTGCCCTTGTCCATTCTGCTGGCCCTGGTGCTGGTGGGGCAGGGGGTGGTGCAGAACTTCGCGCCCTACAAGACCGTCGCCATGTTGGAAACCATTGCCTACGAAACGCCCAAGTTGGACGCCGCCGGTCAGCCGATGAAGGACGCCGCCGGCAACCCCGTCATGGAGAAGCAGACCGCCCGGGAGCAGAGCCTGCCCCTCGGCCCGGCCGCGTCCCAGATCGCCATCAAGCAGTTGGGGACCAACGGCGGCGGCTTCTTCAACGTCAACTCCGCCCATCCCTACGAGAACCCGACGCCCCTGGCCAACTTCCTGGAGATGCTGAGTCTGCTGCTGATCCCGGGCGCCCTGTGCTACACCTTCGGTGTGATGGTGGGCGACCGGCGCCAGGGTTGGGCGATCCTCGCCGCCATGACGGTGATGTTCGTGGGCTTCCTGGCCGCGGCCGAATACTACGAGGTCCAGGGCAATCCGGCCTTCACGCCCATGGGGGTGGACCAGACCGTGTCCGCCACCCAGTCCGGCGGCAACATGGAGGGCAAGGAAACCCGCTTTGGCATCGTCAACTCCGCCCTGTGGGCCACCGCCACCACCGCCGCCTCCAACGGCTCGGTGAACAGCATGCACGACTCCTACACCCCCTTGGGTGGGTTGGTGCCCATATTCCTGATCCAGACCGGCGAGGTGATCTTCGGCGGCGTCGGCTCCGGCCTCTACGGCATGCTGGTGTTCGCCGTGATCGCGGTGTTCATCGCCGGCCTGATGATCGGCCGCACGCCGGAATACCTGGGCAAGAAGATCGAGGCCTTCGACATCAAGATAGCCTCCCTGGTGATCCTGATCCCGCCCCTCCTGCTGCTGGGCGGCGTGGCGCTGGCGGTCATGTCGGACGGTGGTAAGGCGACCATCTTCAACCCAGGCGCCCACGGCTTCTCGGAAGTGCTGTACGCCGTCTCCTCGGCGGTGGGCAACAACGGCAGCGCGTTCGCCGGTCTGGGCGCCAACACGCCCTTCTACAACACCTTGCTGGGCCTGGCCATGTTCTTCGGCCGCTTCTGGCTGATGCTTCCGGTGTTGGCCCTGGCCGGCTCCCTGGCAAGCAAGAAGCGCATTCCCGCCGGCGCCGGCACCATGCCCACCCACACGCCGCTGTTCGTGATGCTACTGATCGGCACGGTGATCCTGGTGGGCGTCCTGTGCTACGTCCCGGCCCTGGCCCTCGGCCCTGTGGTGGAGCACCTGACCATGATCGGTGCTCACTAGGAGATGGATATGACTAAACATACGAAAACCTTTTCCCTGTTCGACCGCGACATCGTGCGGACGGCCCTGTGGGATTCCTTCCTCAAGCTGTCGCCGCGGCAGCAGATGAAAAACCCGGTGATGTTCGTGGTGTGGGTGGGCAGCATCCTTACCACCCTGCTCTTCCTCCAGGCTCTGTTCGGCCAGGGGGAGGCCCCGGCGGGCTTCATCCTGGCGGTGTCCCTGTGGCTGTGGTTCACCGTGCTGTTCGCCAACTTCGCCGAGGCCATCGCCGAAGGCCGCAGCAAGGCCCAGGCCGCCTCCCTGCGCCAGGCCCGGCGGGACGTGATGGCGAAGAAGCTGAACGAACCCCGCTACGGCGCCACCTGGGCCAAGGTGGCCAGCAGCAGCCTGCGTCGCGGCGACGTGGTGCTGGTGGAAGCCGGCGACATGATTCCCGCCGACGGCGAAGTGATCGAAGGGGTGGCCTCGGTGAACGAGAGCGCCATCACCGGCGAATCGGCCCCCGTGATCCGTGAATCCGGCGGCGACTTCAACGCCGTCACCGGCGGCACCACGGTGCTGTCCGACTGGCTGCTGGTCCAGGTGACCACCAACCCCGGCGAAAGCTTCCTCGACCGCATGATCGCCATGGTGGAAGGGGCCAAGCGCCAGAAGACCCCCAACGAGATCGCCCTGACCATCCTGCTGGTGGCCATGACCATCGTTTTCTTGCTGGCCACCGTCACCCTGCTGCCGTTCTCGCTCTACAGCGTAGGCGTGGCCCAGGCCGGCCAGCCGGTCACCATCACCGTGCTGGTGGCCCTGCTGGTGTGCCTCATCCCCACCACCATCGGCGGCCTGCTGTCGGCCATCGGCGTGGCGGGCATGGGGCGCATGATGCAGAAGAACGTCATCGCCACCTCCGGCCGTGCGGTGGAAACCGCCGGCGACGTGGACGTGCTGCTGCTGGACAAGACCGGCACCATCACCCTGGGCAACCGCCAGGCTTCCGCCTTCATCCCGGCGGAGGGCGTCACAGAGGCCGAACTGGCCGACGCCGCCCAGCTCGCCTCCCTGGCGGACGAAACCCCAGAGGGCCGTTCCATCGTGGTGCTGGCGAAGCAGAAGTTCAACCTGCGGGAGCGGGACATCCACTCCCTGGGCGCCACCTTCGTTCCCTTCTCCGCTCAGACCCGCATGAGCGGTGTCAACCTGGATCAGCGCCAAGTGCGCAAGGGCGCGGCGGACGCGGTGAAGAAGCACCTGGAAGCCCTGGGCGGTTCCTTCCCCGCCGCCGTTTCCAAGCAGGTGGACGACGTGGCCCGCCGCGGCAGCACTCCCCTGGTGGTGGCCGACGGCAACCGGGTGATGGGCGTGGTGGAGCTGAAGGACATCGTCAAGGGCGGCATCAAGGAACGCTTCGCCGAGCTGCGCCGCATGGGCATCAAGACCGTGATGATCACCGGCGACAACCGCCTCACCGCCGCCGCCATCGCCGCCGAAGCGGGGGTGGACGATTTCCTCGCCGAAGCCACCCCGGAAGCCAAGCTCGCTCTGATCCGCCAGTACCAGGCGGAAGGGCGGCTGGTGGCCATGACCGGCGACGGCACCAACGACGCCCCGGCACTGGCCCAGTCCGACGTGGCGGTGGCCATGAACACCGGCACCCAGGCGGCCAAGGAGGCGGGCAACATGGTGGACCTGGATTCCAACCCCACCAAGTTGATCGAGATCGTGGAAACCGGCAAGCAGATGCTCATGACCCGGGGCGCCCTCACCACCTTCTCCATCGCCAACGACGTGGCCAAATACTTCGCCATCATCCCGGCGGCCTTCGTGACCACTTACCCGGCCCTGGGCGCCCTCAACGTGATGGGCCTGGCAACCTCTGCCAGCGCCATCATGTCGGCGGTGATCTTCAACGCCCTGGTGATCGTGGCCCTCATCCCCCTGGCACTTAAAGGCGTGAAATACCGCCCCGTCGGTGCGGACGTGCTGCTACGCAACAACCTGCTGGTTTACGGCGTGGGCGGCATCGTCGTGCCCTTCATCGGCATCAAGCTGATCGACATGGTGCTGGCGGGGCTGGGATGGGTTTGAAGATCTTGAACCGCAGAGGACGCGGAGTACGCAGAGTAGTTCGGGAAAAGAATTTGTTTTTCCTCCGTGTTCCTCTGCGCCCTCTGCGGTGAAAAGCCGTTTTGAAAGGAGCAAATCATGTTGAAAGAACTTCGTCCCGCCGTGGTCAGCTTCCTGGTGCTGACGCTGATTACCGGCGTCGCCTATCCCCTGGTGGTCACCGGCATTTCCCAGGCGGTGTTCCCGGACCAGGCCAACGGCAGCGTCATCGTCAAGGGCGGCAAGGCGGTGGGGTCCGAGCTGATCGGCCAGTCCTTCAGCGATCCCAAGTACTTCTGGGGACGCCCCTCCGCCACCGGGCCCATGCCCAACAACGCCGCCGCCTCCAGCGGCTCCAACCTGGGCCCCACCAACCCGGCCCTGCTGGACGCGGTGAAGGGGCGGGTGCAGGCCCTGCGGGATGCCGACCCCGGCAATACCGCGCTTGTGCCGGTGGACTTGGTCACCGCCTCCGGCAGCGGCCTCGACCCCCACATCAGTCCCACCGCGGCGGAATACCAGGTGAAGCGCGTCGCCCGTGTTCGCGGCCTGCGGGCGGAAGTGGTGACGACTCTGGTGGCCGAGCACACCGAGGGCCGCCAGTTCGGCCTTCTGGGCGAGCCCCGGGTGAACGTGCTGAAGCTCAATCTGGCCCTGGATGCGCTGCATTGAACCCAGATTATCCATTAGGCGGCGCTTCGCGCCTACGCGAGCGCTGGCGGCCGGTTTGCGGCCATTTTCGCCGCTTGTTCGTCGTCCATGGAATAACCATGGACTCCTCGCAAGCAACGAAACTGTCTCGCAACCCACCTCGCCATCATCTCGCGTCCTAATGGATAATCTGGGTTGAAAGCTGGAATGAAAGTGGCCGTGAGCGGCCTGTGAGGCAATCACAGGGCGCCTTCGGGCGCCCATTTTTTTAGAGCCACCCATACTGCTTCAGCCTCCGGTACAACCAAATGCACGCGACAGCCGTGGCGCCCAGGGTGGCGGGGTAGCCGTAGGCCAAGCCGAGTTCGGGCATGTGCTTGAAGTTCATGCCGAACAGGCTGAACACCACGGTGGGGATGGCCAGGATGGCACCCCAGCCGGCCATGCGCCGGACCGCCTCGTTTTGCTCCACCGACACGAAGGCCAGGTTCACTTGCATGGCGGCGGTGAGCATTTCGCGGATTTCATCCACGGTGGCTACCAGACGGCTGACGTGATCGTGGACGTCGCGGTAGTAGAGCCGAACGTCCTTGGAAACCAGGTCGGGGTGGAGGCGCATCAGTTCGTCGGTGATGTCCAGCACCGGGGCCGCCGCGTTGCGCAGCACCAGCAGTTCCCGCTTCAGCTCGTACAGCCGCCCGATGGTTTTCCGCTCGAAGCGGCCGTGGAAGATGTCGGTTTCCAGCTGCTCGAACTTGTCCTCCATGGCCTGGAGGATGGGGTGGTAGTTGTCGACGATGAAATCCATCACCCCGTAGGCCGCCATGGCGGAGCCTTTCGCCATGCGTTCCGGGGTGCTTTCTAGCCGCTCCCGGACCTTGCCGTAGCTGATGGACGGCCCGTGCCGGATGGTGACGAAAAAGCGGGGGCCGACGAACATGTGGGTTTCCCCCAGTTCCACCCGCTCGTCCCACAGCATGGCGGTCTGCATCACGATGAACAGGGAGCTGCCGTATTGCTCCAGCTTGGGCCGCTGGTGGGCGGAGCGCGCATCTTCGATGGCCAGTTCGTGGAGGTCGAATTCCTGTTGCAGGGTGAGCAGCAGCTTTTCGTCGGGCTCATGGAGGGCAAGCCAGATGAAGGTGTCTTCCTGCTCCAGGGTTTCCTTGATCTGCTCCACGTCGATGTCGCCCTGGCGTTGTCCCTGCGCATAGGCGATGCAGTAGCGAACCATTCCCCGGTTGTCTTTGTGTTCGGTCAAGGTCGTATCCCCTTCGATTATTGGGCGGGTCTGAGCCCGGCTCTTCACCCCGGCATTATCGGCCGGGCTTCCGGGCGGCTCAAGCCGAACCGGCGGTCTTTATATTTTATTTACTCCGCGCGATTAAGTATTTACGCCGTCCTTATGCGGGTTCCCCTAGGATTTCATCAAGCCGTCTTGAACCGGCTTTTAGGAGGAATCCATGAAACGCATCACCGCCGTGTTGAAAACATCCGAAGTGACCGACGTGCGCAAGGCGATATTCGCCGCCGGGGGAGACCGCATTGTGGTCGCCACCGTTTCCCGCCGCCTGTGCGTCATCGAGCTGGCCGACTGGTATTGCGGCACGCCGGACGCCGCCCGGGACGATTATGTGCGGCTCGACGTGACGGTGGACGACGGCCGCTCGGAGGGCGTGGTTTCCGCCATCATCGCCACCGCCCATACCGGCATGGTCGAGAAGATTACGTTCCTGCCCGCCAAGGCCTATCCCGTTCCCTCTGCGTTCCTGGCCGAGTGCGCGGCTTGAGGTGAACACATGGATGGCATTCTGGGGCCGCTGCTGGCCGTTCTGGTCATCGTTCTCCCCCTCTGGGGTGTTTATGGCCTGCTGGAGTGGCAGGAGCGGATACGCAAGAAGAGGCTCGCCAAACCGGGCTGCCCTCAACAAAGCGAATCTGCCGATGAGGTACTTGAGGTTGGTGTCAAAGAAATTCGCAACCCTTACCGATGAGTGCTCGTCGGTTGCCGCGATGCTGTTGCCTGACAAGCGGCGAGAAATTACCTACCTTCATGAATGCCCGGTGTGCGGGAAAGGGCACCGGGTGAACCAGGCCCGCCACGCCCTGGCCTACGGCAGGCAACTGACGTGCAGCTGCGACTGTGAAAGGCAGAAGAGAAGGCAACGGAGGTGCTTATGAGGATTGCCGCCTTATCCATGCTGGCCCTTCTGGCGGCAGCGGACATTTCCTTTGCCGACGGCAACTTCGAGCTGCCCCATTCGAAGGAAGGCATCAACAAGTGCTGGGGTCGGGCTCATGAACGCTATGGCCCCAACATTCAGCGCGTGACCCAACGGACGACCGCCGACGGCACGGTGGTGAGGTTCTACGTCAGCCTGGCCGGCGGGGACCAATGGATACTGACGTGCCACCCCGCTTCCGGTAAGCTCGTGCCGTGGGAATACAAGAAGGAAAACTGATCCATGCCCGCCAACGGTTCCGATAACCGTCCCGACCCCGACGCCCTGCTGGAGCGCATCCAAGAGGAGGAGCAGCGCGCCAGGCGCGGCAAGCTGAAGGTGTTCTTCGGCGCGTCAGCCGGGGTGGGCAAAACCTTCGCCATGCTGCTGGCGGCGCGCCAGCTGCGCACCCAGGGCCTGGACGTGGTGGCGGGCATCGTGGAAACCCACGGCCGCACCGAAACGGCGGTCCTGCTGGAAGGTCTGGAAAAGCTTCCCCTGAAGGAAATCGAGTACCGGGAACGCTTCATCAAGGAATTCGACCTGGACGCCGCCCTGGCCCGCAGGCCGGCCCTGATCCTGGTGGACGAACTGGCCCACACCAACGCCCCCGGCTCCCGCCATCCCAAGCGCTGGCAGGACGTGAATGAGCTGCTCGAAGCCGGCATCGACGTTTTCACCACCGTCAACGTGCAGCACCTGGAAAGCCTCAACGACGTGGTGGGGGGCATCACCGGCATCCGGGTGTGGGAGACGGTGCCGGACCACGTGTTCGACGAGGCGGACGAGGTGGTGCTGGTGGACCTTACCCCGGACGAGCTGCTGAAACGGCTCAAGGAGGGCAAGGTCTACCTGCCCCAGCAGGCCAAGAGCGCGATCAGCAACTTCTTCCGCAAGGGCAATTTGATCGCCCTGCGGGAACTGGCCCTGCGCCGCACCGCCGACCGGGTGGACGAGGAAATGCGCGCCTACCGCCGGGCCGAGTCGGTGCAGCCGGTGTGGCAGACGCGGGATTCCCTCTTGGTGTGCGTCGGCGCCGGCCCCGGCGGCGAGCGGGCGGTGCGCGCCGCTTCCCGCATCGCGGCCCAGCTGGACGTGCCCTGGCACGCGATCTACGTGGAAACCCCGCGCCTGCAGCGCCTGCCCAAGGGCGCCCGGGAGCGCATTCTGCAAACCCTCAAGCTGGCCAAGGACCTGGGGGCGGAGACCATCACCCTGCCGGGGGACGATGCCGCGGACGTGACGGTGGCCTACGCCCGGGACCATAACCTGACCAAGGTGGTGGTGGGGCGGGACCACGAGGCCACTTTCTGGCGCCGCTCCTTCGCCGAGCGCCTGGGCCGCCTGGCCCCCGACCTGGACGTGATCCAGGTGGCCCGGGAGCGGGGGCCGATCCAGCGGGAAGAGCGGGGTGCCTTCTCTTTCCATACCCAATCCCCCTGGCCCGCCTATGTCTGGAGCGCTGCTATCTGCACGGCGGTGACGGTGCTCGCCACGCCTCTGCGCAACTGGCTCGAGCTGAGCAACATCGTCATGCTGTTCCTGCTGGCGGTGATGGGGGTGGCCCTGCGCCTCGGCCGCGGGCCGGCGGTGCTGGCGGCTTTCCTCAGCGTCGCCTTCTTCGATTTCTTTTTCGTTCCGCCGCGGCTGTCCTTCGCCGTAAGCGACGTGCAGTATCTGGTCACTTTTGCCGTGATGCTGACGGTGGCCCTGGTGGTCGGCCAGCTGATGGCCAACCTGCGTTTCCAGGCCAAGGTGTCCATGAGCCGCGAGGGCCGAGCCCGGGCGCTGTACGAAGCGGCGCGGGACCTGTCGGCGGCGCTGCTTCCCCAGCAGATCGCCGAAATCTGCGGCCGTTTCGCCGAGCGGGTGTTCGGCGCCAAGGCGGCGATCATCCTGCCGGATGCCCAGGACCGCCTGAAGGACCCGGCCGGAACCGAAGGCGGCGTTCTCGCCGTGGATACCGGCATCGCCCAGTGGGCCTTCGACCACGGCGAGGCGGCGGGGCTTGGCACCGACACCCTGCCGGCTTCGCCCATTTTCTACCTGCCCCTCAAGGCGCCCATGCGCACCCGCGGCGTGCTGGCCATCGAGCCCCGCCAGGGCGAGTGGCTGCAAATCCCCGAGCAGCGCCGGCTGCTGGACACCTTTTCCACCCTGGTGGCCATCGCCATCGAGCGGGTGCACTACGTGGAAGTGGCCCAGGACGCGGTGGTGAAAATGGAGTCCGAGCGGCTGCGCAATTCGGTGCTGGCGGTGCTGTCCCACGATTTGCGCACGCCGCTCACCGCCCTGGTGGGCTTGTCCGACACCCTGGGCTTGACGCCCCTGGATTCCCGCCAGGGGGGAACGGTTTCCGCCATCCGAGAGGAAGCGGTACGCATGAGCGCCCTGGTGAACAACCTGCTGGACATGGCCCGCCTCCAGTCCGGGGAGGTGAAGCTCAACCGCCAGTGGCAGCCGGTGGAGGAGGTGGTGGGCAGCGCCCTCAAGGCTTCCACCGCCGCCCTGGCGGGGCGGGAGGTGAAGGTGGATTTGCCTGATGACCTGCCCTTCGTCGAGTTCGACGCCGTGCTGATCGAGCGGGTGCTGTGCAACCTGCTGGAAAATGCCGGGAAATACACCCCGCCCCAGGCCCGCATCGGCATCAAGGCGGCGCGCAAGGAAAGGACCATGGAAATCTCGGTGTGCGACAACGGCCCCGGCCTGCCCCACGGCAAGGAGGAAGCCCTGTTCGACAAGTTCACCCGGGGCCGGGCGGAGTCGGCGGTTCCCGGCGTAGGGCTCGGGCTCGCCATCTGCCGCGCCATCGTCGAGGTCCACGGCGGGCGCATTTGGGCGGCGAACGCGGCGCCTCACGGCGCCTGCTTCATTTTCTCCCTCCCCCTGGGATCGCCCCCCGACCTGTCCGTGCCGCCGGAGGCCGACGCATGAGCGAGCCGGTGGTGATCCTGGTGGAGGACGAAAAACAAATCCGCCGTTTCGTCCACACCGCCCTGGAGTCGGAGGGCTGCCAAGTGTTCGAGGCGGAAACCGCCGCCCGGGGCCTGACCGAAGCGGGTACCCGTAAGCCGGACCTGGTGATCCTGGACCTGGGCCTGCCTGACCGGGACGGGGTGGATTTCATGCGGGACTTGCGGTCGTGGTCGTCGGTGCCGGTGATCGTGCTTTCGGCCCGCTCCGACGAGACGGACAAGATCGCCGCCCTGGACGCCGGCGCCGACGATTACCTCACCAAGCCCTTCGGTGTCGGCGAACTGCTGGCGCGGGTGCGGGCCATGCTGCGCCGCCGGGGTTTGCCGGGGGAGGGCGGCGGACCGCTGGTGGAATTCGGCGAGATCAGGATGGACAGGGTCAGCCGTATCGTGACCCGGCAGGGGGAGGAGGTACATCTCACCCCCATCGAATACCGGCTGCTGGCCTATCTGGTGGCCAACGCCGGCAAGGTGCTGACCCATCGCCAACTGCTGCGGGAAGTGTGGGGACCGAGCCACGTGGACAGCCCCCATTATCTGCGGGTGTTCATGGGCAACCTGCGCAAGAAGCTGGAAGCGGACCCGGCCCGTCCGGAGCATTTCCTCACCGAAAGCGGACTGGGCTACCGCTTCAAGCCCTGAGACAGGTCCTAAGCCAGCCTTACTTGGGCGGAGTATCCCCGCGGTACACGTCGTGGAAGAACACCACCCGGCCGCCCACCACCTCCGCCAGCCAGTAGACGAAATAGACCGGCACCGGGTCGAGGGGCTCGGTGACGGTCTGTTTCGTGCGAATGGTGTCCTCGATCTCTTCCTCTTCGGCGCCCGTCAGGCGGGCGGCCAGTTCCAGGTATTTCTCCACCCGCACGCAGCCGGAGGAGAACGCCCGGTTTTCCCGCCTGAACAGGCTCTGCTGGTTGGTGTCGTGGAGGTAGACGCTGGGGGTGTTGTCCAGCTCGAACTTGAGACGGCCCAGGGCATTCCTGTTGCCGGGGGGCTGGTAGAAGCGGTAGCCGTTGCGGAACACATCGTTCACTTTCAATCCGTCCACGTTGACCACGCGCCCCCGATGGTCCAGGAGCAGCAGGTAGTGTTCGGCCAGGTATTTGGGGTCCACCCGTCCGTTGCGGAAAATGTCTTCCTTGACGATGGTGGGGGGCGGCACCCACGGCGGGTTGTATTTGATGCCTACCACTTCGGCCCGCATCTGGGGGGTAGGCCGGTCCGGGCGGCCGACGATCACCCGGCTTTCCATCACCCGCCGGCCCTCCCCGTGGAGGTGCAGGAGGAAGGCGGGGATGTTCACCACCAGGTAGGGGTTATCTCCCTCCGCCCGCTCGATGGCTTCCACGGCTTCCAGTTGGGACTGGATGATGGCCACCCGGTCGGCGTCGCTGAGGTTGAGATTGAACCGGGTCTGCTTGTCCACGATGCCGTCGGCCGCCAGGCCGCCGGCTTCCTGGAAAGCTTTTACCGCCAGGTCCACGTCGGCGTCGAAATTGCCCTTGTCGGTCAGGGGGAAACCCAATTCGATCAGCCGTCGGCGCAACTGCGCCACCCGCGCTCCCCCGGCGCCCCGGCGCAGGGCCGGACCGTCGTCGATCCGCGTGGCCGCGGCGGTGGAGTCGGCGCCCAGGCGCAACTCGTCGAGCTTCTGCCGCAGGATTTCGCTGTCGCCGGCGGCGGCGTTTGCGGCGAGGAGGCCCAGGAGGGCGAACAAAAAAATGGGCTTCATGGTGGTTTTGAGTTTTCGGGTGATTCTACAATGGCCGCCATGAGACCGCGGAAATTCCCTATTTTGTTTTTGCTCTGGGCGTCGTGGCCGGTTGTCGCCGCCGAGTCCATCGGTGCCGCCGGAAACGGTTGCCTGGAAGGGGGCGAGGCCCTGGCGCCGGAGGGGGCGGGCTACCAGGTGCTGCGCCTGGAGCGCCAGCGCTTTTACGGCCACCCGGCCTTGCTGCGCGTGGTTCGCGCCCTGGGGGAGGAGACGGCATCCCGGGGTTGGGGAGTCCTGGCGGTGGGGGATTTGTCCCTGGCGCGGGGCGGCCCCATGCCTTACGGCCACGGCAGCCACCAGAACGGCCTGGACGTGGACATCCGGTTCGACCTCGCGCCCCTGGCGCCGGCGTTGCGGGAGGATCCCCCGGAAACGGAAGTGGTGGCCCCCGGCGGCGCCGGGGTGGATTCAGCCCGCTGGAGCCCGGCCCGCGCCGACCTGCTGGAGGCTGCCGCCCGCTTTCCCGACGTGGAACGCCTGTTTGTCCATCCGGCCATCAAGCGGGAGCTTTGCCGCACGGTTGAAGGGGAGCGGGGCTGGCTGCGGAAAGTCCGTCCGTGGTGGGGCCACACCGCCCATTTCCACCTGCGCCTGGCTTGTCCGGCGGATAGTCCGGCCTGCGTATCCCAGGCGCCCCTTCCCCCCGGCGAGGGCTGCGGCACCGAGCTGGACTGGTGGTTCGGCCCGGAGGCCGCCCAAGTCCCCAGGCCCGCCGCCAAGCCAGACCTCCCGGCCCGTTGCGCCAAGCTCCTGGCGGAATAGGGGAGATCCCATGATGTTCGGCCCTTTGTTTGAATAGGTAAACCCCCGTACTTGACAGCCCCTGGTGCTTCTGGGCTTCCACAGAATCTGTGGATAAGTCTGTGCGAATCCCTTTCATAAATTCGTAACTTGGCTCCCCGCTTGAGGTTTTCTTTCTCTGCCCATATTTTGAGCGGATAATTACAATATATAAAACAATATGTTACATATTGTTTAGGAACTTCAAGCGCTTCCATCCGGATGCTGATAAGCCACGCAATTTATGTGTATAACTCGCACCGTCTTGGTGCCGATTTTCCTGGAATTTCAATCGTATATGCCGTAAGCATGAAAAACGCGCCCGCTTTCGGGGCGGGTTTTCAAAGCCGGATTCGATTCAGCCGCAGGGCGTTGCCCACCACCGATACCGAGCTGAAGCTCATGGCCGCGGCGGCGATGACGGGGGAGAGCAGCAGGCCGAAGAAGGGGTACAACACCCCCGCCGCCACCGGCACCCCCAGCACGTTGTAGATGAAGGCGAAGAACAGATTCTGGCGGATGTTGCCCATGGTCGCCCGGGAGAGGCGCCGCGCCCGGACGATGCCCCGCAGGTCGCCCTTCACCAGGGTGATGGCGGCGCTTTCCATCGCCACGTCGGTGCCGGTGCCCATGGCGATGCCCACTTGGGCCTGGGCCAGGGCGGGGGCGTCGTTGATGCCGTCCCCGGCCATGGCCACCACCCGGCCTTCGGCCTGGAGCCGCTTCACCACCTCCGCCTTCTGGTCCGGCAGGACGTCGGCCTGAATCCGGCCGATGCCCAGCTTTTTCGCCACCGCCTCGGCGGTGGCCCGGTTGTCGCCGGTGAGCATCACCACCTGGATGCCCTCCCGGTGGAGCAGAGCCAGGGCTTCAGAGGTGGTGTCCTTTATCGGGTCGGCGACACCCACCAGGCCGGCGGCCCGGCCCTCCACCGCCACGAACATCACCGTCTGGCCTTCGGTGCGCAAGGTGTCGGACCGGGCGGCGAGTCCGCCGAGGTCGATGCCCCGTTCCTCCATCAGCCGCCCATTGCCCACCGCCACCGCCCTGCCTTCCACCTCGCCGGTGACGCCCCGGCCGGTGGCGGATTGGAAGGCTTTCACCTCGGGCAGCAACAGCCCCCGCGCTGCCGCCCCGTCAACGATGGCCGCCGCCAGGGGATGTTCGCTCGCCCGCTCCAGGGCGGCGGCCAGGCGCAGCATGTCGGCCTCGTCGAATCCCGGCGCCGCTGACACCGTCATCAGGCGCGGCTTGCCTTCGGTGAGGGTGCCGGTCTTGTCCACCACCAGGGTGTCCACTTTTTCCATCACCTCCAGGGCCTCGGCGTTCTTGATCAGCACCCCCGCTACGGCGCCGCGCCCGGCGCCCACCATGATGGACATGGGGGTGGCCAGCCCCAGGGCGCAGGGGCAGGCGATGATGAGCACCGACACCGCGCTCACCACCGCATAGCCCAAACTGGGCGCCGGGCCCACCAAGGCCCAGACGACAAAGGTCAGAATGGCGATGAGCACCACCGCGGGCACGAACCAGGCGGACACCACATCCGCCAGCCGCTGTATCGGCGCCCGGCTGCGCTGGGCCTCGCTCACCATGCGCACGATCTGGGCCAGCAGGGTATCGGCCCCCACCCGCTCGGCCCGCATCAGCAGGCCGCCGGTGCCGTTCACGGTGGCACCGATGAGCCGGTCGCCGGGGCCCTTCTCCGCCGGGAGAGACTCGCCGGTGACCATGGATTCGTCCACGGCGCCGGCCCCCTGCAGCACCACGCCGTCCACCGGCACCTTCTCGCCGGGGCGCACCCGCAGGGTGTCTCCCGGCTGGACCCGGTCCAGGGGAATGTCCTCTTCCACGCCGTCGGAGCGCAGGATGCGCGCCATCTTGGGGGCGAGGCCCAGGAGCATCTTGATGGCGGCGCTGGTGCGGCTGCGGGCCCGCAGCTCCAATACCTGGCCCAGCAGCACCAGGGCGGTGATGACCGCCGCCGCCTCGAAATAGACCGGCACCGTACCGTCCGCCATGCGCAGCCCCGGGGGGAACAGCCCCGGCGCCAGCAGGGCTACGATGCTGAAGACCCAGGCCACTCCCACGCCGAGGGCGATGAGGGTGAACATGTTGAGGCTGCGGTTGACCAGGGACGCCCAGCCTCGCTGGAACAACGGCCAGCCGCCCCACAGCACGGCGGGGGTGGCGAGCAGGAATTCGACCC
This sequence comes from Gallionellaceae bacterium UBA2239, assembly GCA_002347615.1. Classification (GTDB taxonomy): domain Bacteria; phylum Pseudomonadota; class Gammaproteobacteria; order Burkholderiales; family UBA9220; genus UBA2239. Next base: position 76,843 of record DDYH01000032.1, on the reverse strand, counting down.
ACTGGAGGGTTGAATGGGAAACGAAGCGGGCGGCGAATGCCGGCGCCAGGTCGGCCGCCATCGCCATCAGGAACACCGGCAGCGCCAGGGCGCCGCTCACCCAGAAGCGGCGGCTCATGTCGGCGAGTTCGGGGTTTTCCTCCTCTTCCAAGGCGGGGGTGCGGGGCTCCAGGGCCATGCCGCAGAGGGGGCAGTTGCCGGGTTCGCTGCGCTCCACTTCGGGGTGCATGGGGCAGGTGTAGACCGTTCCCGGGAGCGCTTTTCCTGAAGGGGGGCTGACGTAGTTCCGGGGGGAGGCCTGGAACTTGCGCAGGCAGGCATCGGAGCAGAAGTAGTATTCCGCTCCTTCATGTTCGGTGCGGCCCGCGGCGGATTTTTCGTCCACCGTCATGCCGCATACGGGATCGGTAGCCATGGCCGGCTCCTTTCATTCGTTCGGCGTGACTCCCCTCCCTCGCCCGGAGGGAGGGGACCGGGTTCAGCGCTGGGGCGCCCACCCTTTTCGCCACTGGGTGCGAAGCTTCTCCTGCTGCTCCTTGGTCAGCACGGCTTCCATGCGCTTGTGGGACTCCACCGAGGAGTCGTACATCTGCTGCTGGAGCTGGCCGAAGGTCTCGTAGGCCTCGTCGATGGCCGCGGCATCCCGTTTCGGCGCCGTGTACAGGTCCCGCAGCCGGGCTTGCTGGTCCATCATCCTGCCCATCAGCTCCCAATGCTGCTTGCGGGTCTCGTCCTGGATCCGGCTGATCTTGGCCTCCTGGTCCTCGGTCAGGTCGAGACCGCTTCCCCAGTATCCGCCCATCATGCCCGGGCCCATGCCCATGCCGTAACCGCCCATCATGCCGGGCCCCATTCCCATGCCGCCCATCATGCCCGGGCCCATGCCGTAGCCGGTCCCGCCCATCATCATGCCGGGGCCCATGCCACAGCCGCCGCCGTAGCCCCCCATCATGCCGGGGCCCCCGCTTTGGCGGGGATAGCGTTGCATTTTCTGGCTCGGGGCAGTGGCGGCGGGGTCTTCGGCCGCGCTGAGGAGGGGGTAGGAACCCAGGGCCAGGCTGGAAACAAGCAATAGTGCAAGGTGCTTTTTCATCTTGGTTCTCCTTTCTTGCAAGGAAAAACGAGGAACCGTCCGCGCGGTGGCGTCCGGCTCCGGTTCATGAAGGGATATGTCCCTTCGTTTCCAGGGAAACGGCGCCGCGACGGGCGAGCCGTTTCCCGTGAAATGCTGCGGTTAGGGGTCAGTGCTCCAGGTCTTCCCGTTTCCGCTGGTATTCCTCCTGGCCGATTTCGCCCCGGGCGTAGGCCTGGTCGAGTATTTCCCGCGCCGAGCGGGATTTCCTGCCGTCCAGCAGCTTGACCAGGAGCACCACCAGGCCGATCAGGATCAAGAGGGGTATCGCCCACATGAACAGGGGGCCGAGGCCGAAGCCGTAATCGTGCATGCCGTATCCGTACATGGCGGTTCCTAGGCGGCGAGGCTGTCCCGCACCCGCTCCAGCCTGGCGCGGACTTCCTTCGCCAATTCCTCGACGTCGGGCTTGTCCACCAGCTTGAGCACGGCGACGGGGTCCATGAAGGCCACCGTCACCTTGCCGTCAGGCTCCTCCCGCACCACCACGTTGCAGGGCAGCAGCAGGCCGATGTCCGGGTCGGCCTCCAGGGCGCGGTGGGCGAGGGGCGGGTTGCAGGCGCCGAGGATGCGGTAGGGGCGCTGGTCGATGCCGAGCTTGGCCTTGAGGGTGGCTTTGACGTCGATGTCGGTGAGGACGCCGAAGCCTTCCTGTTTCAGGGCTTCGGTGGCCTTTTCCACGGCGGCGTCGAAGGGCGGGTTTACCTGAACCGAAAATCCGTACATGGGATGTCTCCTTAGTGTTGGGTAGCGCAGGCGACCTCGCCTGCAAGGGGTTTGAGGGGCAGGCGGGCCGCCTGCGCTACAACGGCTCAATGGGCCATCATTCCGCCGTCTTTCTGCATCGGCGTGAAGCGCGCCAATTCCGGCGTCTTGCCGGCGAGGGTGATGGATACCACCACCTTCATGTCCGGCGCGGTGGCGAATTGCGCCCCGCCTTTCATGCCGTTGTCCCCGAAGGGCTGCAAAGGAACGGTGGCCTTGGCCTTGCCTGACAGCACGGTGGCGTTGCCGCTGGCGCCCGCCGTGGGCACCTTGGTGCCGGCATGGTCGGTGACGTACACCGTCACCGCGTTGGGTTGCACCACCAGTTCGTAGTGGTAGGCCCCGGCCATGCGCAACTGGCCCCCGTGAGGGGAGTGCATGGCATCCAGGGTAAGGTCGTCGTGGGCCTGGGCGCCGTGGGTGAAAAGGAAAGCGGTGGCTATGAATAGTAGTTGATAATTTTTCATTGGTACTCCTTTCGAGGTTGAGTTGAGAAAAATTCAGAAGTTCTGCCGGTTGGGGGACTCCGCCACCAGCCGTTCCAGGGGCTCCCGCCCCCACAGGCGGAACATCACCGGCGTCAGCAGCGTGTCCAGCAGGGTGGAGCTGACCAGGCCGCCGAAAATCACCACCGCCACCGGGTGCAGGATTTCCCGCCCCGGCTGGTCGGCGCCCAGCAGCAGGGGGGTGAGGGCGAAGGCGGCCACCAGGGCGGTCATCAGCACCGGCGTCAGGCGTTCCAGGGAGCCGCGCACGATGAGGGCGTCGCCGAAGCTTTCCCCCTCGTGGAGGGCCAGGTTGAGGTAATGGCTGACCTTGAGGATGCCGTTGCGGGCGGAAATGCCGGTGAGGGTGATGAAACCCACCAGGGACGCCACCGACAGGGCGGTGCCGGTGAGGGCCAGGGCCAGCACGCTGCCCACCAGGGCGAGGGGGATGTTGGCCATGATGATGGCCACCAGGCGCCAGGAACGGTAGCGGCTGTAGAGCACCAGGAAGATCAGGGCCAGGGATGCCAGGGACAGGCCGGCGATGCGGCGGGTGGCTTCCTCCTGGGCCTGGAACTGGCCCTCCAGGCCGGCGAAATAGCCTGCCGGCAGGTGGGCGGCGGCCAATTCGGCGCGGATGGCGGAAACGATTTTCGCCATGTCGCGGCCGTCGGTATTGGCGGAGACGACGATGCGCCGCCGGCCGTTGTCCCGGCTGATCTGGTTGGGGCCGTCGGCCTCCTCGATCCTGGCGATCTGGCGCAATGGCAGGTAGCCGCCGGGGGAGGCGATCAGCAGGTCCGACAGGCCCCGCTCGCTGCGGTCCCGGTCGTCCAGCCGCAGCACCACATCGAAGCGCCGGCTGCCCTGGATCACTTGGGACACGGTCTGTCCGTTCACCAGGGTTTGCAGGGCGCCGGCCACGGCGGTGGGGTTGACCCCGTGGGCCGCCGCCAGGCCGTAATCCAGGCGCACCTGCTGCTGGGGAATGGGCACCTGCTTTTCCACCTGCAAGTCCACCAGGCCGGGGATGGCGGCGAGCCGATCTTTCAGGCCGGCCGCCAGTCCCCGCAGGGTATCCAGGTCGTCGCCGTAGAGCTTCAGGGCGATCTGGGCCCGCACCCCGGACAGCAGATGATCCAGGCGGTGGGCGATGGGCTGGCCGATGGACACCGATGCCGGCAGCACCGCCAGCCGGTCCCGCAGGTCGTGGAGAATGGCTTCCCGGCCCCGCTCCGAGGGCTTCAGGTCCACGTCGATTTCGGTGTAGTGCACCCCCTCCGCGTGCTCGTCCAGCTCCGCCCGCCCGGTGCGCCGCCCCACGGCAGCCGTTTCCGGCACCTGGAGGATGAGACGCTCCGCCAGGGAGCCGATGCGGTTGGATTCGGCCAGGGAGGTGCCGGGGTTGAGCAGCAGGTTGACGGTCAGCGTGCCCTCGTTGAAGGGGGGCAGGAAGGCCCGGGGCAGGAAGGGCACGATGGCCGCCGCCAGGGCCACCAGCAGCGCGGCGCCGGTAAGCAGTCGCCGGGGGTGGGCGAAGGACCAAGTGAGGAGGCGGGTGTCCTGGCGTTTGAGCCAGGTGACCAGGGGGCTGTCGTGTTTCAAGGATGAAGGATGAGGGATGAAGGATGAAGGGGGGGCTCCTGCGGAGGGTTTTTCTTCATCCTTCATCCTTCCGCCTTCATCCTTGAGTAAGTAGTAGGAAAGAACCGGGGTCACCGTCAGCGACACCCCCAGGCTCGCCAGGATGGAGACGATATAGGCCACCCCCAGGGGGGCGAACAGGCGGCCTTCGATGCCGGACAGGGCGAACAGGGGGACGAACACCAGCACCACGATCAGGGTGGCGTAGACGATGGAGGAACGGATTTCGCTGGAGGCGGCGGCGACGATTTGCAAGATGGGCTTCGGATCGTCGGTGGCGGCGTTGAGCCGCAGGCGGCGATAGATGTTTTCCACATCCACCACGGCATCATCCACCAGCTCCCCAATGGCAATCGCCAGCCCTCCCAGGGTCATGGTGTTGATCGACAGGCCGAAGGCCTTGAACACCAGGGCGGTAATCAGGACGGAGAGGGGGATGGCGGTGAGGGAGATCACCGTGGTGCGCACGTTGAGCAGGAACAGGAACAGGATCACCGTCACCATCAGGGCGCCGTCCCGCAGGGCGTCCTCCACGTTGTGCACCGCCCGCTGGATGAAGTCCCCCTGGCGGAACAGGACGTGGGCCTTCACCCCGTCGGGCAGCCTGGTTTCGGCCAGGGCGGTTTCGATGGCCCGGGTGAGCTGCACCGTGTCGGCGGCGGGCTGCTTTTGCACCGACAGGATCACCGCCGGCTTGCCGTCAAATCCCGCGTCCCCCCGCTTCACCCGGGCGGCGAAGCCCACCTCGGCCACCTGCCGCAGCAGGATGGGCTGTTCGCTGCGCCAGCCCACCACCAGGTTCTGCAGGTCTTCCAGGCGATTGGTGCGGCCCAGGTGGCGGATCAGGTATTCCCGTCCTCCCCGGTCCAGGAAGCCGCCGCTGGTGTTGGCGGCGAAGTCCCGAATGGACCCTTCCAACTGCTCCAGGGTCACCCCCAGGTCGCTCATCAGCACCAGCTTGGGGGTCACCTGGTACTGGCGCACCTCGCCGCCGATGGGGATCACCTGGGCCACGCCGGGCAGGGTGAGGAGACGGGGCCGCAGCACCCAGTCGGCGGCCTCCCGCACCGCCTTGGGGTCGGCGCCCTCGCCGGACAGGGCCACCAGCATGATCTCCCCCATGATGGAGGACACCGGCCCCATCTGGGGGACGACCCCGGCGGGTAATTGCTCCTTCACCTGGGACAGGCGCTCGGCCACCTGCTGGCGGTTGCGGTAGACGTCGCTGCCCCAGCCGAATTCCACGTACACCACCGACAGGCCGATGCCCGACACCGAGCGCACCCGGGTCACGCCGGGCAGGCCGTTCATGGCGGTTTCGACGGGGAAGGCCACCAGCTGCTCCACTTCCTCCGGCGCCATGCCGCCGGCCTCGGTCATCAGGGTCACGGTGGGCTTGTTGAGGTCGGGGAACACGTCCACCGGCAGGGTGGGCACGGTGAAGGCGCCGTAGAGCACCAGCAGGGCGGCGAAGGCCAGCACCATCAGGCGCTGCTTGAGGCTTTGGCGGATCAGGGCGTCGAACATGGCCTCACCTCACCTGGGACAGCAGGGGCGCGCCCTGGACCACCACCCGCTCGCCGGGCTGGAGGCCGGCGGTGACGGTGACGCGGCTGCCATCCAGGGGGCGAACCTGCACCGGCTTGGGAACGAAGCGTTCGGCGGCGGCGTGGACCCACACCCGGGTGTCGTTGGACGGCCCCTTGACCACCGCCCCCTGGGGAAGGGGGATGCCCTTCACGGTTTCGCCCCCGGCGGCGTAGACCCGCACCGGCTGGCCGACGCTGACGGCGGCCATCGGGTCCTTGGGCAGGATGCGGAACTGGAGGGGCAGGGCATGTTCCCGCAATTGGTGGCCCACGCCGAGGAACTGCAAGTCCACGGTCTGCCCGTCGCCGGTGACGGCCCGGGCGCTTCGGATGCCGGACGCCTGGGGGGCGTCGTAGCCCAGGGCCTCGACCCACAGGCGGCCCGGGTCCACCACCTCGAACAGCACGGCCCGGGCCTCCACCACCTGCCCCACCGATGCATTGGCGGCGCTGACGATGCCGTCCACCGGGGCGCGCAGGGATTCCCGCTGGTAGAGGCTGGCGGCCACGGCGGCGCGGCGCTTTTGCAGGGCGGCGGATTCGGTGCGGGCGGCGTCGATCTCTTTGCGGGGCACGCTGCCTTCCAGTTGCTTCAGGCGCTCGGCCCGGTGGCCGGCGATGAGGGCCTGGGCTTCCAGTTCGGCCAGCTGGGCCTCCTGGCTGCCCCGTTCCAGGGAGGTGGAAACGGGCACCAGCCAGGCCAGCACTTCGCCTTTCTTTACCTTCTGGCCCAGGTGGGGCAGGCCGGCATCCGGCGCCTCCACCCTTCCTGCCTGGGCGGCCTGGATGCGCCCGCTGGCGTTGGGGTCGGGGACGATGTGGCCGTTGAGTTCCACGCTTTTCGCCACTTCCCCGGCCTCCGCCAGGACCGTGCGCAGGCCCAGCAGGCGCTGGGCGGGCTTGGGCACGAACACGCTGCCGTCGGGCAGGCGGGCGGGGCTGCCGCCGGAAGGAGGAAGGGGGGCGGGGCCGTGGTCTTCCCCTTCGTGGGCCAGGGCGGGGCGTTCCGGGGCGGCCAGGGCGAGGCCCAAAACCAGCCACAGCAGGGGCAGGGCCCGGCGCCGGCCGCGGCGCAGGAGCCAGACCAGGGCCAGGAGGGCGATGGCCGCGGCAACCCAGGCGGCGACGGTTTTCCCTTTGGCCCGGCCCCCTTCGTGGGAGCCGTCGCCCACGGCGAATACGCCGGCCAGGAGGTCGACGGTGTCCCCGGCCTCCACGGTGAAGCTCATTTCATAGCGCCCCGGTTTGGCCAGCCAGGGGGCGGGGAGGGTATAGACACCGTCCCCGGCGGCCTTGGCCTGGGCCTTGTGCTGGCCGCTTTCCAGCTCGATCCTGGCGCCGGACACCGGCTCGTTGCTGGCGTAGCGGTCCAGATACAGGGTGAGGGCGCCGTCCTTCAGCACCGCCAGCAGTTCGAAATCCGGCGACGTGACCTCCAGCCGGGGCTCGGCGGCGGATGCCGGCGCCGGTTGGGCGGCGGGGCCGTGGTCCTCCCCTTCGTGGGCAAAGGCGGGGAGGGACAGCAGGAGGAGGGTAACGAACAGTATTTTTTTCATGGCAGGATTCCCCGGGCCTGGTTGAGGCGGGACCGGGCGAGGCCCAGGCGCGCCTGTTGCTGGCGGTGGAACAGTTCGGCTTCGAAGGCCGCGCTTTGGGCGCGCAGCAACTGGGCGAGGCTGAATTCCCCCAGGTCGAAGGCCTTCTGGTTGAGGCGCAGGTTTTCGGCGGTGATGTCCCGGCGGGTGGCGGCGGCTTCCAGCTGGGCCTGGGCGACGTCCAGGGCCTGTTGGGCCTGTTCCGCCGCCAGCTCGGTTTTGCGCCGCAGCAGGCCGTAGTCGGCTTCGCTCTGCACCCGCTCGGTTTCGGCGGCGGCGTCCCGGGGCCTGTTGCGGGCGTCGGTGGCCAGGGGCAGGGTGAAGCGCAGGCCGATGCTGTTGGCGTAGGGCTCGGCTCCGTCCCGCCGCTCCCGGCGGGTGAACAGGGCCAGCTCCGGGCTGTCCCGGCGGGACTGGGCGGTGAGGCGGGATTTGGCCTGGGCCAGGGCCACCGCCGCCTGGGCGGCCTGGAGCTGGGGATGGTCGTCCAGGGGCTGGCCGGGGCCGGGGCTTTCCACCGCTTCTTCGACCGCAGGGAGGCTGCCGGTGAGGAGGCGCCAGGCCTGTTCGGCCTGGATCAGCTTGGTCTGCTGGTCAAGGAGGGCGGCCCGGGCGGTGAGGGTTTCGTTTCGGGCCGCCAGCTCGTCGGTGCGGGCCAGTTCGCCTACCCGCACCCGCTTTGCCACGTCGGCTTCCAGCACCTGGGCGGCGCGCCGGCGTTCCTCCAGCAGGGCCAGTTCGATGCGGGCGAGGCGCAGGGCCCACGCCGCCTCCCGCAGTTCGCCGGCCAGGGCCAGGCGCTGGGCCAGGACCTGGGACCGGGCCAGGCGGATGTCGGCTTCCGCCGCCTCCTGGCGGGCGGAACGCTCCCCGGGCAGCCACAGGGGCAGGCCCACTTCGGCCTCCACCTCCCGCTGGCCCAGGTCCCGGTTCAGCTGGTCGCCCCGGTAGGAAACGCCGAGGGTGGGCGGGGCGGGGGTGAGGCTTTCGGCCGCCGTCAGGCGCACTTCGGCCTCCCGCTGCCGGGCTTCCAGGGTCTGGGCCTGGGGGCTGCGCTGCCAGGCCAGATCCAGGGCGAGGCGCAGGCTTTGCGCCCCTGCCGGCCAGGCGAGCACCAGGCCGGCGAATAGGATGAACGACCGCATGAGCGATCCTTTCGGTGAAAAGGGAGCGACGGAATGCGCCCGGGGAAGGCCGGGGCGCAGTCAGCGAGTGAAGGCGGGGGTCAGGCTAGAGGCGGCCGCTGGGGCTGCTCGGGGATGTGGGACGGGTGGGGGTGAGCCGGGAACAGGTCGTAGACGTTGGCCGCTTTCACCGCCGGCAGGCCGGGAAGGGCCCTGGCCGGGGCGCTGCTCAGGTGGCAGCAGAGGGAATCGGCGCAGGCGGGGGCCGACTTGGCAGGCTTCTCCGCCGGGGTGCCGTGGTCGCCGTGGTGGCAGGCGTGGTCCGCCGCCATCTGGGGTGCCGCTTCCGCCTCGTGGCCGCGCGCTTCCGCCGCCCCGGCCGGATGGCCGGCGGGCATCATGGCGGCGCCGGCTCCCTGGAGGGGCAGCAGGACCATCATGCAGCAGAGGATGAGGCGGCGGAGTCGGGACATGGAATCATTCTAGACGGGAAACTCGGAAGCAGGCAAGTTGATGCGCCACCGGGTGCCTGGGACATAATTGTATTAACCCAGATTATCCATTAGGACGCGAGATGATGGCGAGGTGGGTTGCGAGACAGTTTCGTTGCTTGCGAGGAGTTCATGGTTATTCCATGGACGACGAACAAGCGGCAAAAATGGCCGCAAACCGACCGCCAGCGCTCGCGTAGGCGCGAAGCGCCGCCTAATGGATAATCTGGGTTAAGATAGGGCAAGCGGGATTTTCCAGGAAGGGCTGAATGTTCACCAGACTCAAGCAGTTGTTCACCGGCAGGCGCGAGGAGGAGAAGGAAGGGGCCATCGGCGACCTGTCCCCCCGCGACGCCCAGGACAACCGCCCCCGGGCGCCGGTCATCGACACCGGGGCCATTCCCGCCGGCAACGTGGTGACCAGCATTCTGGAGGTGCCCACCATCGGGGAGAAAACCGACGCCATCAAGCTGCGCCAGCGCTTCATCGGCCGCCAGCCCATCCTGGGCCGCACCCAGCAGGTGGTGGGCTACGAACTGGTGCTGCGCCATGTTTCCGAACGCGCCTCCCGGCGTCAGGACGATTCCCTCGGCTTGCTGTACGACGAGATGCTGTTGCAGTGCATCGCCGACCTCAACATCGAGCGTCTGCTGGGGGACCGGCAGGTGTTCATCGCCCTGTCCGCCGCTTCCCTCGACAGTCCCTTGCTGGACCGGCTTCCCGGCAAGGGCATCGTGCTGGCGGTGGACCTGGATGCGGAGAGCGGCGAGGAACATCGCCACCGGCTGGCGACTCTGATCGATCGGGGCTACCGCCTGGCTTTGGATGATTTTGTGTTTTTTCCGGAAATGGCGCCCCTGCTTCATCTCGCCCATTTCGTCCGCTTCCGCATTCCCCGCTTCGACGCCATCGAGCTGGGCAAGCAGGTGGTGGCGGTGCTGAAGGGGGCGAGCCCGGAACTGATGGCCATCGAGGTGGAAACCGAGGAGGATTTCGAGGCCTGCCGCAAGCTGGCCTTCCACTTCTACCAGGGCCACTACTTCACCCGCCCCGACGGCACCCCCGCCCAGCGGGTGGATAGCGACCGGGTGCTGGTGATGGACCTGCTCAACAAGGTGATGGCGCGGGCGGAAATCTCCGAGCTGGAGGAGGGCTTCAAGCACGATGCCATGCTGTCCTACAAGTTGCTGCGCTACATCAATTCCGCCGGCAGCGGGGTGGGGCAGGAAATCCGCTCCATCGCCCACGCCCTGTTCATCCTCGGCTACGAGCAGCTTTACCGCTGGCTGACCCTGCTGCTGTTCACCAGCGGCAAGATGGACGAGCGCAGCAAGGCGATCATGAAGAACGCCCTGGTGCGGGCGCGGCTGACGGAAATGCTGGGCAGCAAGAAGCTGGGCCATCCGCTGAGCGAGGGGCTGTTCATCGTCGGCGTGTTTTCCCTCCTGGACGTGCTGCTGCACATGCCCATGGAGAAAATTCTGGATCATCTCCACCTGCCGGAGCCCATCGTCACCGCCCTGCTTTCCCGACAGGGTCCCTATACGCCCTATCTGGAGTTGGCCATCGCCTGCGAGGACTTCGACCAGGAGAAAATCCGCCAGCTGGCGGAAAAATGCGGCCTCGACGCCGACACCGTCAACGTGGCCCACGTCCAGGCCCTGGTGTGGGCGGAGGAAGTGGACCGGTAAGGCCTAAAAGCTTTTCACCGCAGCGGACGCGGAGGGCCGCAGAGGAAAACCAATATGTTTTTTGTGGTCCTCCGCGTACCTTTGCGTCCTCCGCGGTTCAAGATTTTTCGCGCCCACCCGCCAACGGCACCCGCACGGTGAACTCCGCGCCGCCCCTGACGTTGCGCGCCTCGATCTTCCCCCCCATGCTGTTCTCGATGATGGTCTTCGACATGTAGAGGCCGATGCCGGTGCCTTTTTCCTTGGTGGTGAAGTAGGGCTCGAAAACCTTGGGCAGGGCGGATGCAGGAATGCCGCCGCCGTTGTCCCGGATGGTGAGGGCGCCGTAATCGCCGTCCCGCGACAGGGTGATGTGGATTTCCCCCTGGGAGACCTTGTTTCCGACGATGGCGTCCTTGGCGTTGGTCAGCAGGTTGAGCAGCACCTGGGCGTACTCGTTGGGGAAGCCGAAGCAATCCAGTTCCTCCAGGGCGTCGATGCGCAGGGCGATATTGTTGTTGTGCAGACTGGCCTCCAGGATCGACAGGGTGTCGTCCAGGGCTTCCCGCAGCTTGAAGCGGCGCTTTTCCTTGTTGGGCTTGAAGAAGTTGCGGAAGTCGTCGATGGTGGCGGACATGCGCCGGATGATCCGGTGGCCGTCGGACACCGACTGGTCCAGGGTTTCCTGGTTCAGTTCCTGGTATTCGTAGGCGTCCTTCAAATTGGCCAGCAGCAGGTCCAGGGCATTGATGGGCTGGCGCCACTGGTGGGCGATGTTGCCGATCATTTCCCTCATGGCCGCCAGGCGCGACTGCTGGATCAGCATCTGTTCATAGTCGTGGCGGTCGGTGATGTCGGTGTGGCTGCCGCGGACCCCCAGGATGCGGCCTTCCTCGTCGTAGATCGGGCGGCAGACGTGGCTCAGCCAGCGCAACTCCCCGTCCTTGGTGAGGATGCGAAACTCCAGGGGCAGGGGGCGGCCGTTGAGGTCGGCCGCATGGGCGTGGGACTGCCAGCGTTCCCGGTCCTCGGCCACCACCATCTCCGTCATCAGGCCGGGGTTGGCGTACAACTCATTCTGCGTATAGCCGGAGATTTTTTCGCAGGCGGGGGAGACGTAGCGCAGGCTGCCGTCGGGGTTGCGCCAGAAGGTCCATTCCGTGGCCAGGTCGGTGATGGTCTGGAACAGCTTGCGGCTTTCCATCAGTTCCCGCTGGGTGGCTTGGCGCTCCCGGGTGCGGCAGACGGTGCGGCGGCCCACCAGGCCGATGGCCAGCATTCCCACCAGCCAGATGCCGCCGTGGGTCAGGCCCATGATGCGGAAATGCTGGTGGACGGCTTCGTTGTAGGGGGTCAGGGACACGGTGGCGCTGAGGCCGCCGCGGATGTCGCCTTCCTTGTAACCCTGCTCGGCGTGGCACTTGAGGCAGGGTTTTTCCGCCACCAGGGGCACCATGACCCGGTAATAAGGCTTGCTGCCGCTTTCGAATTTCCCCGCCGCCTCCGGCGCCCCACGCTCAAAGGATTTGAGGGCCTGAACCTCCCACTCGTCCCGGGGGGCGTTGTTGGGATTAATCGGCTTCAGGCTGGTGATGTGACCCTGGATGCCGAAACGCTGGGAATAGTTCTGATGAATCTGGCGCGTGACGTAGGCGGGGTTCATCAGGGTGAGGGCCTTGCCCGACGTGGTGACCAGGTCCCGTTCCGGCACCTTGAGGTAGGGATTGGGCAGGGTTTGGGAATCCGGGGAGACGTAGACGCCGCCGTGGGAGGCGACCCAGGAGCGGAAGGAAATGTCCTTGTTGATGTTGGCCACCGCCTCCTTGTGGGCCAGGGCGATGGTTTCCTGGCGCTTGTTGGCCGTGTTCCAGAAATAGGACGCGCCCACCAGGGCCGACCAGACGAGGGACAGCAGGACGGCGTTGCGTACTATAAGCGAGACGGCCTTCTTCTCTTCGCTTTTCATTCGGAGTGCTTTCACTTGCCGTCTCGGATCGGCTGACGGTCTGGCATGTTCAGGTGTGGGCCGAATATGGCACAGCCTGGCGGGAAAAGGCAACCACGGGTTTTGCAGGCGAGGTCGCCTGCGCTACGGCGCTACCCTTTCACGCAGGCCTTGGGCCGCAGGAAAGCGACCCGCTTCGCCAGCCCCGCCTTTTCCGTCGCCTCCGCCACCAGGTCCACGTCCTTGTAGGCGCCGGGGGCCTCCTCCGCCGCGCCCCGCATGGAGCGGGTGCGGATCAGGATGCCCTGGTGCTTCAGCTGGTCGATCAGTTCCCGCCCGTGCCAGTGCTTCAGCGCCTGGTTGCGGCTCATGGCGCGGCCGGCACCGTGGCTGGCGGAGGCGTAGGCCGGGTTGCCCGCCAGCCCCGCCAGCACGTAGGAGCCGGTGCCCATGCTGCCGCCGATGATCACCGGCTGGCCCGCCTCCCGGTAGCGCTCCGGGATGGCCGGGTGTCCGGGGGGAAAGGCGCGGGTGGCGCCCTTGCGGTGGATGTATAAGTGGCGTTTCTTGCCGTCCACCGGGTGGGTTTCCAGTTTGCAGGTGTTGTGGGATACGTCGTACACGGTTTCCAGTTCTGCGCCGTCAATCACGTGGGCGAAGGCCTGGCGGGCCAGGTGGGTGAGAAGCTGGCGGTTGGCGAGGGCCACGTTGATGGCGGCGTTCATGGCGCCGAGATACTCCTGGCCCTCCGGCGACTTGATCGGGGCGCAGGCCAGTTCCCGGTCCGGCAGGCGGATGCCCAGGCGGGACGCGGCTTTGGCCAGGCTCACCAGATAGTCGGTGCCGATCTGGTGCCCCAGGCCCCGGGAGCCGCAGTGGATGGACACCACCACCTGCCCCTGGTGCAGGCCGAAGGCCGCGGCGGCGACGGGGTCGTAAATCTTTTCCACCACCTGGACTTCGAGATAATGATTGCCCGAGCCCAGGGTGCCCATTTCCCCCCGCTGGCGCTTTTTCGCCAGGGGCGAGACGCTGCCCGGCACCGCGCCGGCCATGCGGCCGTGCTCCTCGATGTAGGGCAGGTCGTCCTTCACGCCATGGCCGCGATCCAACGCCCATTGGGCCCCTTGTTCCATCACCCGGTCCAGTTCGTCCGGGGACAGCTTCAGCTTGCCTTCCTCGCCGACTCCGGCGGGAATGTCCCGGTACAGCTGGTCCGCCAGCCGCGACAGCTCCGGGGCGATGTCGTCCAGGGTGAGGTTGCTGCGCAGGAAGCGGATGCCGCAGGAAATATCGAAGCCCACCCCCCCGGCGGAGATGATGCCCCCCTGGTCGGCGTCGAAAGCCGCCACGCCGCCGATGGGAAAGCCGTAGCCCCAGTGGGCGTCGGGCATGGTCATGGCCGCCCCCACCAAGCCGGGGAGGCGGGCCACGTTGGCGATCTGCTCCAGCACCTTGTCGTCCATGGTGGCCAGCAGGGGTTCGCTGCCGTAGAGGCGCACCGGGGCGCGGTCTTCGCCGGCGGGGAGTGGGAGGGACCAGCAGTAGGGGTCAATCTGTTTCAGGTGGGAGAGGTTCACGGGTTCTCCTTCACGGTTTGCCGTAGCGCAGGCGGCCTCGCCTGCATTGCGCGCCGCAGGCGGGCTGGCCGCCCGCTTGCAAGCGAGTCGCTTGCGCTACACGTCCACCACGCAGCGGGCTTCCCACTGTCCGCCGGTTTCCTTTACCGACAGCATGGTGAGGGTGGCGCCTTTCACCTCGACCCCGCCCTCGGTGTGCGGAGCCCAGGGGGTGCCCCAGGCCTCCCCTTGCCAGCGGTCGCCGTCCCGTTCCAGCTTGAAGGCGCTGAGCATCAGCCCGTTGCTGCGGGCTTCGGCCAGGAGGCGGTTGAGCCAAGTCACCAGGGCCAGTTCCCCATCGCCCTCCTCGAAGGCAAAGGCGACGTGGGCTTCCCGGCCCAGGGTGGCGGGGTCCGCCATGATGGAGAACATGGCCTCCGCAGCGGCCTCGAAGGCGGCTTCCAGGGTGGCGCCGCGGCCGACGATGCCGATGTCGGCGTCGTGGTCGAAAAAGTCGTAAGCAGGGGGCATGGCTGGAGTATAGACTGGCGCGGCAGGCCGTTTTGCTTCAAAATTAGCCCCTTGCGACGCATCAAGAACGACAGAAAGCGAATCCATGAACCTGCACGAATATCAAGCCAAACAAGTGCTGCAAGCCTACGGGGTGCCGACGCCCCGGGGCGTGGCGGCAGAGAACGCTTCCCAGGCGGAAGGGGCCGCGGGCACCCTGGGGGGCAATGCCTGGGTGGTGAAGGCCCAGATCCACGCCGGTGGCCGGGGCAAGGCCGGGGGCGTGAAGCTGGTGAAATCCGCCGCCGACCTCAAGGCCGCCGCCGAAGCCCTGCTGGGCAAGCCCCTGGTGACCTACCAGAACGCCCCCGACGGCCAGATGGTGTCCACCGTGCTGGTGGAGGAAACCCTGCCCATCGCCCGGGAACTCTACCTCTCCCTCACCGTGGACCGGGAGACGGAGCGGGTGGCCCTGGTGGCCTCCAGCGCCGGCGGCATGGAAATCGAGGAGGTGGCGGCCGCCACCCCGGAGAAGATACTCAAGGAGTTCTGCGACCCCCTCCTGGGCCTGCAGGACTTCCAGTGCCGCGCCCTGGCCTTCGGTTTGAACCTGGAAGGCGCCCAGATCGGCGAATTCGGCAAGCTGGCCAAGGGACTGTATAAATTGTTCATGGAGAACGACCTGTCCCTGCTGGAGATCAACCCCCTAGCGGTGCTGGCCGACGGCAAGATCGTCGCCCTGGACTGCAAGATGGCGGTGGACGACAACGCCGTTTATCGCCGCAAGAACCTGGCCGCCATGAACGACGTGACCCAGATCGACCCCAAGGAAGTGGCGGCCAAGGAAGCGGACCTCAACTACATCGCCCTGTCCGGCAACATCGGCTGCATGGTGAACGGCGCCGGCCTGGCCATGGCCACCATGGACCTGATCCAGCTCCACGGCGGACAGCCGGCCAACTTCCTGGACGTGGGAGGCGGCGCCACCGCCGGGACGGTGGCCCAGGCGTTCAAGATCATCCTGTCGGATGCCAACGTGAAGGCCATCCTGGTCAACATCTTCGGCGGCATCATGCGCTGCGACATCATCGCCGAGGGCATCATCACCGCGGTGAAGGACGTGGGCGTGAAAGTGCCGGTGATCGTGCGCCTGGAAGGCACCAACGTGGAACAGGGGCAGAAGATGCTGGCCGAATCGGGCCTGGCGATCATTTCCGCCGCCGACCTGACCGACGCCGCCAAGCGCGCCGTCGCCGCCGTGAAGGAGGCCGCATGAGCATTCTGGTCAACAAAGACACCAAGGTCCTGTGCCAGGGTTTCACCGGCAAGCAGGGCACCTTCCATTCCGAGCAGGCCCTGGCCTACGGCACCCAAATGGTGGGCGGGGTGACGCCGGGCAAGGGCGGCCAGACCCACCTGAATCTGCCGGTGTTCAACACCATGCGCGACGCGGTGAAGGAAACCGGCGCCAGCGCCAGCGTGATCTACGTGCCGCCGGGCTACGCCGCGGATTCCATCATGGAAGCGGCGGACGCGGGCATCGAGCTCATCGTGTGCATCACCGAGGGCATCCCGGCGCTGGACATGCTCAACGTCAAGGCGGCCCTCAAGGCCACCGGCGCCAAGCTCATCGGCCCCAACTGCCCCGGCATCATCACCCCCGAAGAATGCAAGATCGGCATCATGCCCGGCTTCATCCACAAGAAGGGCAAGGTGGGCATCGTCTCCCGCTCCGGCACCCTGACCTACGAAGCGGTGTACCAGACCACCAAGCTGGGCCTGGGCCAGTCCACCTGCGTGGGCATCGGCGGCGACCCCATCAAGGGGCTGGATTTCATCGACTGCATCGAGCTGTTCCAGGCCGACCCGGAAACCGAAGCCATCATCATGGTGGGCGAGATCGGCGGCAGCCGGGAGGAAGCGGCGGCGGAATACATCAAGGCCCACGTCACCAAGCCGGTGGCCGCCTACATCGCCGGCCAGACCGCCCCCAAGGGCAAGCGCATGGGCCATGCCGGCGCCATCATCGCCGGCGGCAAAGGCACGGCGGCGGAGAAGATTGCCGCCCTGGAAGCCGCCGGTGTGGTGGTGGCCAAGTCCCCCGCCGGGCTGGGCGAGGCGGTGGCGGAGGCGATGTCCCGGAAGCGGTAAACGACTCGTCCAGCCGGCGGAGGGAAAAAGAAAATGTTGGGAATGCTAGAGCGGATTGATGAAATCCGCAGAGAAATCGGCCAGCGCACCAGCCGCACGCACAAATCGGAGTTGGGGCAGTTTTTGACGCCGGCTCCCGTGGCGCGATTCATGGCTTCGCTTTTTCCTTCCAGCAACCAGGATAAAGCTTTCTTGCTCGACGCCGGTGCGGGCGTGGGCTCCTTGGCTGGGGCTTTTCTGGATCGCTGCCTAGCTGGGGGTTTCGGCTTTACAAGCGTGGACGTAACGGCGTGTGAAATCGACGAAGCGCTTCATCCTTTCCTGGAGCAAGCGCTGGCGGACTATGCTAACCGGCTGAATATGACTTCACGCTTGGTGTCCAGCGATTTCATCGAGCACGCGGTCAACACGCTCCAGTTTGCCAACGGGCCACGGTTCACTCACGCCATCCTCAATCCGCCTTACCGGAAAATCCAAGGTCGTTCTCGTCATCGCCTGCTGTTGCGGCAGGTGGGCATCGAGACCGTCAACCTGTATTCTGCTTTTGTCGCGCTAGCCGTGTCGCTGATGGAAGAGGGGGGGCTACTGGTCGCCATCCTCCCCCGCAGCTTCTGCAACGGTCCGTACTATCGGCCGTTCCGGGAGTATGTGCTGGCGAGGACGGCGGTTCGGCATTTGCATTTGTTCGCATCGCGGAATAGGGCATTCAGGGAGGACGCTGTCTTGCAGGAGAACGTGATTGTCCTGTTGGAACGCGGGGGGGTACAGGGTGCGGTTACCGTTTCCACTTCTACGGATGATCGCTTCGCCGATTACGCCGCCGATGACCATCCCTTCGCGCGTATCGTTCATCCTGGCGATGGAGAGCGGGTGATTCATGTTCCTACCGCGGACACCGAGGGCATAGCGGAATTTTCCCCAGCTTTTCGTCATTCTCTTGAAGATATTGGAGTCGAAGTTTCAACCGGGCCGGTGGTCGATTTTCGGTTAAAGGAGCATTTGCGCGACAGTCAGGAGGCGGGGGGGGTCCCATTGCTTTATCCGGGCCATTTGGTCGGTGGTGCGGTGGAGTGGCCGTCTTCTCGGGTCAAAAAGCCGGACGCCTTGGCACTCAACACCGTCACCGAAAAATGGTTATATCCAAACGGCTTTTATGCCGTGGTGCGACGTTTGTCGTCCAAGGAGGAAATGCGCCGCGTCGTGGCGAGCGTGGTGACGCCCTCCAGCTTTGACGCCTCTTTCCTGGGCTTCGAGAATCACCTGAACGTTTTCCACAAGGGAAAGCACGGCCTTCCGGAGGACTTGGCCCGGGGGCTGGCGGTATACCTCAATGCCACGATCGTGGACGATTGTTTCCGCCGTTTCAGCGGTCATACCCAGGTCAATGCCGCCGATCTGCGACGAATGAAATATCCGAGCCGGGATGCGCTCATGGAAATGGGACGATGGGCCGCAGCCCAGGGGACGCTGGAGCAGGGGCAGATTGATAGGAAAGTGGGCAGCCTGGAATGAGCGCAGAACAACATATCGCCGATGCTCTCAAAATCCTCGCGGCGCTGGACATGCCCCGGGCGCAACAGAATGAGCGCTCTGCCCTGTGCTTGCTGGCATTGTTGAACCCAGATTATCCATTAGGCGGCGCTTCGCGCCTACGCGAGCGCTGGCGGCCGGTTTGCGGCCATTTTTGCCGCTTGTTCGTCGTCCATGGAATAACCATGAACTCCTCGCAAGCAACGAAACTGTCTCGCAACCCACCTCGCCATCATCTCGCGTCCTAATGGATAATCTGGGTTGAACCTGATTCCGGGAAAGAAATGGTCCGGGGCCGACAATCCGCTGATTGGGATCACTCCGATCATGGATTGGGCGCGGGAACACTACGGCAAGGATTACGCCCCAAATACCCGTGAAACTGTGCGCCGCCAGACCATGCACCAGTTCGTGGATGCAGGCCTCGCTCTTTACAACCCGGACAACTCTTCTCGGCCCGTGAACAGCCCGAAAGCGGTGTATCAGATCGAGCCCTCGACTTTGGCGCTGTTGCGCACCTACGGCAGCCGTCGATGGAGAACGACCCTGACCGCCTATCTTGCCCAGCGACAGACGTTGTCCGAGCGCTATGCGCGGGAGCGGGATATGAGCCTTATCCCTGTCCGGTTGGCTTCCGGCATGAGAATGCGGTTGAGCGCCGGCAAGCACAGCGAGCTGATCCGGTCGATCATCGAGGCGTTCGCCCCCCGCTTCGTCCCCGGCAGCCAACTGGTCTATGCAGGAGATACGGGCGATAAGTGGGGCTATTTCGACGAGGCCCTGCTGGCGAAGCAGGGCGTGAAAATCGATGCCCACGGCAAGATGCCCGACGTGGTGCTGTATTGCCCGGAACGGAAATGGCTGCTGCTGGTGGAGGCCGTTACCAGCCACGGTCCTGTCGATGGCAAGCGCCATGATGAACTGGCCCGGCTGTTTGCCAAATCGAAGGCAGGACTGGTTTACGTCACTGCTTTCCCGGACCGATCCCTCATGGCGCGCCACGTGCCGGAGATCGCTTGGGAAACCGAGGTGTGGGTGGCAGACGCGCCGTCCCATCTGATACATTTCAACGGCACCCGGTTCTTGGGACCCTACGTCCAAGCTTTTTACGAATGATATGAAAATCGCTCTCGCCCAAATCAACTGCACCGTCGGTGACCTGGAAGGAAACGCCGCCAAGTTGCTGGACGCCGCCCGCCGCGCCCGGGCGGAAGGGGCGCGCATCGTGGTGACCCCGGAACTGTCCCTCACCGGCTATCCGCCGGAGGATCTGCTGCTGCGGGACGGCTTTTTCCATGCCTGCGGCGCGGCCCTGGCGGAGATGGCCCAGGAGGTGCACGGGGTCTACCTGGTGGTGGGGCATCCCCACCTGGCGGGGGGCGAACGCTACAACGCGGCCTCCGTGCTCCACGAAGGCAAGATCGTCGCCACCTACCACAAGCAGAAGCTGCCCAACCATTCGGTGTTCGACGAGGTGCGCTATTTCGTCCCCGGCACCGAGGCCTGCGTGTTCGACGTGGACGGGTTGAAGTTCGGCATCAACATCTGCGCCGACATCTGGGAGGAGGGCGCCGCTTCCTGCGCCCGGGCAGGCGGGGCGGACGTGCTGCTGGTGCTCAACGCCTCCCCCTACCACATGCTGAAACAGCGTTCCCGCTACGAGGCGATCCGCGAGCGGGTCAGCGAGTGCGCCGGGATGCCCATGTTCTACGTCAATCTGGTGGGAGGGCAGGACGAACTGGTGTTCGACGGCGCTTCCTTCGTCATGGACGGCCAGGGGAGGCTGGTGCACCAGCTTCCCGCCTTCGAGGAGGATATGCGCATCGTCGAATTGGACGGGACCGTGCCGAAAGAGGGGGAAATCGTTCCCGACCTGTCCATTGAGGCGGCGGTGTACCAGGCCCTGGTGCTGGGGGTGAAGGACTACATCGGCAAGAACGGCTTTCCCGGCGCGGTGCTGGGGCTTTCCGGCGGCATCGACTCGGCCGTCACCCTGACGGTGGCGGTGGACGCCCTGGGAGCCGACCGGGTCCAGGCGGTGATGATGCCTTCCCAGTTCACCGCCGACATGAGCCTCCACGACGCCGAGGAAATGGCCCACCTCCTGGGGGTGCGCTACAGCCAGATTCCCATCAAGCCGGTGTTCGACACCTTCCTCCACGCCCTGGCGGACGAATTCAAGGACCTGCCCTTCGACACCGCCGAGGAGAACCTTCAGGCCCGCATCCGCGGCACCCTGCTGATGGCCCTGTCCAACAAGTACGGCTCCATCGTGCTGACCACCGGCAACAAGAGCGAAATGGCGGTGGGCTACTCCACCCTCTACGGCGACATGGCGGGGGGCTTCGCGGTGCTGAAGGACGTGCCCAAGACCCTGGTCTACCGCCTGGCGGATTACCGCAACGGCGTGTCTGCGGCAATCCCCGCGCGCATCATCACCCGTGCGCCGTCCGCCGAACTGCGGGCCAACCAGACCGACCAGGATTCCCTGCCCCCCTACGAAATCCTGGATGCCATCATGGAAGCCTACGTGGAACACGACCTGTGCCCGGAGGAGATCGTCGCCATGGGGTTTGCGGAGGAGGACGTGCGCCGCGTGGTGCGCCTCATCGACCTCAACGAATACAAGCGCCGCCAGGCCCCGGTGGGGGTGCGGGTGACGCACCGGGGGTTTGGAAAAGACCGGCGCTATCCCATCACTTCCAAATACCGGCCCTGGCTGCAATAATCGCAAGAACCTAGCACTGAGGAGAGAAGATGAAAAAGATCGAAGCCATCATCAAGCCGTTCAAGCTGGACGAGGTGCGCGAAGCCCTGTCCGAGATCGGCATCAACGGCATGACCGTCACCGAGGTGAAGGGCTTCGGCCGCCAGAAGGGCCACACCGAGCTCTACCGCGGCGCCGAGTACGTGGTGGATTTCCTGCCCAAGGTGAAGCTGGAGCTGGTGGTGAGCGACGGCACGGTGGACGCCGCCCTGGATGCCATCATCAAGGCCGCCCGCACCGGCAAGATCGGCGACGGCAAGATTTTCGTCACCTCGGTGGAGAAGGTGGTGCGCATCCGCACCGGCGATACCGACGACGTGGCGATCTGATTTTAGGTTGACATGACAAGGGCGGCTTCAAGCCGCCCTTTGCTTTCCCTGGTTGAAGGATTACAGCCGATTCCGGATGGACGCCACGTTTGCCAGGAAGTCCGGCAATACCTTTTCCAACGTATCCCACACGATCTGGAGGTTCACGGTTACATAGCCGTGGCTCAAGCGATTGCGCATCCCGGAGATTTCGCCCCAGGGAATGTCGCTATGGGCGGCCTTCAGTTCGGGACTCAGCTTGGTTACCGCCTCCCCGATGATTTCGAGATTGCGGATGACGGCATCCTGAATAAGGTCGTCCCCCCATGAACCCGGCTTCGCCGGCGATGAACCGGCGAACCTTGGCGATGGCTTCCTGGATGTGTTCCAGGTAGTCGTGGTCGCGCAGTTCCGTGCTCATGGCGGCTTGGCTTCCTGGAGAACTTGACTCCGGAATTTGGGGGGTAGGTCGAGAGCAGTCAGCACGTCCACGGAAACGCCCAACTCTTTCTCGATGGCGTCCTGGAGGCGAACCATGTCGAGGAGGGTGGTGCCCCGGGGGACATCAACCAGAAGGTCCAGGTCGCTGTCCTCCGTATCCTTGCCCCGCAACACCGAGCCGAACACGCGAACGTTCCGGGCGCCGAGATTGGCGGCTATTTCCAGCACCGCGTTGCGGTGGGTTTGGAGGGCTTCGGGGGGACGCATGGAGAGGTTCTGGCCGGTAGCGGATTGGCGCTTAATATAAGGCAACAACTCGACGGCAGGCAACTCTCCGCGCCGCTCCCGAACCTAGTTGAAAACCCCTTCCCAGAATTTCCACCACGGCGTGTCGTGGGGGGTGAGCTGGGTGTAGTACTGGCTGTTGGGGAAGTTCTTGCGCAGCACCCGCATGGAGTCGTCCCGCAGATCGTTCATGCCCAGTTCGTCGTAGCCCTTCACCATCAGGGCCAGGGCCTGCTCGGTCACCGGGGCCTGGGGGAAGGTCTGCACCGCGTACTGGGCGCGGTTCACGGCGGCCAGGTAGGCGCCGCGCTTGATGTAGTACTTGGCCACGTGGACCTCGTGGGAGGCCAGGGCGTTCACCAGGTATTTCATCCGGGCCTGGGCGTCCGGGGCGTATTTGCTGCCGGGGAACTTGATCACCAGTTCGCGGAAGGATTCGAAGGATTCCTTGGACGCTTTCGGATCCCGGTCGGTGAGGTCGTTGTCCCCCAGGCCGACCCGGGACAGCAGGCCCAGGTCCTCGTTGAAGTTCACCAGGCCCTTGAGGTAGTAGGCGTAGTCCACGTTGGGGTGGTTGGGGTGGAGCTTGATGAAGCGGTCGCAGGCGGCCACGGCGGAAGCCGGCTCGCTGTCCTTGTAGTAGGCGTAGGCCACTTCCAGCTGGGCCTGCTGGGCGTAGCGGCCATAGGGGTAGCGGGCTTCCAGCTTTTCGAAGAACTTCACCGCGTCGCCGTAGGCGCCGTCGTTCATCTTTTCCTTGGCGGAGGTGTAGAGCTTCTGCGCCGACCAGCCGGCGGTTTCGTCGATCTGCTCGGGGAGCAGGCTGCAACCCGCTAACAGGAAAATCAGAAATGCCGCTAAACTATGTCTCATGGCCGAATCCGAAAAAAGTTTACCGGATTATAACCGAAACCCGGATCAACTCCATCCGCTTACCCTGACGATACCCGACGCCTGCGCCGGCCTTCGGCTGGACCAGGCGTTGTCGAAGCTGCTGCCGGAATATTCCCGCAGCCGTCTGCAGGAGTGGATCAAGGCTCGGCGGGTGCTGCTGGCGGGTCAGCCCGCGGTGCCGAAGCAGAGCGTATGGGGCGGGGAGGCGGTGGAAGTGCAGCCGGAAACCCATCCCTCCGAGGTTCCTTTCGAGGCCGAGGAGATCGCTCTTCACGTCGTCTACGAGGACGCCGCGCTGCTGGTGGTGGACAAGGCGGCGGGGATGGTGGTTCATCCCGCCAGCGGCAACTGGGAAGGGACCCTGCTCAACGCCCTGCTGCACCACGCGCCGCAGCTGGCGGGCATTCCCCGCGCCGGTATCGTGCACCGGCTGGACAAGGACACCAGCGGCCTGCTGGTGGTGGCCAAGACCCTGGAGGCCCAGACCGATCTGGTGCGCCAGCTCCAGGCCCGGACCGTGAAGCGGGAGTACTACGCCCTGGTGCAGGGCGTGGTGGAGCGGGGCGGCAGGGTGGAAGCCCCGGTGGGGCGCCATCCCCAGCAGCGGGTGAAAATGGCGGTGACCCAAAGCGGCAAGCCGGCGGTGACCTACTACGAGGTGGTGGAGCGCCTTCCCGCCCACACCCTGGTGCGCTGCCGGCTGGAAACCGGCCGCACCCATCAGATTCGCGTCCACATGCAGTCCCTGGGCCATCCCCTGGCGGGGGATACGGTGTACGGCGGCCGGAGGGCATGGGAGATGGCGGGGGAGCGGCTGCTCTTCCCGCGCCAGGCGCTGCATGCGGCCCGGCTGGGGCTGATTCACCCGGCCACGGGGGAGGCCATGGAGTGGCACTCGCCCCTGCCGGAGGATTTCGAGGCCATGCTGGCGGGGCTGCGGGCGGCGACGCCTTTGTAGCGCCGGCGACCCGCCTGCAACGGGCCACAGGCCCGCCTCCCGGCGGGCAATGCAGGCGAGGTCGCCTGCGCTACGGAAGAACATGGGAGGATAAATGCAAGACATTCTGTTCGGAATCACGGCGCTATTGGTGCTGCTGGCATTCGTCTGGGTGGCGTTCAAGATGTACCGTTTCACCCAGGTGCAGCACGAACTGCCCGAGATGCTCTCCCTGATGATGGAGGAAAAGCACCGGGCGATGCTCAAGGACCTCCACGAAAGCCTCACCCAGCAGGGGGATCGGCACAACGCCGCCCTGGCGGACACCACCGACCGGCTGCGCAGCGTCATCACCCTGGAACTCAAGCTCACCCGGGAATCCATCCAGGCGTCCCAGCTGGCCCAGTCCGAGAACCTGGCCCAGAACCGGGAGGCCACCGCCAAGCATCTTTCCGAGCTGTCCCAGGCCTTGCAGTCCAAGCTCGACACCATCCACACCGAGATCATCGCCAAGACTTTGGCTACCCTGGCCGACCAGGGCCGCGCCGACCAGGAACTGTTCCACAACGTGATGCGCAGCACCACCCAGCAGCTCACCGGCACCATCGAGAGCCTGACCATGACCGTGGACGGCCGCCTGGAGCAGATCACCGGCAAAGTGACCGAGCGCCTGGAGGAGGGCTTCAAGAAGACCAACGAAACCTTCGTCAGCGTGATGGAGCGGCTGGCCACCATCGACGAAGCCCAGAAGAAGATCGACGGCCTCACCACCAACGTGGTGAGCCTGCAGGAGCTGCTGGGGGACAAGCGCTCCCGGGGCGCTTTCGGCGAAGTGCAGCTGGAATCCCTGGTGCGCAACACCCTGCCCCAGCAGGCCTATGAATTGCAATACACCTTCAGCAACGGCAGCCGGGTGGACTGCGCCCTGTTCCTGCCGGAGCCCACCGGCACCGTGGCGGTGGACGCCAAGTTCCCCTTGGAGAACTACCACCGCATGTTCGGCGCCGACGTCGCGGAGGCGGAGCGCATCCAGGCCCAGCGCCAGTTCAAGGCGGACGTGAAGAAGCACGTGGATGCCATCGCCGACAAGTACATCCTGGCCAACGAAACCTCCGACGGCGCCATGATGTTCGTCCCCGCCGAGGCGGTGTTCGCCGAAATCCACGCCTACCACCCGGAGGTGGTGGAATACGCCATGCAGCGCCGGGTGTGGATCGTGTCCCCCACCACCATGATGGCGGTGCTCAACACCGCCCGGGCGGTGATCAAGGACGTGGAAACCCGCAAGCAGGTGCACATCATCAAGGACGCCCTGTCCAAGCTGGGCAAGGAGTTCTCCCGTTTCGACCAGCGCATGAAGAAGCTTGCCGACCACATCCGGCAGGCCCACCAGGACGCGGAGGACGTGCACGTCACCAGCCAGAAGATCAGCCGCCACTTCGCCCAGATCGAGAACGTGGACCTGCTGCCCGAGCAGGTGGAGGCCCTGGACATCCTGCCCCCGGAGGAGGAACACCTGGGCACGTAAGGGCCTCGGAAAGCGTTCATGAAGACCAATATCCAGCGCTTCCTCGCCCTCGGTTTCAGTCTGGTGCTGCTGCTGGCCGCCCTCATGGTGGCCGGGGGCTTGGTCCACATGGAAAAGGTCCACCAGCAGACCGAAAAGGATGTCGCCCGGAGTGCGGCCAAGGCGGACCTGATCGCCCAGTTGCGCTCCCTGTTGCTGGAGCGGGTGGTGCTCCTGCACCGGCTGGTCCGGGCCGAAGACTCCTTCGAACGGGACGCCCTGCTGATGGATTTCAGCGCCAAGGCGGGGGAGTTCATCCAGGTCCGGGACCGCTTCCGGGTCCAGTCCCTGACCCCGGCCGAGCGGCAGGAATTCGAACATGCCCTGGGCTACGTGCGGATCAACGAGGGGCTGCACCAGCGGGTGGTGGAGGCGGTCCTGGACGGGCGCTTGAAAGAGGCGGAGCGCATGTGGCACCAGGAGGAAACCTCCTCCATAGACCGCCTGATGCGGGTCTACGGGCGGCTGGTGGAACTGCACCGCAACGCGCTGCATGAAGCGGAGCGCATGGAGGAAGCCGCCCTCACCACGGCCTTCCGCACCCTGGGCGTCGTCGGGGCGCTGGCCGTGCTGCTGGGAGGCGGCATTGCCTTCCTGGTGACCCGGCGGGCGGTCAAGATGGAGGAGGATCTGTTCCAGCAGAAGGAGCGCGCCACCGTCACCCTCCATTCCATCGCCGACGCCGTCATCACCGCGGACGCGGCGGGGAACGTGGAATACCTCAACCCGGTGGCGGAATACCTCACCGGCTGGAGCCAGGAGGAAGCCCCGGGCCAGTCGTTGAAAGACGTGTTCCGGGTGGTCAACGAGGCCACCCGGGCGCCCTACCATCATCCCGCCTACGACCTGCTGCCCGACGGCCGCGCCGTGGGGCTGGACAACCACACCCTGCTGGTGAGCCGCGACGGGCGGGAATTCGCCATCGAGGATTCGGTGGCCCCCATCCGGGGCGGCAGCGGCGAGACGGTGGGGGTGGTGCTGGTGTTCCACGACGTCACCGACGCCCGCTCCATGGCCCGCCAGCTTTCGTGGCAGGCGGGCCACGACCCCCTCACCGGCCTGTTCAACCGACGGGAATTCGAGGCGCGCCTGAAGCGGCTCCTGGCCGGCGCCAAGGAGAAGGGGGAGCGCCACGCCCTGCTGTACGTGGACCTGGACCAGTTCAAGCTGGTCAACGACACCTGCGGCCACATGGCGGGGGACGAACTGCTGCGCCAGCTTACCGTGGTGCTCCAGGAATGCCTGCAGGGCTCCATGGTCCTGGCCCGCCTGGGGGGGGACGAATTCGGCGTGCTGGTGGAAGGCTGTTCCCTGGAAGCGGCCCAGGAAGAGGCGGAACGCCTGCTGGAAGCGATGCAGGGCTTCCGCTTCGTGTGGGAAGACAAGACCTTCTCCATCGGCGCCAGCATCGGCGTGGTGGCGGTGGAGTCCGACAGCCGCGATCTCGCCACCCTCCTGTCCGCCGCCGACGCCGCCTGCTACGCGGCCAAGAGCAAGGGCCGCAACCGCATCCAGGCGTTCCAGCGCGACGACGTGGAACTGGCCAAGCTCCACGGCGAAATGGAGTGGGTGACCCGCATCACCAAGGCCTTCGAGGAAGACCGGCTGCGGCTCTATTTCCAGAACATCGTGCCGGTGAGCGGCGCCGCCGACGGGGAGCATTACGAAATCCTGCTGCGGATGGACGGGGAGAAGGGCGAGCTGATCCCCCCCGGCGCCTTCATCCCCGCCGCCGAGCGCTACAACCTGATGCCCACCCTGGACCGCTGGGTGATCCGCCGCAGCTTCCAGACCTACCAGCGCTTCGCCGCCAGCCGGCCGCAGCAGTGCCTGGACACCATCGCCATCAACCTGTCCGGCAACTCCCTCACCGACGAATACTTCTTCGAGTTCGTCCGCGATCAGTTGCGGGCCTACCAGGTGCCCCCCTGCGCCATCTGCTTCGAGATTACCGAAACCGCCGTCATCGCCAACCTCCAGAGCGCCACCCAATTCATCCGCGAGCTGCGGGCCCTGGGCTGCCGCTTCGCCCTGGACGACTTCGGCAGCGGCATGTCCTCCTTCGCCTACCTCAAGACCCTGGACGTGGACTACCTCAAGATCGACGGCGCCTTCGTCCGCGACATGGTCAACGACAGCGTGGACTACGCCATGGTGGAAGCCATCAACCGGGTCGGCCACGTCATGGGCCTGCAAACCATCGCCGAGTTCGTGGAAAACGACGCCATCCTGGAAAAGCTGCGGGAGCTGGGGGTGGACTACGCCCAGGGCTACGGCGTCCACAAGCCCGAACCCTTCGTCCGCGGGACGGCGACGGCATGAGCCTGATCCTGGCCGGCGACATCGGCGGCACCAAGACCCTCCTTTTGTTGGCCCACGCCGACGCCCTGCGCCCGGTGAAGGAAGAACGCTTCGAAAACCGCGACCATCCCGACTTCTCCGCCATCCTCGCCCGCTTCCTCGGCCACCAACGCCCCGCCAGCGCCTGTTTCGCCGTCGCCGGCCCGGTGTCCGGCAACCGGGCCGACATGACCAACCTCCCCTGGACCCTGGACGGCCACGCCCTCACGGTGGAACTGGGCTTCCCCGTGCGCCTCATCAACGACTTCGAAGCCGTGGGCCACGGCATCGCCGCTTTGGCCGAATCCGACCTGGAAACCCTGCAAGCCGGCGAGCCCCAGCCCCAGGGCGTGCGCGCCGTGCTGGGCGCCGGCACCGGCCTGGGGGAAGGCTTCATGGTGTGGCAGGGGGACGGCTACCAAGTGTTCCCCTCCGAAGGCAGCCACGCCGATTTCGCCCCGGCGGACGAAAGGCAGGAAGGGCTGCTGCACTACCTGCGGGAGAAATACGGCCACGTGTCCTGGGAGCGGGTGGTTTCCGGGCCGGGGTTGGCGGATATTTATGCCTACCTGGGCGGCGGCGAGGCCGAGCCGGCGGTGATTGCCGAGGCGGCTTTGGCGGGGAGCGATGGGGCGGCGGCGGGGGCGCTGGATATTTTCGTTTCGGGCTACGGCGCCGAGGCTGGCAATCTGGCGCTCAAGCTGCTGCCGAAGGGCGGGTTGTACGTGGCGGGGGGCATCGCGCCGAAAATCCTGACGAAGATGAAAAGCGGCGGATTCATGGGTGCGTTCCTCGCCAAAGGACGGTTCGGCAGTCTACTGGCGACCATTCCGGTCCACGTGGTGAAGAATCCCAACGTCGGGCTGCTGGGGGCGGCTTTAGCGGCTTTACGCCCTAATATGAGTTAGGCGCTAGGGATTACGAATTATGAGCTTCGAGCTACAGCAAAACCCAGATGACTCTTACCTGATGGATGTTGTTTACGAGGGATTTCGCATCGGCCAAGTATTGTTCAACCCAGATTATCCATTAGGCGGCGCTTCGCGCCTACGCGAGCGCTGGCGGCCGGTTTGCGGCCATTTTTGCCGCTTGTTCGTCGTCCATGGAATAACCATGGACTCCTCGCAAGCAACGAAACTGTCTCGCAACCCACCTCGCCATCATCTCGCGTCCTAATGGATAATCTGGGTTCAATGGAAAAATATGGAGATACCGGGTAGATGGTATGCCTTTATTTGCACCGTATGACTACGAATCGGCAATGGATGCAAGTCATGGGCTACTAA
This sequence comes from Gallionellaceae bacterium UBA2239, assembly GCA_002347615.1. Classification (GTDB taxonomy): domain Bacteria; phylum Pseudomonadota; class Gammaproteobacteria; order Burkholderiales; family UBA9220; genus UBA2239. The sequence goes on along the minus strand of DDYH01000032.1, from coordinate 47,825 downwards.
GCCCGCGTAGGGCGCAATAGCGCAGCGTATTGCGCCGGATGTTTTCAATCGCCGTAGCCCAACGTCTCAACCCCAGCGCTTCCCGCCCAATCCTGCGGATAGACACCCTGCTCGACCAGCTTGTGGAACGTGGAATAAGGCCAATCCGCCACCCGCGCCACGAGGGCATGCTTGACCGGGTTGATGTGGACGTAATCCATGTGTGCTGCAAAATCCGCCTCGTCCCGGATCAGGTGCTCCCAATACCGACGCTGCCAGATTCCGCGCTCTCCGCGCCGTTCCCGAACCGATGAGCGCCACTCCTCCGCCGGAACCGCCTTCGAGAAGCCGCCCTTGATCAGCCGCCAGCGCAAGGCAAAGTCGGTATCGCCTTCGGGTAGGCTGATGACGCAATGCATGTGCTCCGGCAACACCACCCAGCCGTGGATGGTGAACGGATGCGCCGAACGTACCCGGCGGACCACGGCCCGCAGGTCGTCGATGTGGCGGGTGAGCAGGTCGTTGCCGCCCCTATGCAGCAGGTTGAGGGTGAAGAACCAGGTTCCGCCGGGGTGCCAGGCGCGTCGGTAGTCGGGCATGGGGGGAGTATTGATCGGGAAAACATTCGGCGCAATACGCTGCGCTATTGCGCCCTACATCGCTCATCCCCCATCCCTGCCTTCCCCCTTGAAGAGGGAAGGAGTTTAAGGAACGGTGGGTTACGCTGCGCTACCCACCCTACGTTTCTTCCACACGTTCAAACCCTGAACCGCGCCACCGTCTCCTTCTGTTGCCGCGACAATTCCCGCAAATGGTCCACCGCCTCCGTCAACCCGCCGATGGCGGCGCGGTTTTCCTCCGCCATGGCGACGATTTTTTCCACGTTGCCGGCGATGTCCCGGCTGGCGGAGGTCTGTTCCCTTGTGGCGTCGGCGATTTCGCCCACGCTTAGGGCGGTCTTGCGGGCGCCCTGGTCGATGGTGGTGAGGGAGGCGGTGGTGCGGCCCACCAGTTGCACGCCCTGGCCCACCTTGGCGCTGCCGGCTTCCATGGCGGCGACGGCGTGGCGGGTGTCGGCCTGGATGCCGGCGATCATGTTCTCGATTTCGTCGGTGGCCTGCTCGGTGCGCTCGGCCAGCTTGCGCACCTCGTCCGCCACCACGGCGAAGCCCCGGCCCTGCTCCCCGGCCCGGGCCGCTTCGATGGCGGCGTTGAGGGCGAGGAGGTTGGTGTTGCCGGCCACTTCCTTGATGAGCTGGATGATCTGGTTGATTTCCTGGGCCCGGTGGTTGAGGGCGGAAATCAGGCCGGCGGTCTCGCTCACGGAAGCGGCGATGCCTTCCATTTCCGTGGCCGCTTCGTCGGCCACCTGCTTGCCCTCGTCGCACAGCTTGGCGGCGCTCTCGGAGATGTTGAGGGAGTCCCGGGCGTTGCCGGCCACCTGTTCGATGCTGGTGAGCATTTCCTCCACCGCCGCCGCCGTGGCTTCCGCCGCCTCGGACTGGGTGTTGGAACGGCCTTCCACCTGGGCGGCGATTTGCGCCAGCTGCTCGGCTTTCTGGGCCAGGGTGGCGGTGTTGCCCATGACGCCGGCCACGGTGTCCCGCAGGCTGGCCAGGGTGGTTTCCAGGTGGCGGGCGGTTTCACCCAGTTCGTTCTGATGGTGGTAGTCCACCCGGGCGTTGAGGTCGCCGGCGGCGGCCTGTTCCAGGGCTTCCTTGAGGGTGTGGATGCCCAGGGTCATGCTGCGGGCCAGGAGCACGGACATCAGGGTGGCGGCGGCGCCGGCCAGGGCGCCGATGAGCAGGGTGCCCAGCACCAGGTAGCGCATCCGGTCGCCCCCTTCGGAGGCCTGGGCGTAGGTGGCTTCCACGTTGCGTTCCTGGAGCTTGACCAGTTGCAGCATGGGGCCCAGCACGTTCTTTTCCACCACCGGCCAGTCGTCGTCCAGGGTGGAGCGGGTGGCGATCTTGTCGGCGGAGGCGTAGGCGGTTTCCAGGAACTTGTACACCGGCTCCATGGCGCCCATCTGCTGGTCCACGGCGGCCACCAGTTTCTGTTCCTCTTCCGACAGGCGGTCGGCTTTCTGCTCTTTGAAGCGCTGCCACAGCTGGGGCAGCTTTTCCTTCACCTCGGCCAGCTGGCGGGAGGCGTCGGGGAACTGGACGATGTCGAAGGTGACGGCGGCCATGTTGAAGCGGGTGGTTCCCAGCAGCTTGTCGATTTCCATCAGGGTGGAGGCGGGGACCACGGAGCGTTCGTAGACCGATTCCAGGGCGGTCGTGTTCTGGTGCAGGGTGTAGAGGTTCTCGCCGGCCAGGAGGGTGACGACGGCGGCCCAGAACAGGCTGGCGGCGAGGAGGCTGCCGCGGATGCCGAGGAAGTGGAGTTTCATGATTATTTTGTCTTTTCCAAAAGTGGGGCAATACGTGGAATCACGTATTCCACCACGTCCGTGTTTCGTTTTTGTTGCTACGAGCGGAAAAGCAGGCGGGGCAAGGAAAACAGCGGAAAAAGCAGGGACAGGATTTACCGGATAAGGGCTGATTTACAGGATCAAATCCCGTGAATCCTGAACAGCCGGTTAATCCTGTCCAGGGTCTTGTCAGCCGCCGGTCTTGGCCATGATGCGCACCACTTTTTCCGGGGCTTCCCGGAATTCGTGGCGCAGGGGCTTGAGGTCGATGGCGGAGAGGATGGCGGCGGCCAGGTCGTCGTCGCTGGCGCCGCTGCGCAGCAGGGGCTTGAAGTCGAAGCTTTCGTCCTGGCCCAGGCACAGGTAGAGCACGCCGTCCACCGACAGGCGCACCCGGTTGCAGGTGTCGCAGAAGTGCTGGGAAATGGGGGTGATGAAGCCGATGCTGAACTGGCCGTCGGGGCTCATCATGTAGCGGGCGGGGCCGCCGCCGGGCAGCACCCCGTCCACCAGGCCGAAGCGGTCCCGCAGGCGGGCCTTCACCGGCTGCAAATCCAGGAAGCCGGCGTGGCGCCCGGTTTCCCCCATGGGCATGGTTTCGATCAGGCGCAGCACGAAGCCGTGCTGGAGGCAGAAGGCCACCATGTCGTCGATCTCGTCGTCGTTCACCCCGGCCATGGCCACCATGTTGAGCTTGATCGGGGCGAAGCCTTCTTCCTTGGCCGCCATCAGGCCGGCCAGCACGTCGTCCAGGCAATCCCGGCCGGTGATGGCCGCCATGCGCTCGGGGCGGAGGGAATCCAGGCTGACGTTGAGGCGGCTCACGCCGGCATCCTTGAGGGTGCGGGCATGGGACGCAAGGCGGGTGGCGTTGGTGGACAGGGACAGGTCTTCCACCCCGGGCAGGGCCGCCAGGCGGCCGGCCAGATCGGGCAGGCCCTTGCGGGTGAGGGGTTCGCCGCCGGTGAGGCGGAGGCGGGACACGCCCAGCTGGGCGAACACGCCCACCAGGCGCTCCATCTCGTCGGCGCTGAGCCAGTGGTCCGGCTCCTCGAAGCCCTTGAAGTGCTCCGGGATGCAGTAGGTGCAGCGCAGGTCGCAGCGGTCCGTGACGGACACCCGCAGGTACTGGATAGTCCTGCCGAAGCGATCGTGCAATAAGGGTTTCTGCGCCATGTTCCGAGTATTCCGCAAGTTTTTCCGAATTCTAGTTCACCGTTGCCGCCAGGGACAATCCTCCGTTCGGGGTAGACCGCCTTTCGGACAGGTAGTTCTTAGGGTCTAGGCCTTAATCCACGCCCTATTCGCCGAGGTTTAAAAAGTATACAACTTTACTCAACAATTCTGGTCTATAACAGCACTACGTAGCCATCCGATTTTGAAGGAGGTGTACCATGGCTCAAATCCAAATGCCCCATATGCCCCATTTCGAGGGGTTCGACGTCCTGGCCCGCAGCCACCTGTCGGTGCTGAAGCTGTTCCTGCTCTACGCGCTGCCCCTGTCGATCATCCCACCGGCGATGATCTACTACGCGGGCATCAGCTACGGCGGCAACCTGCTGCCGGTGCTGAGCGTGACGCAACTGCAGATCATCGGCGTGGTGTTCTTCCTGGCCGAGTTGGCCATGACCTTCCTGGTGGCCCTGCTCATCCAGCGCCTGGGCGAGGTGGTGGACATCAAACCCGCTTTCGAAGACGCCTACAAGCTGGCGGTGGTGGTGCCGACGCCTTTATGGCTGGCGCCTCTGTTCCTGTTCATCCCCAGCTTCCTGCTCAACCTCACCGTGGGCGCCCTGGCGATCATGGCCTCCGGCGCGCTGATCTTCTATGCCGTGCCGGCCATCCTCAAGGTGGAGGAAGAGGGCCACGCCATGCTGCTGTCCGGCTCCATCCTGGCGGCGGGGCTGGTGGCCTGGGCGGCGATGATGTACCTCACCCTGTTCACCTGGAACGTGGTGACGTCCACGATGTTCATGTGATCGACTAAGGCCGGCAAGCCTGAGGGGGGAAGGCGAGAGCCTTCCCCGCTTTCGTTTTGCCTTCTATTGAGCGTCATTAGGAGGCCTTTGCCGTTCGTGGTGAGGTATCGAACCATGAACGGGCGCCCGCTGCCCGCGCTTAAGCTTTCGATACCTCCCTTCGATACCTCAGGGTGAGCGGCTGGGTTGGCGGGACATGGATTTAGACGACCTCCACTAGGGGCGCAGGGCGGTGTCCACGATGGCGTAGCTCGGCGGAGCGAGACGCCGGCTGCACAGGCCCTCCTCTCCCGCCTCGTAGCGGCGCACCAGCCAGCTTCCGTTTTCCAGGCGCCAGGCGATGGCTTCTTCGTAATAGGCTTCGTCCTCGTGGAAGCAGTCTTCCTCGTCCAGCCACAGGCCGGCGTGGGAATAGGCGTGGCGGTAATAGCACAGCCTTCCTTCCCCGTCGTAGCCGAGGAACTTGCGGGCATGGGCGGGCAGGTCCTCGTAGCGCTCGAACAGGCGGGGGCGGACCGCGGTGGCGGCGTATTGTCGGGGCAGGCCCTTTTCCCAGTGGATGTTCATGAACGCTCCTTTCGCTTTCAGAGGATGGAAACCGCCTTGATCTGGGCGAATACCTGCTTGCCGGGGGCCAGCCCCAGCACCGCAGCCGACTTGTCCGACACCTGGGCCAGCAGGGGCGTGCCGGCCAGGGACAGGCGCACCAGGGTGCGGCCCTTGCCTTCCGGCGCGGTTTCCACCATTTCCGCCGGCAGGATGTTGAGGATGCTGGTGTGTTCCGGCTTGACCAGGGCCAGGCTTACGTCCCGGGCCAGGATGCGGGCCCGGGCGGGGGTGCCGATCGGTTCGGCGTGGTTGGGCACCCACAGGGCGCCGCCGGGGAAGTCCAGGCGGGTGAGGGCGTAGGCCTGGTCGTGGGCGGCCACCGCGGCCTCCACCATCACCCCGGCTTCGCCGCCGTGGGCGGTGGGCAGGTCCAGGCGGGCCAACACCTCGGCCACCGGGCCCACCGCTTTGGCGCGGCCGTCTTCCATCAGCACCAGAGTGTCCGCCAGCCGGGCCACTTCGTCCGGGGCGTGGCTGACGTAGAGCACCGGAATCGACAGCTCCCGGTGCAGGCGCTCCAGGTAGGGCAGGATTTCCGCCTTGCGCTGGGGGTCCAGGGCCGCCAGGGGCTCGTCCATCAGCAGCAGGCGGGGGCTGGTGAACAGGGCGCGGGCGATGGCCACCCGCTGGCGCTCGCCGCCGGAGAGCTTGTCGGGCCTGCGGCCCAGCAGGTGGGCGATGCCCAGCAGGTCCACGAGATGGTCGGTGTCCACTTGGCGGGAGCCGGCGGGCACCCTTTTCAGGCCGAAGGCCAGGTTCCGTTCCACCGTCAGATGGGGGAACAGGCTCGCCTCCTGGAACACGTAACCCAGGGGGCGGCGGTGGGTGGGGAGAAACAGCCGGTCGTCCTGCCAGACGTCCCCGTTTACCGACAGGAAGCCGCCGGGAGTCCGTTCCAGCCCCGCCACGCAGCGCAGCAGGGTGGTCTTGCCCGAGCCCGAGGGGCCGAACAGGGCGGTGACGCCTTCACCCGGAAGTTCCAGCTCCACGTCCAGGGAAAAGCCGGCGTGGTCGATGCGGAAGCGGGCGGCGATGCTCACGGCTGCCTCCCGCCGGGCTTGAAGGCATTGACCGCCAGCAGCACCAGGAAGGAGACCACCAGCATTCCCGCCGCCAGCCAGTGGGCCTGGCCGTACTCCATGGCCTCCACGTGGTCGTAGATGGTGACCGACAGCACCCGGGTCTTGTCCGGGATGTTGCCGCCGATCATCAGCACCACGCCGAATTCCCCCAGGGTGTGGGCAAAGCCCAGGATGGCGCCGGTGACGAAGCCGGGCCGGGCCAGGGGCAGGATGACGGAAAAGAAGCTGTCCCAGGGCCCGGCCCGCAGGGTGGCGGCGGCCTCCAGGGGGCGCTCGCCGATGGCCTCGAAGGCGTTCTGCACCGGCTGCACCACGAAGGGCAGGGAATAGAGCACCGAGGCCACCACCAGGCCGGCGAAGGTGAAGGGCAGCAGCCCCAGGCCCAGGGCCTGGGTGAACTGTCCCACCATTCCCTGAGGCCCCATCAGCACCAGCAGGTAAAAGCCCAGCACCGTGGGCGGCAGCACCAGGGGCAGGGCCACCACCGCGCCGACGGGGCCTTTGAGGGGCGAGCGGGTGCGGGCCAGCCACCAGGCGACGGGAGTGCCGATCAGCAGCAGCAGGACGGTGGTCAGCCCCGCCAGCTTGAGGGTCAGGAAGATGGCCGACAGGTCGGCTTCGGTAAGGGTCATGTCAGGGTCCGGTTAAGGTAGGAGCGCCCCATGGGCGCGCCCGTCGCGCCCATGGGGCGCTCCTACAAGATCATAGATCGTAGCCGAAGGACTTGATGGTGGCCTTCGCTTTGTCGCCCTTGATGTACTTCATCAGCGCCTCCGCCGCCGGCTTGCCTTTGCCGTTGGCCAGTACCGCCGCGTCCTGGCGGATGGGCGAGTACAGGTCGGCGGGAACGATCCAGGCGGAGCCGCCGGTCACCTTGCCGTCCTTGTAGACCTGGGACAGGGCGACGAAGCCCAGTTCCGCGTTGCCCGACTGGACGAACTGGTAGGTCTGGGCGATGTTCTCCCCCTGGACGAATTTGGACTGGAGACTATCGTTCACCCCCAGCCTGGCCATGGTTTCCATGGCCGCCGCGCCGTAAGGGGCGAGCTTGGGGTTGGCCAGGGCCAGGTGGGCGAAGCCGCCCTTCTTCAGCACCGCGCCCTTGGCGTCCACCACGCCGGGCTGGGCCGACCAAAGAACCAGGCGGCCAATGGCGTAGGTGAAGCGGCTGCCGGAAACGGCCAGGCCTTCCTGCTCCATTTTCGCCGGGGTTTCGTCGTCGGCCGCCAGCAGCACCTCAAAGGGGGCGCCGTTCTTCACCTGGCTGTAGAACTTGCCGGTGGAGCCGAAGGCCAGCACTGCCTTGTGGCCGGTGTCCCGCTCGAAATCGGCGGCGATCTTCTGCATCGGGGCGGCGAAGTTGGCGGCCACGGCCACCTGCACCTGGTCGGCCAGGGCCGGCAGGGATAAAAGGAGGGCGGACAACGGGATGAATCGCTTCATGAAAAAGCTCCTTAAAATTTTCGTCTGTATTCGTTCGTATATAACGATGGGCGGATAGCTGCCTGCCTGGCACCTCGCAACAGTCGTGCCAGCGACGAGCTGAGCTGCGTTATATCAATACTTTCATCCGGTTATGCATGGCGCTGGGATGGGTGGCGATATATCCTGGCGCATATAACGCTGCACCACTCTAGTGCCGATGCACCACGGCGGTCAAGCATTGCGTCAATGGGGATTTTCGGGTGGGGCCGAGGCGAGGTGGCTATCGAGGAAGGCGAAATCGTCCGCCGCCGCCTCGGCGCACTTCGTCAGGATGGAGCGGTAGCGGGCCAGCACTTCCCGCCCCAGATCGGTGATGCGGGCGCCGCCGCCGCCCTTGCCGCCGGCGGCGGTTTCCACCAGGGGGCTGTCGAAGCACCGGTTCATGGTGTCCACCAGCAGCCAGGCACGGCGGTAGCTCATGGCCATGCGCTTGGCGGCAGCGGAGATGGAGCCGGTTTCGGCGATGAGTTCCAGCAGTTCCGCCTTGCCGGGGCCGATGGCGACGGCTTTGCCGAACTGGAGGCGCAGGCGGGGTTTGACGGCGTTCATGGTGGGGCCATTGTAGCCAGGATGGGCGTTGTTTGTTAAGGTTCGATGCTTGAGTTGAATCCAATAAGTTGAACCACGAATGGACACGAATGAACACGAATCTTATCGGGAACATTGTTTTGTTTTTGTTAGTGTCCATTCGTGTCCATTCGTGGTTAATCAAAAAGGAGAAATGATTCATGAGAAGCGCGGGAAAATGGCTGTTGTTGGCGTGTTCCATGGCCCTGGCGGGGACTGCCCAGGCGGGGGACCGGGTGACCATGAAGGTGGGCGTCGAGTTCCAGTCCGCCAAGGAGGCGGTGGAAACCGCCATCGCCAACCGGGGCATGATCGTCAACAACGTGTCCCACGTGGGCGACATGCTGGAGCGCACCGGCAAGGAAACCGGCCTGGGCGGCGCCATTTACGGCACGGCGGAGGTGCTGGAGTTCTGTAGCGCGGTGGTGTCCCGCAAGATGATGGAGGCCGACCCCCACAACATCGTCTACTGCCCCTACACCGTCGCCGTCTACACCCTGCCCGGCGCGCCCAAGACCGCCTACATCTCCTACCGCAAGCCGCCGGCGGCCAAGGGCAAGACCGGCGAGGCCCTGAAGGCGGTGGACAAGCTGCTCCAGGACATCGTCACCGAGGCCGCCCAGTCCGCCATGTGATTGACACAATATGCGCATCGGCGTATATAATGAGCCATGCTTGAAGCCCAGAACTTTTACGATGTCCTGTCCGACGAAACCCGCCGCCGGCTCCTGGCCCTGCTGCTGAAGGAAGGGGAGTTGTGCGTGTGCGAGTTGGGCTGCGCCCTGGACATGCTCCAGCCCAAGGTGTCCCGCCATCTGGCGGTGATGCGGGAAGCGGAGGTGCTGGCCCAGCGTCGGGATGGCTTGTGGGTCTATTACCGCCTGCATCCCCAGTTGCCCCTGTGGGCGGCACGGACCCTGGAGCTGATGGTCCAAGGCCTGCCGGAGGCACCCCTGCGCCAGGATGCGGAGCGCCTGGGCGCCATGGCCGATCGCCCGGCTCGCTGCTGCGCGTGAAAATTTTTTACCGTGATATATGCGGATGTTCATATATATGAAATGATGCATACATATCCTTGCAGGTTCGAAAAATCTAACTAGGGAGCCTAAATGGAAAACAAGACCTTCAACGTGCTGTTCCTGTGCACCGGCAATTCGGCCCGCAGCATCATGGCCGAGGTGCTGTTGCGCCGCTTCGGCGGCGGGCGTTTTCATGCCTACAGCGCCGGCAGCCATCCCGCCGGGGCGGTGAACCCCTTCACTCTGGGCGTGCTGGAGCGCAACGGTTTCGCCACCGAGGGCCTGCGCAGCAAGTCCTGGGACGAGTTCGCCCAGGCCGGGGCGCCGGAACTGGATTTCGTCTTCACCGTGTGCGACAAGGCCGCCGGCGAAGTGTGCCCGGTGTGGCCCGGCCAGCCCATCACCGCCCACTGGGGCTTCGAGGACCCGGTGGGCTTCGAGGGCAGCGAAGCGGCCAAGGGCCGCCTGTTCGACAAGGTGTTCAAGGAGATTTCCACCCGCATCCAGCTGTTCGTCAACCTGCCCTTCGACAAGCTGGACCGGCTGAAGCTGGAGAAGGCGGTGCGGGACATCGGGGAGGCCAAGCCGTGAGCGCCCAGTGCGAGGTGACGGCCAAGGCGGCGTCCGGCGCCGAGCTGGGCTTCTTCGAGCGCTGGCTGACCCTGTGGGTGTTCCTCGCCATCGCCGTGGGCATCGGCCTGGGGCAGGCGTTTCCCGCGCCGTTCCGCTTCCTCGGCGGTCTGGAGGTGGCCCGGGTGAATATTCCCGTCGGCCTGCTGATCTGGGTGATGATCGTCCCCATGCTGCTCAAGATCGACTTCGGCGCTTTGCACGAGGTGAAGCGCCACTGGCGCGGCATCGGCGTGACCCTGTTCATCAACTGGGGGGTGAAGCCCTTTTCCATGGCGTTCCTGGGCTGGCTGTTCATCCGCCACCTGTTCGCCCCCTACCTGCCGGCGGAGCAGATCGACAGCTACATCGCCGGCCTGATCCTGCTGGCGGCGGCCCCCTGCACCGCCATGGTGTTCGTGTGGAGCCACCTCACCAAGGGGGAACCGAATTTCACCCTGAGCCAGGTGGCGCTGAACGACGTCATCATGATCTTCGCCTTCGCGCCCCTGGTGGCCCTGCTGCTGGGCCTGTCCGCCATCACCGTGCCCTGGGACACCCTGTTCATCTCGGTGGCGATGTACATCGTCCTGCCGGTGATCGTCGCCCAAGTTTGGCGGCGCTGGCTGCGGGCCAAGGGGGAGGCGGCTTTCCAGGCCACCTTGAAGCGCCTGCATCCCCTGGGGCTGTCGGCGTTGCTGCTGACCCTGGTGCTGCTGTTCGCTTTCCAGGGGGAAGCCATTCTCGCCCAGCCCCTGGTGATCGCCCTGCTGGCGGTGCCGATCCTGATCCAGGTGTACTTCAACTCCATGCTGGCCTACTGGCTCAACCGCCAATTCAAGGTGGCCCACAGCGTGGCCGGGCCGTCAGCCCTCATCGGCGCCAGCAATTTCTTCGAGCTGGCGGTGGCGGCGGCCATCAGCCTGTTCGGCTTCGAATCCGGCGCCGCCCTGGCCACCGTGGTGGGGGTGCTGATCGAGGTGCCCGTCATGCTGTCGGTGGTGAAGATCGTCAACCACACCCGCGGCTGGTACGAGGCCGGCGGCAAAACCCTTTACGATTGATTAGAGAGAACCCGAAAATGACCGAAAGCAAACTCCCCACCGTGCTGGTGCTGTGCACCGGCAACTCCTGCCGCTCCCAGATGGCCGAGGCCCTGTTGAACCACGACCTGGCCGGCCGTGTCCGCGCCGTCTCCGCCGGCACCCGGCCCCAGCCCAAGGTGGCCGACGGCGCCATCGAGGCCCTGAAGCAGGCCGGCCTGCCCACCGACGGGCTCTACCCCAAGGACGTGGACGCCCTGATGGGCGACGACATCGACCTGGTGATCACCGTCTGCGACAACGCCAAGGAAACCTGCCCGGTCTTCCCCCGCCCGGTGCGCGCCATCCACCTGCCTTTCCACGACCCCCACGGCGAGCCCCTGGAGTCCTTCGTGGCGGTGCGGGACGACATCCGCGCCCGGCTGGTGCCGGCGGTGCGCGAGGCGTTGGGGCTGTAAACCGGGAAAATATTGTGGGCCGCCAAGACGCCAAGAGCGCCAAGATTTCTTAAAGATCACCGCGATTCCGTCATTGCCCCACAAGGGGATTCCGATCCGCTATGGCCTGAAGGCCATGCGGAGTCGTATACGAGCGCAGCGAAGCAATCTTGTTTCCCGATGGTTAAGGGGGCGTGAGATTGCTTCGTCACTGCGTTCCTCGCAATGACGGGGCATTTGTTAATCAGTTTTTTCTTGGCGCCCTTGGCGCCTTGGCGGCTAGAAGGGTTTTAAGATAAATGTTCGAAGCACTGGCAGATATCCTCATCTACCGCCTCGCCGGCCTGGAAGGCTCGGCCTTCGGCGCGGCGGCCCATTTCTTCGTCATGGACGTGACGAAGATCCTGGTGCTGCTCACCCTGGTGATCTACCTCATGGGCCTGTTGCGGGCCCTGCTGCGGCCGGAGACGGTGCGGGAGTTCATCCGCAACCGGGGCAACGTCAGCAGCCGCTTCATGGCGGTGGGGCTGGGGGCGGTGACGCCCTTCTGTTCCTGCTCCTCGGTGCCCCTGTTCATCGGCTTCGTGGAGGCGGGCATCCCCCTGGGGGTGACCCTGTCCTTCCTCATCGCCAGCCCCATGGTCAACGAGGTGGCGGTGGTGGTGCTGGCCTCGGTCATCGGCTGGAAGCTGGCTCTGATTTACATCGCCACCGGGCTCACCGTGGCCTTCGTCGGCGGCTTCGTCATCGAGCGCTTCAAGCCCGGGCGCTGGGTGGAGGAGTACGTGTGGAAAATCCACATGGGGGAGACGGCGAAAATCGAGGAGGACACTTCCCTCAAGGGCCGCCACGCCTATGCCCTGGACGAGGTTCGGCAGATCGTGGGCCGCATCTGGAAATTCGTCCTCATCGGCGTCGGCATCGGTTCCTTCATCCACGGCTACGTGCCCAAGGATTTGATCGTCAACATCGCCGGGAACGGCGGCTTGCTGTCGGTGGTGGGCGCGGTGCTGGTGGGGGTGCCCCTGTATTCCGACGCCGTGGGCATCATTCCCATCGCCGAGGTGCTGCTGCACAAGGGGGTGCCCCTGGGCACCGTGCTGGCCTTCATGATGGCGGTGGTGGCCCTGTCGGCGCCGGAAATGGTCATTTTGCGCAAGGTGGTGAAGTGGCCCCTGCTGGGGATTTTCGCCGCCTACCTGGCCACCGCCTTCGTCATCGTCGGCGTCCTGTTCAACGCATTGGGAGACCTGTTATGAGCCAAACCGAACTGCATCCCTCCATCGTCGCCCTGGTGGCCCTGGCCGCCAACATCGCCGCCAACCACCCCAACCGGGGGCTGTGCCAACTCGACAAGCTGAAGGAATACGGCGTGCCCCCAAACCAGGTGGAGACGGTGATCGAAATCGCCCGCCACATCCGGGACGAGGCCGGGCAAAAGAACGACGTCGCCTTCGACGAGGCGCGGGCGGCCAAGGCCGCCAACACCCTGCTGGCCGCCATCCCTGTCGGGAGCGCCTGCTGCACCCCGACTCCCGGCGGAAAATCCTGCTGCTGAACTTTCCTCAACCACAAGGAGAACGACCATGAATACCCTCGAAATCGAATGGCGCCACCTGGACGTGCAAGGCAGCACCTGCGAACGCTGCGCGGATACCGGCGGCGCGGTGCGGGACACGGTGGCGGCTCTGGCGGAGGAATGCGGGCCGAAAGGGGTGAACGTGGTCCTCCGGGAAACCCGCCTCACGCAGCGGGAGATTGAGGACTCCAACCTGATCCTGTTCAATGGCGTGCCGCTGGAGCAAATTTTGCACAATGCGGCGGCGTCGGAGAGTCACTGCGCCTCCTGCGGCGACCTGACCGGCAAGGCCGATACCGCCTGCCGCACCGTGGACTACTGCGGCCAGTCCTTCGAGGCCATTCCGGGCCATCTGATCCGCCGGGCGGCGTGCGCCGTGGCCCGCTGCTGCTGAGAAGTCGTAGCGCAGGCGACCTCGCCTGCATCGGGCGTCAGCCCGCCTCGCGGCGGGCAATGCAGGCGGGTCGCCTGCGCTACTTTAAGGAGATAAGGCATGAAAGACATCAAGGTACTGGGTTCCGGCTGCGCCAATTGCGAAACCACCGCCAAGCTCATCCAGGACGTGGCCCAGGCCAAGGGCGTGGAAGTGACGATCGAGAAGGTCCAGGACATGGGCGCCATCCTCGGCTACGGCGTGATGTCCACCCCCGGCGTGGTGATCGACGGCAAGGTGGTCCATTCCGGCGGCGTGCCGGACCGGAAGAAGGTGGAAGGCTGGCTCTAGCCTTTCCGGCTTGTGGCCGTCAGCCCAGCTTGTTGTCGGCGATGTGGTAGTGGGGGTCTTCCGCCACGTTCAGTTCCACCATGTCCTTGGCGTTGGTCAGCACCTCCAGGCAGTCCGGGCTGAGGTGGCGCAGATGCAGGCGCTTGCCGGCCTGCTGGTAGCGGCTCGCCAGGGCGTCGATGGCTTCCGCGGCGGAGTGGTCGACCACCCGGGAGCGGCGGAATTCGATCACCACTTCGTCCGGGTCGTCCTTCGGCGTGAACAGGGTCTGGAACTGGGCCGCCGAGGCGAAGAACAGGGAGCCTTCCAGTTCGTAGATTTTCCAGCCCTTGTCGTCGATGTAGGCGTGGACGCGGATCTGCTTGGCGTGCTGCCAGGCGAAGGCCAGGGCCGAGATGACCACCCCGGCCACCACCGCGATGGCCAGGTCGGTGAGCACCGTCACCACCGTCACCAGGACGATCACCGCGGCATCCTGGCGGGGCACCTTGCGCATGGCGGCAAGGCTGCCCCACTCGAAGGTCTTTTCCGACACCACGAACATCAGGCCCACCAGGGCGGCGAGGGGAATCATCTCGATCCACTGGGAGGCGAACAGGATGAAGGAGAGCAGGAACAGGGCGGCGGCGATGCCGGACAGCCGTTGGGTGGCTCCGTTGCCCACGTTGATCATGCTCTGGCCGATCATGGCGCAGCCCCCCATGCCGCCGAAGAAGCCGGTGACCACGTTGGCGGCGCCCTGGGCGACGCATTCCCGGTTGGGCTTGCCCCGGGTGTCGGTCATTTCGTCGATCAGGTTGAGGGTGAGCAGGGATTCGATCAGGCCGATGGCCGCCAGGATCAGGCTGTAGGGAAAAACGATCTGGAGCGTTTCCCAGGTGAGGGGCACGGCGGGCAGGTGGAAGGCGGGCAGCCCGCCCTCGATGGAGGCCATGTCGCCCACGGTCTTGGTATCGATGCCGGCGTAGATCACCAGCAGGGAAACGGTCACGATGCCCGCCAGGGAGGAAGGCACCGCCTTGGTCAGGCGGGGCAGCAGGTAGATGATGGCCATGGTCAGGGCGATGAGGCCGATCATGGTGAAGAGGGGGGCGCCGGTCATCCAGGCGGCGGTGCCATCGGGGCCGGGGGTCTTGAAGTGCCCCAACTGGGCCAGGAAGATGACGATGGCCAGGCCGTTGACGAAGCCCAGCATGACCGGGTAGGGCACCATGCGGATGAACTTGCCCAGCTTGAACAGGCCGAACAGAATTTGCAGCAGGCCCATCAGCACCACGGTGGCGAACAGGTATTCCACGCCGTGCTCCACCACCAGGGCCACCATCACCACCGCCAGGGCGCCGGTGGCGCCGGAGATCATGCCGGGGCGGCCGCCGAAAGCGGCGGTGATCAGGCCCACCATGAAGGCGGCGTACAGGCCGGTGAGGGGGTGGACGTGGGCGACGAAGGCGAAGGCGATGGCTTCCGGCACCAGGGCGAGGGCCACGGTAAGGCCGCTCAGGGTGCACAGCTTGATACGGGAGAAATCCAGGCAGGCGTTCAGTTTCATTGAGCAAATTCCGGCAAGGGCGCGCCGTCTCCCGCCAGGGGGCGGAAATCCGGGGCGAAGTTTCGGTGGGGATGGGGGCTTGCGGCGGCATGGCCGCGGCGGGTGAAACGAGGGAGGAACTGCTTACATGGGACTGGAAATGCCGCTAAGTCTGCAAAAGAGGCCGCATTCTAGCATTCCCGGCAAGGGATGGTCGAATGCTGCGGCGGGCGCTGGCTGTTCAGGCTTTCTCCCTTGCCGTGCTTCACCCGGGCGAACTTGCCTCGCAGCCTCAGCTCGCGGGCCGGGGCGAGCCGGCCCAGCGCCGCGTGCAGGACACCCCGCGCGGCCCAGCGCTTCGCGGTCTGGTATACCAGGTTCCAGTCGGGAAAGTCGCCGGGAAGGCTGCGCCACCGGCAGCCTTCGGTGAACACGTACAGCATGGCGTCGAACAGGTCGCGCAGTTCATAGGTCTGGGAGCGGCCGCGACGGTCACGCGCCGCGGTGATGATAGGCTCGACGCGCGCCCACTCGGCGTCCGATACGTCGGAAGGGTATGGCTGATGCAAGGTGATCTCCGATAGGGTTGGCGTGGCGCCAGGCGGCACAGCGTCCTATCCGCCGGTTTTGGCCATGATGCGCACCACCTTCTCCGGGGCTTCCCGGAACTCGTGGCGCTGGGGCTTGAGGTCGATGGCGGAGAGGATGGCGGCGGCCAGGTCGTCGTCGCCGGCGCCGCTGCGCAGCAGGGGCTTGAAGTCGAAGCTTTCGTCCTGGCCCAGGCACAGGTAGAGCACGCCGTCCACCGACAGGCGCACCCGGTTGCAGGTGTCGCAGAAGTGCTGGGAGATGGGGGTGATGAAGCCGATGCTGAACTGGCCGTCGGGGCTCACCATGTAGCGGGCCGGGCCGCCGCCGGGCAGCACCCCGTCCACCAGGCCGAAGCGGTCCCGCAGGCGGGCCTTCACCGGCTGCAAATCCAGGAAGCCGGCGTGGCGCCCGGTTTCCCCCATGGGCATGGTCTCGATCAGGCGCAGCACGAAGCCGTGCTGGAGGCAGAAGGCCACCATGTCGTCGATCTCGTCGTCGTTCACCCCGCCCATGGCCACCATGTTGAGCTTGATCGGGGCGAAGCCCTCATCCTTGGCCGCCATCAGGCCGGCCAGCACGTCGTCCAGGCAGTCCCGGCCGGTGATGGCCGCCATGCGCTCGGGGCGCAGGGAATCCAGGCTGACGTTGAGGCGGCTCACGCCGGCATCCTTGAGAGCACGGGCGTGGGCGGCCAGGCGGGTGGCGTTGGTGCTGAGGGACAGGTCCTCCACCCCGGGCAGGGCGGCCAGGCGGCCGGCCAAGTCGGGCAGGCCCTTGCGGGTGAGGGGCTCGCCGCCGGTGAGGCGGAAGCGGGACAAGCCGAGTTGGGCGAACACCCCCACCAAGCGTTCCATTTCGTCGGCGCTGAGCCAATGGTCCGGCTCCTCGAAGCCCTTGAAGTGCTCGGGGATGCAGTAGGTGCAGCGCAGGTCGCAGCGGTCCGTGACGGACAGCCGCAGGTAGGTGATGACCCTTCCCCTGGCGTCCCGGAGCTTGGCGGCGGGCGTGAGACTCATGGCAAGGCCGCGAGGGGCTGGGTTCCGACGGCGAGCCGGTGGCGCTCGGCGGCCCTTGCCACCGCGTCTTCCGCCGACAGCCCCGTTTCGACGCCGTCCATGATCATGCGCTGGAGGATGGCCCCCAGCATTTCCACGTTGTCCCGCTGGTGGGGGACGACGGACAGCAGGAAGTTCACCGTTTCCAGTTCCTGGAACTGGGCGGCGAATTCCTGGACGTCATGGCCCGTGGACAGCCAGTAGCACAGGTCGTAAATCAGGGCGTGGATCCGTCTCGCGGCCTCCTCGTCCGCGCCTTGCAGATTGAGGGATACTTCCTGCATCAGGTCGCGGCGGAAATCGATCAGGCCGTAGGCCGCTTCGCCCTTGGCCACTTGCTGCGGGGTGAATTCCCATTCCATTTTCGGCTCCTTTCTAGCTGTTCCCAAACCGTTCGGCGCAAAGGGGGCGGCGCTGCACTGTCAGGTCGTTTTCGTCGGCGAATGCACGGATGAAGTCAAAGGCACAGGGGTCGTGCTCCCTCAGGCGAGAATCCAGCAGCAGCCCGCGCAGGCCGTCCACCACGACCGGCCTGGCGTAGGGGGAATACCGGAGGGACCGGTCCGTGCCGAAGGTGGACGCCACCCCGGACAGCCGGTCGATCCAGTCCCCCGGCCGGAAAGGGCGCCCGGAGAGGGTGACGCCAAGGATGAGGGCGAACTCGCCGGATGGGTCCATGCCGCTTCCGCCCCCTTTCATCCCTTGCGAATGAGGAAAGCCCATACGCTCGGCTCGGTTTCCTGGACGTCCAGCAGCGCGTTCCCGGTGGCGGCGCACCAGGTTCCGACCTCGTCCTGGGCGGAGGTGCAGGTGCTGACCAGCTTCATGACCTGGCCCGGCGCCATGGCGTTGAAAATCTTCTTCGCCTCCACCACCGGACCGGGGCATACCAGGCCGGTCACGTCCAGGGTCACGTCGGGGGCGGTCACCGCCTTTTTCCCCTTGCGCACGTAATATTCGGTGACGCCCCCCGGGCCGGTTTCGCTGCGGACGACTTCGTTTCCGGTCACCTTCGCCCAGGAGAACAGGTCGTGCCGGGTGCCCGGGCAGTCGGATTTCAGCAGCAGTACTTCGCCGACATTCATTTCTTCCAGCATCCGCTTTGCCCCCAGGAGCGGGTGGGGACACACCTGGCCGGTCATGTCCACGACGACGTTGGGTCTGACCAAGATTTCGCTTTCCATCTCTGGTGCCTCCTTCGGTTGAATACGCTTGAAATTAGCCCACCCGGAAGTGGGATACCGACTCCGCCAGTTCTTTCGCCATGGTTTCCAGGGCTTGGACCAGGGAAACGGTGTCCTCCATGGCGGCGCGGTTGTGCTCCGCCGTTACCGCCACCTCTTCGAGCAGGGCGGAGGCCTCGGACACGGTCAGGCGCTGCTGGGCTGCGGCGGCGGTGATGTTGCCCACCTGCTCGGCCATGAGGCGGGTGCCGGCGCTGATGTCGGAAAAGGCCGCCTCGACGCGGCGCATCAACGCCTGTCCTTTTTCCGTGCGCCCGTGGGCGGTTTGCATTTCCGTCACGGCTCCCCGCACTTCGTTGCCGGTGGCCTCGATCAGGGCGGTGATGTCGACGGTGGATTTCCCGGTGCGCTCGGCCAGCTTGCGCACCTCGTCCGCCACCACGGCGAAGCCCCGCCCCTGCTCGCCGGCACGGGCGGCCTCGATGGCGGCGTTGAGGGCGAGGAGGTTGGTCTGGTCGGCGATTTCGCGGATCACGTTGACGATGCCGGAGATTTCCTGGGACCGCTGCTCCAGGGAGGTGACGCTGCGGGCGGCGGTTTCCACGGACGCGGCGATGGCGCCGATTTCGGCGGCGGCTTCCCGGGTTACCCCTTCGCCTTCATGGGCCTTTTCCAGGTCGCCGCGGGAGGCCTCCTGGGAGGCGGAAGAAAGGGCCGACACTTCTTCCGCGCTGGCCTGGACCCGCCCCATGGAGCCGGTGATGCGGCCGATGGTGTCCATCTGCCGGCGGGAACTGTCGGTGACGCTTTCGCCGGTGCGGGCGAGCCGGGACACCGTTTCGCCCAGATGCTCGTTGTTGCGCCGGATGTCCTGCACCACCTGGGCGAGGGATTCCACCAGGCCGTCGAAGGCCTTGGCCAGGTCGCCCACCTCGTCGCCCCGGCCGTCATGGTAGCGGCGGGTGAGGTCGAAGTCGCCGCCCTGGCCGGCGATATCGGTCATGCCCCGGATGGCTTGGCTCAGCACCAGCAGGGGGCCGGTGATGAGCCGCCGCGACAGGGCCACGAATACCGCCACCGCCGCCAGCAGCAACAGGCCGCCGATGGCCGAAAGCTGGAACAGCATGGACCACAGGGGGGCGAGCAGTTCGTCCTCCTCCTGCTCCACCACGATGGTCCAGCCGGAATCGTAGAAGGGCATGGAGGCGCCGATCATGGTCTTGCCCGAAACGCCGGGATAGAAGCCCATGGCCTCCCGGCAGCCGGTGGTGCATTTGGCGTTGGTGCGGTAGGTGCCGTCCTTGCCGCACATCACCTGGGCTTTTTCCTGGGTGACCTGCCAGGGGTATTCGCTTCCCTTGCCCTTCAGCATCTGCTTGGGGCGGGTGCGGGATTCGGTGATGAGGCGGTTGTTCTCGTCGACGATGTAATAGTCGAAGGTCTTGCCCACCCCGGCGAGGTAGAAGGCCCCCATGTCGCCTTCCAGGTTGCCGATCTCGCCGTTGACGATGTTGGTCAGCATGCGGGCGTCGGCGTGGACGTAAACCATGCCGCCGTCCCGGGTTTTGGCGCCGAAGATGATGACCGGCGTGTCGCCGTCCAGGTGGACGTTGGAATAGCCCGGGGCCAAGTCGATCTTGGCCGTCCAGGGGCGGCCTTCCCGCTCCCGGTTGGAGGAGGCTTGGATAATGCCGTCCTTGACGAAGTCGATGGCGTGGTAAACCTTCAGGGTGGCGATGGGGCGCTTGCCGGACTGGATTTCCTCCTTGAAGGGATGATCCTCCACCCGGAACACGTCGCTGGCGGCGACGGTGGCGAAATACGCACGGGCGGCGTCGGTGCCGGCTTCGTCCAGCAGGGCGGCCAGCTGCTTCGACAGCTTCTCGTTCTGGCCCAGGAAGCGGATCACGCCCTGCTGCTTGGCGTCGACGAAGTTCATCAGGCCGTTGAGGGAGGTGGTGACCGTCAGCCAGTAGGCCTGGTAGAAGAAGAAGCCGGTGCCGCCGACCATGGCGGGAACGAACACGGCGATGGTGACGAACAGCACTTTCCAGCGCAGCGTGACGTGGTCGAACAGGGACGATTTGGCCATGGGCGGTTTTATCCGAAAATCGACGCGAAATCCTCGCCGTCGCCTTCGCACGCGGGGCACAGGCTTTCATCGCCGGCGGTGATGAAAAAGCGGTCGCAGCCGGTGCAGCGGCGCTTGTCCAGGCCCAGCAGCGTCACCCCCTCCGCCCGGCGGGGCGCGGCCAGGGAAACGGCGTCGGCGAAGGCGAGGGCGCCCGGCTGGCAGGCCTCCAGGCACAGGCCGCAGGCGACGCAACGGGCGGCGCGGAAGGCGATCTCCCAGCGCGCCTGGCTTTCCCGCACCGCCAGCGCGCCGGTGGGGCAGGCGCGGGCGCAGACTTCACAGGCGTTGCAGCCGGTGCCGAGGCGGACTTCCGCCAGGGGGAGCAGGGGGTCGCAGGGCAGTTCGCCCTCGCCCTCCTTGGGCCAGATGGCCTGGATCAGCTCCCGGCGCACGGTGGAGTGGGGGGCTGCCGCCCGTACCGCCTTGAGGGGAACCGGGTCAGGCTGGAGCGGCGCATTTGCCTGTGCCACTTCCCCTGCCGCCCGTCCGGCGAGGCGCCGGAACAGGTGACGCCGGGCGGGGTCGGTCTTGGGGGCCGTGGATTCTTCAGCAGCCTGGGCCAGCGCCGCTTTCGGCCACGCATCCCCTCCCAGGCCGGCGTGCAGGCGTTCCTGGGCGTCCAGGGCGGAGCGGGCCAGGGCCGCCCCCTTTACGCCATGGGGGCAGTCGCCGCAGTGGCCGGCTCCCCGCAGTTCCACCGCCACGCCCCGGCTGGCGAGGTAAGCCAGCATGGTCCCGTCCAGGGCGCCGAGGCAGGGCACCCGGGCGTCGCCGGCCTCCCCGGAGGGAGCGCAGGCGAAGGCGAAATCGGTCCGGCCCGCCGCCTGCCTGAGCAGGTCGATGGGAGGCCGGTTTTCGGCGACCAGGGCTTCCGTCGCGCAGGCGCCCACGCACAGGGCGCAGTTTTGGCAGCGGGCCGGGTCGAGGGTTGCCCCTTCGTCGGACAGGGATACCGCCTCATGGGGACAGGCGTCCAGGCAGCGGGCGCAGTCGCTGTAGCGGTAACGGTAGCGAAGGCAGCGTTCCCGGCGGAATTGGGGGGCGACCTGCATGCTATTTCCCGTATTTCTGGATGGCGGAGCCCTGCTCGCAGGTGTTGTGGGGAATGACGAAGCTCTCCGGCATGGCCGAGCTTGCGTCCTCCTCTTCCCGGCGCTTGATGCGCAGCCAGGCGTCCACGCCGCCTTTGAGGGCGTAGACCTTGCGGCCGCCGCTGGCGGCGAGCAGTTGCGCCACCTCCAGGGCCTGCCGGTCGTTTTCCCCCACCACGATGACCAGCCCGGGTTTCAGGGCCATGTTGTCCCGGTAGGGCATGGACCCCTGGATGGGTTGCAACTGGCGGGACTTGGGGTTGCGGGCATCCACCAGCAGCACGCTGGTGGCGAGCCGGACCATGGGGGCCAGCTTGACATCGTCCTCCAGCATGGCGGCGGCCCGGGCCGGGAGCGGGCCGAGCAGCGGCAGCAGGGCGATCAGGAGAATGAGCCGCTTCATGCCGCCCCCTCGGTTTCCGGCATGGCCTCCGCCGCCTCGATTTCCATCCCCGGCGGCAGCACGAAGCGGCTGGCGCCGCCGAACCGGCGCCAGCCCTCCGCGCCCCATCCCCCCCCACGCTGGGACAGGGGGGAAAGCCACAGGCGGTCGCCGAAATCGTCCATCAGCCCGCGGCAGACGTTGTGGTCGGCGGGGTCGGCGTAGTCCACCGACAGCAGGGCGCAGGAGGCGCCCAGCCTGAACATCTGCTCCAGCCACCACCGGGCGTCGGTGCCGGTGCGGGAGCCGTCGCTTTTCAGCACTTCCCAGCCGGGTTCGCCCAGGCTGGGGGTGACGCAGCGGAAGTCGGCATTGGAGGTGAGGTCCAGGCTCCAGGAAACCTCCATGGGCTTGAGGGGGAGCCAGACGCCCAGGCGCCGGTTGCCCAGCGCCAAGGCCAGGCGGCTCACCACCTCGCTGTCCGCCAGGGCGGCGTCGGCGAGCAGTATTTGTTGCGCGCCGCGGGCGGCCAGGGCACGGGCACGGGCTTCGCCGCCGGAGGGGAGGATTACGGCGGCATGGGACAGATCGGCGGGCAGGTCGTCCCGGTCCCATAGGAAGGCGGAACCCGCCAGGGGGGCCGGCCCGGCGGCCCGCCAGCAGCGGGTTTCAGGAGAAAAAGGGGCGTGGGTCGTCATGGGGTGTCCTCGTAAACGAGAGGGCGGCAGGAAAACGGCTCCATGGGGCAGGGGGCGTCCGGTGCGATGCCGGCCAGAAGGGGCTGGAGGGCGCGGAGGGATTCCATCATCGGCGCCACGCGCAGGCCCCGGTGGCTGGGCAGGTAGTCCCACAGCACCTCCAGGGCGTCGTCCAGCAGGAGCCGGGCGCCCTCCTGGTTGCGGTTGCGGCTGAAATGGAAAGCCAGGGCCGCGAAGGCGACGCCTTGCAGAAAGCGTGCGTCCGGGTCGTCGTGGCCCCCGGGCCGCGTCTGGATCAGGTGGTTCCAGCGCTCCCCGAGCCAGTCGTGGGCTGCGCCGAAGTCGTGGCTGTCCCAGCAAGAAGCCAGTTCATGCCATGAAAGGTCCATATCGTCCATCTTGCCTAGGTTGAAAGTTGAAAAAAGAGGGGTGGGCATAGCCGCCCCAAACGGTCTCCCGTCGCTGAAAAACTCAGCCCGCAAGCAGGGAGGCGGGCAATTCACTGCCCGGTTGCGGGGCCGCTACTTCCCTTGCTCCACCGCATTGCAGCCCTTCCGTTTCCTGAGCTTGCGGCTCAATCTTGCGTCCGTCTTCGTCGTCCACCTTGAGGCCCATGCGGGTGATTTCGTCTTCCGCGAAGGACTCCAGCAGCCGGGCCATTTCCCGGTAGAAGGAATGCTCCGTCGCCCGCGCCACCAGCCTGGCGTAGCCCCGCGCCCAGCGCCCCAGGTGCAGGCTCCAGAAACGCTTGATCTCCTTGTCCAGGCGGCGGAACGCCGTTTCGTCCCCGGTCCGGGCTGCGGCTTCGGCGCGCCCCAGGAGGGCGGCGACGAATTCCAGCTCGGCCCCCAGGTGGTCGTCGAAGCTGGCGAAGCGCCCGCCCTGCACCAAGAAGCCCAGCCGGCGGTAGTCGGCGCGGACTTCGAAGCAGGGTTCCTGCTGCATCCGGCCGGTGCGGCGCGCCGATTCCACCGGCGGGCAGCCGCCGGGGGAGGCGAACAGGGTGGCGTATTCGCAAGCCAGGTCTTCCGCCAGTTGATCCAGGGGGCTGTCGGTGAAATCGGGGCCGAACTTCAATCCCATTTCCGACAGGGCCGCCAGGGCGGGACCCTGGCGCAGGGCGGCGAGGAACTCCCTGCCCGGCTCCTCGGCAAAGGCGCCGGACAGCAGGCGGTAGATGCCGGCGCGGGCGGCGCAATCCTCGGCGGCGTCCTCCGGGATGAAGGGCGTCTTGGATTCTTGCGGCATGAATTGAATGGTCTTCATCTGCATGCTTTTACCCTTGCATGTATGTTGAAAAAAACGCCGGCCCCTTCAAGGAGGAGTTGGGGCGGGGCCGGCAACGGTTGCTCAGTGGCCCCCGGCGGGCTTGTGCTTGACGCTTTCGGGGCCGGCCCAAGAGGCCATTTCCGGGTGCATCTTGCGGTGCAGGTCGCCGGTGTAGGCGTAGCGCATGGTCTCCTTGAAGGCTTCCACGTGCTTGTCCCAATAACCCTGGACGTCGCCGTACTTGTCG
Source organism: Gallionellaceae bacterium UBA2239 (assembly GCA_002347615.1). Lineage (GTDB taxonomy): Bacteria > Pseudomonadota > Gammaproteobacteria > Burkholderiales > UBA9220 > UBA2239. The sequence continues at coordinate 24,118 of DDYH01000032.1, read as the reverse complement.
TCGGGGCCGGCCTTGGTGACCTTGGCCACCGTGTCGTACCAGCCCTGGGAGCCGCCGATGGGGTCGGCCACCGCCGGGATGATGGCGTTGGGGTGCACGCCCCGGTCTTCCCACCACACGTTCTTCAAGTCCGGGTCGTCCTGGGCGCCGAAAGCGCCGGCCTTTTCCTTCAGCTTGAGGGTGGCGAGCCGCCCGTATTCCCAATGGCCGAAGGCGGTGGGAATGGCGACCACCTTGGGGTGGATGCCCTCGAACACGTAGGCCTTGGTGACAAGGTAGCCCACTTTGCTTTCCACCCGCACCAGATCGCCGGTTTTTACGCCCAGTTTCTTGCCGGTTTCGGTGTTCATCCACACCGGGTTGCTGTGCATGATTTCCGCCAGCCACTTCACCGCCGCGGAACGGGACTGCTTGTGGACGTTGATCTTGTAGGTGGTGAGGATCAGTTCGTCGTCCTTCATGTCCTTGTGCCAGGGAATCTGCTTGAAGGTGGGCATGGGGTTGAAGCCGTATTCCGCCCACTGGTCCACCCGCACGTTGATGAGGCGGTTGTGGGTGGGGAAGCCGACGTAGTTCCTGCCCTTGCGCTTGACGCCGATGGCCTTGCCGTTCTTCATGATGACCCCGTCATGGCCGACGGTGGTGCCCGCCATTTCGGACTCGGGCACTTCCTTCCTGTGCAGGCCGTACTCGGGCTCGATGGTCCGCCCGGTCTTGTCCACGATCTTGCCGGTGGCGGGGTCCAGCTTGCCGTAGATCGGCCACACGCCGTGCTTCTTCAGGAAGTCCAGGCCGCCGGCCTCCTTCAGCTTGGGCACGTTGTCGAAGTGCTGGCGCATGTAGTCCTCGCCGTCCTTGAAGTTCCAGTACTGCTTCATGCCCCGGCTGCCGTTGGGGTCCAGCTTCCAGATGATGTCCCGCAGGATCATGCGGTTCTCCCGCGCTTCGCCCAGGGGCTTGATGACCGGCTGGCGGATGCCGAGCCAGGGCCACAGGGAGTTGGGCATGGATTCCGGCTCCCAGCGCTCCAGGTAGGGGCAGTCGGGCAGGATGATGTCGGCCAGGGCGGTTTCCTCGCCCATGAACGGGCTCATGGAGACGTAGAAGGGAATCAGCTTCTCGTCCCGGAACAGCTTGCCCCACACCGCCTGGGCGCCGGGGTTGGTGTACACCGGGTTGTCCTGGTAGGTGAAGTAGACGTTGATCTTCTGCTTGCCCTCGGCGATCCAGAACGGCGTCAGGTGGCTCACCTTGTGGCCGGCGAGGGGATACTCGTCCGGATGGGCGAGGTAGGACGCCTTGGCGGGCTTGGGCGGCTCCGGCTGGGGCTGGGGCCAGCCCATGCCGCGGGGCATGCAGTAACCGCCGCGGACTTCGATGTTGCCGGTCATGATGGGCAGCATCATGGTGGCCTTCTCGTTGTACGAGCCGTACAAGTGCTTGGCCGGGCCGCGGTAAGTGTAGGTGGTGGCCGGCTTGGTGGTGGCGAATTCCCGGGCGACGCGCTCGATGGTGTCCACCGGCACTCCGGAGAGCTTGGAGGCCCATTCCGGGGTGAACTGCTTGTAGTGGTCCTTCAGCTCCGCCACCGAGACGTTGGTCCAGGTGTCGATGAAGTCGGAGTCCTGGAGGTTTTCCCGCAGGATGACGTGGCCCATGGCCAGGGCCACGGCGCCGTCGGTGCCGGGGAAGATGGGAATCCACTCGTCGGAGCGGCCGGCGGTGTTGGACAGGCGCACATCGAAGGTCACCAGCTTGGCCTTGTTTTCCGCCATCCCCTCGGCCAGGCGCTGGGAGTAGGGGTTGTGGAAATAGGCCGCCTCCATGATGTTGGAGCCGAAGTTGAGGATGTACTTGGCGTTGGCGAAGTCCGGCGTTTCGATGTCCGGCCCCCAGGTGGGCTCCATGCCGATCTTCTTGGAGGATTCGCACACCGAGGTGTGGTTCACCACCGTGGCCGAGCCCAGGGTCCTCATGAAACGGTCGATGGCGCCGCCGGTACGGTTGCGGCCGTATTTCAGCATGACCGTGTTGGGGTCTTCCTTGAGGGCGGCGTCGAGCTTTTGGGTGATTTCGGTGAGGGCTTCGTCCCAGGTGATGCGCTTCCACTTGCCCTCGCCCCGGGCGCCGACCCGCTTCAAGGGGTAGAGGATGCGGTCCGGGTCGTAGGTGTACCACATGCCCGAGTTGCCCTTGGCGCACAGGCGGCCGCGAGTGGAGACGTGCTCCGGGTTGCCCTCCAGCTTGACGATGCGGCCGTTCTCCACGTAGGCCACGGCGCCGTCCTGGATGTTGCAGAAGTGGCAGGTGATGGGGACGGCCTGGCGCTCGGCATAGTTCACCGGCGAGAAGTCCTTGCCGCCGCCGTCCAGTTCCATCGCCGCCAGCATTTTGGGGGCGACGGCGACGGCGGCCGTGGTGCTGCCGCTGACCTGGAGGAAAGTTCTACGGTTCATTTTCAACATGGCAATCTCCCCTGCCTCAGAAATAGGTTTGCACGATCTGGCCGCCGACCAGGATGGAATAGCGCAGGGCCATTCCACCGACCAGAATCAGGCCTGCCGCCAGCAACACGCCGTTTTGCTGCCGGCCGTAGGGCGCGAGCAACAACGCGATGGGGGCCGCCGTACCGAGCAGGATGCCCAAACCGACGAATACAGCCCCCAGAGCGCCGGAAGTCATGAACATGAAGGTCAGTTCCTGGCCGGCGCCGCCGTAGGCCGTGGTGCCCAGGAGGGAAACCAGCATGGCGCCCACGGCGCCGGCGGACCACAGCATGAACTGGCGCAAGGTCGCCAGCAGCTTTTCGTTCCGGCCGGCCAGGAAGGACGCCACCGCCGCGCCGGAAACCAGGGACATGGCCACGAACAGCACCGGCATCAGGGGGCTGTTCCACACCGGCCGGTTCTGGTGCACGGTGAGGTCGAAGCCGGTGTAGATCGGCAGGCCCAGGGCCAAAAGGGAGCCGATCACCGCCAGCCGGCGGCTGTTGGTGTCGTCTTTCTTGCGCATCATGTAGAAATACGCCACCGAAACCGCGCCGAAGGACATCAGGTTGAGTCCGCCCCAGGCCAGCGGCGAGGTGAAGTTCAGATAGAAGGGATTGAGGATGTTGAGGAAGCGCATCGGCTTGGCGAGGTCCCCGATCAGCAGCAGGCCCCCCGCCGCCATCAGACCGAAGGAGACATAGAAAGCGCTGGTGCGCAGGCTCTTGAAGTCGTCCCGGTACCAGGACAGGGCGGAGAAGAAAAACAGCGCCGCCGAGATGCCGATGACGAAGAAGTAGATCGCATAGGCGCCCGACCAGGGCATGTGATGGAAAACGTTGTAGTCACCCATGATTAATTTCCTTTCTAGCCCTTGTGGTTGCGGTTGAACGCCGCACGGTCGGCATCCAGCACCTCCGGGGCGCTGTAAACGGCGCGCCCGTGCTCGGTGAGGCTGCGGTCGGCACCGATGTAGAACACGTGGGGCTTGGTGCCTTCCTCCGGACGCAGTACCTGGGTGGGCAGGGTGGCGACCAGGCGGGAAACCTCGCTGGCCGGGTCGTTCAGGTCGCCGAAGATGCGCGCCCGCCCGATGCAGGTCTGGACGCAGGCAGGGACCAGGCCCTGGGTCACGCGGTGGTGGCAGAAGGTGCACTTGTCCACCACGCCCGTGATGTCGGTATAGGTGCGGTGCTTGGGCAGAAGGAAGCGGGCGTTGTAAGGGCAGGAGGCCATGCAGGCCTTGCAGCCGATGCAGCGCTCGTAATGCTGGAGGACGAAACCGCCGTCCTCCACCTTGTAGGTGGCGCCCACGGGGCAGGAGCGCACGCAGGGGGGATCGTCGCAGTGGTTGCACAGCCGCGGCAGGAACTGCTTGCGCACGTTGGGGTAGGTGCCCACCACCCGGTAGGGCACCCAAGTCCGGAATACCCCCAGCGGAACATCGAATTCCGCTTTGCAGGCGACCATGCACGCATCGCAGCCGATGCAGCGGCGCAGGTCGATGACCATGGCGTACCGTTTCTTGCCGGGCACGCCGCGGGTCTCGATGGAAGACAATCGCAACTCGCTCATGATGACCGTTCTCCTCCTGTTCGTTTTCTCTCCCCGCCGCGTTGCCGGCGGGTCGCTGGAACCCGTCGGGCAACGGGTTGTGGTTCTTCGTTTAGCACTTTTCGGGCCAGGGTGTATCGCTTTGTTTTTCATGAAATTGTTTTTGCGGTATCGGTAAAATGGTAACCGCTTGGTTACGTTTGATGTGGGTGACGTTACCGTTCGGTAATTTTTTTGCCGGCCGGATTGGGCGCAAAAAGAAACGCCCCCCGGCGGAACGGGGGGCGACGGACGTGTCCGGGGGATCAGCGCGGCCAGAGGCCCACGTCGAACTTGTACACGATGCCCACCGAAAGGGCGTGGGGATTCCCGGTGGTGATCGCCGGCACGCCGTGGTCCCCGTGGCCCCAGTTGTAGGCGCTGTAGGTGGCGCCGGCGTCGTTGTTCGTCCGCGCGTAGGCCACGTAGAGGGTGGTGCTCTTGTCCCAGGCGTGGTCATAGCCCAGGGCCCACTGCTTGGCGCGGGTGTTGGCGGTGCCGCCCAGGTTGCCGGCAGCCGCGTACTGGGCCTTGATGGTTCCGCTGTCGCCCACTTTGACGGCGGCGCCCACCGTGTACTTGTTGCGGTCCGCGCCGCCGATGCCGGCGATGTCGGTTTCGCGCTGGTAGCCGGCGCCGATGTTGAAGTTGCCCGCGTCGTAGCTGGCGATGACGGCGCCGGTCTTGGTATCCTGAAGCCCCGTGCCCTGGCCGAAATTGCCGTAGGCGCCGCTCAGCTTGAATTTGCCCTTGGCGTAATCGGCCTTGACGATGGTGGTACGGGTGCCGCTGGTGCCCTGGTTGGGTGCGTAGCTGATGCCGAGGGAAAAGCCGCCGAAATCCGGGGTACGGTACTGCATGGCGTGGTCGGCGCGCCCCGGCAGGCCGTCGCCGCCCCAGATGTTGCCCAGGTCGCCCACTTGGTCGCCGAACAGGTTGTAGTCGTAGAGCCACTGGTTGAGGGCCGGCAGGCGGCCCGCCACGAAAGTGCCGAAGTTGCCCTTGAGGCCGACGAAGGAGTCCCGGGCACGGGTGAACAGTTGCCCGTTGGAGGTGGCGCCGCCGTTGCCGTCCCCGGTGCCGTGGCCGGTGAGGTCCACCCCCGATTCGTATTGGAACAGGATGGAAAGCCCCTTGCCCAGGTCGTGGCCGCCCTTGAAGCCGAGCCGCGAGGAGTTGCTGTGCAGGTAGCTGCTGGAGGTCGTGCCGTTGTCGATGCTGTCGGCGGACAGGTGGCCGACGCCATAGATGGCAAGGTCGAGGGCCTTGGCCGGGGTGCTGGCGCCCCAGGCGGCGGCCGCCAGTGCGATGGCCAGGAGCGCCTGGGGGGTTGCCCGGGGCTGGCCGGGCTGTCGGGACGTTATTTCCTCTTCCGGTAAACGGATCGCTTTTTTCATGGATGTCTCCCTCATTGGATGGTTGTTGAGTGTGGTGCAGGGATGGAAGCGGCCTGCCGGCCGTCTGTTCTGCAATTCGTGTGCCAAATGCAACAAATTGATTCGTAAGATATAAAATACTGCGTTTGTGCTTTGTGTTACCGTTCTGTTATCTTTTGAAAAGCCGTGCGTTACCCCTGGGTAACGTTTTTGGGAACGAAAGCTGATGCGACTTTGGCCGGCATCGCCGGAAGGAGGGCACGTGTCCAGAAGAAAGTTCTGCGCCGCGTTGGCGGCATTTCTGCTTGCTCCCGGGGCGTTTGCTCCCGCGACGGCGCGGGCCGCCGGCCGGCCGTTGCGCATCGGCCTCACGCCGGTGTTTCTCGACGAGCAGGCGGCGTTCCTGGAGGCATGGCGGGCTTATCTGGAGAGGCGGCTGGGGCAGCCGGTGGAATTCGCCCAGCGGGGCAGCTACCGGGAGATCGTGGACCTGCTCGGGCGGGAAAAGCTGGATGCCGCCTGGCTGTGCGGCTATCCCTACGTGCGCTACGAGCGTGCCTTGAAGCTGGTGGCCGTCCCCCTTTACCAGGGCAAGCCCCTGTACCGTTCCTATCTCATCGCGCCGGCCGCAGCGGCGTCGATTAGCGGCCTGGCGGATTTGCGGGGGAAGGTTTTCGCCTACTCGGACCCCCTGTCCAACTCGGGCTTCCTCTATCCCCAGTACCGCCTGGCGCAGATGGGGGAGCGGGCCGAGGCGTTTTTCTCCCGCACTTTCTTCACCTGGACCCATCGCAAGGTGGTGGAGGCCGTGGCGGTGGGGATGGCCCAGGGCGGCGCCGTGGACGGCTACATCTGGGACACCCTGGCCCGCATTCGTCCCGAGTTGACGGAAAAGACGCGGGTGGTGGAAATGTCGCCGGCCTTCGGCTTTCCGCCCCTCGTCGCCCGGGCCTCGCTGCTCGACGGCGAGGTCGCCGCCCTGCGCCGGGTCCTGCTGTCCATGGGGGAAAACGACGAGGGCCGCAGCCTGCTCGGGCAACTCAATCTGGACGGTTTCACGGCGGGGGACCGCGCCCTGTATGACGAGATCGGGCGCATGGCGAGGGTGGTGGGGGGCAGCCTGTGAACCAGTTCCTGCGGGACCTCAGCCTGCGCTACAAGATTCCCCTGCGGGTGTTCGTGCTGGCCAGCGCGTCGGCGCTGCTGGTCACCATCTCGATCCTGTTCCGGGTGTATGACGAAACCAAGAACGACCTTCTGCTCCACGCCGACAGCATGGGGCGGGTGCTGGCGAATACCCTGGTGGGCCCCATGACCCACGACGACGTCTGGCGCGCCTATGAAATCGTCAATTCGCCGTTCCAGGCGGGAAGTCCCGGCCAGACCCAGGGGGCGGAGGTGATACTGGTGCTGGACCGAAAAGGGCGGATATTCGTCTCCACCCGTCCGGCGGAATATCCCATGCTCGGGGACTTTTCCCGGCTCGATCCCGAGTTCGCCGCCGCCGGGGCGACGATGCCGGCGAAAGGCGGGGAGGGGCCGACGGTGATCGAGCCGCTGGCCTCCGGGCGGCTGTTCGTGACGGTTCCCATCCTGTCCGAAGGGGCGCCCCTGGGCACCCTGGTGATGAGCTATTCCAAGCGCATGTTTCTTCCCCGCTTCGTCGGCATCGCCCAGCGCGCCGCCCTCATGATGGCCCTGGCCCTGGCGGTGCTGCTGCCGGTGGCGTGGTACTGGGGCCACCGCATGGCCAAGCCCCTGGTCAGCTTGGCGGCGTGCATGGACCAGATCGGCCCCCGGGTGCCGGAGCACCTCCATTGCGACCTGTACGATTCCCAGGACGAGATCGGCCGTGCCGGCGCCTCCTTCAAGCGCATGCTCAAGGAGCTCAAGGAAAAAGAAAGCCTGGAAAAACAGATGATGGTCACCGAGCGTTTGGCCGCCGTGGGCCGGCTCACGGCGGGCATCGCCCACGAGATCAACAACCCCCTGGGGGGCATGCTCAATGCCATCAATACCTACAAGCGCCACGGCCAGGACGACCCCCGCACCTTGAAGACCTTGGCGCTGCTGGAGCGTGGGCTGGCGCAGATCAAGGAAACCGTGGCGGCGCTGCTGGTGGAGTCGAAGGTGGAACCCCACCCCCTTTCCCGCCGGGACATCGAGGACGTCCGCACCCTGGCCGCCCCCGAGGCGGCCAAGCGAGGGGTGGCGCTGAAGTGGGAGGACGACGTCACCGACGCCTTGCCCCTGCCTTCCACCCAGGTGCGCCAAATCCTGCTGAACCTCCTGCTGAACGCCATCCACGCCGCCGGCAAGCGGGTGGAGTGCCAGATATACCGGGACAGCCGCAGCCTGACCCTGGCGGTGTGGAACGACGGCGAGCACATCGCCGAGGAGAACCTGTCCTACCTGTTCGAGCCCTTCTCGCGCCTTTCCCGCAACGGCCACGGGCTCGGCCTGTGGGTGACCTACCAGACCGTGCGGCAGTTGGGCGGCGGCATCGTGGTGGAAAGCGAGCCCGACGACACCCGTTTCACCGTAACCTTGACCTTGCAGGATGCCTCATGAGCGAAACCAAGCCCCTTCCCCTGTGCCTGATCGAAGACGACGAAATCATGGGAGAGTCCCTCTGCGACCGCTTCGAGCTGGAGGGCTTCGTGGTGGAATGGTGCCGCACCCTGTCGGAGGCCCTTTCCGTCATCGGCGAGCGGCCCTACGTGGCGGTGGTGAGCGACATCCGCCTGCCGGACGGCAGCGGCGAGGAGCTTTTCATCCGCCTGGCCGAGCGCGGCGTGAAGCTGCCGCCGTTCCTGTTCATCACCGGCTACGGCTCCATCGACCGGGCCGTGGCCCTGCTCAAGCTGGGTGCCGCCGATTACATCACCAAACCCTTCGACCTGGACCTGTTGGTGGAGAAGGTGCGCGCCCTGGGGGCGGGAAAACCCTGCAAGGACCAGGGCTGCCGCCTGGGCATCTCCCCCGCCATGCGCCAGATTGCGGAAACCCTGCCGCGGTTCGCGGCCCGCGCCCCCACCATCCTCATCACCGGCGAGTCGGGGGTGGGCAAGGAGGTCATCGCCCGGGAAATTCACCGCCTGGACGAGAAAACCCGCGACAAGCCCTTCGTCGCCGTCAATTGCGGTGCCGTGGCGGAATCCCTGCTGGAGGCGGAACTGTTCGGCCACGAGAAGGGGGCGTTCACCGGCGCCGCCCGCGCCCGGAAAGGGGTGTTCGAGCAGGCGGACGGGGGCACCCTGTTCCTGGACGAAATCGGCGACACGCCGTTCCCCATGCAGGTCAAGCTGCTGCGGGCGGTCCAGGAAAGGCGCATCGTGCGCGTGGGCGGCGGGGCGGAGATTCCCCTGGACCTGCGGCTGGTGTGCGCCACCCACCGCGACCTACGCAAGATGGTAGAGGAGGGGCGCTTCCGGGAGGATCTCTACTATCGCGTCCACGTCATCAACCTCAAGGTGCCGCCCCTGCGGGAGCGGCGCGAGGACATCCTGTGGTTCGCCCACCGCTTCGTCGAGGAGCTCGCCGCCAGGGGGGAGCGCAAGCAGCTGTCGCGCCGGGCGGAAGAGGCCTTGCTGGCCCATCCCTGGCCCGGCAACGTGCGGGAACTGCGCCATGCCGTCGAGCGCGCCTGCATCCTCACTCCCGGCCCGGAACTGGAGCCGGAAGCCCTTTTCGAGCCGGGGTCCATGCCCGAGCGCCCGCCGGCCGCAAATCACGACCTCGGCGGCTATATGCAATCCTGCGAAGCGCGCTACATCCGGGAAGCTCTGGCGCGCAGCGAAGGACACATGGGGCACACGGCGGAGAGGCTGGGCATCAGCCGCAAGAACCTGTGGGAGAAGATGAAGCGGCACGGTATCCCCAGCCGCAGCGAGGAATGAGGCGAAAGGCTGGCTGGGCTGATAAAATAACAGTCCTTCCGTTCCACTGGATTCTTGCGTGACCATCCCCGAAATCCGCCCCGGCCAATCCATCGAATTGCTGAAGGAGCTGCACATCCTGACCCGGGACGGCAAGCTCAACCAGGACAGCCGGCGCAAGCTGAAGCAGGTCTACCACCTGTTCCAGTTCATCGAACCGCTGTTGAACGACGTGCTGGCCGCCGGCGGCCAGCTGACCCTGGCCGACCACGGTGCGGGCAAATCCTACCTCGGCTTCATCCTCTACGACCTGTTCTTCAAGGAGCGGGAAGCCGGGCACATCTACGGCATCGAAACTCGCGAGGAACTGGTGTCGAAGTCCCGGGAACTGGCGGAGCGGCTGGGATTCGGGCGCATGTCCTTTCTGAATCTTTCCGTGGAGGATTCCATCGCTTCCGCCGCCCTGCCGGAAAGCATCGACGTCGTGACGGCCCTTCACGCCTGCAACACCGCCACCGACGACGCCATCCGCTTCGCCCTCCACAAACAGGCCAAGCACGTGGTGCTGGTGCCCTGCTGCCAGGCGGAGGTGGCGGCGGTGCTGCGCAAGCACAAGAACGCCTCCTTCGCCAAGACGCCCCTGTCCGAACTGTGGCGCCACCCCATCCACACCCGGGAGTTCGGCAGCCTGGTCACCAACGTCCTGCGCTGCCTGCTGCTCCAGGCTCACGGCTACCAGGTGACGGTGACCGAGCTGGTGGGCTGGGAACATTCCATGAAGAACGAGCTGATCGTCGCCAGCCGCACCGGCGCCCCCAACAGCAGCGCCCGGGAGCGCCTGGAGCGGATGCTGGAGGAACTGAACCTGGAAGAATTGCGGGGCCGTTTTGCCTACTGACCTACCCAACCTGGTGACTCCCGAAGGGCTCAACCGGGGTTGTGCCTGCCGTACCCTCAACGCCGGCAAGCTGTCGAAACTGCTGGAAAGCGAGCCGGTCCTGGCGGGCATGGCAGACGAAATCGCCCGCACCCGGCCCTATTTGTTTTCATCTACCGCCGTGTTCCTTTCCCGCGGGCAGTACGAGGGCATGGCCGCCCTGGTGGCGGCGGTGGAACAGGTGCTGGCCCTGCCCGCCTACCAGGAGGCCGTCCTGGGCCGCGCCCCGGCCATTGCCCAGCGCGAGCACGGGCCCCGAGGGGCGTTCCTGGGGTACGATTTCCACCTGGGGGAGGCGGGGCCCCAACTGATCGAAATCAACACCAACGCCGGCGGCGCCCTGCTCAACCTGGCCCTGGCCCATGCCCAGCAGGCCTGCTGCCGGGAGATGGCGTCCAACTTCCAGCCCAGCGCCGACCTGGAGAAGCTGGAGCAAGTTTTCTTCGCCATGTTCGCCGAAGAGTGGCGGCGCCAGCGGGGAGACGCGCCACCGGGCACTATCGCCATCGTCGACGACGACCCGGAAGCCCAGTACCTCTATCCCGAGTTCCGCCTGTTCGAGCGCCTGTTCCGCCGCTTCGGCGCCGAGGCGCTGATCGCCGACGGGAAAGCCCTGGAATGGCGCGACGGCAAGTTATGGCACCAGGGCCAAGTGGTGGACCTGGTGTACAACCGCCTCACCGATTTCTATTTCGACCAGCCGGAACACGCCGCCCTCCGCGCTGCCTACGAGGCCGGGGCGGCGGTGGTGACGCCCCATCCCCGGGCCCACGCCCTCTATGCCGACAAGCGCAATCTGGCGCTGTTGAGCGACGGCGATGCCCTGGCCGCCCTGGGGGTGCCGGAGGCGACCCGGGACATCCTGCTGGCCGGCATCCCCCGCACCGAACCGGTGACCCCGGAGCGGGCCGAGGCCCTGTGGGCGGAACGGCGCAAGCGCTTCTTCAAGCCCGCCGCCGGCTACGGCAGCAAGGCCGCCTACCGGGGCGACAAGCTCACCCGCCGGGTGTGGGGGGAAATCCTCGCCGGCGACTACGTGGCCCAGGCCCTGGTGCCCCCCAGCGAGCGCCGCCTGGAGGTGGACGGGGCGGAAACCGACCTCAAGCTGGACGTGCGGGCCTACGTCTACGGCGGGCAGGTGCAGCTCGTCGCCGCCCGGTTGTACGAGGGCCAGACCACCAACTTCCGCACCCCCGGCGGCGGCTTCGCGCCGGTGTTCGTGGGACGGGGAAAACCGTAGGTCGGGCACAGGTGCCCGACATCGCCGGCGTTGGGCAGGTATGCCCAACCTACCACTCACCCCCATCCCCGCCTTCCCCCGTCAAGGGGGAAGGGGTAGAACGTGCCGGATTCGACCGCGGTTGTTCGATTTGACCGGTTCAATCAATAAGGAGAAAAACACCATGCACACACGCTTGCTCGCCTTTTTCTGCGGTCTGTTCCTCGCCGCCACCGCCCATGCCCTGACCCTCACCCCGAAAGAGGTGGCGCCCAACGTCTACGCCTTCATCGGCGACATGGGGGCCCGCACCTACGCCAACGAGGGCATGAACGCCAACGCCGGCTTCATCGTCACCCCCGCCGGGGTGGTGGTGGTGGACAGCGGCCCCACCTGGCAGGTGGCGAAGGAAATCCACCGGGCCATCAAGACCGTGACCAAACAGCCGGTGAAGTATGTGGTCAACACCGGCGGCCAGGACCACCGCTGGCTGGGTAACGGCTACTTCAAATCCGTCGGCGCCGAAATCGTCGCCGCCCGCCCGATCCTGGCCGACATGCAGGCCCGGGGCGGGATGCAACTGGACGAACTGCGCAAGGTGCTGCGCAAGAAGGCGGCGGGCACCCAGCCGGTATATCCGGACCGGTTTTTCGACCGGGAGGAAATCCTTACCCTGGGGGGCGAGGAAATCCGCCTGATTTACTTCCACGGCGGCCATACGCCGGGGGACAGCATGGTGTGGCTGCCCAAGTCCCGGGTGCTGTTTTCCGGCGACCTGGTGTACGTGGACCGTCTCCTGGGGGTGCTGCCCTTCAGCAACAGCCGCAACTGGCTGGCGTCCTTCGAGGAAATGGAACAGCTCGACCCGGCTGTCATTGTCCCCGGCCACGGCAAGGTCTGCGATCTGCCCAAGGCCCGGCGGGAGACCAAGGATTACCTGCTGCTCCTGCGGGGCCACATGAAGCAGGCCCTGGACCAGGGGCTGGACCTGCAATCGGCGATCAACGGCCTGGACCAGAGCGCCTTCCGCCACCTGCTGAACTACGACACCCTCAAGGGCTTCAACGCCAGCAACACCTATCTGGAAATGGAGACGGAATAAATGAAAACCCGGATTCTGCTCCTGGCCCTTCTCCTGGCCCTTCTCCTGGCCCTGCCCGCCCAGGCGGCGGAGGAGGGAGCGCGGAAGAAGGTGGACCTGCCCGACATGATGAAACAGCACATGCTGTCCAACATGCGCGACCACCTGGTGACCCTCCACGAAATTCACACCCTGCTGGGGCGGGGGGAGTTGGATAAGGCCGGGGAGGTGGCCGAGGCGCGCCTGGGCATGAGCTCCCTGGTGTCCCACAACGCGGCCCACATGGCCCCCTACATGCCGAAGGAAATGCAGGCCGCAGGCACGGAAATGCACCACGCCGCCAGCCGCTTCGCCATCACCGCCAAGGAGGGCGACCTGCCCCGTGCACTGGAATCCCTGTCCAAGGTCACCGCCCAGTGCGTGGCCTGCCACGGAGCGTTCCGGCTGAACTGAGGGCATGGCCGCCGCGCTGATTTTCCTCGCCACCCTGGTCCTGGTCGTCTGGCAGCCCAGGGGCCTGGGGGTGGGCTGGAGCGCCTTGCTGGGCGCTCCTACACGAGGAGTTTGAAGAACGGCGCCGCTTTGTCCAGGGTTTCCTGGTACTCGCTGTCCGCTTCGGAGTCGTGGACGATGCCGCCCCCGGCCCAGAAGCGCAGCTCGCCGTCGGCGTGGACCAGGGTGCGGATGGCGATGTTGGTGTCCATGGCCCCGTCGAAGCCGATGTAGCCGATGGCGCCGCAGTAGAGGCCCCGGCGGTGGGGCTCCAGTTCCTCGATGATTTCCATGGCCCGCCGCTTCGGGGCTCCCGTGATGGAGCCGCCGGGAAAGCACGCCCGCAGCAGGTCCAGGGCGTGGCGGCCGGGGGCCAGGCGGCCGGTGACGGTGCTCACCAGGTGGTGGACGCTGGCGAAGCTTTCCACTTCGAACAGGTGGGGCGTTTTCACCGACCCGGTTTCGCATACCTTGCCCAGGTCGTTGCGCAGCAGGTCCACGATCATCAGGTTTTCCGCCCGGTCCTTGGGGCTGGCGGCCAGTTCCTCGGCGAGCTTCCGGTCTTGTTCCGGGTCGGCGGCACGGGGGCGGGTGCCCTTGATGGGGCGGGTTTCCACTTGGCCGTTGCGCACCTCCAGGAAGCGCTCAGGCGAACTGCTCAGGATGCGGGCGAAGGGGAGGTCGAGAAAGGCGCCGTGGGGGGCGGGGTTGGACCGGCGCAGTTCGAGGTAGGTGGCCCAGGCGCCCCCTTCGGCGGGGGCGGAAAAGCGCTGGGCCAGGTTCACCTGGTAGCAGTCGCCGGCTTCCAGGTAGCGGCGGATGCGGGCGATGGCCTCCCCATAGGCGGGTCGGGAGAAATTGGATGCCAGGGGGGCGGACAGGCGCAGGGGCTGGGCGGATGCCGCCGGGGCCGGCCGGCTCAGGCGCTCCAACAGCGCCGGCCAGCGGTCCCGGGTGGCGGGGAGCCGGCTGCCTCCCACCAATTGAGCGCGACGTTCCTGGTGGTCCACCACCACCGCCCAGTCGTACAGGCCCACCGCCATTTCCGGGAGGGAATCTCCCTTTGCCAAAACGGGCAGGCGCTCCAGGCGCCGGGCCAGGTCGTAGCCGAAATAGCCCACCGCGCCCCCGGAGAAGGGCAGGCCGGCACTTTCCTCAACCGGGCCCAGGAGTTCCCGCAACAGCCGGAACGGGTCGTCCGCCGAGGCGCGGACAAGATCGCCGGTCCTTATTTCGGTGGTTTCGCCCCGGGTGACCAGGGTGGCGTAGGGGGCGGCGCACAGGATGTCGTAGCGCCCGCCGTGGCCGCTGTCCAGGAAGATCGGCCAGGGCAGGTCCCGCAGGCGCTCGAACAGCGCGGCGCTGTCCTCGCCGTAGGGCAACTCGGCGGACAGCGGGGACATCAGGGGGCGGCAGGGGCCGGAGCGGCTTCTTCCGGCTGGGGAGCGGTCGCGGGCGTGGCGCTTTCCGACTCGGGGGCGGTCGCAGGTGCAGGGGAGGAAGCGTCCGATTCGGCGGCGGGAGCGGTGCCTTCAGCTTCCAAAGGGGCCGGCGCGGCGCCTTCCGGCTCGGGGGCGGCGGAAGGGGGCGGCAGATGGGTGCAGACGAAGCCGGCCAATGCCTGGGCCAGGGCGTCGTCCTCGGGAATGGGTTCCAGGGGCTTCAACACGTCCAGGGGGGTGTAGACGAAGGGGCCGGTGGGGTTGAAGCGCACTTCCTGGCGGTGGCGCTGGGTTTTCAGTTTGCAGTCCACTTCCGACAGGGTGGACAGGAACTGGTAGGGCTTGCCGTCCAGCCCCAGGTCCAGGGTGGGCGCCTGGGCCGCCTGTTTCCACCAGAACCGGGCCAGTTCCCCCTTGGAGTCGATGGACAGGGCATCCACCAGCACCTGGCGCTCTCCCACCGAATACACCGGCTGCCAGTCGTTAGCGGCGAACGCTTGGGTGGCGGTGAGGGCGAAAAGGGCCAGGAGGGGGAGTTTCAAGGTGTTTGCCTCGGCATGGAAAGTTGAGGGAGGATACCGCAGAACGCCGCGGGCCGGAAGGGGAGTAGGGCCAATCCTGTAGGGCGGCTTGCCGCCGAAATCCCATGGACTATAACCAGATTTCCCTAATCGCTTTTCAAGGAGACGGCCATGAAATGCAATGTCGGCGGGATAGACCGGACGGGGCGGATCGTGATCGGGATCGTGCTCCTGGCCATCGGGCTCATGGTGCCCATGGATACCCTGTGGCAAGTGGTGGTGCTGGTGCTGGCGGCCATCGCCCTGGTGACGGCGGTGGTGCGCTTCTGCCCGGTGAACGCGGCTATCGGGCTCAACACTTGCGAACAGGCGAAGGAGGAGGGCGGCAAGTAAGTCCTGGCCGGGATCGTCCCAGCGAGGCATGAATGGGCGCCGGACAGCCGACGGCGGTGAGCCCCACGGGGATTCTCCGAACCTACGTCACCCTCACCCTGCTCTCCACCTTCGCGGCCTCATTCATCTGGGGCATCAACACCCTGTTCCTGCTGGACGCCGGCCTGAGCATCACCCAGGCTTTTGCCGCCAACGCTTTCTTCACCGTGGGGCTGGTGCTGTTCGAAGTGCCCACCGGCGTCGTCGCCGACACCCTTGGCCGGCGGGCGTCCTACCTTCTCGGCACGGCGACGCTGTTCGTGTCCACCCTGCTGTACTTTCTCCTGTGGCAGACCGGCGGCCCGTTCTGGGCGTGGGCGGTGGTGTCGGTGCTGCTGGGGCTGGGCTTCACCTTCTTTTCCGGGGCGACCGAAGCCTGGCTGGTGGACGGCCTGCGTGCGGCGAACTATGAGGGCACCCTGGAATCGGCCTTCGCCAAGGGCCAGATCGCCGAGGGCTTTGCCATGCTGAGCGGCACTGTGCTTGGCGGCGCCATCGCCCAGGCCACCAGCCTGGGCGTGCCGTATATATTGCGGGTAGCGGTCCTGGCGCTGACTTTCCTGGTGGCGTTCATCCTGATGCACGACCTCGGCTTCACTCCCAGAAAGGAGGCATCGGTGGCGAAGGAAATCCGCGCCATTCTCAAGTCGTCCCTGGACCACGGCTTCCGCAACCCGCCGGTGCGCTGGCTGATGCTCGCCGCCCCCTTCAGTGGCGGCGTCGGCATCTACGCCTTTTACGCCATGCAGCCCTACCTGCTCCAGCTTTACGGCCGGGGCGAGTCCTACGCCATCGCCGGGCTGGCCGCCGCCGCCGTGGCCGGTGCGCAGATCGTCGGCGGCCTTCTGGTGCCCCAGGTGCGCAGGCTGTTTCGGCACCGCACGGCGGTGTTGCTGGTGGGGTCCGTGACCAGTGCCGGGGCCTTGCTGTTCATCGGCCTGGCATCGGCGTTCTGGATGGCCCTGGCCCTGCTGGCGATCTGGGCCGTGGTGTTCGCCGCCGTCATTCCGGTGCGGCAGGCATATATCAACGGCCTGATCCCGTCGGAAGAGCGGGCCACCATCCTGTCCTCCGACAATCTGCTCAGTTCGTCGGGCGGCGTCATCATCCAGCCGGGGCTGGGCAAGGCGGCCGATGTGTGGGGCTACGCTGCGTCCTACGTCGTCGGGGCGGCCATCGAGCTGCTGGCGCTGCCTTTTATTCTCCTCGCCCGCCGGGAAAAGGCGGCATCGGACCCGATCAAGGAGGAAGAGGTAAGCACTGGAGGAGCGTAACTACTATCGGAAAAGGAGAACTGCCATGCGATTCATGATGCTGATGATCCCCAAGGGCTACGAGCAAGCGGCGCCGGGCACCCTACCCGACGCCAAGGCCGTCGAAGCCATGATGAAGTACAACGAATCCCTAAAAGAGGCCGGCGTGCTGCTCGCCCTGGACGGTCTTCATCCCCCCTCCATGGGTGCCCGCGTTAGCTTTTCCGGGGGCAAGCCCACCGTGACACCAGGCCCTTTCCCCGGCGTGACGGAGGTGCTCGGCGGCTACTGGATGATCGAGGTGAAGTCGAAGGAAGAGGCGATCCAATGGGCGTCCCGCTGTCCCGGGTCGGACAACGAAATCATCGAGGTGCGCCAGGTGCAGGAGTTCGAGGATTTCCCGGCCGACGTCCAGCAGGCGGCGGCAGGGTTTAAGGAAATGCAGGGGCGGCCTTAGAAGCCGTTTAGGAACCGCTGCCGCGTTCGCAATGCAGGCGAGGTCGCCTGCGCTACGACTTCATTGCAAGCGCAGCGAAGCAATCCCGGTTTTGCAACGCATCACGGGATTGCTCAGACCTTCTTGAGAAAACAGGCCTTCAGCATGAAGTTGCCCGCGTCCATCTTGCAGTCCACTTCATGGTCGCCGCCCACCAGGCGGATGCTCTTGACCTTGGTGCCCATTTTCAGGGTGATGGAAGAGCCTTTGACTTTGAGATCCTTGATCAGCACCACCGCGTCGCCGTCGCTCAGCACCGTGCCGTTGGCATCCTTCACCACCGCGCCGGCGTCGTCGTCAGCCGCCGCGGCCGCAACCATCGGCCACTCGTAGCCGCAGTCGGCGCAGACGTAGTTGTCGCCGTCGGGGTAGGTGTTTTCCATGGCGCATTGGGGGCAGGCGGGAATAGAGGACATGATTTCTTCCAAAACGTGGGTGGGTCAGAGGGGCGAGATTATAACCGATCACGGGCCGGTACCGCGATCACTGGGCTTTGCTGTCTGCATTAACACCATTGCGCATCAATAAAATGCAATGGCATGATGTGCGTCCGTGCTTTTTGAAATGTCCGGTCGACGGCGTCCGGACGGGTTGCCAAAACATGTTCATCACCTTTCTCTGCAAGAACCCCTCGGCACTTTCTGCGGGGAACATCCGTTTCCTGATGGCACTGCTTTCAGTGCTCGGCTTGCTGCTTTTCCCCTTCCCTGCCGCCGCCGGCATCACCCAGGCGGACGTGGTCCCGGCCTCGCAGCCGGCCTACGCTTGCACCCGGAACTGTCCCCCGGGGGACGAGAAGTGCCTGCAAGCCTGCACCAACCTCAACACTCCCAAGCAACAGCAGCCTTCCCCGCCCAATTTCCAGTGCCTCAACCAGTGCACCCGGGCCGGGTATGCCTTCACCTACTGCAAGAAACTGTGCTCGCCTTGACATGCGAATGAACGTGCAATATAAACTGCACCATAGAATGTTCGTTCGATAAAGGAATTCGGGTGTCACAAGATCAGCACTACCTGGACAAGCTGCGGGATTACTACGCCCAGCACCGTTCCCTGCCCAGCTTTTCGGCCATCGCCAACCTGCTGGGGCTCAAGTCCACGTCATCGGTGTCGGCCCTGGCGGGGCGGCTCAAGCTCCTGGGCTTCCTGGATTCCGGGCCGGACAAGCGGCTGACGCCGGGCAAGCGCTTTTTCGAGCGGGAAATCCTGGATTCGGTCCGGGCCGGCCTGCCGGCGGCGGCCAACGACGCCTCGTCGGACGTGCTGACCATCGACGATTTCCTCATCCGCAGCCCTTCCCGCACCGTGCTGCTGCGGGTGAAGGGCGATTCCATGATCGACGCGGGGATGGTGGAAGGGGACATCCTGATCGTGGAGAAGGGCGCCCCGGCCCGGGCGGGGGAGATCGTGGTGGCCATCGTGGACAACGAGTTCACGGTGAAGTACCTGGAAGTGGACAAGAAGACCCGGGAGTTCTACCTGCGCCCGGGCAACAAGGCCTACCCCAACATCCGTCCCCAGGCCAGCCTGGAGCTTTTCGGCAAGGTGGTGGGGCAGTTCAGGAAGTACGACTGATGGGCGCCGATCTGCCCAGCACCCCCTGCATCGGCCGCTGCTCCACGGCGCTGGGGGACGATGTCTGCCGCGGCTGCGGCCGCACCGCCGAGGAGGTGGATCAGTGGCTTTCCCTGGACGAGGAACAGAGGCGCCAGATTTGGGAACGGCTGAAGGGGATGGGGGTTATTCGGAACCGGCGTTGACCGGCTCTCTTTCTGGCCACCCCCCGCTGATCACTCCCATCCCCGCCTTCCCTCGTCACACCCCCAAGGGGTGTCCTCGCCGGGTGCCCGCTGCGTTGCAGCGACCACGGCGGAAAGGGGGAAGGCATTACGCTCTGCCCCATTGAAACAGACTGAAAAATCCGGTCTTCTTCGCTTTGGCCCCTTGTTTGATGTGCCGGGCGGTTTCCCGGGTGAGGGCGCCGATCAGGTCGATGTCCACGTCGGGTTCCAGCTCCTCCACGGTGCCGATTCGGCCCGTGGGGCAAACGTGGACCTGGTCGCCTTCCCACTCCACCTTGGCTTCGTTGCCGCAGTGGCGGCAGTACACCAAGTCGCCGGTCTGGTTGCGGCGGCGCACCACGATGGTGGGGCCGCACAGGGGGCATTCCTGCACCGGGATGCCCGGTTCGCTGAAGCCGGCCACGGTATCCAGCTTGCCCGCCCGGCCCAGTTCCAGGAAGCGGCTGCTTAGTTCCCGGTCGAACTGTTCGTCCATGCGTTCCTCGATGATGGACAGGGCCTGGGCCACCGGCATGCCCCGGCGGTAGGGGCGGTTGCTGGTCATGGCGTCGAAGGCGTCGCAGATGCCGACGATGCGGGCGTCCAGGGGAATGTCCTTGCCCTGGAGGCGCTGGGGGTAGCCGCGGCCGTTGGGGGTTTCGTGGTGGCTGAGGACGGCGGCCCGGGCCAGGTCCGCCAGGGGGTGCTCGGCCAGCAGGCGGCTGCCCACTTCGGGATGGGTCTTGATCACCGCATATTCTTCGTCGGTGAGGGGGCCGGCCTTGTTGAGGATGGCGTCGGGCACGCTGATCTTGCCCAGGTCGTGGAGGAAGCCCCCCAGGGCGATGCGGGCGATGTCGGTATCCGGCAACTGGAGGTCGGTGGCCAGAATCCGGCTGTACTGGGAGACGCGCCACAGGTGCCCGCCGGTATACGGGTCCCGCGCCTCCACCATGGAGGCCATGACGTAGAGGCTTTTGAGAAGGTCTTCGACGGGGTTCATGGGGGGACTTTCTTGTCGGGTTTGGTTTGAGATTAGCCGAAGGTGAAGGCGTAGGCCTCCAGCCCGGGGGAGTCGGAGCGGATTTCCAGCAAGCTGTTCCGGGGCGTTTTCTGGTCGATCAACTCGTAGAGGGTGTTGCGCTGGACGGTCACCATGCCGCCGGGGGCGTCCTTGCCGGCATGGGGGCCGAGGGACTCGCCGTTCAGCGTGACCGAGACCCGGGCCGGTTTGCCGTCGGCGCTGCCCAGCACCAGAAACACCTTGCGCGCCTTGAAGTTCAGGCGCAGGGCGGCGCCCTTTTCGCCGGCGACGATTTTCTCCGCTTCCACTTTCCATTTGCCGTCCAGCGCCCACTGGTTCTCGGGCAGGAAGGGCGGGAAGTGATAGGCGCCGAGGCTGTTTCGGGCCACATTCTCCTTGCCGCCGAAACTGTCGGCCCGGGCGTGGCCGAGATAGGTTTCCGGCGTCTGGTCGGGAGCGATGGGGGGCGCCTGGGCTTGGAGGGCCTCGGCCTTGTCCTTCATGCCCAGGAGGTAGCGGATGTTGTTTTCGGTCACGTCGTATTCGCCCTCGCCGAAGTGGGTGTAGACCACCCGGCCGTCCCGGTCGATCAGGTAGTGGGCGGGCCAGTAGCGATTATTGAAGTTGTCCCAGGTGGCGAAGCGGTTGTCCTGGGCCACCGGGTAGCCGATGCCATGCTGGGCGACGGCGGCCTTGACGTTTTCCAGCTTCTTCTCGAACTCGAATTCCGGCGAATGGACGCCCACGATCACCAGCCCCCGGTCGCGGTATTTGCGGTCCCAGTCGGTGAGGTAGGGCAGGGTGCGGATGCAGTTGATGCAGGAGTAGGTCCAGAAGTCCACCAGCACCACCTTGCCTTTCAGGCCTGCCAGGGTGAGGGGCGGGGAGTTGAGCCAGTTTTCCAGGCCGGCGAATTCCGGCGCCCCATAGGGTTTGTCCAGGCCGTTTTGCAGGGCCAGTTCCGCGGCTGCCGGTTGGGGAGCCTTGGTGCGGGAGGTGAACAGGGACTGCGCGTCCGCGCCGGAGGCGATGTAGGCCACGGACAGCAGGATCAGCACGCCGAAGGCCTTGCGCACGCCTTCCGCATGGCGGGTGAAGAAGCCCAGTTTACCCATGATTTTTCTCCCGGACAGGGCGATGGCCAGCATCGGCACACCGGCGCCGACGGCGAAGGAAAGGATGATGAGGTTGCCCGCCAGGTCGGTCTGCTGGCGGATCACCTGCACCAATACGGCGGCCAGGATGGGCCCCGCGCAGGGGGTCCACACCAGCCCGATGAGGGCGCCGATGAGGACGCCGCTCAGCAGCCCTTCGCCCCCGGCGGATGCCAGGCGGTTGCCGAAGTCGGCGGCGCCCTGGGTGAGGGCGCTGAATTTCTCCGACAGTTTCTCCGACAGCAGCACCAGGCCGAACAGGGCCAGCAGCACCAGGGAAGCGTCCTTGATCAGGTCCAGGTCGATGCCCAGGAGGGCCACCAGTTTGCGGGCCAGGATGGCGAAGGCGGAAAACGCCAGCACGAAGCCGATGATGATGCCGTAGGGACGCCGCCTTCCGCCTTCCACCGAGGCCGCCAGCACCAGGGGCAGCACCGGCAGGATGCAGGGGGAGACGATCAGCGCCAGGCCTTCGAGAAACGCCAATCCGATATCGATGCCGTACATATGGTTACGCCTTGTCGGGAATGAATTTCAGCGCTACGCCGTTGTTGCAGTAGCGCAGGCCGGTGGGTTTCGGCCCGTCGTCGAACACGTGGCCGTGGTGGCCGCCGCAGCGGGCGCAGTGGTATTCGGTGCGGGGCAGGATCAGCTTGAAGTCGGTCTTGGTTTCCACATGGCCGGGCAGCACGTCGTAGAAGCTGGGCCAGCCGGTGCGGCTGTCGTACTTGAACTGGGACGGGAACAGGGGCAATCCGCAGGCCACGCAGGCGAACAGGCCGGGGCGGGTTTCGTGGTTGAGGGGGCTGGTGTAGGCGCGTTCGGTGCCTTCCTCACGCAGGATGCGGTACTGCTCCGGGGTGAGCCGCTTTTTCCATTCCGCGTTGCTGAGAACCAGCTTTTCGACGGGCTCGGCCAGGGCCCGGTCCGGCAAGATGAGCCGCGACAGGGCCAGCGCGCCTGCGCCGCTTGCCGTTAGTTTGATGAATGTGCGTCTGTCCATGGTGTTCCACCTCGTCTATCGCCGCTTTGCTTGCATGTTTATTCGGCCTTGAGCGGGAAATGGTTACATCGGGGGAGGGGCGCGGGATGCCGCGCCCCGTGCTCCGTGGATTACTGCATTCGCTTCATGGAATCCTTCTCCATGGCGTCCTTCTTCATGGAGCCTTTTTCCATGGCATCTTTCTTCATGGTGTCTTTTTTCATCGAGCCCTTTTCCAGGGTGTCTTTCTTCATGGAATCCTTGGACATCGAATCTTTGCCCATGGATTCCTTGCTCATGGAGCCTTTCTCCATGGGTTCCATCGCCACGGCGTTTTGGGTCAGGGCGAAGCCGCCCAGGAAGAGGGCGATCAAGCCATAAGTCAATTTGTTCATTTGAGTCTCCTTGCAAATAAAAAGTGGCATCATTGCCGGGTATTGGGGAGGGGTATCGCGGGCGCGTTCAGCGTGGCCCGTGCACCCCCTCATTCGGACGGCAGCGGAAAAAGGTTACAAACCCGGAAAATTCGGATGGCGGAACAAGGCGACAACCTGGAAGCGCTGATGGGGCAGGCCCTGGCCGGGGACAAGCACGCCTACGCCGACCTGCTGCGGGAAACCTCCCGTTTCCTGCGGCCGTTTCTGACGAAACACCTCAGCGCCGGCAGCGAGGTGGACGACCTGCTGCAGGAAATCCTGATTTCCATCCACAAGGCGCGCCATACCTACGACGGCAAGCGGCCCTACAAGCCGTGGGCTTACGCCATCGCCAAGTTCCGGCTGCAGGACCATTTGCGGGCCCATTACGCCGATCAGCTGCGGCAGGCGGTGGAATTGTCCGAGGTGGAAAATAATTTGCCGGAAGCTGTAACCGAATCCGACCTCACCTACGAATCTATCAGTGGGGAGATCGAGAAGCTTCCCCCGAAGCAGGCCGCCATCCTGCGCATGCTGCACCAGGAGGGCTATACCGCCAAAGAGGCGGCGGAGAGGCTGGGCATGAAGGAGTCCGCGGTGAAGGTGGCGGCCCATCGGGCCTATAAGATATTGCGCAAGATATTGGAGCGATAATGGGAAACATCGAAGAACTGGTGGACAGCCTGGTGGCGGATGCCGCCCCGGTGAAGCCGGCGCCCCATCCGGTGGCGCTGAGCCTGGGATGGGCGGCGGCGGCGGCGGCCTATCTCGGGCTGTCCCTGTGGCTTTCCGGCCTGCGACCGGACTTGGCGGAAAAATGGCAGGAGCCGTGGTTCGCCGCCGAGGTGGCTTCCCTGATCGTCCTTTTCGCCGCTACCTCCCTCAGCGCCGCGGTGCTGGCCTTTCCCGACCTGCACCAGATGCGCAAGGCGGCCTGGGCGCCGGCGGGGCTGTTCGCGGCTTTCCTGCTTGTCCTGTTCTTCGCCTGGCGGGCCGATGTGCCGCCGGCGCCGCTGCCGGTGCACAGCTTCGAATGCACCGTCAGCATCACCCTGTTTGCCCTCCTGCCGGCTGCCTGGACCTTCTTTTCCATGCGCCGCTTCGCCAGCACCCATTACCGCTGGGCGGGCAGCGTCGCGCTGCTCTCCGCGTTCAGCGTCGGCGCCCTGTGGTTGCGGCTGCACGAGTTGAACGATTCCGTGGTCCACGTGGTTTTGTGGCATTACGTGCCGATGCTGGGTGCCGGCCTAGTCGGGTGGTGGCTGGGGAAGCGGGTGTTGAGGTGGTAGGGGGGGTGCGGGGGATGGACAAATAAAAACGGGCGTCGAGCCCGTTTTTATTTGGGAGAGGGGGGATTGTGTCAGGCTCGCCTGGGGGCGATCCTGCCGTCCCTCGGCTTCGCCTCGGGACCGCCCTGCGGGCGTCCTGCGCACACCTCCCATTGGTCGGTGTGCTGGTCGAACCCGGGGGGCTTCTCATCTCCACCCCGTCTGCCAAATAAAAAATCGGGCGCGAGGCCCGATTTTTGATTTGGCGGAGAGGGGGGGATTCGAAC
>DDYH01000067.1 GCA_002347615.1 Gallionellaceae bacterium UBA2239 | reverse complement strand
TCCCCCGCCTGCGGGGGAGGGGGGAGTGTCGTCGACCTCTGATGAATCGAGTTCCCTCCACTCATCTCCCGGAAACCAATGACGGGGGCGCATGAAGGCCGTGCCCCGCAGGTCGGTGATGTCGCCGATCTTCTCCCCGTTCGCCAGGCGGTGGGTCAGTTCCACCAGGGCCCGCTCGGCGTTGCCGAACAGCAGCATGTCCGCCTTGGCGTCCGGCAGCACCGAGCGGCGCACGGTGTCGGACCAGTAGTCGTAGTGGGCGATACGGCGCAGGCTCGCCTCGATGCCCCCCAGCACCACCGGCGCGTCGGGGTAGGCTTCGCGGCAGCGCTGGGAATAGACCAGCACCGCCCGGTCGGGGCGCTTGTTGCCCTCGCCATTGGGGGTGTAGGCGTCGTCGGAGCGGATTTTGCGCTCCGAGGTATAGCGGTTGACCATGGAATCCATGTTCCCCGCGGTGACGCCGAAATACAGGTTGGGCCGGCCCAAGGCCCGGAAGGCCTCGGCGGAGTGCCAGTCGGGCTGGGCGATGATGCCGACGCGGAAACCCTGGGCCTCCAGCAGCCGGCCGATGAGGGCCATGCCGAAGCTGGGGTGGTCGATGTAGGCGTCGCCGGTCACCACGATCACGTCGCAGGAATCCCAGCCCAGGGCGTCCATTTCCTCCCGGCTCATGGGGAGGAAGGGCGCGGTGCCGAAGCGTTTGGCCCAGTAGGGGCGATAGGAAAAGAGGGCTTGAGGGGCTTTCATCAGGCGGGCTATTCTACGCGACATAGGGGACGAGCAACATGGACCGGATGGCTTAGCCGAGGTTCCCCGCCGCTATTCCACAGCAATTGCCTATACTTTGTGGGTTACATCCTGTAACGAGGAGAAAAAACATGGATGAAAATACGGAACAACAAGCGGAAGCCCCAGCCCAGCCGGCCCCCCGCAAAAACTCGCTGGTTCTGCTGCTGAAAAATCCCACCCTAATCGTGGGCATGGTTTCGGTGCTGGTCTTGAGCGCCGTTGTGGTGGGCATGTGGTCGTGGAAAAGCTCGGCGGTGTCCGCGGCGGAAGAACGCCTCACCGCCGAGAAAACCCAGGCGTTGCAAGCTTCCCAGGCGGAAACCGCCAAGGCCAGGGAAGAAAGCAAGACCGCGCTGCTGGCCGCCAAGCGGGAGGCCCTGCTCCTCATGGGCCGGCCCCTGGCCTGGGCCCTGCGGGACCAGGTGATCGCCGACAACCAGCGGCAGATCGACGACTACATCGGCGAGCTGATACGGCAGAGCGGCTTCGACCGCATCGTGCTGGCCCGCACCGACGGCTCCATCGTCCTGGCCAGCGACCGCAAGTTGATCGACGGGCGGCTGGAATCGATCTATCCGCCGGAAGTGGCCGCCGCCCTGGCACCCACGGTGCTGGACGGGCAAGGCGGCAAGCTGATCCTGGCGGTGCCGGTGATGGGAACGGCGGAAAAGCTGGCGGTGATGGCCCTCACCTACGACCCGGCCGCGCCCCCGCAAGCCGCGACGGCCACCCCCTTCGCACCTCCTGTGCCGGTAGCGCCTGCCGCGCCGGCTGCCCCCGCAACCCCGCCCAAGCCCGCGGGCTGATGTAGCCGACTCGCCCGCATTGCCCGCCGAGAGGCGGGCTGACGCCCGCTTGCAGGCGGGGTCGGCTAGGTTTCTACGCGGCCCGCTTCCCAGCGGCAGCCCCGCTCCGCCACCCCCTGCTTCAAAAACGCCGCCCCTTCGGCCACCCGGGGCCGGCTGCCCTTGACCCCGAACTCGATGCGGCGCTCCCCGTGCTCCCCCAGGTGGGGCAGGCTGGAAAAGCGCAGGTCCGGGTAGCGGGCGACGAAATCGTTCATCAGGTCCAGCAGCAGGCTTTCGGTGACGTCGAAGACGGTGAAGAGGTCCTCGCTCTCCGGCGCCTGGCCCCGCAGATCGGGGTAGCGATTGTCCAGCACCCATTCCATCATGGGCCACGCCATCTGGGGAAAGCCGGGAAGGAAATGGTGGTGCTTGAGGGAGAAGCCCGGCACCCGGTTCACCGGGTTGGGGATGATGGCGGAGCCTTCGGGCAGGTCGGCCATGAGCAGGCGGCGCCCCGCCGCCTCGTCCTGGGCCTTGCCGAAGCGGGCCTCGATCTCGGCCACCGCGTCGGGATGGCGCACCTGGGGCACGCCGGCGGCCTCCGCCGCGCAGCGCCGGGTGTGGTCGTCGGGGGTGGCGCCGATGCCGCCGCAGGAAAACACCAGGTCGCCGCCGGCGTAGGTTTCGCGCAAGGTCTGCACGATGCGCGCCGGCACGTCCCCCACGATGCGGCACCAGGCAAGCTCCAGGCCGCGCCGGGCGAGCATTTCCACCGTGTGGGCGAAATGGCCGTCCTTCCTTTTGCCGGAGAGGATTTCGTCGCCGATGATGATGAGGCCGATGTCCATGGAAACCCTTTTTAACCCAGATTGTCCATTAGGCGGCTCTTCGAGCCTACGCGAGCCCTGGCGGCCGGTTTGCGGTCATTTTGGCCCCTTGCTCGTCGTCCATGGAACAACCATGGACTCCTCACAAGGGACCAAACTGCCTCGCAACCCGTCTCGCCATCATCTCGCGTCCTAATGGACAATCTGGGTTTAACCGCAAAGGAACTTCAAAAACATGACAGGATTTACATGATTTTCAGGATTCACGGGATTACTGCTTCCAATCCTGTAAATCCTGCCAATCCTGTCTGGGTTTTCCTCCGCGCCCTGCCCGTCCTCTGCGGTGAAGTGTTATTACTGCCTTGGCGGCACGGTTTCCGCGAAGGACGGCCGTGCCAGCAGCTTGTCCATGTGCTGGGCGAGGCCGGGGTGGCCGCGGCGCCACTCGATCTCGTCGCCGAAGCGCAGGTCCAGGTAGCCCAGGGAACAACCCACCGCGATGTCGGCCAGGGAAAGATTGTGGCCGTGGAACCATTCCTTCTCCCCCAGTTCCCGTTCCAGCACCCCCAGGCCCCGCTCGACGGTGGCCCGCTGGGCGCCGCACCAGGCGGCGTCCCGCTTGTCTTCGGGGCGCTTGCGTTCGAGGAAGATTTTCGCCGCCGCTTCGGATACGCCGTCGGCCAGGGCCTCGATGCGGCGCACCAGCATGCGCTGGCGGCCCGGCTCGGGCAGCAGCTTGACCGCCGGGCTCATGGCGTCCAGGTATTCGGCGATGACCCGGGAATCGAACACGCCGGTGCCGTCGTCCAGCACCAGGGTGGGCACCTGGCTCAGGGGGTTGTGGTTGATGATCGGGTTTCCCCCTTCCCAGGGGTTGACCACTTCCAGCTCAAAGTCCACGTGTTTTTCCATCAGCACGATGCGTACTTTGCGGGCAAAAGGGCTGGTGAGGGAGGCGAGTAATTTCATGATTCCATTCCAGGATGGGCGGCGGCCATCGGCCACCTCCCATTTTTCTTAGTTAATCAGGATGTTGTAGCCTTCGTCATTCCCGACAAACACTTCGTCATTGCGAGGAACGCAGTGACGAAGCAATCTCGTCGTCCGGCAATCGGGATTGCTTCGCTACGCTCGCAATGACAGTGCTTTCTTACGCCTGGGCCACGGGGATGACCTTCCGCCCCGGGCCGTATTCCGGCATGAGGTGGAAGTTGAGGTAGCGGTAGATGTTCTCCGACAGGGGCGCGATCTTGTCCTTTACCACCGTCTGGTATTCCTCCACGGTGGGGATGCGGCCCAGGCGGGCGCACACCGCCGCCAACTCGGCGGAACCCAGGTAGCAGCGGGCGTCCTTGCCCATTCTATTGTCGAAATTCCGCGTGCTGGTGGAGAACACCGTGGCCTTGTCCGCCACCCGCGCCTGGTTGCCCATGCACAGGGAGCAGCCGGGCATTTCCATGCGGGCGCCGGCCCGGCCGAAGATGCCGTAGGCGCCCTCTTCCCGCAGCTGGCGCTCGTCCATGCGGGTGGGGGGGGTGACCCACAGGCGCACCGGGATCATGCCCGCGTCCTCCAGCACCTTGGCGGCGGCGCGGTAGTGGCCGATGTTGGTCATGCAGCTGCCGATGAACACCTCGTCGATCTTGTCCCCGGTGACGGCGGACAGGGGCTTGATGTCGTCCGGGTCGTTGGGGCAGGCCACCAGGGGCTCCTTGATCTGGTTGAGGTCGATTTCCAGCACGTGGGCGTATTCGGCATCCGCGTCCGGCTCCAGCAGCTGGGGATTGTCCAGCCAGGCCTTCATGGCGTCGATGCGGCGCCGCAGGGTGCGGGCATCCTGGTAGCCGTTCTCGATCAGGTTCTCCAGCAGCACGATGTTGGAGTTGAGGTACTCCATCACCGGCTCCTTGTTGAGGCGCACGGTGCAGGCGGCGGCGGAGCGCTCGGCGGAGGCGTCGGACAGCTCGAACGCCTGTTCCACTTTCAGGTCCGGCAGGCCTTCGATTTCCATAATCCGGCCGTTGAACACGTTCTTCTTGCCGGTCTTGCCCACCGTCAGCTCGCCCTTCTGGATGGCGGCGTAGGGGATGGCGTTGACCAGGTCGCGCAGGGTGATGCCGGGCTGCATCTGGCCCTTGAAGCGCACCAGCACCGATTCGGGCATGTCCAGGGGCATCACCCCCATGGCGGCGGCGAAGGCCACCAGGCCGGAGCCGGCGGGGAAGCTGATGCCGATGGGGAAGCGGGTGTGGGAGTCGCCGCCGGTGCCCACGGTGTCGGGCAGCAGCATCCTATTCAGCCAGGAGTGGATCACGCCGTCGCCGGGGCGCAGGGAAACGCCGCCCCGGGAGGAGATGAATTCCGGCAGCTCGTGGTGCAGCTTGATGTCCACCGGCTTGGGGTAGGCGGCGGTGTGGCAGAAGCTCTGCATCACCAGGTCGGCGGAGAAGCCAAGGCAAGCCAGTTCCTTCAGCTCGTCCCGGGTCATGCCGCCGGTGGTGTCCTGGGAACCGACGGAGGCCATCTGCGGCTCGCAGTAGGTGCCGGGGCGCACACCTTTCACGCCGCAGGCCTTGCCCACCATTTTCTGGGCCAGGGTGAATCCCTTGCCGGTGTCCTGGGGGATGGAAGGCGTGGCGAACAGGTCGGAAGGGGGCAGGCCCAGCACTTCCCGCGCCCGGCCGGTGAGGCCGCGGCCGATGATGAGGGGAATGCGGCCGCCGGCCCGCACCTCGTCCGCCAGGGTGACGGGCTCCAGCTTGAAGCTGGCGATGGTCTTGCCGGCGGCGTCGTGAACCTCCCCCTTGAAGGGGTAGACGGTGATCACGTCGCCGGTGTTCATGGCGGACACGTCGCACTGGATGGGCAGGGCGCCGGAGTCCTCGGCGGTGTTGAAGAAGATGGGGGCAATCTTGCCGCCGATCACCACCCCGCCGGTGCGCTTGTTGGGGATGTTCGGGATGTCGCGCCCCATGTGCCACTGCACCGAGTTGATGGCGGACTTGCGGGAGGAGCCGGTGCCCACCACGTCGCCCACGTAGGCCAGGGGCAGGCCCTTGTGCTTCAGCTCGGCGATTTTCTCTAGGCTGCCGGGCAGGCGGGAAACCAGCATTTCGGTGGCGTGAAGGGGAATATCCGGGCGGGACCAGGCGGCCTGGGCGGGGGACAGGTCGTCGGTGTTGGTCTCACCCGGCACCTTGAACACCACCAGCTCGATCTTCTCTTGCAGGGGCTCGCGATTGGTGTACCACTCGGCGTCGGCCCAGGACTGCATCAGCTTCCTGGCGGCGGCGTTGCCGGCCTTCATCTTCTGCGCCACGTCGTGGAAGGCGTCGAACATCAGGATGGTCTTGGACAGGGCGGCCACCGCGTGGTCGGCCATGTCGCCGTCCAGCAGGTCCACCAGGGCGCCCACGTTGTAGCCGCCGAGCATGGTGCCCAGGAGCTGCACCGCCTTTTCCCGGCTCACCAGGGAAGAAGAGGCTTGGCCTTTCGCCACGTCGGCCAGGAAGGAGGCCTTGACGTAAGCCGCCTGGTCCACGCCGGCAGGAACGCGGTTTTCCAGCAGGTCGAGCAGGGTCTGCTCCTCGCCGGCGGGGGGAGCTTTCAGCAGCTCCACCAGGGCGGCGGTCTGTTCGGCGGACAGGGGGAGAGGCGGCAGCCCTTGGGCGGCGCGCTCGGCCACGTGACTACGGTAGGCTTCAAGCATGGTTTCTCACGTTCGGCTAAAGCCACGAAGCGCGCCGGGGCGCGCTTCATGGCCGGTTAAAATTTAGGCAACTCGCGGGATTATAACATTCCCCACCATCAGAAAACGCCGGGTACGGCCGATGGACGCCCTTGAAGCTGCTGTCGCGCCTGCGCCCCTATCTCGTTTCGGAACCCGCCCCCCCTCAGCCAGGGGGAAAAGCTGCGCTCGACCCTGGCGGCCTTCGTGGCCATGCTGGCGGAGGGCTGGATCAGCAGCCAATTTCTCCACGGCATCGGCCTCCCGGTGATGATTACCTCCGTGGGGGCCTCGGCGGTGCTGCTGTTCGCCACGCCCCACAGCCCCCTGGCCCAGCCCTGGCCGGTGGCGGGGGCATCTGATTTCGGCCCTGACCGGCGTCACCTGGGCCAAGCTGGTGGCGGACCCGTGGCTGGCGGGCGCCCTGGCGGTGTCCCTCGCCATCCTCGCCGCCGCCCTGTACACCGGCGACGTGGACCGCTGAGCCGCTTCCCGGGCCGGTAGCCGAGAGAATCGTCCCGGACCGGCCCTTTGGGGTAAAATGCCGCTTTTGTTTTTACTGCGGAATTCGCCATGTCCCTGTCCCCGCTCACCGCCCTCTCCCCCCTTGACGGCCGCTACCACGGCAAAGTGGACGGCCTGCGCCCGTTCTTCTCCGAGTTCGCCCTGATCAAGCACCGCATCACGGTGGAAATCGAATGGCTCAAGGCCCTCGCCAAAGAACCGGCCATCGCCGAAGTGGCGCCCTTCTCCCCCGAGACCGTGGCGCAGCTGGACGAGGCCGCGGCCCACTTCTCCGAGGCCGACGCGGATGCGGTGAAGACCATCGAGTCCCGCACCAACCACGACGTGAAGGCGGTGGAGTACTGGCTCAAGGAACGCTTCTCCGGCAACCCGGAAGTGATGAAGGCCAGCGAGTTCATCCACTTCGCCTGCACCTCCGAAGACATCAACAACCTGTCCCACGCCCTGATGCTCCAAGGCGCCCGGGATAGCGTCATGCTCCCCGGCCTGGACAAGGTCATCGCCAAGCTGCGGGAGCAGGCCCGGGAATGGGCCGAGCTGCCCATGCTGGCCCGCACCCACGGCCAGCCCGCCACCCCCACCACGGTGGGCAAGGAATTCGCCAACACGGTGTACCGCCTGGAGAAGGGCCGCGCCAAGGTGGCCGGGGTGGAAATCCTGGGCAAGATCAACGGCGCCGTGGGCAACTACAACGCCCACCTTTCCGCCTACCCCGACTTCGACTGGGAAGGCTTCGCCAAGGGCTTCGTGGAAGGCCTGGGGCTGAGTTTCAACCCCTACACCATCCAGATCGAGCCCCACGACTACATGGCCGAGCTGTACGACGCCACCGCCCGCATCAACACCGTCCTCATCGACCTCAACCGGGACGTGTGGGGCTACATCTCCATGGGCTACTTCAAGCAGAAGGTGAAGGCCGGCGAAGTGGGCTCCTCCACCATGCCCCACAAGGTGAATCCCATCGACTTCGAAAACTCCGAAGGCAACCTGGGAGTCGCCAACGCCCTGCTCAAGCACCTGGCGGAAAAGCTCCCCATCTCCCGCTGGCAGCGGGACCTCACCGACTCCACCGTGCTGCGCAACATGGGCGTGGGCCTGGGCTACAGCCTGCTGGGCTACGAATCCTGCCTGCGGGGCCTGGGCAAGCTGGAAGTGAACCCCGCCCGCCTGGCGGAAGACCTGGACCACAACTGGGAAGTGCTGGCGGAGCCGATCCAGACCGTGATGCGCCGCTACGGCGTGCCCAACCCCTACGAGCAGTTGAAGGAGCTGACCCGGGGCAAGTCCGGCATCACCCGGGAAACCCTGTCCGCCTTCATTGACGGCCTGGCGATCCCCGACGGGGAAAAGGCCCGGCTCAAGGCGATGACCCCCGCCAGCTACATCGGCAAGGCGGTGGAGCTGGCGAAAGGCATCTAAGTAGGTCGGGCATACATGCCCGACACCCCCCGCTTTTTCCGGCACCTCATCAATGTCGGGCATGTATGCCCGACCTACGGGTTATTCGCCAGCGCTGGGGGGAGCGGGATCAGGAACACCGCCCCAGTCTGGCGGGTAAACGCCCTGGGCCACAAAACGGGAAAAGCTGGAATGCGGCCAATCCGCAGCAGCGGTTACGTAACCGTGCTTTACCGGATTCCAATGGATATAGTCGCAATGGGCGGAAAAATCCCGCTCATCGCGGACCATGTGCTCCCAAAAACGTCGTTGCCACACGGCCTGCTCTCGCCGTCCCCGCCGCACCGTCGAAATCTCCCCTTTCAGCGACGCCGGGCAATGGCGGCTGAAATGGCTCTTGACCAGCATCCACCGCGTGGAAAAATCCGCATCCCCTTCCGGCAAGCGCCAAATGCAGTGCAAATGGTCGTCGGGCAAGACTACGAATGCCTCGATGGCGAAGGGATGTTTGTGCCGGGCATAAAGTAACGACTGACGGAGCAGCGCAAGACTTTCCGGCTGGCACGGAAACGGGCGCCGCTCGTGGGTGACGAGGGTGAAAAACCACGTCGCATTAGGGAGATAGGCGCGGCGGTATCGCATCCGGCCATTGTAGGTCGGGCATACATGCCCGACAACCCGGCTTATTCACACCCCGATGTCGGGCATGTATGCCCGACCTACGATTCTCCCCGCGAATAATCCCGCCGGTTGAGATAGAGGCTGTTGCCGGGAATCTTCTTCGCCATTTTCTTGGTCTCCGCCGCCACCGCCGACAGTTCCATGCAGGAGGCGAAGGCTCCCGGCTCCGCCTTCACGACGCCGATGGACAGGGTGGTGAGGGGATGGAATTCCTTTTCGCCCTTGCGGTTTTCGGTGACGTAGCCGCCCCGCTCCCGGTCGCCGTCGCTGAAGAACACCGTCACCTCCCGGCCGAAGCGCTCCAAAATGCCCTGGCAGCGGGCCTGCCAGTCGTCGCTGCGCAGCACCAGGATGAAGTCGTCGCCGCCGATGTGGCCGACGAAATCCTGGCTCGAATCCACCGCCTCGCACAGGATGCGGCCGGTGAGGCGGATGATCTCGTCCCCCTGGCTGAAGCCGTACACGTCGTTGAAGGGCTTGAAGTGGTCCAGGTCGCAATAGGCGACGCAGAACGGCACCCGGGCCTCCAGGTAATGGTCGATGCGCTCGTTGACCGGCACGTTGCCCGGCAACTGGGTCAGGGGGTTGGCGTAGCGGGCGGCGTCGATCTGCAGCGCGGTGATTTCCCGCATCAGGTCGTGGCCGCTGCCCATGCCCTGGTAGCGCCCCCGGTCGGTGATGATGAAACCATTGGCCAGGTGGCGGCGGTCGCCGGCGGCGACGATCTTGCTCAATTCCTGGATGGAAAGGTGCTTGTCCACCACCAGGGGATCGGCGTCCATCAGGGCGGTGCAGGGCTTCTTGCCGTACAGCTCCCGGTGGTAGGGACGGGCGAAGCGGTCCACCAGGAAATGGCGGTTGATGAGCCCCACCGGGGTGCCGTCCTCCTTCACCACCGGCACCGCATCCAGGTCCGGATCTTCGTCGAACAGGCGGTACACGTCGTCGTTGGGGGTGGTGGCCAGCACCGGCGCCACCTTGATCAGCAGGCGCTTTTCGATGGCGCCGTTGCGCCAGCGGCCCTGTTCGCCCCGCCCTCCCGCCCCGTCCTCGGACAGGGCCTTCGCCACCTCCGCCGCCACCACCGTGGACGGGTCCGCCGACGGGCGGGCGATGTGGTAGCCCTGGCCGGCGCACACGCCGAAACCCTTCACCACCACCAGCTCGGCGTGGGTTTCGATGCCCTCGGCGATCACCCGGGAGCCGGCGTTGTCGGCGATCTCCTTGATGGAGCGCACGAACTGGGCCTTCACCGGGTCCTTGTCGATGTTCTGGATGAAATGGCGGTCGATCTTCACGTAGTCCGGCCGCAGCTCCGACCACAGGCGCAGGCTGGAATAGCCCTCCCCCAGGTCGTCGATGGCCACCTTGAAGCCCTTGGCCCGGTAGCCGGCGGCGGCCCCCACCAGCATGTCCAGCTGGCAGTCGTAGGAGGGCTCGTTCTCGGTCAGCTCGATCACCACCCGGGAGGGCGGCAGCGCCGGGTGATGGACGAAATCCCCCATGGCGCGGATGTCGTGCTGCAACAGCACGTCGGGGCTCACGTTGATGAACAGCATCCCCGGCAGGTTCAGCTCCACGAAGCGCTCCACCACCACCTGGCGGCACAGGCTCTCCAGCTCGAAGGCCAGGCCGAACTGGCGGGCCACCGGGAACAGCTTGCTGGGGGAGTGGAGGGGGCTGTCGGAAGGGCCGCGGATCAAGCCCTCGAAACCGAGAATGGCGCCGCCCCCCATGTCCACGATGGGCTGGAACAGGGCCGTCAGCTCCCGGTTGTCCAGGATGTGCTCCAGGCACTCCAGCACCGCGGAGGGGCTTTCCCCCGCCGAAGCCGGTTTTTTGGCGAACGCTTGCGCGGAAAAATCGTTCATCGCTTTCTCAAAGAATGGCAGGCACCCTCCCTCTCCCCAACCCTCCCCCGCCTGCGGGGGAGGGCGCCCATTCCCCTCTCCCGTCCCGCCGAGGCCGCCATGAAGTGGCGGGAGCCCGGCGAGGACACCCTTTGAGGGTGCGGGGGAGGGGCTAGGGGTGGGGGAAAGAAGCACATGCGACGGAAAAGCGAGGACTGTAACAATCCTTTATGACTGTAATATTTCACTCCGCGCCGCCCCTGCCGGACCTTCGGCGCTTTGTTAGAATAGCCGGTGAACCTCCGGCCCATCCCCTCTCCCCGGCGGCGACCGAAGGAAGTCCCTTTGGGAGAGAGGGCTAGGGTGAGGGGGAGAAATAAACCACCCATTGCAAGGATCGCCCCATGTCCCCCTACGCCCTCGACGTCACCGAAGCCGATTTCCACCAACAAGTCATCGAAGCCTCCAAGACCACCCCGGTGGTGATCGACTTCTGGGCCGAATGGTGCGGCCCCTGCCGCGTGCTCAAGCCCATGCTGGAAAAGCTGGCGGAGGAATACCAGGGCAAGTTCATCCTGGCCAAGGTGGATTCCGACGAAAACGCCCCCATCGCCGGCCGCTACGCCGTCCGCGGCATCCCCACCGTGGTGGCGGTGGTCAACGGCGAGGAAGTGGACCGCTTCTCCGGCGCCATCCCCGAAGGCCAGGTGCGCAAGTTCCTCGACAAGCTCATCCCCTCCCCCGCCGCCGAACTGCGCCGCCAGGCCACCGAGGCCTGCCACCGGGGCGACACCCAGGGCGCCCTCGCCCTCCTGGCCCAAGCCTCCCAACTCGCCCCCGAGGACACCGACACCCGCCTCCTGGCCGCCGAAATCCTGCTCCACAGCGGCAACCCCGCCGAAGCCCGGCAACTGATCGACAGCCTGCCCCCGGTGGTGCGCATGGAAGACAAGGTGGTCACCCTCCTGGCCCGCCTGGAATTCGCCGAAAAAGGCCAAACCCTCCCCGGCGCCGAAGACCTCCAGGCCCGCCTCCAGGCCGACGAAAACGACCTGGAAGCCCGCCTCCAGCTCGCCAACCTCTACGTTTCAAAGGAACAATACGACCCCGCCCTGGAACAACTGCTGGAAATCGTCAAACGGGACCGCAGCTTCCAGGAAGACATCGGCCGCAAGACCATGCTGCAGGTGTTCAACCTGCTGGGGGGTGAGGGGGAAGTGGTGAGCAAGTACCGCAAGCTGCTGGCGTCGGCGCTGTACTGACACCCCTCAGGGACAAGGGCGGGCAAGGAGAACAGCTCCAATGGCCGCCTTGCCATTCCCATTACGACAGCCCAAAAAATCCTTGCCATGACAACACCCTAAACTAGAGTGAAGTGTGTGCATTGGCAATAAAGGAGGGGGCGCCGGGGGTAATTTATTCGGCAGCCTTATCGTCGCAAGGATAGAAGCCGCCGTTCTCTTGTTCCTGCGGCGCGTGATTCAGAACATTGGTAACGAAACAAGCTGCCGGCCATGGCACACGGCCTGAAAGAAGAACCGCTTGGCCGTATCCGTCGATGAAGGGGATTTGTGAATTAAACCCAGATTATCCATTNNGTTCGTCGTCCATGGAATAACCATGGACTCCTCGCAAGCAACGAAACTGTCTCGCAACCCACCTCGCCATCATCTCGCGTCCTAATGGATAATCTGGGTTAATAACTCATCAAGGAGCACAACCATGACACTACTCAATCGCTTCACCACCTTGTTCTTCGCCATTTTGCTGGCCTCCCTCCTCGGATGCGCATCCACGTCCACGAAGGAGGGGACCGGCGAGTACATCGATGACTCGGTCATCACCACCAAAGTGAAGGCGGCGATTTTCAACGAACCCACCTTGAAATCGGCCGAGATCAACGTCGAAACCTTCAAAGGAGAGGTTCAGTTGAGCGGTTTCGTCAGTTCCCAGTCCGACATCAACAAGGCGGTCGAAATTGCCCGCAGCATCAAGGGCGTGACCTCCGTCAAAAACGCCATGCGGCTCAAGTGACGCCAAACCCGCCCTCCTGAACCCGCCAGCCCCCTGGCCCAGCCAGGGCGCACTTTAACCAAGGAGAAATGAAATGACACTGGGAACAATACTGCTGGTGATTGTGATTCTGCTCCTGATTGGCGCAATACCGACCTGGCCGCACAGCCGGGGATGGGGGTATGCACCCAGTGGCGTTCTTGGCACCGTGCTGTTGATCATTTTGATCCTGTTTCTGCTGGGCAAGATATGACGTACAACAGCGCAACGGGGCCTTGCCGTTATGAACCGCCCCCTCTTTGCACTCCCTCAAACGGCCTGTGCCAGCGGCTTAAGGGCCGTTGAAGCGTCTTGCCGCCGGCCGCCAAGCCGGGGCGATTCCGGTCGTGCCGCACCCAGGCAGGGCCGCAGCAGCAAACCCGCACCGAATCAGGCTTCCGGCTTGTGTTTCTCGGTCAATTCACCAAACGTAATTTGGAGGATAGAAAAATGAATACCCTGAAAGGATTCAAATTGGTCGTGGTTTCAATGTTCATTGCCGCAGGGCTCATCGGGTGCAAAGAACCTACTCCCCCGGAAACGGCAGGCCCCGCGGAAACGGCAGGGCAGAAAATAGACCAGGCGGCAGAAAAAGCCGGCGACAAAATGGAACAGGTAGCAGACGACCTTAGCGCGCAAAGCGAAAAAGCCGGTAAGGAACTCGATGACGCGACGATCACCGCCAAAGTCAAAGCAGCCATTCTTGCCGAGGAAGGCCTCAAGGTTCTGCAAATCAGTGTTGACACGATGAAAGGGGTGGTCACACTGACCGGGTCGGTCGATTCGCAGCAACACAGCGATAGGGCCAAAGAAATAGCGGGTGCCGTGGCAGGCGTGAAAGACGTTGAAAACAAGCTGGTTGTTAAGTCGGCTGGTTGAGGCTTGATTCAAAAGGGGGGCAACTTGCCCCCTATATGGGTTTGGTTTGGCTTCTCTACCGATCAATGACAGGGGCCAGCACCGACCCGCCCACTCGAAACCCGCCCCATGGCGGGATTTTCTTTCCTGGCAGTTGTGCCGCATGATGGAAGCCATTCGGCGGATTATGCTACGCCAATCCGCCCTACACGGGCCGTACGTCGCCCGGGAACAGCTGCAGGAAAATAATTAAGGGACAGACCACGATTTTCGCCGTTCTACCAGCGCCGACTTTTCGCCCCAGTGTTATTTGACATTGTGTAATCGTTCGATTACGATCGTCGCATGTTCTCGCTAAAACCTCTTCCTCAGTTTTCCGCCTGGCTTGACGCACTACCTGACATAACCGTCCGCAGTGTAGTAATCGCCCGGCTCAAGCGTCTGGAATTGGGATTGATGGGTGATGTCGAGCCGGTTGGCGGAGGCGTATCGGAACTTCGCATTCATTTGGGTGCCGGCTGGCGCGTGTATTTCGCTCAACGCGGCACGCAAGTGATCATCTTGCTCGCCGGCGGATCAAAGCGCACCCAGAAGCGGGATATCAAGCACGCCAAGACATTGGCTGCGCTGCTGGACTGACTGGAGAAAGAGCCATGACCAAACGCATCAAGGTTGCCGAACTACCCGAATTCGACGCTACGCCCTATCTCGACAGCGAAGAGGCTATCGCGGCCTATCTCACTGACATTCTCACCGCTAACGACCCGGCACTGCTGGCAGCCGCCTTGGGTGACATCGCACGTGCGCGCGGCATGAGCGAAATCGCAAAGGCGTCAGGTATTACCCGCGAGGCGCTATACAAGGCGCTGCGTCCGGATGCACAACCACGCTTCGACACCGTAAACCGCGTATGCGCAGCGCTGGGCGTCAAGTTGGTAGCCCAAGCCGTGCATGCCTAACTTATCGCTCCAGAGGGACGCTTCGCCGGCAAGCCGGCTGCGCGCCCCTGAGCTAGCACGTTGGGCGGCTACACCATGGTGATTGCTGAGTGCATGTCGACATGTTGGCGCAATACAAAGAGCTTGCCGTTTCTGTTTCGCTTGTTCATCCAAGGCGCAATGGTCGCAACGCCAATACTGCTGCTCTTTCTCGTGCTTCCCATCACCGAGTGGGAAGTGAACGGCCGCATGGTGTCCTACACAGAACTTTGGTCTTCCGGCGAAGGGGCTGCGGCTGCCGTGTCGCTGGCTCTTGCCGGTGCTGGTGCCTGGGGGCTTGCCGCCCGTCGTGCTGAAAGCCGGTGGCTGCTGGTTATCTCACCGGTTGCGCCGTACATCGTACTTGCCATCTTTTCGGCGTCTGCGCCAGTTACTCTCGACGTTATCGTGAGCGCGGTCTTAACAGCTGCTGTGTTCTATTTCTGTCTCTTCCGTCTGCGCGCCGTCCGCGCGTACCTTGACGCCGAACTAAAGGGGTCCGAACTAAAGGGGTCAGCTTCGAATAATTTTTCCAAGGGAGACGACAAAATGAAATTGTCCAAGGAAAGTAATCCGAAGCTGACCCCTTTGAGCTTGGAATTTACAGCAGATTTTGGACTTGACCACGTTGGGCGTCGTTATTCGCCGAAGGAACGAGTCATGACTCTTGAACTTACCCGTCAATTTCTCGGTACCTCGACCTTGGGAATGGTTGGGGCAGGACATCTTGCCAAGGCAATTGCATTGGGGCTATTGGAAGCCGGACTGCCAAAGCATAATCTTGCGATTTGTCACCGAGGCTCCAAGGAGACTGATCGAGAACTGTCTGCCGCCGGGCTCGTTGAGCGGGTCGTGGACAAAGATATTGTTACGCGGGGATCGCGGATTCTGCTCTACCTCGTGCGCCCGCAGGATGTCATGGCCATTCAAGGTGCAGATTTTAGGGATGACGGTATCTTCATTTCTTTTCTCGCCGGCGTTCCCTTGAAGAACTTGCCAGTATCTATCGCTGACACACAGCGCTTCCGGGTTATGCCTAGCGCGCCGGATACGCTACGCCAGCGCAATGGAATCGCAGCTTTATACCCGGCGGATAATCCGCTCGTACGGGAAATTCTAGAGTCTCTAGGCCTGCGCGTAGTTGCCCTCAAGCAAGAATCGGATATCCACGCGTTCACGGCGCTCGGACCCTGTTTGCCCATCGCACTTACCTACTGGGAAGGTCTCGGCAACAAAAGCGATGAGGCCGAGTTGCTAGATGCGGCTAGAAAATTTGGCCTACCTAGCTACGACTCGATTCTTCGCTGGGCGCATAGCGTCCGCCCTAGAGGACTCTCCAACGATGAACAAAAGCGCTACCTCACTCAAGCCACGACGCCAGGAGGCGTAACCGACGCTATATTGGCTGCGATCCGAACCGGCATGAAATTGCCTACAGCTTTGGAACGCGGCATAGAGCGTAGCCGGGAGTTGGCGGGGGAGTAATGGGGAGCCAACATGTCACTCAACGCAATTGCAGAGCAACTCAAGAAAGATTTCATGCACCGTCCGGCCAATGACTGCTCTTGCGCCATGTGCGGTGCCACCAATCTTCCGTTGGCGTTCCATGTTCTTGAGCAATCCTATGCACAGAACGCCAGCACACCCAAGGGCTTTGTGCCGATGTCAATGTCTATGGGCGCCGTGCGTGGTGTGTTTCCCGTCTGCACCCGTTGTGCGCCTGCATGCTCAAGCTGTGGTCTACCTATCCCAACCGAAAAAGTCTTGGAGTTTGGCAAGGCGATAAATGCGAGAACCGGAAATGGAATGTGCAAACAACATGTACACATTGGTGAGTTTGCGAAGGCACTTTTCAAGCGAGCATTTCGGATGGGGCGGTTCAAAAAGCCCTAACACTGCGCTCCAGGGGACGCTGCGCGATAA
The DNA here is from genome assembly GCA_002347615.1 of Gallionellaceae bacterium UBA2239. Classification (GTDB taxonomy): domain Bacteria; phylum Pseudomonadota; class Gammaproteobacteria; order Burkholderiales; family UBA9220; genus UBA2239. Next base: position 12,131 of record DDYH01000067.1, on the reverse strand, counting down.
AGCCGCGCAGCGCCCCCAACCAAAGGGGTCCAACCAAAGAACCAAAGGGGTCAGCTTCGAGTAAAGAACAGCCTCCCCTCAAGCCGCCTCCCGCAACGGCACCACCGGCTTCCTCGGCTGCTGTTCCGCCTGCCACAAATCGTAGGCCGCCTGCATCCTGATCCACAGGCCGGGAGGCTGGCCCAGGGCCTCGGATATCTTGAGGTCCATTTCCGCCGTAATCCCGGCACGGCCGTTAAGCACTTTGGACAGGTGGGGGCGGGAAACGCCCAGATGGGCCGCGAATTGCCCCACCGTGAGGCCGAGGTCGGGCAGCACGTCTTCCTTCAGGATTTCGCCGGGGTGGGGGGGGGTGTGCATCCGCATGAGGTTCTCCTAGTGGTAGTCCAGGTAATCCACCAACTCCGCCTCGCCATCGTCGAAACGGAAAATTACCCGCCAGTTTCCGCTTACCGCCACTGACCAATGGCCTTGCAGGTTGCCCGTCAGCCTGTGCAGCTTGAAGCCGGGAACATCCACCTGTTCGACCACCATGGCCGCATCCAGCACACCGAGGATGCGGTTCAAACGGGAGGCGTGCTCGGGCCGAATGCCCGCTTTGGACCCCGTCTCGTAAAAGGCTTGCAGGCCGGCGTGGCGGAAGCTTTTGATCATGGTTCATTGTAAGCTGTCTGCTTACAGACTACAAACATCCCGCCATTACGCTGGCTTGCTGACCTCCAAGAACTTCATCACTTCCCGCAGAAACGCCGGCAAATCCGGCGGCTGGCGGGCGGTGACCAGGTTGCCGTCCACCACCACTTCGCTGTCCTCGTAGAGGGCCCCGGCGGCCTGCATTTCCTCGGCCACGGAGCGGTAGCAGGTGGCGCGGCGGCCCCGCAGCAGGCTGGCGGAGATGAGTATCTGGGGGCCGTGGCAGATGGCGGCGACGGGCTTGTTTTGGGCGAAGAAGGCCCGGGCGATGTCCAGGGCGGACCCTTCCTGGCGCACCGTCTGGGGGCACGGCCGCCGGGGAGAAAGAGCAGGTCGTAGTCATCCGGGTTCGCTTCGGCAAAGGCCTTGCCGGCTTCCTCCTGGTAGCCGTGGAGGCCGGTGATCTTGCCCCGGGCGGGGGCGGCAACGTCCACCTGGAGCCCGGCTTCTTTCAAACGGTAATAGGGAACGAGAAGTTCGCTGTCCTCGAACTTGTCGGCGGAGAGGATGAGGGCTTTCATGGCGGCCTCCTGGGCGAAACGTGTACCGGAAGTATAGTTTCGCTCGGAGGGCGCTCCCGCCGGGATTGCGGAGAACGAGGCTAGTCGCCGCCCACCCGCCGGTTGCGCCGCCGGTCCAGCCACCAGGCCAGAAACGGCAGCAGCAGGACGGAGCCGGGCATGGCCAGGGCCAGGAGGTAGGGGCTGGCGGCATACAGTCCGCGCAGGATGCGCACCAGTTCCTTGCGCTCCTCCCGGGTCCAGGACTCGCCGTTGCGGCGCTTCATCAGCAGGGGCATCAGCCCCCGGACCTGGACGATTTCCTGGAGGACGCGCTGTTTCTCCCGCTCCTGCACCGCCCACAACGGCCCGAACACGGCGCGGGCGGTGTTGCGGGAGGGATTGACGGGCAGGGGGGCGTTCACGGTGGGCTCCTAGCGGAACTGGGACAGGTAGAGTTTTTCGAACAGGCGCTTGGACCAGTGGAACAGAGGGGTCTTGAACAGCAGGGAGCGCTTGGGGCTGCGGTAGACCAGGATGCCGCTGGTGAGGGTGTCCACGATGCACACCAGCTCGTGCTTGAAGGTGTGGCGGGCGGGGCGGCCGGCCAGGTCGGAGAGCAGGTTCTTGGCCGCCGCCTCCCCTTGCAGGTCGGCGATGTGGGCCTGCTTGGGCAGCCAGTCGGGGCCGGGGAAGCTGCCGGAATCCCCCGCCACGTACACCCGCTCCACGCCGGGAACGCGGCAGGTGTCGTCCACCTGGACGAAGCCGCCGGGGGACAGGGACAGGCCGCTGCCTTCGAGCCACGCTTGGCCGGTGAGTCCGGGCATGAAGAAGGTGAGGTCGGAGGCGAAATCGCCCCCTTCGGTCTGCACGCTGGCGGGGGTGAAGCCTTTCATCTTGTGGCCCAGGCGGGTGCGGATGCCCCGCTTGCCCATCTCCGCCAGCAGGTTTTCCACCGCCCGCTCTCCCAGGCGCTTGCCCGGCTCGGCGGCGGGGGAGAAGAAGGTCAGGGTGAACCTGTCCCGCCGGCCCTGCTTGCGCAGCAGGGTATCGACGCCGAACAGGAATTCGAATACCGGCCCGCCACGCATGGCGGCCGGTTCGTTGGGATTGCCGGCAAAGCCGAAGGCCAGATGGCCGCCGGACAGGTTCCGCAGCCTCTCGCCGTAGGCGGCCACCGGGGCGTAGCCCTCGCAGGGAATGTGGATGTGCTCGATGCCCGGCAGCTTTTTGATGAAGCGCCCGCCGCTGGCGACGATGAGGGCATCGTAGGCCACCTCGCCATTAGTGGTGAGCACCTTTCTCCCGGACAGGTCCAGGCCGGTGACGGTGGCGGCGTGGTGGTGCACCTTGTGGCGGGCGAGATAGGGGCCGAGGGGGACCGTGAGGTCGGATTCCGAACGCAGACCGGCGGGCACCCAGATCAGGCTGGGGTAGAAGAACAGTTCGGGCTTGGGGGAGACGAGGGTGATGGCGTCGGTGCAGCCCTGCTTGCGCAGGTTCTTGACGGCGGACAGGGCGCCGAAGCCGGAGCCGATAATGACGATGGAATGCATTCTATTGTTACCCGGAAAAGCCACCTGATAGAGAAGGCTCCCCGGCAGGAGCGCCCCATGGGCGCGACCCGCGGTGCGGGGGATGTCGCGCCCATGGGGCGCTCCTACGACGAACCCCCAACCCATGGGTGCAGTGTAGCAGCAAGTCCCCCGTAGCGCAGGCGAGGTCGCCTGCGCTACAAATCAGGCGCCGCGCCGGTGGCGCAGGAAACCGACGACGGCGGGCATCAGGGACAGGAAGATGATGCCGAACACCACCAGGGTGAAGTTCTGCTTGACGATGGGGATATTGCCGAAGAAGTAGCCGCCCCCCACCAACCCGCCCACCCAGGCCACGCCGCCCACCAGGCTGAAGGCCAGGAAACGGGGATAGAGCATGGTGCCGACGCCGGCCACGAAGGGAGCGAAGGTGCGGATGATGGGGAAGAAGCGCGCCAGGATCACCGCCTTGCCGCCGTGGCGCTCGTAGAAGCGATGGGTCTGGTCCAGGTGCTTGCGGTTGAGGAAGCGGGATTCCGGGCGGCTGAACACCTTGGGCCCGACGACGCGGCCGATCCAGTAGTTGGTGTTGTCCCCCGTGAAGGAGGCGAGGATCAGCAGCCCCCCCAGCAGCACCGGGTCCATGGCGCCGGTGGCGGCCAGGGCGCCGGTGGCGAAGAGCAGGGAGTCGCCGGGCAGGAAGGGGGTCACCACCAGCCCGGTTTCGCAGAACACGATCAGGAACAGGATGGCGTAAATCCACACGCCGTAGTCGGCGATCAGGGCCGCCAGGTGGCGGTCCAGGTGGAGGATGATGTCGACAAAAGCGAGAAGCAGGTCCATGAATCAAAAGGCCTCAATTAACCACGAATGAACACTAAACCCAGATTATCCATTAGGCGNNCGCGTCCTAATGGATAATCTGGGCTAAATAAAACCACAGTGACTACAAGGGTGACGAAAATCGGGGGATGCTTTGGGTTTATTCGTGTGCATTCGTGTTCATTCGTGGTTAAAAAATTTCGTCAGGCCTCGGCTTCCACTTCCTTCTTTTCCACCTTGACGAACTGCTCCCGGGACACCCCCAGCCACAGCACGATGGGGCTGGCCACCAGCACCGAGGAGTAGATGCCGAACACGATGCCGATGGTCAGGGCCAGGGCGAAGTAGAACAGGGCCTCGCCGCCGAAGAACAGCATGGACAGCACCATCAGCTCGGTCATGGTGTGGGTGATGACGGTGCGGGACATGGTGCGGGTGATGGCGTTGTCGATGATCTCCGGCACGCTGGCCTTGCGCATCTTGCGGAAGTTCTCGCGGATCCGGTCGAACACCACCACCGATTCGTTCACCGAGTAGCCCAGGATGGCCAGCACCCCGGCCAGGACGGTGAGGGAGAATTCCCACTGGAAATAGGCGAAGAAGCCGAGAATGATCACCACGTCGTGCATGTTGGCGACGATGGCCGCCAGGGCGAAGCGCCATTCGAAGCGCACCGCCAGGTAGGCCATGATGCCCAGGCACACCACGATCAAGGCCAGGGCGCCGTTCTCGTACAGTTCCTTGCCCACCTGGGGGCCGACGAATTCCACCCGCTGCAGCTGGGCCGTGTCGTCGGCGGCCTTGATGGCCTGGAACACCTTCTCGGACACCTGGGCGCTGGACAGGTCCTCTTTCAGGGGCAGGCGCACCAGCACGTCGTGGGAGGTGCCGAAGTTCTGCACCGCCGCCTCCCCCATGCCCACGGAGGCCAGGGTTTCGCGAATCCTGGGCACGTCGGCGGGCTGGGGATAGTGCAGCTCCATCACCGTGCCGCCGGTGAAGTCCACCCCCAGGTTGAGGCCCTTCATGGCCAGGGCGCCCACGGCGGCGACGAAGGTGAGCAGCGAGATGACGGTGGTCACCCGCGCATACTTCATGAAGGGGAGGTCGCGCTTGATGTTGAAGAATTCGATCATCTTTTTTCCCCGCCTCTCAGATGGAGACTTTGCCCAGCCGCGCCTTGCGGCCGTAGATCAGGTTGACCATGCCCCGGGAAACCATCACCGCGCTGAACATGGAGGTCAGGATGCCCAGGCACAGCACCACCGCGAAGCCCTTCACCGGGCCGGAACCGAGCCAGAACAGGGCGACGCCGGCGATGAGGGTGGTGATGTTGGAGTCCAGGATGGTGCCGAAGGCCCGCTCGTAGCCAGCGTGGATCGCCGCCTGGGGCGTGGCCCCGGCCCGCAGTTCCTCGCGGATGCGCTCGTTGATCAGCACGTTGGCGTCGATGGCCATACCCACCGTGAGAGCGATACCCGCCATGCCCGGCAGGGTCAGGGTGGCCTGGAGCAGGGACAGGATCGCCACCAGGAACAGCACGTTGGCCCCCAGAGCCAGGGTGGAAAACACCCCGAACAGCCGGTAGTAGAACATCATGAACAGGGAAATGGCGATGAAGCCGTAGACGTTCGAATGGAAACCCTTGGCGATGTTTTCCTTGCCCATGCTGGGGCCCACGGTGCGTTCCTCGACGATCTCCATGGGCGCCGCCAGGGCGCCGGCCCGCAGCAGCAGGGCGATGTCGTTGGCCTCCCGGGTGTCCATGCGGCCGGAAATCTGCACCCGGCCGCCGCCGATTTCGGTGCGGATCACCGGGGCGGTGACGACTTCCGCCTGGCCTTTTTCGATCAGCAGGATGGCCATGCGCTTGCCGATGTTCTCCCGGGTCACCTGCTGGAAGATGCGGGCGCCGCGTCCGTCCAGGGTGATGTGCACCGCCGGCTCGCCGGTCTGGCCGTCGAAGCCGGGCTGGGCGTTGCTGATGTAGTCGCCGGTGAGGATCACCTGCTTCTTCACCAGCAACGGGGCGCCGCTGCGTTCGGTGTAGAGCTCGTCGCCGAAGGGCACCTGGCCCTGCATGGCGGTGGCCACGTCGTGTTCCTCGTCCACCATGCGGATTTCCAGGGTGGCGGTGCGGCCCAGGATTTCCTTGGCCTTGGCGGTGTCCTGCACGCCGGGCAGCTGCACCACGACGCGCTCGGCCCCCTGCTGCTGGATGATGGGCTCGGCCACCCCCAGTTCGTTCACCCGGTTGCGCAGGGTGGTGATGTTCTGTTGCAGGGCGTATTCCTGCAGGCGCTTGGTGGCCTCAGGCTTAAGGGCTCCCACCAGGAACAATTCGCCGCCTTCGTCGGCTTCCTTGAACAGCAGGTCGGGCACCGTCTTCGCCAGTTCCCCCTCGCCCTTGGCGCGGTTTTCCTGGTCGCGGAACTTGACCTTGATCTGGTTGCCGTCGCGGTTGACGCCGGAGTAGGCGATCTTCTGCTCCCGCAGGGCGGTCCGGATGTCGCCGGCCATGCGGTCCATGGCCTTGTCCAGGGCCGCCTTCATATCCACCTGGAGCAGGAAGTGCACGCCGCCCCGCAGGTCCAGGCCCAGGTACATGGGCTGGGCGCCCAGGGAACGCAGCCACGCCGGAGAACTGGAAAGCAGGTTGAGGGCCACGGTGTAGCCGCCCCCCACTTCGCTCTGGAGCAGGTCCTTGGCCCGGATCTGGGTGTCGGTGTCGGCGAAGCGAATCTTGATGCCGCCGGCGTCCAGCACCGCCCCGGTGTAGGGAATGCCGGCCTGCTTCAGGGCGGCTTCGGCTTTTTCCAGCAGCGCGCCGTCGGCCTTGTTCGCCGCCTTGGCGGCGGAAATCTGCACCGCGGGGGTCTCGCCGAAGAAGTTGGGCAGGGTGTAAAGCAGCCCCAGCGCCAGCGTCACGGCGATGGCGATGTTCTTCCAGAGGGGATAACGATTCATGGATGACCTCTAAATTCTTTTAGCCGCCAAGACGCCAAGAGCGCCAAGCTTATTTGTCGGTAAATACCACTCTTTGGATTCCATCTCGCACCAAGCGCTCGTTGAACCCAGATTATCCATTAGGCGGCGCTTCGCGCCTACGCGAGCGCTGGCGGCCGGTTTGCGGCCATTTTCGCCGCTTGTTCGTCGTCCATGGAATAACCATGGACTCCTCGCAAGCAACGAAACTGTCTCGCAACCCACCTCGCCATCATCTCGCGTCCTAATGGATAATCTGGGTTGAAGTTTATTCAGCAGCCCGAGAACACAATCTGTTGCTCTCAGAGAAGAAATCACCTGGGCTTTGTGCAGCGGCAACAATTTTTCTACAGCTTTTAGCTCCACCACTAACTGGCCATCGACCAGTAAATCGAGCTTCCCAGTCCCAACCCCCTGCCCTTTGTAGCTCACGGCACGAGAAACTTGACGTTCACAGGGGATACCACGCAACCCCAGTTCTAACGCCAACGCCTCCTCATACACCGCTTCCTGATACCCCGGCCCGAGATGTGAATGGACCTCTATCACCGCCCCAATAACGCTATGGGCAAGAGCATCCAAATCACAGCCAGGTTCATTCCTGGCGTCTTGGCGGCTCATCTAAAAATGTTACGAATTTTCCTTGATGGTGCCCTTGGGCAGCAGGACCTGGACGGTGGGCTTTTGCACCAGCACCACGGTGTTTTCCGCCACTTCCAGGCTGACGAAGTTGTCGCTGATCTTCACCACCTTGCCCACCAGGCCGCCGGCGGCGACCACCTCGTCGCCCTTCTGCATGGCGTCGATCATGTTCTTCTGCTCCTTGGCGCGCTTCATTTGCGGGCGGATGAGCATGAAATAGAACAGGACGAAAATGGCGATCAGGGGCAGAAAACCCATGATGCCGGGCTCGCCTTGGGCGGCGGCGGGTTCGGCGGCGTGCGCGAGGCTAATCAGCATGGCATTTCTCCATTAAGACGCAGACAAAAAAATTGGGGCCATTCTAGCACGCCCCCGCCCGGTACGCTTCCCGGAAGTCGGCGGCGAACTGGGCGAAGCGGTGCTCCTCGATGGCGCGACGGATGCCCGCCATCAGCTCCTGGTAGTAATACAGGTTGTGGAGGGTGTTGAGCCGGGCGCCGAGGATTTCCTGGGCCCGGAACAGGTGGTGCAGGTAGGCGCGGGTGAAGTTCCGGCAGGTGTAGCAGCCGCACGCCTCGTCCAGGGGGGCCAAGTCGTTGCGGTAACCGGCGTTGCGTATCTTCACCACCCCGTTGCGGGTGAACAGCCAGCCGTTGCGGGCGTTGCGGGTGGGCATGACGCAGTCGAACATGTCGATGCCCCGGCTCACCGCGTCCACCAGGTCCTCCGGCGTGCCGACGCCCATCAGGTAGCGGGGTTTGTCGGTGGGCAATCGGGGCACGGTATGGTCCAGGATGCGCAGCATGTCCTCCTTCGGCTCCCCCACTGACAGGCCGCCGATGGCGTAGCCGTCGAAGCCGATGCCGATCAACCCGCGCAGGGACTCGTCCCGCAGATGCTCGTGCATTCCCCCCTGGACGATGCCGAACAGGGCGTTGGGGTTGCCCTCGTGGGCTTTTTTCGAGCGCTCCGCCCAGCGCAGGGAGAGGCGCATGGAGTCGGCCGCTTGGCTTTCGTCGGCGGGGTAAGGGGTGCACTCGTCGAAGATCATCACGATGTCCGAGTTCAGCACCTTCTGGATGCGCATGGATTCCTCGGGGGTGAGGAAGCAGCGGTCGCCGTTGATGGGGGACTGGAACTTCACCCCCTCTTCCGAAATCTTGCGCAGCTCCCCCAGGCTGAACACCTGGAAGCCCCCGGAGTCGGTGAGGATCGGCCCGTCCCAGCCCATGAAGCGGTGCAGCCCGCCGTGGGCGCCGATCACCTCCAACCCCGGCCGCAGCCACAGGTGGAAGGTGTTGCCGAGGACGATCTGGGCGCCGATTTCCTTCAGCTCAGCCGGGGACATGGCCTTCACCGAGCCGTAGGTTCCCACCGGCATGAACACCGGGGTTTCGACGGTGCCGTGGGCTAAAGAGAGGGTGCCGCGACGGGCGGGGCCGTCGATGGTGTGGAGGGTGAAATTCATGGGATTCTATTCGTAGGATGGGCACATCACGCCCACCATTATGCTCGATTCTGCATGGGCACTTATGGCCCACCTTCTATTCACGCCGCCATTTCGACCGGATGGATGGCGTCGTAGCGTCCCTGCTGGTCATGCTCCAACTCCCACAAGTCCAGCGCCTGCTGCATCCGCAGCCACGATTCCGGCGTAGTGTTGAGCAGCTTGGACAGCCTCAGCGCCATATCAGGCGATAACGCCCGCTTTTCATGCAACAGTTCGGAAACCGTCAACCGGGAAACCCCCAGCCGTTTTGCGAACTCCGCCTGGGTCATGCCCAGAGCCGGTAACACATCCTCGCGCAGGATCTCGCCAGGATGAGTAGGTTTGCGGTTTTGGCTGCGCAGCGTTTCCATCAGTGGTAATCCTCCAGGTTCACATCCCAGGCGCGCCCGCCTCGAAGCGGAACGTGACGCGCCAGTTTCCCGTAACCTTGACGGCGTACACGCCCTTGCGGTCGCCTTTCAGTTCGTGGAATCCCAAGCCGGGAAGGTTCATGTCATCCACCGCGGGAACGACGTCCAGCCTATCGAGCAGGCGCCGGATTCTTGCGCTGTGCTGGGCATTGATGCCGCGCAGATCGTCGTCGCGGAAGAAACGCTCAAGACCCCGGTGAGAAAATGCCTTGATCATGGAAATAGTGTAATCCATCGGATTACACTATTCAAGAGGAAGCTCACTTCTGCGCCTTCACGATGCTCATGGCCGCCGCCACCATGGAGCCCATGTCGGTCAGGTTGCCCGGCAGGATCAGGGTGTTGCCTTCCTTGGCCACGCCGGAGAAGGCGTCGACGTATTTCTCCGCCACTTTCAGGTTCACCGCCTCGATGCCGCCCTGGGACTGGATGGCCTGGGCCACCTGCTGGATGGCCTGGGCGTTGGCGGCGGCCACCGCCTTGATGGCTTCGGCTTCGCCCTGGGCGCGGTTGATGGCGGCCTGTTTTTCGCCCTCGGACTGGGCGATGGCGGCCTGGCGGGCGCCGTTGGCGAGGTTGATCTGTTCCTGCTGCTTGCCTTCGGAGGTGGCGATCACGGCGCGCTTTTCCCGCTCGGCGGTGATCTGGGCCTGCATGGCGTGGAGGATTTCCTTCGGCGGGGTGAGGTCCTTGATCTCGTAGCGCAGCACCTTCACCCCCCAGCTCATGGCCGCCTCGTCCAGGGCCGCCACCACGGCGCGGTTGATGTCGTCCCGCTCCTCGAAGGTCTTGTCCAGCTCCATCTTGCCGATCACCGAGCGCAGGGTGGTCTGGGCCAGCTGGGTGATGGCCAGGACGAAGTCGCTGGTGCCGTAGGAAGCCAGCCGGGGATCGGTGACCTGGAAGTAGAGGATGCCATCCACCTGAAGCTGGGTGTTGTCCTTGGTGATGCAAATCTGGCTCGGCACGTCGAGGGGGATTTCCTTCAACAGATGCTTGTAGGCGATGCGGTCGACGAAAGGCACCACGACGTTGAGGCCCGGGGCCAGCACGGCGTGGAACTTGCCCAGGCGCTCCAGCACCCAGGCGTGCTGCTGGGGCACGACCTTGACCGCCTTGACGATGAAAATGACAGCAGCGATGAGAATCAGGGTGGCGATTTCCATTTCTTATTTCCCTTTTTCGTGGGTGAGGATCAGCGTATTGCCGCGGACTTCGCGGATGTAGAGTGGGCCTTCCCGCGGGGCATCGGTGGAAGCGAGTTCGGCATCCCAATCCGCGCCCCGGTAGTGAACGCGGGCGGCGCCGTCTTCCCGCCACTGGAGCACCTTCACCGGCTGCCCCAGGTCCAGGCTTTGATCCTGGCTGGGCCGGCTCTGGGCCGCCATCCGGAAACGGCGCAGCACCAGGGTTCCCGCCAAGCCTATCGCCGCAGCGATGACGTATTGCAGCTCGGGAATGAACCCCGTCAGGGCCGCCACTCCGCCCGCGCCGAGAGCGATGGCGAGCACCAGCATGTAGAAGGTGCCGGTGGCCAGCTCGACCCCGAGAAATATCAGCCCCAGCACGAACCAGTAAACATAATGCTCCATACCACTTCCCTCTCCAGGCAGTGGTTTCATGCTAGCAGATTGGGGACGCGCTGAATAATCCGTCATTGCGAGGCACGAAGTGACGAAGCAATCTCACAAGGGGCGCAATCCACCCCAAACCAGATTGCTTCGCTACGCTCGCAATGACGGAGCCGGGCTTATCAGTGATTCCTTAGACCCGCTCGATCAGCATGGCGTCGCCGTAGCTGAAGAAGCGGTAGCGCTGCGCCACGGCGTGGCGATAGGCGCGGCGGATGTGTTCCACCCCGCCGAAGGCGGACACCAGCATCAGCAGGGTGGACTTGGGGAGGTGGAAGTTGGTGAGCAGGCGCTCCACCACTTTGAATTGGTAGCCGGGGGTGATGAAGATGTCGGTTTCGCCGCTGCCGGCGGCCAGCTCGCCACCCCGGGCCGCCGATTCCAGCGCCCGCAGGGACGTGGTGCCCACCGCCATGACCCGCCCGCCGCCCTGCTTGGCGTCGCGGATGGCGGCCACCGTCTCCTGGGGGACGGTGTAGCGCTCGGTGTGCATTTTGTGTTCATGAACGAACTCCGCCCGCACCGGCAGGAAGGTGCCGGCCCCCACGTGGAGGGTGACGCGGGCGGTGTGGACGCCCATGCGCTCCAGGGTTTCCAGCATCCCCCGGTCGAAATGCAGCCCCGCCGTGGGCGCCGCCACCGCACCCGGCTCCCGGGCGTACACCGTCTGGTAGCGGGATTCGTCGTCCTCTCCCGCGGCGTGGGTGATGTAGGGGGGCAAGGGCAGGGCGCCGTAGCGGTCCAGGAGGTCCAGGGGGTTTTCCGGGAAGCGGATGCGGTAAAGATCATCCACCCGCTCCACCACCACGGCGTCGAAGGCGTCCGCCAGGCGCAGCCCCATGCCGGGCTTGGGGCCGTGGCTGGCGCGGATGAAGGCCAGTACCGAGTGCCCGTCCAGCACCCGCTCCACCATCACCTCCACCTTGCCGCCGGATTCCTTGATGCCGTAGAGGCGGGCCTTGATCACCTTGGTGTCGTTGAACACCAGCAGGTCGCCGGCCCGCAGGAACTGGGGCAGGTCGCGGAACAGCCCGTCCGTCAGCGCCCCGCTGGGGCCGTCCAGATGCAGCAGGCGGCTGGCGGCGCGCTCGGGGGCCGGGAACTGGGCGATCAGTTCCCCGGGAAGATGGAAATCGAAGTCGTCGGTACGCATGGGGCGGCTATGATAACCGCCGGAAACCTTGATGAAAACCGCGTTTTGGAGAATAATGCGCGCTTTCCGAGCCGGGATGGCGGAATTGGTAGACGCACGGGACTCAAAATCCCGCGCTGGCGACAGCGTACGAGTTCGATTCTCGTTCCCGGCACCATACAGCCTGCTTGCGCACGAGTTCGTAGTTTCGGCGCCGGCTTAAGCAGAAAAGCCCGAGCGGACTCACAATTCGCCGCTTGGGGCTAAT
>DDYH01000026.1:7520-31026 GCA_002347615.1 Gallionellaceae bacterium UBA2239 | reverse complement strand
TTCGATACCTCAGGGCGAACGGTCAGAATTAATCGGCATGTCGGTTGATGACTAAAAACCGAGATTGCTTCGCCACGCTCGCAATGACGCTTTGCTAGGCGTGGGCCGGGGCGTGGGTGTAGCACTTCTTGGGGCATATCTTGGCGCAGGATTCGCAGCCGATGCAGTTGGCGGCGTTGCCCACGGTCATGACCTTTTTTTCGTACTCGTCGTCGTCATCGCCATCCACATCCACGGCGATCAGCTCACCCTCGTCGTCCATGCCCATCAGTTGCAGCACGTCCCGGCCGCAGACCTTGAAGCAGCGGCCGCAGCCGATGCATTTTTCCTTGTTGATGTCCGCGACGAACTTGGGCTCCCAGGTGACGCCGCTGGGGAGGGTAATGGCAAAAGTCGACATCGTTTTCGCTCCTTGAAAATAAACTTCAAAACCATGAACCGCCAAGACGCCAAGAACTTCTGGAATGCCCCTGATGTAGGAGCGCCCCTTGGGCGCGACACCTTCCCCGCTTGCGGTCGCGCCCATGGGGCGCTCCTACAGGGTTCGGTGTTCCTTGGCGTTCTTGGCGGTTAACCGCTTTTAATCAACCGGCCGCCAGCTGCTTGCGGGCTTCGGTCAGGGTCTGGTAGGCCTCGAACGTCTTTTGGGCCAGCTCGGGGATTTTTTCCCAGTTGGCGGGCAGTTCCTCGGACAGGTCGTGCAGGTCCATCTTGAGCTGGGTCGCCTGGGCGTTGAGCTTTTTCACCCGGGCCTTGAGTTCGTCCATGTCAGCCATATTTCGCCACCTCCGGGAATTTCTCGATCATCTCCACCCCGGCGCTCACCAGCTTCTCGCCTTCCTCCGCCAGCTTTTCCAGGGTGAGGAAGCCGAAGCGGTGCACGTCCCGCAGGCTCTTGTTGATGACCACCAGGCGGCCGGCCAGGAGGACCATCTTGCCGAAGCCTTCGTGGGACATTTTCATCATGGGGGACACCATCACCCCGCTGCGGCGCTCGATGGCCAGGCCCACGGCGTTGTAGAACAGCTCCAGGCGCCACAGGGTTTCCGGGTCCGGGTCGCCGATGATGGGGATTTCCTTGCGCTTCTCCTTGTCGATCACGTAGGGCTCCAGCAGCGCCTCGTCGGATTTGCCTTCCCAGGCGCCGTAGCTGTCCTGGGCGCGCCACTGCTTGACCAGCTCGGTCAAAAAGGGCGAAGTCTTGAGGTCGAATTTTTCCAGCACGTCGGACATGGGTTACTCCTCGTCGAAATCGAAGCTGCGCTCCTGGCCCTTCATCAGGGCCTTGCGCAGCCAGGGGGGCGGGGTGCCCTGGAGCACCGTCACCAGTTTTTCCAGGATGTCGGAAATGCCTTCCGGGTTGGACACCTTCACCGGGTGCACCTTGGCGTTGACCACCTTGGCCGCCGCCGAGCCGCCGATGGCGGCCACGTAGACGATGGCGCAGTCGCGGACGGCGTCGATCTTGGGGGTGAGCTTGTCTTCCGACCCGTCCTCCTTCAGGTCGCCGTCGAACTGCACCACTTCGGCGAACTGGAAGCCTTCCGGGGAAACCTCGTAGATGGCGATGTTGCGGGCCCAGCCGAAGTGGGCGTCCACCCGCTGCATGTCCTCGGTGGCGAATGCGACTCTCATGGGAGTGACTCCTTTCCCGCTGTCAGTGACGAGCGATAGTTTGCGTGTTTTCATGATCCAGCCTCCAATCGTCCGGATGGGGCTCGTGGGCATTGCTCCATAACAGGTTGCCCAGTTCGAACACCAGTTCCTTGGTGCCCCGGTAGCCCACGGTCACCTGGTGGGCGGCGCCGAGGCGGTCGAATAGGGGGATGCCGGCCCGGTGGAAGGGGATGCCCAGCCGCTCCGCCGCCTGGCGGCCGTGGGAGTGGGTCACCAGCAGGCCGCAATGGGCGGCGCGCTGTTCCAGGTCTTCCAGGTCCCCCACCAGCAGCTCCTTGGCGATGAGCTTTTCCAGGACGGGGGATTCCACCGTGGTCACCGCCGCCTCGATCTCGGCCCCCATCTCGGTGAGGAAGGAGCCCAGGGCGTAGAGCAGGTCCGGCTCGGCGCCGATGGCGGCCTTCACGCCGCCGAAGTAGAAGTGGCCGTCCAGCATGGCGTCCTGCAACTGGCTGCGCTGTTTCTTCAGCTTCCGGGTGGCCGGGTGGCCGGTGAGGTCCATCAGGCGCTGGATGAAGGCGTCGCTGGCCTCCAGGCCGGTGAGGCGGTCGAACAGGGTGTAGTCCACGCCGGTCTTGGCCTTCAGCGCTTCCGCTGCGCCCCCCATGGATTCGCCAATGACCAGGGTATGGCAGGAGCGGCCCATGGCCCGGATTTCCTCCACCTTGGTGCCCCCCAGGGTGTGGGGGACGAAGGTTTCCGGGATGTGCCCGTCCAGGGAGCCGGACAGGTCGGGCAGGATGATGGGCTGGAGGTTGAAGCTCTCGACGATGTCGCGGATTTCCTCGATATCCCCCGGCGTCAGGTGGCAGTTGGCGAGGATGTTCACCTGGGTGGGCAGGCGCTCGCTGGACGGATCGGCCAGGCGCTCCACCATGGCCGCCACCGCCGCGGCCCAGCCGGTTTCCAGGCTGCCCACGTAGTCCGGGGTGGAGGCGTAGACCACTTCCATCCCTTCCCACTCGGGATGCTTGTCCCGCATCAGCTTGAGGTAGCCCGCCACGTCGTCGCCCTTGGTTTCGGTCAGCCCGGTGGAAGCCAGCCCCAGCAGGGCCGGCTTGGCGCGCTTGTAGATGTTGTCCACCGCCTGCTCGATGTTCTCCAGGCCGCCGAGGATAGTGCTCACTTCGTTCATGGCGGTGGTCTGGAGGGGAATGGTTTCCTTGAAGTGGCGCACGTACACCACCAGCCCGAAGGCGGTGCAGCCCTGGGAGCCGTGCAGCACCGGCATCGCCCGGTCCACGCCCAGGTAGGCCAGGGCCGCGCCGATGGGGGCGCTCATCTTGAGCGGGTTGACGGTGCAGGCTTTCTTGTGGGGGGTGAGGGTGGCCATGGCTCGGACCTCCTAAGGATGAAGGATGAGGGATGAAGGATGAGGGGCGGCGTCCTGCGGACGGTTTTCTTCATCCTTCATCCTTATGCCTTCATCCTTGCCGTCCCGCTCCCAAGGAGCGGGACGTTTGACCTGCTCCCACACCGGGTTGCTGATGGACTTGTGGATTTCCTGCACCAGGGTGACGAAGCCCGCGTAGCCGGCGTAGGCGTGGTGGCGCTCCTGGTTCACGTCCAGCCAGGGGGTCTTGGCCTTCAGCGCCACGAACTGGGAACGGGGGCCGGAGAGCATGATGTCCGCCTCGCTGGCCTTCAACATGCGGTACATCTCCCGGGGGGGCAGCTCGTCGAACATGTGGGCGTCGGTGCCCATGATTTCGATCACCCGCTCCCGGTCCTCTTGGGTGGATTTCCGCATGGAAGTGCCCACTACCTCCATGCCCGCCTCCTGGAGCGCGGACACCACCGACCAGGACTTCACGCCGCCGGTGAAGAGCAGCACTTTCTTGCCCTTCAGCGCGACCCGGTAGGGCTCGATTTGCGCCCACACGCGGGCTTCTTCCCGGGCGATCAGCGCTTCGGTGCGCACCAGCAACTCTTCCGGGGCGCCCTTGTTCACCAGCAGCTTGGCGATCTGGCGCAGGGCTTCGGAAGTGTCGGATATGCCGTAGAAGGAGCCTTCGAAATAGGGGATGGCGTAGCGCTCTTCCAGCTTGCGCGCCACGTTGATCATGGCCTTGGAGCACACCATCATCGCGGCGCGGGCCCGGTGGGCGCAGGCGATATCGTTGTAGCGGGCATCCCCCGAGATGTTGGCCAGGACGCGGATGCCCAGGGCGTCCAGCAAGGGCTTCACCGCCCAGAAGTCGCCGGCCACGTTGTACTCGGCGATCACCGCAATGTCGTAGGGGGTGGTGGTTTCCGGCTCCACGGTGCCGATGACGTAGTCCAGCAGGGCTTCCCCGGCCAGCTTGGCGCCCAGGTTCTTGCTGCCGACGAAGCCGGGGATGTTGACCGGAATCACCGGCTTGCCGAACTTCTCCCGGGCCGCCTTGCACACCGCCTCGATGTCGTCGCCGATCATGGCCGGAACGCAGGTCTGGTAGACGAACACCGCCGGGGGGTCGTACTTCTCGATCACTTCGCGGATGGCGCGGAACAGCTTCTTCTCGCCGCCGTAGATCACGTCCAGCTCGCCCATGTCGGTGGTGAAACCGGTACGGAACAGGCTGGGGCCGGAGGACGGCGTGTTGCGGTTGTCCCAGGAGTTGCCCTCGCAGGCGATGGGGCCGTGGACCAGGTGGGCCACGTCGGTGATGGGCTGGAGGGAAATCTTGGCCCCGTCGAAGGCACAGCCCCCCGCCGCCGCGCCCGGCGTCAACGCCTTGCCGCAGCCCTTCTTGCGCTCCTTGCCGTCCTTGCCCTGGTTCTTGGCGCAGGCCGGCTCTTCCATCACGCTGGCGACTTTGTCCTTCAATGCGCTCATTGCGACAATCCCGACAAATGGTTTTCCTTGCCGGGTACTTTGCAATTCCCGTGCCACGGCGCCATGTCCTCGCAAGCCCGCATCAGCGCTTGGATTTCAGCCTGGCCCCGGTTAAGCCACCCTGCACCTTGTCGGTGCATCTTGTCCGGTTTGCGACAATCCATGGGCAACGGCGGGGCAGAAGCGCACCGCACGCCCCCGGCTTTAGGCTCCGGCGCTCTCCGTCCCCATCGGGTCTGCGCCGATGGTGCCCCGCAGGCTCTCCAGGTATTCCCTTCCCTTCACCCGCTCCAGCTTGGCCCGGGCCGCCGCCAGCCGCTGCGGAATGTCCAGGCGGGCCGCCATGTCCTGGTGGCTGGCGCGGGCGGCGAAGGCTTCCAGGTAGGCCACGTGGCGCTGCCACAGGCGGATGTCGCGGGCCTGCTTGATTTCCAGCCGCTGCTGGTACCAGTCGGAAGCCAGCAGGGAGTCCCGGGTGAACAGGGCGCGGATGGCCGGGTGGTGGACATCCTTCCCTTCGAAGCTGCTGGCGGCCATGATGTGGAGCAGGGCCTGGAGGGGCGGGCAGGCGTCTTCCACGCTGCCGTCCTCCAGGTAGCAGGCGGCCACCCGCTGCTGGGCTTCGACGATGTTTTCCACCCCGTCGGCGAACACGCCCAGGTCCTGTTTTTCCGGGCGCAGGATGTGCTCGGGGAACACCGCCATGGGGGCGTCGAAAATCTTGCCCAGGAAGCCGTGGACGAAGCGCTCGGTGATGCGGTAGCCCAGGCGGCTGGCCTGGATCAGGCGGCCCTCGAAAGTGAAGTCCTCCACCTTCTCCAGGTAGCCGTGTTCGATCAGCAGGCGCGGGTCCCGCTCCACCGGGGCCAGGCGGGACCAGATTTCCGGCACCAGCAGGCTGATGTCGTGGTCCACCCGGAACTTGGGGCCGATCCAGCCGGCGGCGGTGGAGTAGCCGGCGTAACCGGTGAGGATGAAGGACACCAGGGCGTTGTTGAGGTCCGCCGTGGGCCGCAGGGCGTTGAACGGTCCCTTGGTGAGGGCCCCTTCCGACCCCGCCCCGGTGGTGGAGGGGGATTTGCCGGTGAGGCTGCAGATGAAGTCCATGAACAGCTCGGGCAGTTCCTGGTAGTGGATCGGGTTGTACACCGCCAGGGGGCGGATGCCCGGTTCCGGCGGGTTGTTGCGCCGCCCCACCAGGACGGCGTTCACCGGCTCCACCACCGGCTGGTCCAGGGGCACCCGGCGCTTGAAGCGGGCGCCGATCTCGGCGGCGTAGCGGCGCAGGGGGTTGCCCAGGTCCGGGCGCAGTTGCAGGTAACGGGGGTTCTTGCTGGGCTTGCCGTCCACCAGTCTCGGATGGGCCGACGACACCACGTAGCCCCCCTCCTCGTGGGCCGAGCCGAGCATGGCGCGCATGGGCTCGGTATACAGGCCGAAGCCCACCACGTCCTCGACGATGTCCCGCAGGGCCTCGCCCGCCAGGGGTTCGTAGTTGGCCATGAAATTGTCCCGGCGCGCCATGTCCGCCTCGGTCTGCTTGTCGAAGCCGCGGTGGACCGCGTCGTCCGGCCGCTGGAACAGGCGGGATTCGCAGTTGCGCACCAGCTTCACCGACGGGTCGGCGCTCTTGGGGGACAGGTTGGGCAGCATCCCGGCGGGCACCACCACCGAGGCGCTGATGTCGTCCTCCATCTGCACCTTGTCGGCGGCGATGAAATCCTGGCGCAGCTTGAACACGCGCCAGGCGCCGTTCTCCTCGAAGCCCACCCGCAGGTAGGAGGCCACCAGCTTGCGCTCCCCCAGCTTGAGTTCATGGCCGGGCTGGCCGTTGACGAAATCCACCGACAGGCACTTGCGCCAGTCGTCGCCCCACTCCGGGCTGTACATGCGCTTGATGATGAACACCAGGGCCAGGATGCGGTTGGGGATGCCGTCCAGCCAGGCGTTGTGCTGTTCGGTGTAGGAGGGCGACGGGGTCAGCACCTTGATCACCGAGCCCAGGCTGCGCTCCATGCTCAGGAGCTTGCGGCCGGGGTCCCGGTCCTCGTGCTCGAAGCCGGGCTGGTAGCGGCCGGAATAGTCGCCCTTGAAAATGGCCTCCACCTGGCCCAGGTCTTTCTCCAGGTCGGCCACGAACAGGGGGCCGTAGATCACGGCGTCGGTGAGGGACTTGGAAATCTCCGACTTGCCGCCGCCGGAAACGGTGCAGGGCTTGTGGCAGAAGGTCCCTTCCGGGTCGGTGCCGATCAGGCGCCAGGACGGCGCGCCGGGGTGCTTCTGCATCTCGATCTTGTAGCCGCTGGGCTGGACGTAGATTTTCCCCGGCCGCAGCTTGATGGTGCGGGACTCCCCGTCCTTCAGCCAGGTGACGGTCTGGCGGTGCAGGTCCATGCGCAGGTCCTGGGGCACGTAGACCACGTCCGGGAACTGCCGGTCGATGCCGTAGCCTTCGGGCTGCACGTCCATCAGGTCGCCGTAGCGGGCCACGGTGTCCTCGAAGCTGTAGCCGGCGGGGCGGCTGCGGCTGTCGGCGCCGTACTCCTCCCCGTGGTTGCGGCGGGGGAAGGCCAGGGCGCCGCCGGCGTGCTCCTCCTCCGCCAGGCCGAAGAGGTTGGCGGCGTAGCCGATCTGGGTTTTGACTTCCTTCTTGCAGTAGCCGTAGTAGTTGTCGGCGATGAGGGTGACGATCACCCCCCGCTCGTCCCGGGCGGTGATCTTGAAGGCGGCGCCGTCGTTGTACAGCTCCCCCTCGTCCTGCCAGCACATGCCCTCCGCCCGCTGGCGGGGGGTGGCGTCGTCGTGGCGGGGCAGGCCCAGTTCCTTCTTGGTGAAGCGCACCAGATGGGGCGCCAGGATGACGCAGCCGCTGTGGCCGCACCAGTGCTCCGCGTCCAGGCCGGCGTCCTTGGAGGACAGGAAGGGGTTGCCGCCGTTGCCGAAGATGCTCTCGACGAAATCCAGGTTGCTCACCAGGCTGCCGGGGGCGAAGAAGCGGATTTCCATATTCTTTTCCGGCTCCACGCCGGGGATTTCCGGGCACACCACGGGGCGCAGCAGCAGGGAGACGAAGGTCTTGGCCTCCTGCTCCTGGCCGGCGGTGAAGGGCAGGCGCTGGAGGTGTTCCGGCGGGTTGAGGGCTTCCCGCAGCAGGCGGGCGAAGGCCTCCTTGGGCACCGCCTTCTTGTCGCCGGGCACCGGCAGGCCCCCTTCGGCGATGTGGAACGAGCCCTTGGTGGTGCGCCGGTCGCTGGCCGGGTTGTGCAGCACGCCGTTGCGGATGCGGTAGCTCTCCACGTACTCGCTGGTGAACACGTCCCCCTTCACCGGCAGGGAAAGCTCCCGGGCCACGCCGGGGCGGTCCAGGATCACGGTGTTCTCCGGCAGCCGGGGCACGGGGCTGACGCAGGCGTCGGCCAGGTAGGCGTCGAGGAAGGCCTGGATGCGGGCATCCGGCGGGCACAGGTAGCCGGTGAGCAGGCGGGAACGCTCCCGGTAGCTCTTGAGCAGGTCGTCCGCCACCTCCAGGAAATCGCCGCCAACCCCCTCCTGGCAGGTGGGCAGGCCGGAAGAGGAAAGCTTCAGGTTGATGTAGAGCTGGAGCTGTTCCCGGGTTTCCTGGACGTCGTCGGGTCCGTAGTTCTGATTCGCGTGCATGTCGATCCTAAGCGTGTGTTTTTTTGTTCCTGCGCCGTCCAGGAATTGCCCCCATTTTACCCCCGAAAACGAAAATGCCAAAAAACAGCTAACATTCAATACATTGCGCGTCATATTCCGGCGTTTCGGCCATGCTCTATAGTGAAACCTCCGTCCCCCGGAAAAAGCCCGGAACCATGCTCAACGCCTTGTCGAAACCCGCCATCCCCGTAGCGCAGGCGACCCCGCCTGCATCGGGCCGCAGGCCCGCCCCACGGCGGGCAATGCAGGCGACGTCGCCTGCGCTACGACCGCGCCCCTTGCCTTTCCCAATCCGCCTCGCCCTGGCCGCCGCCCTCGCCCTGCATCTTTCCGGCGCCGCCGCCGGCGGCACGCCGCCCCCCAAAGGAGCTTCCCCCATGACCATCACCCTCGCCTCCCCCGCCTTCGAACCCAACGGCCCCATCCCCGCCCGCCACACCTGCGACGGCCCGGACCTCTCCCCCGCCCTGGCCTGGTCCGGCCTCCCGGCGGGAACCCAAAGCCTGGCCCTGATCGTGGACGACCCCGATGCCCCGGACCCCGACGCCCCCAAAACCACCTGGGTCCACTGGGTGCTGTACAACCTTCCCCCCACCGCCGCCGGCCTGCCCGAGGGCATTCCACCAAGCGCCCTGCCCCCCGGCACCCTCCAAGGCACCAACGACTGGCACCGCACCGGCTACGGCGGCCCCTGCCCGCCCATCGGCACCCACCGCTACTTCCACAAGCTCTACGCCCTGGACACGGTTCTGCCGGACCTCAAGCACCCCACCAAGGCGGCGCTGGAGAAGGCGATGCTGGGGCATATCCTGGGGAAGGGGGAATTGGTGGGGAAATATCAGAAGAAGCGGTAGGTAGAACGCCCCTTCTGCAACGGCGCCCAGGGGCTTCCGATAGGAGCAAGCCCTTGCCCTTGCGTCTTGGTCTGCTGCCCCACCGTTGAATCGCACCACCACCTTAGCTATACTTAGCCAAGTACATCGTCAGAGGCGGAAATCATGTCTACGGTCAATATGTTGGAAGCCAAAACCCACTTGTCGAAGCTGGTGGAACAGGTGGAATCGGGAGAAGAGCCGGAAATCATCATCGCCCGCAACGGCAGGCCCGCCGCCAAGCTGGTTCGCCTCGGCGGAAAACCCGCTGGACAGCGCCTGGGCGTCGCCAAGGGCCAGTTTGAAGTACCGGACGACATCGACGCCGACAACGCGGAAATCGCCCGCCTGTTCGGGGCCGGCCAGTGAGGCTGCTCCTCGACACCCACATCGCCCTGTGGGCCATCACCGACAGCCCCAGGCTGCCGGCCCAGGCACGGGAACTGATCTTCGCGCCGGAAAACGAGATTTACGTCAGCGCCGCCTCGGTATGGGAAATCGCCATCAAGCACTCCCTCGGCCGCCACACCATTCCCATCTCCGGCAAGCAAGCCCGGCGCCACTTCGCCGACGCGGGCTACCTTCCCCTGCCGATCACCGACCAGCACGCCGCCGCCGTCGAAACTCTGCCGCCTATCCACGCTGATCCCTTCGACCGGATGCTGGTGGCGCAGGCACTGACCGAGCCGCTGAAGCTGGTTACTCATGATGCCACGGTGGCGGGGTATAGTGACGGCATCCTGTTGATTTGATGAAAAATCGATGCTGACCCCTTTGATCCTTACGTCACGGCGTTCCGTGCAAGTATCGGGCTTTGACGATAATCGCCGTCTTACCCCGCCGTGCCGCCTCCTATCCGCTTCCTGTTCGTCAGGCCAGCGCTTTGCCTTCGGCTTCCTCCAGATTTCCAGTCACCCGGAACACCCTTGCCGTTCAGCTAACTCTTCCCCTTGCCGGGCGAGTAGAGGACTTTCACCTCCAAGTAAGTGCGCCCTGCCGGGCGCACCAACAAAAAAGCCCCCGTCTCGGGGGGCAACTATACGCAATCCGTCATGCTGTCGGTTGCTTAGAACTTCACCACGATATCGTCATCGAGGACCATGTACTGGCACGCCAGGCGCCAACTGGGGGCGACGTCGGAAACGCTGATCTGTTCCAGTTCTTCCTTGCTGACCTTGCCGGAAAGGAGCAGCACGGTTTTTTCCTTCTCGGTCAGGTGCACGCCCTTGGGGCCCTTGCCGGAGAGGGGCAGCACTTGCACGGCGCAGGAGCCGCATTCGCCGTCCTGGCACTCGTAGTGGATGGGAACCTGGTGCTCCTGGGCCACGGAGAGAAGGCTGCGGCGGTCGCCGGCCACGGCGTAGACCGTGATGTCCTTCTTCATGGCGGGGGAGCTGAATGTGATGTTGGCCATCTGCTATTCCTTTTCGCTCTGCGAAATAAAAACCCCACCCCCCGGTAAGAGGGGGCGGGGCGATCCGGCTTAACGCACCATGTCGAAGTCGACGTCGTTGCGGCTGCCGTCGTCCAGGGCGTCGAATATCTTGTCCAGCACCTTCACCAGCACGTTCAGGCTGCCCTGATAGCCCCAGATGGGGAAGCGGTGGTGGTGGTGGCGGTCGAAGATCGGGAAGCCGATGCGGATCAGCGGGACGTTGCAGTCACGCTCCAGCACCTTGCCGTTGGAGCTGCCGATGAGGAACTCCACGGGTTCGGTGGCCAGGAGGGAGCGCATGTGCCACAGGTCCTTGCCGGGGTACAGCTTGGCTTCCTTGCCGAAGGGGCTGGCGTCCAACATCTTCTGCATCTTGTCTTCCCAGCCCTTGGGGGCGTTGGAGCAGACGATATGCACCGGCTCGGCGCCCATTTCCAGCAGGAAGGCGGTCAGGCCCATGGCCATGTCCGGGTCGCCAAACAGGGCGAACTTCTTGCCGTGGAGGTAGGCCTGGGAGTCGGCCATGGCGTCCACCAGGCGGCCCCGTTCCAGCTCCAGCTCGGCGGGGATGGGCTTGCCGGTGATGCGGGACACTTCCATCAGGAAGGCGTCGGTGGCGGTCACGCCGATGGGGCAGTTGAGCTCGACTACTTCCTGGCCGGTGGTGGCCGCGAACTCCAGGGTCTTCGCCACGGAGATGCTTTGCATGGCGATGGTGGCCTTGGCGTTGAGGGCTGCCTTGGTGGCTTCGATCGTGGTGCCGCCGGCGTACATGTTGAATTCGCCGTTGGTGGGCGTATCGAACACGTCGCTGGCGTCGGACAGGATGGTGTAGTCCACGCCCATCAGGCCCAGCATGCGCTTCAACTCGCGGTTGTTGCCGACGCAGTAGCCGTCGAAGCCGCCGAGGATGTTGACGCTGTTGTTGGCCTTGCGCTCTTTCCCGGTCCAGAAGTGGGTCAGGATGCCCTTCATCATGTTGTCGTAGCCGGTGACATGGCTGCCGACGAAGGAGGGGGTGTGGGCGAAGGGCACGTCGAACTCTTCAGGAATCACGCCCTTTTGCTTGGCGGTCTTGATGAAGCTGTCCAGGTCGTCGCCGATCACTTCCGCCATGCAGGTGGTGCTCACCGCGATCATCTTCGGCTTGTACAGGGCGTGGGCGTTGGACAGGCCGTCCACCATGTTGTTGAGGCCACCGAACACGGCGGCGTCTTCGGTCATGGAGTCGGACACGCAGGAGCTGGGCTCCTTGAAGTGGCGGTTGAAGTGGCTGCGGAAGTAGGCCACGCAGCCTTGGGAGCCGTGCACGTAGGGCAGGGTGCCCTCGAAGCCGGCGGCGGCGAGAACGGCGCCCAGGGGCTGGCAGGCCTTGGCGGGGTTGATGGTGAGGGCTTCGCGCTTGAAGTTGATCTCGCGGTATTCCCAGCTCTTGGTCCAGTCTTCGACCTCTTTGACCTTGGCGTCGGGCACGGCGTCTTCAAACACCTTCTTGCCTTCCATCAGGGACTGGTACTCCGGCTCTTTGAAGAGACGGTTGTGGTCGAGAACGCTCGCTGCATTCTGAGGCATGATGAATCTCCTTTCATAGACGGGTTGG
Organism: Gallionellaceae bacterium UBA2239; assembly: GCA_002347615.1. Lineage (GTDB taxonomy): Bacteria > Pseudomonadota > Gammaproteobacteria > Burkholderiales > UBA9220 > UBA2239. The sequence goes on along the minus strand of DDYH01000026.1, from coordinate 18,946 downwards.
ACTCTTGCGTCCGCCCGCCGGGTTGGCGGGGTGCGTCAGGCTTTCAGTCCTAGGCGCAACCCCGCACCAGATTTCCCCCTCCCTCGCCCTCCCCCGCTTGCGGGAGAGGGTGGGTTAGGTAGTTACTTCTTCCACGGGGCCTTGGTCATTCCCCACACCGGGCTGTTGATGGCCATGTCCATGTCGCGGGCGAAAATGGCGAAGCCGTCGTAGCCGTGGTAGGGGCCGGAGTAGTCCCAGGAGTGCATCTGGCGGAAGGGGATGCCCATCTTCTGGAAGATGTACTTTTCCTTCACGCCGGAGCCCACCAGGTCGGGCTGGAGCTTCTCGGCGAACTTCTCGAACTCGAAGCCGGTGACGTCGTCGTAGATCAGCGTGCCGTCTTTGACGTAGTGGGTGGTGCGCTGGTAGTCGTCGCCGTGGGCGAATTCGTAACCGGCGCCGACCACTTCCATGCCCAGGTCTTCATAGGCACCCACCACGTGACGGGGACGCAGGCCGCCGACGTAGAGCATCACGGTCTTCTTGTCCAAACGCGGCTTGTACTTGGCGATCACCGCATCCACCATGGGCTGGTACTTGGCGATGACCTTCTCGGCGCCTTCCTTGATCTTGTCGTCGAAGTGGCTGGCGATTTCGCGCAAGCTGGCGGCGATCTTGGTGGGGCCGAAGAAGTTGTACTCCACCCAGGGAATGCCGTACTTCTCTTCCATGTGGCGGGAGATGTAGTTCATGGAACGGTAGCAGTGCAGGAGGTTGAGCTTGACCTTGGGGGTCTTCTCCATCTCCTTCAGGGTGCCGTCGCCGGACCACTGGGCCACCACGCGCAGGCCCATCTCTTCCAGCAGGATGCGGGAAGACCAGGCGTCGCCGCCGATGTTGTAGTCGCCGATGATGGCCACGTCGTAGGGGCCGGTCTCATGGTTGGATTCGGCCTTGTCCAGCACCCAGTCGCGCACCTGGTCGTTGGCGATGTGGTGGCCGAGGGATTGGGACACCCCGCGGAAGCCTTCGCAACGCACCGGAACGATGGTCTTGCCGATTTCCTTGGTCTTGCGCTTGGCCACCGCCTCGATGTCGTCGCCGATCAGGCCGATGGGGCACTCGGACTGGATGGACAAGCCGTTGGCCAGGGGAAACAGGGTGACGATCTCGTCGATCATCTTGTCCAGCTTCTTGTCGCCGCCGAACACGATGTCCTTTTCCTGGAAATCGGACGTGATCTGCATGCCGACGAAGCTGTTCACCCCGGTGGTGCCGCCGTAGTAGTTGCGGCGGGTGCCCCAGGAATACTGGCCGCAGCCCACGGGACCGTGGGAGATGTGGACCATGTCCTTGATGGGGCCCCACACCACGCCCTTGGAACCGGCGTAGGCGCAACCGCGGATGGTCATCACCCCCGGCAGGGACTTGATGTTGGATTTCACGCCGCAATCGGGCTTGCCTTCCTCGTACACGTTGAGGTGCTTGGCCCGCTTTTTGGCAGCCTTTTCCGGATAAGCCGCGAGCACTTCCTGAATCAGCTCCTGGTTCCGGGTCTTGACGTCTGCACTCATTTCAAACTCCTATCGCTTAGATAAGGATGAAGGCGGAAGGATGAAGGATGAAGTTCGGTGCGGCTGCGCCGCGATTTTCTGAAAAGTGCCCGCGCAGCGGACCACCCTTCATCCTTTCACCTTCATCCCTCATCCTTGCCCTGATTACGCCGCGGAGGCAGCCTTGCCGATGATGGACTCGTCTTCCTTCTGCATGATGCCGAACTCCAGCAGCAGGTCTTCCAGCTCTTCCATGGTGATCGGAGTCGGGATCGTGCCGTTGCCGGCGTTGGCGTGGATCTTGCCGGCCAGCTGGCGGTACTCTTCGGCCTGCTTGGAAGCAGGATCGTATTCCAGCACGGTCATGCGGCGCAGCTCGGCGTGCTGCACGGTGTTGTCGCGGGGGACGAAGTGGATCAGCTTGGTGCCCAGGCGAGTGGCCAGGGCGTCGGCCAGTTCCCATTCCTTGTCGGTCTGGCGCTCGTTGCAGATCAGGCCGCCGAGACGCACGCCGCCGGCGTTGGCGTACTTCAGAATGCCCTTGGAGATGTTGTTGGCGGCGTACATGGCCATCATCTCGCCGGACATCACGATGTAGATTTCCTGGGCCTTGTTTTCCCGGATGGGCATGGCGAAACCGCCGCACACCACGTCGCCGAGCACGTCGTAGGAGACGTAGTCCACGCCGTCGTAAGCGCCGTTCTCTTCCAGGAAGTTGATGGCGGTGATCACGCCGCGGCCGGCGCAGCCCACGCCGGGCTCAGGACCGCCGGATTCCACGCAACGGATGTCGCGGTAACCGACGCGGAGCACGTCTTCCAGCTCCAGGTCTTCCACGGAACCGGCTTCTGCAGCCAGGGACAACACGGTGTCCTGGGCCTTGGCGTGCAGGATCAGGCGGGTGGAGTCGGCTTTCGGGTCGCAGCCGACGATCAGGATTTTCTGGCCCATTTCGGCCAGAGCCGCCAGGGTGTTTTGGGAAGTGGTGGATTTACCGATACCGCCTTTGCCGTAGAAAGCAATCTGCCTCAAGCCACTCATGTCAATCTCCTTTCAGGTTTCGGATGTTGCAAACTGGGACCAAATCGCTTTGGTTGCCTCCCTTTCTGCAACGACCGTGCCAACCCGCCTAAAGTCGCATAACGCGTTGAATTAAAGATAACTAAATTTTAACCAGCGGGTTTTCCGTGGCTGTCGCAAAGCCGACAAAACCCTGACGGCTGTAGGAAAAAGGCCACGTCCCCATTTTTCCGACAAAAACAGATTCCCCTTTAAAAACAACGCAAACACACCGGGAATAGTTATTGCTCAAGTAGGGTCATGGAACAAGAAACGGGCCAGCCTGCCTTCGCGGGACACAGCACCAACCTGGTAGGCATCCCCACCGGGCTCCTGGCCAGCGCCGCGTTCAACGACTACCCCCTGCCCCTGCGGCTCAACGGGGTGCGGGAAATGAACAAGGTGCTGTTCGAGATGCTGGACGGCTCGGCCAACGCGGTTGAGGCGTCGGAAGCGTTCCAAAGCTACATGGGCGCGATGTTCGGCCTGGACCTGGAGCAGCGGGTGAAGAAATCCGCCAGCAACCGGCGCTTCAAGAGCAGCTTCCTGCGCCTGTTGCAGGGCTGGGGCTTCGACTCCAACGGGCCGGAGGGGGCGGTGCTGAAAGGCTGGGTGGAAAGCCGCTTCGGGCTCTTCCCCACCTTCCACAAGACCTGCCTGGCCCGGTATCCGTCGGGGGCCTGGGTGACCTACGTGGAAGAGAAGATGTCGAGCCGCTTCCACAACAACAGCATCAACCTGCAGCTGGACCTGCTGTACGAATACTGCCAGTGGGCCCTGGCGCGCCATTTCGCGCCGGGCAAGAAGCACCTGACCCTGTACCGGGGGGTGAACGATTTCAAGGAGCACCCCATCGTCGAGCGCCTGGACAAGAAAACCGCCGTGGTGCGCCAGAACAACCTGGTGTCCTTCACCAGCGACCGCAGCCGGGCCGACGAATTCGGCGACTGCATCCTGGAAGCCCAGGTGCCGACGGTGAAGATTCTGTTTTTCAACGCCCTGATCGCGGGCACCACCCTCAAGGGCGAGGGCGAGTACCTGGTGATCGGGGGGGATTATAGGGTGCGATTTTCGTACTTTTGAGCGAGTAGCTCGTAGCGGGTAGCTTGTAGCTTGAACGAGCGCGCAAAGCGTGCACCTTAAAAGCTACCGGCTACCAGCAACAAGCTACCAGCTATTTAAGTTTTCAACCCAGATTATCCATTAGGACGCGAGATGATGGCGAGGTGGGTTGCGAGACAGTTTCGTTGCTTGCGAGGAGTTCATGGTTATTCCATGGACGACGAACAAGCGGCAAAAATGGCCGCAAACCGGCCGCCAGCGCTCGCGTAGGCGCGAAGCGCCGCCTAATGGATAATCTGGGTTCAACCTCAACCACTAAAAGGAGCACAACCATGTCCGACTTCCTCTCCTCCCCCCTCGGCAAGCTGGAAGGCGCCGAGCGCCTGCTGTCCCCGGTGTGCAAAGGCCCCACCAAGAAGGCGGGCCGCTTCGGCTTCCGCGGCGAGATCGCCCTCAAGCTGGCCGACAGCACCGCCGGCGAGAAGCGCCCCCCCGAAGTGAAGACCGACCAGGTGTTCATGACCACCGAAGGCGGCAAGGTGACCCTCTACGCCTCCTACGTGGACTCCGTGGAATCCCTCGGCCTGATCGCCGACATGCTGGAGCCCTTCCTCTCCGCCGACGGCAAATACTTCGTCTGGGCCAGCAACGTGGACCTGCTGAAGAAATACCAAGTGACGCTGAAAGGCGGCACCTTCAACGTCCTGCCCCTGGACGAAGGCACGGTGTACAACGAGCTGCTGGACCTGCTGCACCTGGAAAAGGGCGACCTGAAGAAGGCCAGCATGGAAGAGAAGCTCGACACCCTCACCGACGCCGCCAAAAATTTCAAGGGCGGCTACCCGGCGGCCAGCTTCGAGCAGGTGGTGGCGGAAATGGGCCCGGTGAAGGTGTACGACAACCGTCCGGTCTAAAAGACAAGGATGAAGGCGAAAGGATGAAGGATGAATAAAGCCCAAACCGCGCAGCGGACATCCCTTCATCCTTCATCCCTCATCCTTCATCCTTCGTCGGAGAGCGCCCTGTACGACAGGGCGCTCGGCGCCTACCTCGGCCTCGCCTGCGGCGACGCCCTGGGCGCCACCGTGGAGTTCCTCACCGCCCGGGAGATCAAGGCCCAGCTTGGCGTCCACCGGGAGCTGACGGGGGGCGGCTGGCTGCGCCTCAAACCCGGCCAGATCACCGACGACACCGAAATGTCCCTGTTCCTGGGACAGGCCATCATCGAATCCAAAGGCTGGAACCTCACCGCGGCGGCGGACGCCTTCGCCGCCTGGCTCAAATCCAAGCCGGTGGACGTGGGGGCCACCTGCCGCCGGGGCATCCGGCGCTACATGCTGCAAGGGGTGGTCCACGGCCCGGAATCGGACACCGACGGGGGCAACGGCGCCGCCATGCGCAACCTGCCGGTGGCCCTGTTCACCCTGGGGGACGACGACCTGCTGGCGCGCTGCTCCCTGGAGCAGGCCCACATCACCCATCATCACGCCCTGTCGGACGCGGGCACCCTGGCCCTGGGGCGCATGGTGCAGGTGTTACTGGCGGGAGGCGGCGTGAAGGGCTGCCGCCCCGTCGCCAGCCGGCTGGTGGAAGACTACAAGACCTTCAAGTTCGACCCCTATCCCGGACGGGCGTCGGGCTACATCGTGGACACCATGCAGACGGTGCTGTACCACTTCTTCTACACCGATTCCTTCGAATCCTGCGTGGTGGAAACCGTGAACCGGGGGGAGGATGCGGACACCACCGGCGCCCTGGCGGGCATGCTGGCGGGCGCCCTCTACGGGGCGTCGGCAATACCGAAACGCTGGCTGGACAAGCTGGACTTCCACGTGGTGAAGCAGATCGAACAACAGGTGGAGGGCCTGCTGCGGCTGGCCCCGGCTAAGCCGTGACGGCGGCGGACTCCCATTGGGACCAATGGGCGCAGTTCTTGCGCACCGGCCGGACGATGGGGGTCGTGGGGTCGCGGTTGCACAGCCCGGCGTTCAACACCGTAAAGACCATGGTCGAAGGAACGCCGTACAGCTTCTCGACCGTTTTTCTTTCACCCTGCCAGCTGTGGCAGGTAACGCAGACTTTTTCGTCAATTCTCTTCAGCAGCATGCCCATCACCCCAATCAATGAACCCACCCTGTATCGCCCCTCCCTGATCTGCCGGGATAGGTGTTCCCCCTACGTAGCATTACCTAGACGGGCATTCTAAACCCAGCAATTTGTCTTTGCCAACCGTTCATTAGAACCCCTTTATCGACGAGGCACAGATGGCCAAAGTGATCTTCTACGAGAAACCCGGCTGCGGCGGCAACGCCCGACAGAAAGCCCTCCTCGCCGCCGCCGGCCACCGTCTGGAAGTCCACGACCTGCTGTCCCACCCCTGGACCGCGGGGGAACTCAAAAGCTTCTTCGGCTCCCGCCCGGTGGCCGAATGGTTCAACCGCTCCGCCCCCCGGGTGAAAAGCGGCGAGGTGGTGCCCGAGGAACTGGACGAAATCACCGCCCTGGCCGTCCTCCTCGCCGACCCCCTCCTCATCCGCCGCCCCCTGCTGGAATCCGGCCACCGCCGGGAAACCGGCTTCGACACCGCCCTCATCGAGGCCTGGCTCGGACCGCTGCCATCGGCAGAAGTGGGGGAAGGCTGCCCCAAAGGGCAGGAAGCCACGCCCTGCCCGGCACCCCACAAGCCCTCCTTCCCGTAACGCAGGCGACCCCGCCTGCAACGGGCCGCAGGCCCGCCTTGCGGGGACAATGCAGGCGAGGTCGCCTGCGCTACCATACCCAAAAGCTGTCCAAAAAAACGTAGCGAGGGGCCGTCAGCCGGGGCGGTCAGTCGATATTGAAGCAGCCGTATACCCCATCGTCCCCCAGCCACTCCAGGCTGCGCCGCAGGTAGCGCAGGGTGGCGGCATCCACGTCCCGCCACTCCAGGAAGCGGACCTCGAAACCCAGCACCGGGTTGCCGCGGATTTCCACCAACGCCTCGGTGAAGGAATCCGGTATCCCATCCTCGGGGCCGAACAGGTGTTCGAACCATCTCACGTTATTCAGGGGCGGCTTGCCGATGCGGGGGGAATGCGCGTCCAGCAGGCTTTCCAGTGCCGCCCCGGGAACAACGGCGGCGGGCAGCCCCGGGTTCTCCGGCAAGTCGTGGAGGATGACGTAGCGGTCCTGCTCCGGCCCCGGCACGATGCTGAAGCCGCACACGGAAACCGGGCCGTTGACGGGCCGGAAGGCGATCAAGTCCATAAGCTCCCCTTGGCGGAAATTCGCCTTCCGTCGCAAGTTTCGCGCCCGGAGGGGAAAAAACCGCAGGTCGGGCATACAAGCCCGACAATCCGGGGCTTCCGCTGCCTGTCGGGCTTGTATGCCCAACCGACGGCCATGTCACGAACCGTACACGCCTAGGGGTAGTAGCGCGGATAGGGACGCAAGTAAGGCCCCCAGAAGGGATCGTAGTAGCAGGGCATGGGCGAGTATTCCCGCTTGGGCCAAAGCTGCAGGGCCTCGATTGCGATCCGGGGGCAGGTGCCCTCAAAGCTGCCGATCTTGCATGCCACCGGCGCCCGGACCGTGCCCGCCACGGTGATGCTGCGCCCGGCGGGATAAGCGGCGGGGTCGTAGAAGCGGGGGCCGCAGGCGACGAAACGCCCGTCGGTGGCGTCCACCGCTTTGGGCTCCCCGTCCCCGTACAAGGGCCGGCTCAGGATTTCGAAGCAGGTTTCCTTCTGGGACGGCGCCACGTTGATGATCGTCCCGCCCCAGCGCACCCGCTGGCCCGCCGCCTCCTTGGCCAGGGCGGCGGATGGGGTGACGGTGGAAAACGTCCCCTGGTTGACGGGCAGGGGCGCGGTGGCGCAGGCGCCGAGGAAGAGCAGCGGAACGAGGGCGTAAACGATTCGGTTCATGGCAGTCTCCCGAACATCAAAATCAACTGTCCGCCGCGAAAGCGGCTACCTTACACCCCTTCCCACTTGACGGGGGAAGGCAGGGATGGGGGTGACTGTTCGCACCTCTCGAACACTCAACCATTTCACCCCCACCCTAACCCTCCCCCTGCAAGGGGGCGGGAACTAACCGGTTAGCCGCCCACCGATCCACTCCAGCACCGGTTCCAGCCGCGACGGCATCAGCCGCCAGGCGTCATCCGGACTGACCCAGCGGAACTCGTGGTGCTCCGGCCGGCCCAGTTCCGGCGACACCGGCAGGCTCACCTTCCCCGCCGGGGATTCGGCCAGGTAGTAACGGGCCACCTTGCCCCCGGCGTAGGGCCCGGTTTCCCGCCATTCCCAGCCCCAGGGGAAGCGCAGGTCGTCGAGGCCGGTCTCTTCCTTCACCTCCCGCAGGGCCGCATTCAGGGGTTCCTCCCCTTCTTCCACCAGACCCTTGGGAAAATCCCAGTTGCGGTAAAGCCGCAGCATCAGCAGCCGCCAGCCGTCGGGGAAACGCCGCGCCACCGCCGCACCGGCCGAGAGCATCGCCCCGTCACCGGTAGAGCTCGGGAAACTGCCGCTTGAGCTGCCGCAGCTTGGGCATGTCGTAGATCATGATGTAGGGCTGGGTGGGGTGCCGGGCCAGGTAGTCCTGGTGGTAGTCCTCCGCCGGGTGGAACTGGCTGAGGGGCGCCACCTGGGTGACGATGGGGGCGGAAAGCACCCCGGCCCGGCCGAGCTGGTCGATGTACTCCCGGGCCGCCCGCTTCTGCGCCTCGTCGGCGTAGAAAATGGCCGAGCGGTACTGGGTGCCCACGTCCGGGCCCTGGCGGTTGAGTTCGGTGGGATCGTGGGCCACGGAGAAGAACACTTTCAGCAACTGGCCGTAGGAAATCTGCGCCGGGTCGTAGGTGATGCTCACCGCCTCGGCATGGCCCGTGCGGCCGGTGCTGACCGCCCGGTAGTTAGCCGTCCCCGGCGCGCCGCCGGCATAGCCCGACACCACTTTCTTCACCCCCTTGACGTGCTTGAACACCGCGTCCACGCCCCAGAAACAGCCCCCCGCCAGGACGGCGGTCCGCTCCCCCTGGGGGTTGGACATCGGGGAGGACGGTCGGTAATCGGGAAGCCCCGCGGCCAGGGCGGCGGCCTGGAAGCCGAGAGCGAGGGCGAGGAAACGGGCGAAGCGGGAAAGGTAGCGAGGCATGGCTGTTCTCCTCATGCCGTGGGATATCCCGTAAGAAACTTTTCCCGCCCCGAAGTTCAGGGTTAGAGCCTATTTCAGTAGGTTTCATGCCCCGCGCCATAACCATTTGGGGTACAGTGCTAGACGCGAGCCGCGCCGTTTGGCCATCCAAACAAGCGGCGAGCAACAACGCAATGTGCCCCAAATGGTTATGGCCCTTCGGGTTGCGGCCAAAAAGCGTGTCTGCGTTGTTGCAGGGCTTGCCAAGGGAACACCCTTGGCTGCGCCCTGCGCCTAGCAGCCATCGCTTTCTGGCCGCAACGCGGGGTATGAAACCTACTGAAATAGGCTCCTGCCGTATCTGATCCGGTAAATCGCCCCCGCCTTGTCGTCGGACACCAGCAGCGCCCCGTCCGGCATCACCAGCAGGTCCACCGGGCGGCCCCAGGCGCTCACTCCGCGCAGCCAGCCCTCGGCGAAGGTCTCGTAGCCCACCGCCTGGCCGTCCCGCAGGCGCACCAGGGAAATGCGGTAGCCCAGGGGCGGGAAGCGGTTCCAGGAGCCGTGCTCGGCGATGAACACCTGGTTGCGGTAGGTTGCCGGGAACATCACCCCGGTGTAGAAGCGCATCCCCAGGGCCGCCACGTGGGGGCCCAGCTCCCGGGCGGGGGGCGTGAAGTCGGCGCAGGGGCGCTTGTTCCCGAATTCCGGGTCGGCCCTGGCCCTGCCGTGGCAGTAGGGATAGCCGAAGTGCATCCCCGGGCGGGAGGCGTGGTTCAGCTCGTCCGGCGGCGCGTTGTTGCCCAGCCAGTCGCGGCCGTTGTCGGTAAACCACAGCTCGCCGGTCTTGGGGTCCCAGTCGAAGCCCACGGTGTTGCGCACCCCGTCGGCGTACCGCTCCAGGCCGCTGCCGTCGGTCTTCATGCGGAAGATGGCGGCGTAGCGGGCCGGGTCCGGCTCGCAGATGTTGCAGGGGGCGCCGACTGGAATGTAGAGCAGGCCGTCGGGGCCGAAGCGGATGAATTTCCAGCCGTGGTGGGTGTCGTCGGGAAAGCGGTCGCTCACCACCACCGGCGGGGGCGGGCTGTGCAGGCGGGATTCGATATTGTCGAAGCGCAGGACGCGGCTGATCTCCGCCACGTACAGGGCGCCGTCCCGGAAGGCCACGCCGTTGGGGGTGTCGAGGCCGGAATAGAGGGTGAGCACTTCCCCGCCCGCCGTCACGGCATAGACCTTGTCCCCCCGGGTGCCGACGAACAGGGTGCCCTGGTCGCCCAGGGCCAGGGAACGGGCTCCAGGCACCTCGGCGTAGAGGCTGATCCTGAACCCCGTCGGCAGCTTGATCCGGTCCAGGGGCAAGGCCGCCCCGGCGGGGAGGGCGGCGGCAAGGCACAGAAAGAGGATGACGAGGCTTCTCATACGCCCAGTGTAGACCCTGCCGCCCACCCTACCGGCGCCTACAGGCCGCAAGCCCCCCAATGGGGTGCGCCGAAAACCGAAAGCGGGTCCCCACCCTACGGACTTTAGCCCGGCGTTTTCCTAATACACGATAGCGGGCGTCAAGCGTAGCGCCCGAAGATGGCTTCGGTGGAAGCACATGCAGAATGGCCGGGAAGACCCCCGGCCTTTTTCATCCAAACGGAGCCTGAGGCAAACATTCGTGTAGGAGGGAACCATGGTCACCAGAAGACAGTTCCTCAAAATCACCGGCGGCGGTGCGAGCCTGCCCCTCACCGCCCGTTTCGGCCTGACCACCAAGGCTTATGCGGCACCCATCCCCGGCGGCGCCCTGGACCCGCTGGCTATCGGCAAGTACGCCATGCCCCTGGTCGTCCCCCCCGTCATGCCGGCCTCGGGCAGCCTCCGCGGCAAAGGCGGCACGGCGGTGGATTATTACGAAATCGCGGTCAAGCAGTTCCAGCAGCAGATCCTCCCCCCCGGCTCACCCATGACCACGGTGTGGGGCTACGGCTCGGCCAAGCATCCCGGCACCTTCAACTACCCGGCCTACACCATCGAGGCCAGGCACCGCGCCCCGGTACGGGTCAAGTGGATCAACGGGCTGAAAAACGCCAAGAACAAATATCTGCCCCACCTCCTGCCGGTGGACCCGACCCTGCACTGGGCCAACCCCGGCGGCGGACAGAAGGGGAGGGACTCCCGCCCCACCTTCGCCAACGGCGTGCCCGGGCCCTACACCGGCCCGGTCCCCATCGTGACCCACCTTCACGGCGGCCATTCCCCCGAAGACAGCGACGGCTACCCCACCGCCTGGTTCCTGCCGGACGCCGGCAACGTTCCCAAAGGCTATGTCCGGGCGGGCTCCCAATGGGAGGCCTTCCGGGAGAAATTCAAGCGCCGGGTGGGCGGGCCGGAATGGCGGGACGGCTATTCCATCTACCAATACGACAACGACCAGCGGGCCAGCACCCTGTGGTACCACGCCCTGGGCATGACCCGGGCCAATGTCTATGCCGGGCTGGCGGGCTTCTACAACCTGCGGGACGGATCGGGCGACCAGGTGCTCGACTCCGCCTCCGGCATGGCCGCCACCCTGCCGGGTCCGGCGCCGGCCCTGGGCGATGCCGCCGAAACGAAGTACTACGAGCTTCCCATCGCCATCCAGGACCGTGCTTTCAACCCAGATTATCCATT
>DDYH01000026.1:0-7510 GCA_002347615.1 Gallionellaceae bacterium UBA2239 | reverse complement strand
TAATGGATAATCTGGGTTCAATACCGACGGCTCCCTGTTCTACCCCGACACCACCGGCCAGGTGATGCTGTTCCGGGTCACGGCGCCCACCGGCAGCGACACCAGCACGCCGCCGGACCGGCTGGTACTCCCGGCCATCGCCCCCCTGGCTCCGGTGGGCAACACCCGCCAGGTGTCCCTGAACGAGATGAGTTTCGCGCTGCTGACCGACTCGGAAGGCGAGACCATCGGCCCCATGTCCGCCGCCCTGGGCAGCGTCACCCTCGACCCGGCGCCGGCGGGAACACCCCTGCCCTGGGGCGCCCCCATCAGCGAAAAGCCGAAGGCGGGCACCACGGAGCAATGGGAAATCTACAACTTCACCGAGGATGCCCACCCGATCCATATCCACCAGACCATGTTCGAAGTGGTCAACCGGGAGGTGGTGGACCCCGCGGTGGGCACCCCGGGAACGATCATCCAGCCCGAGCCGGGGAAACCGGCCGCAAGGACACGGTGATCGCCTACCCCGGCCAGATCACCCGACTGAGGGCCCACTTCGACCTGAAAGGGCTGTACGTCTGGCAATGCCACATCATCGAGCATGAGGACAACGAGATGATGCGGCCGCTGCTGGTGGTGTAGCCTAATCCCGCTCGTGGTGAGGTATCGAACCACGGGTGGGTCTGCCATTCGCCCTTCGATATCTCGGGGCGAACGGCAGGAAAAAGGGCCATCTCTGACGGCCCTTTCTTCATCCCAGATTGTCCATTAGGCGGCTCTTCGAGCCTACGCGAGCCCTGGCGGCCGGTTTGCGGTCATTTTGGCCCCTTGCTCGTCGTCCATGGAACAACCATGGACTCCTCACAAGGGACCAAACTGCCTCGCAACCCGTCTCGCCATCATCTCGCGTCCTANNCCTAATGGACAATCTGGGTTCATTTCACTCTCCAGCTACCAGCCTCCCCCGCCGCCGCCACCTCCCCCGCCGCCGGAAGAACCGCCGCCCCCGCTGCCGGAACTGGAACCCGGCGCCGTGGACGAGGAGGAAATCGCCCCCCCCAGGGCGCCGCCGATGGCGGAGGCGAATCCGGCGCCCCCCAGGCGGTTCCAGCTGCTGCCGGAATACCATCCCGGCGAGTAGCTCTCCCCGCCCATCCCCTGCCGTGCCAGCACGTCGGCGAACTGCTCGGCCCATTGCTGCTCCACCCCCATGGCCAGGGCGTAGGGCAGGTATTTCTCGAACAGTTCCGGCGTGCGGTCGGGGGGATTGAGCAGGTTGAGGCGGTCCTTCTCCGCCACCGACAGGTATAGGCGGAAGCCCTCGATGGCGTCGTACAGCTTGCGCCCCGCCAGGGTCGGCGCCTTGAGAAGCTCGTAGAAGGCGTAGTTGACGGCCGCCAGCGCCCCCAGCAGCGCGACGGCGGGCCAGGAGCCGATTTTGGAGAACATCCACAGGCCGAAAATCTCCCCGCCCACGAAGGGCAGGGCGAACAGGCTCATGAACAGGGCACCGGCGGTGCCGAAGAAACCCCGCGCCCCTTTCCACGCCGACACCACCTGCTTCAGCAGCACCAGGGTGCCGAAGGTCCACCCGGTCAGCCACGCCGCCAGGAACAGGAACACCGGCCAGGCCTCGGCGGTGGCGATGCCTCCCGCCCCCAGCACCGCCACCGACAGCAGCAGGCCGGGAATCAGGTACAGGCTGTTGGTGGCGAAATGGCTCTTGTAGTAGTCGGCCTGCAAGGACTGGCGCTGGGCCTTGAGGGCGGCGGCGATGCGGCTGTGGTGCTTCTGCTTCAAGGGGAGGTGCTCGGCCTCTCCCAGCAGTTCCCCCATCACGGCGCTTTCGTCCTTGGAAAGCGGCTGGCGGCCGGCGCCGTAGAGGCGGGTCACGGTGTAGTCGCCGTCCGCGTCCTCCTCGATGCGCAGCCAGCCCTTCACCGCCATGTCGATCAGGGCGCAGGCCAGGGCTTCGTTGTCGTGGCCCATGCGCGCCAGGTAGCGCACCGCGGCGGGAGACATCCCCGGCGGCTCGTAGAGGGGAATGATGACCCCCTTCTTCGGGTCGCGGCCGTAGAGGTGCCACACCCACAGGTAATAGCCCAGCAGCAGGGCGAGGCCGGCGCCGGCGGCGAACAGCAGGGCGTTGTCCGCTAGAAACCGGCTGCGCCGCTCGGCCTCGGTGGGTTCGCGGACGAAGCCCTTGGGCCAGGTGACCACCACCGTCAGCCCCTCGCCGGGGGAAAGGCTTACGTTGGAGGCGATGCGGGCGACGCCCTCCCCGTCCACCTCCGCCCGGTAGCTTTGCCCCTTGGCGCCGGAGAAGCCGGTGTAGCCCTCCACATGGACGGCATCCCGGGGCACGCCGGAGGGCAGTTCCACCGCGGCGGAGGCGCGCTGGATGGGGAAATCCCAGTCGTTGCCGGTGACGTTCCAGTACAGTTCGTCGTGGTCGGGAAAGAAGCCCAACTGGCGGGTGGTGCCGTAGGCCAGGGTGTAGGTGTATTCGCCGTCCGGCAGCTCGACGTTGGCGTCGCCGATGTAGACCCGCTCGCCGTTGACCTGGCTCTCCACGTGGTAGGGCTCGGGGCGGCCGTCCCGCAGCACCTCCAGCACGGTGAAGCCCACCACCCTGCGCCGCCCGAGCTTGTCCCGGTAGGTGGTGGGAAAGTCCCGGTAGATGCCGCGCTTGATCTTGTCCCCCTCGGCCCGCACGCGGATGGTTTCCCGCACGGTGAGGGAGGCGTCGAAGTTGACGGTGACAGCGCTGTGGAAGTCGAGAATCGTCTCGTCGGCACGGCTTGTCAGGGCGCACAGGGCGAGGAATAAGGCGAGGAGGACTCTCATAGCTCGATCTCCGGCGATTCCCGCTGGGTGGCGAGCTCGATCTCGAAGTAGTCCATGGTGCGGTAGCCGAACAGCTTCGCCACCAGGTTGCTGGGAAAGGACTGCACCAGGATGTTCAGTTCCCGCACGGTGCCGTTGTAGTAGCGCCGGGCGTACTGGATCTGCTCCTCGGCGTCGGAAAGCTGGGCCTGGAGGTCCAGGTAGAGCTGGCTGGCCTTGAGCTCGGGGTAGTTCTCCACCACCGCCAGAAGCTGGCGCAGGGAGCGGCTCAGGCCGTTCTCCGCCGCCAGGTCGCCCCCCTGGCCGGCGCCCCGCAGGCGGGTGACGGCCTCCATCAGGCCGCTTTCGTAATGGCCGTAGGCCTTCACCGCCTCCACCAGCTTGGGAATCAGGTCGTGGCGGCGCTTGAGCTGCACGTCGATGCCGCTCCATGCCTCCAGCACGTGGTTCTTCCGCGCCACCAGCCGGTTGTAGATGACCACCATCCCCGCCAGTACGGCGAGAGCGATGACGGCAAGCATTGCCTCCCCGGTCATGTTCTCCCCTTTTTGTTACCGGCCTCCCGCCGGACACCTCATTCTGCCACCAATTCCAGCCGTTCGCCCTGAGGTATCGAAGGGCGTTCATGCTTCGATACCTCATGCTTCGATACCTCATGCTTCGATACCTCATGCTTCGATACCTCAGCAGAACGGTTTTTTCAGCATCCCCCTAACCGGCGCGCCGAAAGCCGGCTCACCTGCTCGATGCGCAGCCCCTCCACCTGGGCGCTGGACGTGATGGTCCCGTCCATGGCGGCAGCCGAGTAGCCGATGTCCCCCGACGCCCGGATGCCGAAGGCGCCCCCACACTCCATGGCGAAGTGGAAACGGCCGCCGGCGTAGCGCCTATCGGTGTAGACGCAATCCGTCGCCCCCGGATTGGCGGCGCCGCCCAGCACCCGGGAAGGGTCCCGGGCGTCCTGGTCGGTGAGGCACTGCCGCAGCGTCACCGGCGGCGGCGCATAGTCGGGGGAAGCGGGGACGCGGGTTTCCAGGGACACCTCCCACAGGCCGGGCTGGATGTCGTCGGCCCAGGCAGGGAAGGCCAAGATGGCAGGTAGCAAAGCGGCAAGGAATCGGGAATTCATGGCTCTCCCCTTGGGGTGACGACCATTCATTCTAGGCATTATTAGCCCAAGGCCCATCGTCCTTGCCGTTCGCCCTGAGGTATCGAAGGGCCTGTCCCGAGCTTGCGGAAGAATAAATGGCGGACACCGAACGTCCGTTCGTGGTTCGATACCTCACCACGAACGGAAGGGTAGGAGCGCCCCATGGGCGCGACACAGCGGTCGCGCCTGCGGGGCGCTCCTACTTCGCCCCACTCACCTGGAACTGCCCCATCAGCGCATGAAGCTTGCCCGCCGTGACCCGCACGTGCTCGGCGGTGGCGCCCAGGGTACCCACCGAGCGGCGCAGTTCGTCGGTGGCGCCGGCCAGGGAACGGGCGTCCTTGCTCTGCTCGTCGCTGCTCTGGGACACGGAGCGGATGACCGCGAACAGGTTCTCCACGATGCCCTGGATGCCGCTCTTGTCGGAGGCCGCTTCCTCGGCCAGGCGCAGGCCTTCCTCCACCCCGTGGACGCCTCCTTCCATGATGTTCACCGCGCCCCGGGCGCCGCTCTGGACGGTTTCGATCATCTCGCGGATGTCGTGGGTGGCGCCGGTGGTGCGCTCGGCCAGCTTGCGCACCTCGTCCGCCACCACCGAGAAGCCCCGCCCCTGCTCCCCGGCCCGGGCCGCCTCGATGGCGGCGTTCAGGGCCAGGAGGTTGGTCTGGCCGGCGATTTCGTTGATCACGTCCACGATGTGGGTGATCTCCTCGGTGCTGCTGCTCAGGGAGCGGATGGTCTGGGCCGAGGTGTCGATGGTCTCCCGGATGCCCTGGGTCTTGCCCCGCACCAGCTGGAACTGGGAGCGGGTGTTGTCGGCCTCGTCGTCCATGGCCCGGCGCATGTCCAGGGCCATTTCCGAAGCCTTCTGGATACGCTGGATTTCCTCTTCCAGGGAGGCCAGCATGCGCTCCACCGCCAGCATCACTTCGCTGGAGGTGGCGATGGTGGCCTGGTTGTCGGCCAGCATGCGGTCGTTGGTTTCCCGCATCTGATGGGCGGCGGTAATGACCTGGCCCACGGTGCCGTCCAGGTTGTCGATGAAGCTGTTGATCCAGCGCCCCAGGTCGCCGGTCTCGTCCGCCCGCAGGCGCTCGGCGTCCAGCCGCTGGCGCAGGTTGCCGCCCCCTTCGGCGATGGTGCGGATCATCTCGGTCATCTGGTCCAGCTGCCGGGTCACCCGGCGGGGGCCGCTGTGGTAGAACACCGCCATGCCCGCCGCCACCAGGGCGCCGGTGACCAGCTGGGTGGCCCAGAAGGGCAGCCCCAGCAGGCCCAGGCCCAGGTGGATGGCCCACAGCACGGCGACGATGCCGGCGAACAGCTTCATCAGGCGAAAGCCGATGGGGCGGCGGCGGTACACCTCCTCCAGGTCCCCCTCGCACATCATGCCCCAGGTATCCGGGGAGCCCGGCAGTTGCAGGGTGAGGCCCTTGCCCACCACCGGCACGTGGCGGTAGTCGGAATAGCCGGGGTAGGTGACGAACAGGTTGTCCCCCCGGGCGATGGTTTCCCGCACGCCGGGATGAAGCTGGCCGGTGGCCGGGTCGGTGAAACGCAGTTCCAGCTCGGTGTGCTTGGCCACCCGCACCGTGCCCCAGTCGGTGCGCACGCCGTCCTTCAAATTATCGCCGAGGGAAAAGGTGCGGTCCTCGAAGCGGGAGCGGGACAGGGCCGTCCCCGGCTGGATGGCCGGGTCGAAACCGGAGCGCACCATGAACAGGTAGTTGTCGCCGGAATCCCGGTAAATATGCCCCGCCTCCCGCTGGATCAGGTCCCCCAGCACGTCGTTGGGCACCCGCCCGCAGATGCAGCCCGCCGCCTTGCCCTCCACCGTCACCGGCTGGTAGAACATCAGGGTCACCTCGTCGTGGAAGCGGGAGGAGGACGGCCCGATCCTCAGCGTCATGGGATCGGCGTAGGGCCCGTGCAGGAAGGGCGCCCGCAGCCCCGCCTTCACCGCCTCGGGATGCAGGTCCCGCTTGCCCACGTGGGGCGTGTAAGTGGACGCCAGCACCGTGCCCCCGGCGTCGATCAGGAACAGCTCGCTCACGTCCGGCAGATGGCCCTTGGTGGCCGCCAGTTCCGCCGGGTCCAGCTGGGGAAACTTCTCCCCCGCCCGCTTCGCCAGGGCGAACAACTGCTCCCACTGGTCCTGGGTCCAGTGCAGCAGGATGTGCTTGCGGGTCTGGGCGATGCCCTCGAAAGTCTTCTCCACCGCCTCGTAATGGCCCCGGTTGAGGAAGCAGGACCAGCCCATGGCCAGCTTGCCGGTGTTGCCGAACCAGGGCAGCCAGCCCCGCTCCTTGCCGCTCAGGTTCATGCTACGGCTTTTCAAACTCATGGTATCTCCCGGATATACGTATAAACCACCTAGACGGGGAGTCAAAAGCAACAGCCGTACCATGAACGTAAGCTGCTGTATTTCATAATGCGATACTTATATTACAAAGCTGACGCGCCTTGCCGTGGTGCACGCATGAAACGGTGCACCCTATTCGTGCACCGTTTCGCGGCACCGCAAAGAACGCACCATGTTGGACGAATGAAGCCGTCCCGTTGCGGCATGCCGGGTGCAATGGCCGGAGAAAACTCCAAATTGTTATGACCTGTTTAGAGTGCTATTATTTGGTCTCAAACCAGAAAGGATGCCGCCATGGCACACGTAATCCTGGCAGAGACCACAGCAAGCGTTTCCGAACTGAAAAAGAACCCCATGGGCACGGTTGCCGCGGGCGAAGGGTTTCCCGTCGCAATCCTCAACCGCAACGAACCGGCTTTTTATTGCGTTCCGGCAGCGGCCTATGAGGCGTTGATGGACAAACTGGAGGATTTGGAGCTTAACGCGATTGCCGATGCCCGTTTGAAGGATGGGAAGGCAACGGTGAAAGTGTCGCTCGATGAGCTATGAACTGCACTTTCATCCGGACGCGCTGGAGGAATGGGGCAGGCTGGACAAACCGGTACGCGACCAGTTCAAGAAGAAGCTGGAAGAGCGATTGCTGAATCCCCGCGTCCCCGCCTCAAAACTGTCCGGCCAGAAAGACCGATTCAAAATCAAGCTCCGAAACGTCGGTTACCGCCTGGTTTATGAGGTCCGGAACAAGGAACTGATCGTTGTGGTCGTCGCGGTTGGGAAACGCGAGCGCAATGCGGTTTATAAAGCGGCGGTGAAGCGGTGATTAAATCACTGGACACCCTCCGTATCTACTGAATATCGAGCCGGTCCCCTTTAGTCTAAAGCCGCCGGTTCGATTGGGTTAATCCAGCCCTTTGCCGCCAACACATTTAACCCAGATTATCCATTAGGACGCGAGATGATGGCGAGGTGGGTTGCGAGACAGTTTCGTTGCTTGCGAGGAGTTCATGGTTATTCCATGGACGACGAACAAGCGGCAAAAATGGCCGCAAACCGGCCGCCAGCGCTCGCGTAGGCGCGAAGCGCCGCCTAATGGATAATCTGGGTTTAATGCAATACCTATTTGGCGCGGAGTGAACTGCTTTTTGCGGGCATTCCAGGCATACGTATGC
>DDYH01000073.1 GCA_002347615.1 Gallionellaceae bacterium UBA2239 | reverse complement strand
GTGTAGAGGACTTCCACCTCCAAGTCATCTTCCCCGCCACCACAGCGGGGAAAACAGCGCCAGTCACGGCGATCCGCGCCATGCCTGGCGCACCAAAAAAAAATAGCGCACCCAACGGGTGCGCTATTTGTCTTGGAACGGCGCCTTTCAGGCCGCCACGTCCAGGCCGAAGCGGTGGGTCTGGTTGATAATCCGAAGCAGGGGCTTGAACGTCATGTGCTTGCCGATTTTGTCCGCCAGGGCCATGAAAGGCAGGTCCGGGCCGTTGGGGTCGAACTCGTAGCGGCCGCTGATCATGTCGTCGTACAGCTTGCGCAGTTGATTATCCAGGTCGGCCACGAAAGGCAGGATGGGTTCGTAGGCTTCCGAGTCGTCGCCGATGATGGACATCAGTTCGTCCACTTCGTACACCGCCTGGTGCACCAGGTCGATGTACTCGTCCACGGTCTTGGGTTGCTTCATGAATTTGGCTCCTTAAACCTTAAACCACGAATGCTCGAATCATCGCCGCCGTTCGCCCTGAGGTATCGAAGGGCATGTCAGGCGCCGTTCTCCCGTTCATGGTTCGATACCTCACCACGAACGGGAGAACGGTTTCCGGCTATTTTCGATTCCCGCCCATTCGTGGCAAAAACAAACCGCGCCGCAAGCGCCCATCCGGTGACCCGAACAAGACTTGCAGCGCGGAAACCGCCGAGGCGGCGCTTACTTGTTGGCGATGTCGGCCAGCTTGGCGGGGGCCACCAGGTGGCCGCCCAGGGCCGCTTCAGCGGCGGTGCCGCCGTAGGCAACGGTAATCAGCTGGCTGTAGTAGGTCACCGGGATGTTGAACTTGGTGCCGTAGCGCTTGTTCACTTCACCCTGGTAGATCTCCACGTTGGCCTGGCACAGGGGGCAGGGGGTGACGATCATGTCGGCGCCGTGGTCGTAGGCGGACTCGATGATGTCCTTGATCTGCTTCTGGCTCTTTTCCGGCTCGGAGAACGCCAGGGCGCCGCCGCAGCAGGTCACCTTCTGGTCGTAGTTGGAGACCGCCTCGGCGCCCATGGCTTCGATCATGTTGTCGAGGTACATGGGATTCTCGAAGGACTCGCCGACGATGCCGAAGGGACGGTTGGTCTGGCAGCCCACGTAGCCGGCGAACTTGATGCCCTTGAGGGGCTTCTTCACGCCGGACTGGAGGGCCTCCATGCCGATGTCTTCCAGCAGCACTTCCACCATGTGGCGCGCTTGGGCCTGGCCTTTGTACTCCAGGCCGGCTTCCTTGAGGGCCACGTTGGCGTCGGCCTTCATCTCGGGGCTGTGGTCCAGGCGCTCCTTGGCTTCGCGGGAGGCGAGCCAGCAGGCGGCGCAGGTGGCCACCATGTCCTGGCCGGCGTTGTGCTGCTCGGACAGGGCCAGGTTGCGGGCGGACAGCACCACGCGGGGCAGTTCGCCGCCGCCGCCGTAGCCGATGGACGCGCCGCAGCAGTTCCAGTCGGGCACCTCGTTGAGGGTGATGCCCAGCTTCTGGCACATGGAGTTGGTCGAGGTCAGGTAGTTCGACGACGACGCCTTGCCCTGGGAAGAGCAACCGGGATAGAAGGAATAGGTTTTGTTTGCCATCTGTCTCACTCCTTAGGCCAGCTTGCGGCGGGTGTCTTCGATCTCACGCGCCTTTTTGAGCATGGCTTGGAAACCGCTCTTGTCCTTGATGCTGTGCCCACCCAGAATTTCCAGCGGGTTGAGGCGGCCGGCCTTCATCAGGCCCAGGCCCACAGACTGCATCGCCATGGCGTTCTTGATGCCCTGGCCGAAGCCGTCCTTGAAGTACAGGCTCAAGGACAGCTTCAGTTCGTTCACCCGGCCGGTCTTGGTCAGGTTGTCCCAGAACATCTGGCCGAACTGCGCCGTGGGCTGGCCCTTCGGCACCTTGCCCTCGCGCTTCGCCAGGTAGGCCAGGCCGTGCATGATGTGGGTGATGGGCAGCTTGCGCGGGCAGCGCACGATGCACTGGTAGCAGGAGGTGCACATCCACATGGAGTCGGAGGACAGCACTTCCTCGCGCTTGCCGGCGCGGATCATCATGAAGAGTTCCTGGGGCGGATGGGCCCAGTGCGGGCCGAACGGGCAGGAGCCCGAGCACACGCCGCACTGCATGCACATCTTGACCATGTGGCCTTCTTCGACCCGCTCCTCGACTTCCCTCAGGAAGTTGTTGTGGTATTTCATTTCGCTCATGTTCGCCACTCCTAGAAGCCTTTGAACGGGTTCATGCCGATCTCTTCGATCTTGGCCGCATACTCGTTGATGAGCTTGGGCACGCGCTCGATGTCGGTGATCGCCACTTCATAGGTGGCCACACGCTCGGTCTCCAGGTTGAGGCTCTTGAGGGTGTCGTCCACCTTGCTCAGGCGGTAGTTGGCGATCTCGGAACCCTTCACGAAGTGGCACTGGTAATCGTCGCCGTGCTTGCAGCCCATCAGCATCACGCCGTCGTAGCCGCTGTTCAGGGCGTCGGTGATGAAGATCAGGTTCACGGAACCCAGGCAGCGCACCGGGACCACCCGCACGAAGGGGTTGTACTCGATGCGGTTCATGCCCGCCATGTCGAGGGCCGGGTAGGCATCGTTCTCGCAGGCCAGGATCAGGATGCGGGGCTTCTCATCGAACTCGTCCGGCATGTCCACCGACTTGATCTGGGAACCGACGGTGTCGATGGAGTAGTTCTCGAAGGAGATCACCCGCACCGGGCAGGCGCCCATGCAGGTGCCGCAACGGCGGCAGCGCTCTTCGTTGAACAGCGGGTAGCGCTGCTCGTCCTCGTCGATGGCGCCGAAGGGGCATTCCACCGTGCAGCGCTTGCACTGGGTGCAGCCTTCCTTGCGCACGCTGGGGAAGGACAAGTCGCCGGAGCGGGGATGGGCGGCGCGGCCGACGGCGGCGTTCTCCACCGCCTGGATCGCCTTCATGGCGGCGCCGGTGGCGTCTTCCGTGGCCTGGGCAATATCCATCGGACGGCGCACCGGGCCGGCCATGTAGATGCCGGTACGGCGGGTTTCGTAGGGGAAGCAGATGAAGTGGGAATCGGCAAAGCCGTGCTTCAACTGCGGCACGTCCGGGCCCTGGCGGTAGGTCAGGTTCAGCACCGACACCACCTTCAGTTCCTGGGCGCGCTGGGCGGCTTCGGCGTTCTGGCCGTTGTTGGATTCCGTCTCCGCCTGGGTCCAGGCGTCGATGTCGGTACCGGCGTTGGGCACCTGGCCGGTAGCCAGCACCACCAGGTCCGCATCGGCGATGGCCGCGTTCTCGTCGTTCAGGATCAGGTCGTGGAACGCAACCTTGCACTGGTTGCCGTTGGCCTCGACGCTCTTCACCTTGCCCTTGGAGAAGGTCACGCCCTTGTTCTGGGCGCTGCGGTAGAAGTCCTCGTTGTTGCCGGGCATGCGCAGGTCGGTGTAGAGCACCGTGGTGTCCACATCCGGGTTGGCGTCCTTGAAGTACATGGCCTGCTTGACGCTGGTGGCGCAGCAGAAGCCGGAGCAGTACGGCAGGTGGGTGCCGGTGTCGTCACGCTGGCCGGCGCACTGCACGAACACCACGTTCTTCACTTCGCCGCCGTCGGAAGGACGCTTGATGGCGCCGCCGTTGGCGGCCTTCATCAGGGCTTCCAGACCGGCCTGGTCCACCACGTTGGGGGACTTGCCGCCGCCCAGTTCGGGCAGCTTGGCGGTGTCGTAGGTGGTAAAACCGGTAGCCTGGACGATGGCGCCCACTTCCTCGGCCACCGGGGTCCCATTGTGGTTGATCTCCACCGCGAAGCGGCCGGGAGCACCGCCGGTCTTGCTGACCACGGCGTTGGTGTAGACGGTGATGTTGCCGTCGGCCTGGACCGCCGCCGCCATCTCGGCCACGCCGGTATCCTGGGGACCGTTGAAGGGCTCGTTGAAGGGGATGCGCTTGTACAGCTTGTTGGCCCAGCCGCCCAGCTCGCCGGACTTCTCCACCAGCACCACTTGGTAGCCGGCGCGGGAAGCTTCCAGGGCGGAGGTCATGCCGGACATGCCGCCGCCCACCACCAGAATGCGCTTGTTGCCGCCGTGGTTGGGGTTGCCTGCGGGGATGTTCACCCGCTTGGCTTCGGCGCAGGACATGCGGATGTAGTCCGCCGCCATTTCCTGGGTGGTTTCCCGATGCTCGTCGCTGTCGGGACGCACCCAGATCACGCCTTCCCGCAGGTTGGCGCGGGACACGTGGACGCCGGGGAAGCTGAACGCTTCGGTCTTGGCGCGACGGGAACAGGCGCCGATGACCACGTGGGTGACGCCTTCGGCGATGTCGTTCTTGATCAACTGGACGCCGTCGGCATTGCACAGGAACTCGTGTTCCTTGGCAAAGGCGACCTTGCCTTCTTTCTGCGCGATCTTGGCCAGGTCGGCGGTATCCAGGCGATCGCCCAGTCCGCAGCCCTGACAAATGTACGCGGCAACTTTTTGCTCAGCCATTCCTTAACCCTCCACGCTGGCAACTTTGTTGATGACCTGAATGGCGCGCAAGGCGCTGGCGGTGGCGGATTGAACCGCACGATTCACGTCCAGCGCATTGGTGGCGCAACCGGCGCCGAAAATGCCGCCATTCACGTCGCCGGGGATCAGGAAGCCGCTGGCGTCGGCCGCCACTTCGGCGGGTACGCCTGCCCCCTTCACGCTCGGCTCCATGCCGACCGCCAGCACCACGAGGTCGTGGCTGTTGGCGTAGCGGTGGTAACCCTCGGTGTCCACGCCGTGGAGCACCACGTCGCCGCTCTTCGGGTCCTGGACGATCTTGGCCACCTTGGACTTGACCAGCTTGACGCTCTGGTCGGCACGCACCTTGGCGTAGAAGTCCTCGAAGCGGTCGATGGCGCGGATGTCGATGTAGTAGACGGTGGAGCTGGCCTCGTCACCGAACTTCTCCCGCACGTACTGGGTCTGCTTCAGGGAAGCGGTGCAGCAGAAGCGGGAGCAGTGGCGCAGGTGGTTCTCGTCACGGGAACCGGCGCACTGGATGAAGGCCACGTTCTTGGCCTCCTTGCCGTCGGAGGGGCGCAGCAGCTTGCCGCCGGTGGGGCCGTGGGGATCGGCCAGGCGCTCGAACTCCACGTTGGTGATCACGTTGCTGAAGCGGTCGTAGCCGTAGGGCTGAATCTTGGCCGCGTCGTAGGGCTTCCAACCGGTGGCCCAAACGATGGCGCCGGCCTTGAGCTGGAGGGTTTCTTCCTTCATCTCCAGGTCCACGGCGTTGTACTTGCACGCCGCCTTGATCTTCTCGCCCTCGGGGGTGCCGACCACGGAAGGATCAACGACGTAGCGCTGGGGATGGGCCATCTTGCTCGGCAGGAAGGCCGCCTTCACCTTGCCCAGGTTGTAGTTGTAGGCGTCGGGAATCTCGGTTTCCGCCGCTTGTGCGCAATCGCCGCAACCGGTGCAGTTCTCGTTCACGTAGCGGGGGGAAATCTTGACGGAGGCGGTGTAGTCGCCCTTCTGACCGCTGATTTCGGTCACTTCGGCCATGGTCAGAACCCGGATGCGGGGGTTCATCTTGATCCGGCGCTGGTTGATTTCCAGGCCGCATACCGGATGGCACATTTTGGGAAAGTAGCGGTAAAGCTGGGATACCCGGCCGCCGAGCACGGGGTTCTTTTCCACCAGCACGACATCCTTGCCGCATTCGGCAGCTTCCAAAGCCGCCGTCATGCCGCTGATGCCGCCGCCAACGACCAGAATCGTCTGGTTGGTTGCAACAACTTCCGTCATCAGATTACCTCCATCACGGATTCACTCGCAGTTAAAAATCCAAACCCGAAATGCCTGCCGCATCCGCGACAACATTATGATCTTGTTATGAAACCTCACCTCTGGCGCAGCCCGACCGCAGCCTTCCAGAGCGGTCAAAATGCCGGCAAATGTTACTCCGATTCCCCACCTGCTTCTATAACCGGGGCACCGAATCCCAATTCAAATTTTTTTATGGATGGATTAGAAACCGGCAGGAAAGCCGATCAACGACGGGGAGGGAAAGCGACGACAATCGATACGCAAAATCCTCAGCTGGACGGCCTCTTGCGGGCCGCGGGAAAACCCCCTCTACGGCAAGGAAAAGGAAACCTTAGTTCCCGGTCATGGGACCACCGCCGGGAAGGGTGACGATCTCGAACTCCATCGCCGTCAAATCGCCCAGCACATAGGTGGCCGGAGCGCCAATGCCTCCGACCGTGCCGGGGTCCACCACCGGGGTGCTGCCCCCCTTGATGTTGGGCACCTGTTCGATCTTGGCGCGATGGTCGTGGCCGCAGCACACCAGATCCCAATCGCCGGTGCACGCCATGGCACGGGCATAATGGGGATAGTGGACAATGAAGATACGCCGGCCGGCGAGCAGAATCTCGCCGTCCTGTCCGTGGTAGTGGAACAGGCTGCCCGCCTCGTGGGCCAGGCGGGACATGGTATAGAGGTCGCCGGTGTTGTTGCCGTGAATCACGTGGACCGGCAGGCCCAGGGGCTGGAGCTTCTTCAGCACGCTGGGCGCCACCACGTCGCCGCAATGGAGCACCACCTCCGCCCCCCACTCCTTCGCCGCCTTGACGGCGCCCACCATCAAGGGAATGTTGTCGTGGCTATCGGAAAGAATGCAGATTTTCATGTGTGGGGCCTGTAGCGGGTAGCGAGTTGCTTGTAGCCAAATGCCTTTCGGGGTTTGCTACCCGCTACAGGCTACCGGCTACCAGCTCATCAAAAATTCGGCTTTTCGGCCGCAGCCTTGTAGCGCTCGATGCTGGCCACGATCTCGGCCTTGGCATCCTCGGGGCCCACCCAGCCTTCCACCTTCACCCACTTGTTGGGCTCCAGGTCCTTGTAGTGCTCGAAGAAGTGGGAAATCTGGGACAGCACCACCTGGGGCAATTCGCGGAAGGAGGAAAGGCCGCGGTAAAGAGTGGAAAGCTTGTCCACCGGCACCGCCAGGATTTTGGCGTCCTTGCCGGCCTCGTCTTCCATCTTCAGCATGCCCACCGCACGGCAGCGCACCACCACGCCGGTCAGCAAGGGGACGGGAGTAATCACCAGCACGTCGGCCGGGTCGCCGTCGTCGGACAGGGTGTGGGGGATGTAGCCGTAGTTGCACGGATAGTGCATGGCGGTGTTCATGAAACGGTCAACGAAAACCGCGCCGGTTTCCTTGTCCACCTCATACTTCACCGGCTCGCCGTGCTGGGGAATCTCGATGATGACGTTGAAATCGTTCGGGACGTCGCGCCCCGCGTCTACTTTGCCTAAAGCCATAACCTGCACCTGGAAAACGAAAAAAAGGGAGGCATTATACCCTAAGCGCCCAGTCAGGATAAAACTACCGCCCGGCCCCAGTAGATGAGGGCTTCCTCACCGACACCCACGTCGGCTTCGCTTTCCGTCAAGCCAATCAGCGCCCGATAAAACGCCCGGGCCTCCGATTCCAGACCGAGCAGGCGCAGTGAAGCCAGGATGCGGGTGATGCGCAGATTGTTGTGGGTGGGACGGGTGAACCAGTTGACCTTGCGGCGGCTCCAGTTCGGCCCTTTGGCGATGGCGTCGCCCTGCCGTTCCAGGCCGTAGAAGGCCAGCATACGGCCGAAGGCCTGCAGCAGCTTTTCCTGTAGCGCCGCATCTTGCCGGAACACCGCGATCTGCGCCTCGTCCAGCACCGGCGCGAACGGGTTGGCGCCGCTGGGGGCCGCCAGGGGAAACAGCCACTGGATATAGTCGTGGGTGGATTCCAGCCAGTCGTCGTCCCGGGCCAGAATGTCGTCCAGCATCCGGCCCCGGTCGTCGGACTGGAGGTTGCGGTAGAAGGCAACTAGGGGTTGAGCATAATCCATGATGTGCCCTTCTAAGGAAGCGCT
Source organism: Gallionellaceae bacterium UBA2239 (assembly GCA_002347615.1). Taxonomy (GTDB): domain Bacteria; phylum Pseudomonadota; class Gammaproteobacteria; order Burkholderiales; family UBA9220; genus UBA2239. Next base: position 404 of record DDYH01000073.1, on the reverse strand, counting down.
GATTAATTCAGGCCGTTCGCCCTGAGGTATCGAAGGGTGAACGACAACTTGTTGTTCTGTAGGGTGCTCGCGCTTCGATACCTCAGCACGAACGGATTTTCTCAGCATTTCCATCGAGTAGGGGACGGGGTTACCCCCGTCGCCCTCTCACACCACCGGACGTGCGGTTCCGCATCCGGCGGTTCATTGAACCCAGATTGTCCATTAGGCGGCGCTTCGAGCCTACGCGAGCCCTGGCGGCCGGTTTGCGGTCATTTTGGCCCCTTGCTCGTCGTCCATGGAACAACCATGGACTCCTCACAAGGGACCAAACTGCCTCGCAACCCGTCTCGCCATCATCTCGCGTCCTAATGGACAATCTGGGTTGAACACACTGGAATCGTCGCAACGTATCGAGCAGCGAC
>DDYH01000037.1 GCA_002347615.1 Gallionellaceae bacterium UBA2239 | reverse complement strand
CTGCCGGGCGCACCAATGAAAAAGCCGGCCCCGGGCCGGCTTTACTCACCACCGAGCCTGCATTATCAGAGGGAAAGAATCCACTTCACGATGGCTTTGACGTCGTCGTCCTTGGCTGCCGGGTTGGGCGGCATCGGGGTCTGGCCCCACACGCCCACGCCCCCTTTCTTCACCTTGTCGGCCAGCTTGGCTTCCGCGTCCCCCTGGCCCTTGTACTTGGCGGCCACGTCCTTGTAGGACGGCCCCACCATCTTCTTGTCCAGGGCGTGGCAGCCCATGCAGTTGTTGGCCTTGGCCAGGGCTTCGCTGGCCAGCGCCTGGCCGGACAACAGCAGCATGGCTGCTCCGCACAAACCGATCACCGTTTTTCCCATTTTCCGTCTCCTAATTGGTCCAGAAAAACAAAAAGCCAGCCCGAGGGCTGGCTTTAGTGTATCCCAAGGGGAAACAAATTACAGCGACAGGACCCACTTCACCAGCTTGTCGGCTTCGGCCTTGGTCACGTTGTTGGCGGGCATCGGAACGGGGCCCCAGGTACCCACGCCACCCTTCATCACCTTGTCGGCCAGCTTGCCGGCGGCGGCCTTGTCGCCCTTGTACTTCTTGGCGACGTCCTTGTAGGCCGGGCCCACCAGTTTCTTGTCGACGCCGTGGCAAGCCATGCAGCCCTTGGCGGTGGCCAGGGCCTGGTCAGCGGAAGCCTGGCCGGCCACCAGCAGAGCGGCGGCGGCGACGATACCCATCAGAGTTACTTTCATCTTCAATGTCCTTTCGTGATTTTAAGAATTACCCCACCAAAACGGGCTAAATGTTATACAAGTTTCCCGCCTTTGCAAACCTGCCGCAAAGACGCAATATCTTCTATGGCCGGTAAGCACTTAACGCTTTCGCAGACCCAGGCGTTGACAGTGGAGGTTTCCGGGTGGCGCAAAAGGACCGGCAGGCCGTCCAGGCCGTTGGGCAGGGGCAGCACCAGGCAGCGGGGCAGGTAGTCCCGGGCCAGGGCTTTCTCCCATTCCGCCACTTCGGCGGCGGGGCCTCGCAAAACGGCCAGCCGGGGCGGCTCCAGCCATTCCTCCAGGGCCGCCAGGAGGGACAGGCAGCCCACCGGCTGCCGCGCCATGTCGGCGGCAAAGGCCTTCAGGGTCCGCTCCGCCGCCTCCAGGTAGCGGGCTTCCCCCAGCACATGGCCCAGGCGCTGAAGGGCGAAGGCCGCCAGGCCGTTGCCGGAGGGGGTGGCGTTGTCGAAGGCCGGCTTCATCCGGGCCAGGAGGGCTTCATGGTCGTGGGCGGTGAAATAGAAGCCGCCGTTCTCCTGGTCCTCGAAGCGCTCCAGCAGGCCGTCGGCCAACTCCCGGGCGAAGGCCAGCCGATCTGGACGAAATTCGGTTTGCAGCAATTCCAGCAGGGCATCCAGCAGGGCGGCGTAGTCGTCCAGATAGGCCGGCAGGCGGGCCTGGCCATCCTTGCAGGCCGCCAGCAGCTTGCCCTCCCGCCATAGACTTGCCTGCATGAAAGCCGCCGCCCGCCCTGCCGCTTCCGTCCACTCCGCCCGCCCCAGGGCCCGGCCGGCCCGGGCCAGGCCCTTGATCGCCAGCGCGTTCCAGGAAGTCAGCACCTTCTCGTCCCGCCCCGGCCGCACCCGCTGTTCCCGAGCGGTGAACAGCTTGGAGCGGCTCGCATCCAGGCGGCGCGAGACCTCCTCGGGGGACAGCCCGGCGTCCCGGGCCACGTCGCCCAGACTGCGGGCGACCACCGGGTGCCAAGCCTTGCCTTCGAAGTTGGGCGCCAAGTCGAGGCCGAACACCGCTTCCGCCACTGGCCGCTCCTCGGGAGACAAAGACTGCTCGAATTCCGCCCGCGTCCAGACGTAGAACTTCCCCTCCTCGTGCTCCGAATCCGCGTCCAGGGCAGAGTAGAAACCCCCTTCCGGCGCGCGCATCTCCCGCAGCATCCAGCCGGCGGTTTCCTCCAGCACCTGCCGGTACAGGGGATCGCCGGTGGCGCGCCAGGCATCGGCGTAGGCGGCCAGCAACAGGCCGTTGTCGTAGAGCATCTTCTCGAAATGGGGGATGGCCCAGCGCTCGTCCACGCTGTAGCGGAAAAAGCCGCCCCCCAACTGGTCGAACAGGCCCCCTTCCGCCATCTTGCGCAGGGTGTGGAGCGCCATGGCGGTGGCCTTCTCCTCCCCGCGGCACAGGAGGAAGTCCAGGTCGCCGGGGCGGGGGAATTTGGGGGCGGCGCCGAAGCCGCCGTGGACCGGGTCGAAGCTGCGCTCCAGGGTGCGGTAGGCCGCCTCTATCGGTGCGGCGCTCGGGCTCTCGCCGCCGGACGGCCTTTCCTCCAGGGCCTCCCGCAAGGAATCGGCCAAGTCTCCCATGCGCGCCTGGTTTTCGTGGTAATGGCGGGCGATCAACGGGATCAGCTCCCGGAAGCCGGTCATGTGGGTGCGGCCATCCTTGGGAAAATAGGTGCCGCCGAAGAAAGGCACCTGCTCCGGCGACAGGAACATGTTCAGGGGCCAGCCCCCCGGCCGCTGGGTCAGCAGGTAATGGGTGCTCTGGTAAATGTGGTCCAGGTCGGGGCGTTCCTCCCGGTCCACCTTGATGCACACGAAGTGCTGGTTGAGCAGGGCGGCAATGGCCTCGTCCTCGAAGCTTTCCCGGGCCATGACATGGCACCAGTGGCAGGCGGAATAGCCGATGGACAGCAGAATGGGCTTGTTTTCCCGCCGCGCCAAGGTAAGCGCTTCCTCTCCCCAGGGATGCCAGTCCACCGGGTTGTCGGCGTGCTGGAGAAGGTAGGGGCTGGTTTCGGAGGCGAGGTGGTTGGGCATGGGAGCGGGTCCGGGGAAATTCCTACCACTCTAGCATGGGGCCGCCCATTGTTGAACGATATTGTCGGGTATACGGGCAACAAAAAGGCCGGGCGAACCCGGCCAATTCCTACAAAAACCCGCGAAGCGAGACACCGTCCCCCTCGCCCGCAGGCGGGAAACGGGGTAAGCAGGGATGGGCGGCTTGCCGCCCACCTCCCAGAGGGCTGGGGGTAAGGAAAAAAATCATGGCGGCATCGCCATGACCGTCGCGTTACTTGCGCTCTACCTGGGACACGTCCCGCACCGCGCCCTTGGCGGCGCTGGTGGTCATGGCGGCGTAGGCGCGCAGGGCGGCGGAAACCTGGCGCTGGCGGCCGGCCGGCTTCCAGGCGTCCTTGCCACGGCCTTCCATCACGCCCCAGCGGCGGGACAGTTCCTCGGCGCTCACCTTGAGGTTGATGCTGCGGTTGGGGATGTCGATCTCGATCGTGTCCCCCTCCTCCACCAGGGCGATGGCGCCGCCTTCGGCCGCTTCCGGGGAAACGTGGCCGATGGACAGGCCCGAGGTGCCGCCGGAAAAGCGCCCGTCGGTGAGCAGGGCGCAGGCTTTGCCCAGGCCCTTGGACTTGAGGTAGCTGGTGGGATAGAGCATTTCCTGCATGCCGGGGCCGCCGCGGGGGCCTTCGTAGCGGATCACCACCACGTCGCCGGCCACGATCTGGTCGGCCAGGATGGCTTCCACCGAGGCGTCCTGGCTCTCGAACACCCGCGCCCGGCCGGTGAATTTGAGGATGCTCTCGTCCACCCCTGCGGTCTTGACGATGCAGCCGTCCAGGGCGATGTTGCCGTAGAGCACCGCCAAGCCGCCGTCCTGGCTGTAGGCGTGGGCCTTGTCGCGGATGCAGCCGGCTTCCCGGTCCAGGTCCAGCTCGGGATAGCGGCGGTCCTGGCCGAAAGCTTCGGTAGTCGCCACGCCGCCGGGGGCGGCGCGGTAGAAAGTGCTCACTTTCTCATCTTTGGCGCGACGCACGTCCCAGGTTTCGATGGCCTCGCCCAGGGTCTTGGCGTGGGTGGTGGGCACGTCCCGATGCAGCAGCCCTGCCCGGTCCAGTTCGCCCAGGATGCCCATGATGCCGCCGGCCCGGTGCACGTCTTCCATGTGGTAGGTCTGGATGCTGGGGGCCACCTTGGCCAGATGGGGCACCCGGCGGGAGAGGCGGTCGATGTCCTGCATGGTGAAGTTCACCCCCGCCTCCTGGGCGGCGGCCAGGAGGTGCAGCACGGTGTTGGTGGAGCCCCCCATGGCGATGTCCAGGGCCATGGCGTTCTCGAAGGCTTCGAAGCTGCCGATGGAGCGGGGCAGCACGGAAGCGTCATCCTGCTCGTACCAGCGCTTCGCCAGTTCGACGATCTGGCGGCCGGCTTTCAGGAACAGCTCCTTGCGGTCGGCGTGGGTGGCCACCAGGGAGCCGTTGCCGGGGAGGGAGAAGCCCAGAGCCTCGGTGAGGCAGTTCATGGAGTTGGCGGTGAACATGCCGGAGCAGGAGCCGCAGGTGGGGCAGGCGGAGCGTTCGAAGGCCGCCACCTGCTCGTCGCTCACCTTGCTGTCGGCGGCCACCACCATGGCGTCCACCAGGTCCAGGTGGTATTCCTTGCCTTCCCAGTTCACCTTGCCCGCTTCCATCGGGCCACCGGAGACGAATATCGCTGGGATGTTGAGGCGCAGGGCGGCCATCAGCATCCCGGGGGTGATCTTGTCGCAGTTGGAGATGCACACCAGGGCGTCGGCGCAGTGGGCGTTGACCATATATTCCACGCTGTCGGCGATCAGGTCCCGGGACGGCAGCGAATACAGCATGCCCCCGTGGCCCATAGCGATGCCGTCGTCGATGGCGATGGTGTCGAATTCCTTGGCGATGCCGCCGGCCGCCTCGATCTCCCGCGCCACCATCTGGCCCAGGTCCTTGAGGTGGACGTGGCCGGGGACGAACTGGGTGAAGGAGTTGGCGATAGCGATGATGGGCTTGCCGAAATCCCCCTCTTTCATGCCGGTGGCGCGCCACAAAGAGCGGGCACCGGCCATGTTGCGGCCATGGGTGGAAGTGCGGGAACGGTAGGCGGGCATGGAAATCCTCTGCAACGGCTGAAGTGTATAATGCGCGATTTTAACCCAAAGCCCCGGCCCACCCCAATGCTGATCCACCCCCAGTTCGACCCCATCGCACTGCAACTCGGCCCCCTCGCCATCCGCTGGTACGGCCTGATGTACCTGCTGGCCTTCGCCCTGGTGCTGGTGCTGGGCCGGCTGCGCCTGCGCGCCCAGCCGGGGGCGGGCTGGACCGGCAAGGACCTGGACGACATCCTGTTCTACGGCGTGCTGGGGGTGGTGCTGGGGGGGCGGCTGGGCTACGTGCTGTTCTACAAGTTCGGCTACTACCTGGGCCATCCGCTGGAAATCTTCGCCGTCTGGCAGGGGGGCATGTCCTTCCACGGCGGCTTCCTCGGCGTCCTGGCCGCCATGGCCCTCTACGCCCGCCTCCACGGCAAATCCTGGATGGCCCTCACCGACTTCATCGCCCCCTTGGTGCCCCTGGGCCTGGGAGCCGGGCGCGTCGGCAACTTCATCAACGGCGAGTTGTGGGGCCGCCCCACCGACCTGCCCTGGGGCATGGTGTTCCCCCAGTACGACATGGCGGTGCGCCACCCGTCCCAGCTGTACGAATTCGCCCTGGAAGGCCTGGTGCTGTTCACCGTGCTGTGGCTCTACTCCGCCCGCCCCAGGCCCACCGGCGCGGTATCCGCCCTGTTCCTGATCGGTTATGGCGCCTTGCGCTTCCTGGTGGAATTCACCCGGGAGCCGGACGATTTCCTCGGCCTCCTGACCCTCGGCCTCTCCATGGGCCAGTGGCTGTCCCTGCCCATGATCGTCGCCGGCATCCTGATGTGGCGCTGGGCCCACCGCCAGCCCGCCAGGCCCCGCCCTTACGGAGGACGGTGGTAAATCCCGGCCGTATTTCCTTTCCCCCACCCGTGGCTTATAATGCGGGCATTCAAAAGGGGACGTAGCTCAGCTGGGAGAGCGTCGCGTTCGCAATGCGAAGGTCGGGAGTTCGATCCTCCTCGTCTCCACCAGTATTTAGCGCCCAACTGTTCTCAGTTGGGCGTTTTCATTTCTGCTTCCCGCAAACCACGCGGGGATCGCGCCCATTCTGCGTGTGCCAGCCACTTCGGGCACGAGCGACCTAATTCGCCCGGTTCGCCCCTGTTCCGCCCTATCTTCTCTCGAAACCTGCGCCAACCTCTTCGCCGTGGCACACGCAGACGGCGTTGTTCGTCAACCACTTATGCGTGCGCCGACGGGAATGGTTGGCTCGCGGGTTTGCACGAGCAAAGCAGAACGGCAAACCCGCGAGGCCAGCCTCCACGTCAACCCTTGGGCGGGAACGGATCGTCACCGTAGCTGTTGCGCTCACGGATCTGGCCGTTCCGCCCTTGGATAAGCATCTCGCTCTGCTGGTTGATGGCGATGTCCCGCGCACGGTCAATCGCCTGTTGCTGCGTGTCATGGATGGAGGTGAGACGGTTGTTGCCTTCACCGCGCACGCCCCACTGATCACCGCCGTTGATGGGTACGACCCATTGGTTCTTTCCGCTCATTTTATTCACTCCAAAAATTGCAAAGGGCAGGCTCTTGTAGTCGGCGCGAGCCTGGGCGCATCGGTTGGGGAGATCACGTGTCGCCGCCCGCCACGCGCACCCGATCCAACAACGCGGGTTCTTGCAGCACGCGCGTCAGATCGCGGGCGAGCAGGACGGGTGACCGGCGGGCATCGCCGAGTCGCCACACGCCATCGCCCAGATCATCGATGCCGTCGCGGCTTTCGATTTCGAGCGCGAAGCGCATCTTCTGCCGAAGCCAGTCCTCGTCCAAGGCCAGCGCCGTACCGTCGTTCGCTTCGACGGCCACGGGCCCGCAGTCCGGGCAACGGCACATTCGTCCACCCCGGCCGTCACCCCAGACCTGCGCCCGATGCTGCTGGCAATGCGGGCAGAGCACGAACGACTGATCCACCGTCGTCGGCTTGACCGCCTTACCCAGGACGGACAGCACGGCGACCTCGCGTGGCGACAGCGTGCCGCGCAGCACGGGCGTGCCGCCCGCGAACAGGCGGCAAACCAAGGCCCAGGCATCGTGCGCCGTCATCAATCAGTTCTCGACTGCCGACGAAGCGTCGATCACGTCCTGCGAGGGAGGCAGCTCTTGCGCGCTCAAGGTCTGACCCTTGTGCAAGATGTCCGAAGTCCAGTCGTGGCAACAGGTAGTAGTCCAGGGCTGCCTGGTTGCTGTCGTCCAGCCGCACAGCCACCGTAATGTCGGGCGCAAGGCTGGTGTCGAAACGCACCTTCCAGCGCCGTCGCCCGCTATCGAGCGACTGGCAACGGGCCAACACCAGTGAAACGGTGAACTCGCGGTTGACGGTCAGAAGATCGGTGGCCGGATCACGTTCGACCGTGCCGCCGATCTCGGCGATCATCCGCTCGGTCTGCCCGACGATCTCCGGATGCAGGCGACGCAAGAACTGGTTGACCTCCAGATACTGGTAGTCCCGATCCGGGGTGAAGCCGACCGTCTGGTACGCGCGAATCAGGCTGCCAAAGCGGTGCGCATAGGCCGCCGCCGATGGCATCCCTTCGGCCTCGTCGATGATCAAACCGGATAGGTAAGTCCTCTCTTGACACGTCCATCTTGCACGGACATGTCACGCAGACCGGCGTGATCTCGACGACCCACGAATCGCTGCTTTCCCTCGGCAATGCCGGATGCCGGATGCCGCGTGATGCGATACAGGCCGCTCGGCAGGTCGCACGCGTCCATCTTTGCAAGATCGACGTTTCGGCCCTGATCCCGCGACCGCTGCTGCTCGCGGTTGAGCTGCGCGTAATCTGACCGGGCGTCGCGGTAGCTGCGCCAGTAGTCCTGATTGCGCTGCGACCACGCCTGCTGCGCGGCGCGCTGGTTGATCCGGTAGTCGGGATCGGGCTGGAGCTTGGCCTGCTGCCACTGGCGCTTGCGGGCACGCTGGCAGGCGGGCGCGGAGCAGTAGGCTTGGTCGGGGACTTGTGGGCGCGGTTCGAAGGGCTTGCCGCAGTAGGTGCAGTGTCGGGTCATCGTCGGGGTCTCCATGCAAAATCCGCATGGAAGCCGCGACCAACCGTGGCGATGGACGCGAGGTTTGCTGCGCCTACGTGGTGGACGTCATCGAGCGGCTCGGTTCAACCCAGATTATCCATTAGGACGCGAGATGATGGCGAGGTGGGTTGCGAGACAGTTTCGTTGCTTGCGAGGAGTCCATGGTTATTCCATGGACGACGAACAAGCGGCAAAAATGGCCGCAAACCGGCCACCAGGGGCTCGGGGGCAAGCTCGTTCTTTTTGATGAACGCCTGCCACAGCGCCTGCCGCGAATGATCGTGCGCGAACTCGTCCGTCAGTCCGACCGGCAAATCGGCAGGCACCGCCATGCCGCGCCGCTCGAAGGTGGCCTTGACCGCCTGAGCAAGCAAATCGGTGTCCAGGGTTTCGCGCTCCAGCAGCACCGACAGGTCGAGGTAATCCTTCACCCGGCTGTTGGTCATGCCCAGCAGCGCGATGGCGTGAAGCTTCTCCGCGACGACGGTGTATACGGGATAGGTTCGCAGACGAGGTGCCGGCAGGTCGTCCAGCAGCACCGGGTAGGTCGCATCGACGGGGCCGGGCGTCACGGCATCGCCGAAACCGATGTCGATCTGGGTCTTGCACCGTGCTCTGGCCAGCTCGCCGCGGATGAGGACGCGCGCTCCGGCGTATCCTGCTTCCTTGCGGATTTCCTCGGCGACGACCGAGGCCGGGTCGAAAATGATGCCGTCCTCGACCGCGACGCTGGCGATGTCGCGGAAGGTCTGGACCACGGATTCCAGATCGCTCGCGCCGAAGCCGAGCAGGTCGGCGTCGCGCGTGGCCCGGTGCGGCATGTCATACCAGAGCGCGAACAGCAGCGCGCCCTTGAGCAGAAAACGATCCGCATGCTCGGACTGGCTCAGGCGGTAGAGGACGCGCTCTAGCGCGAAGCGCACCAGCACCTGATTGAAATCCACGCCCTGCGCCTTGGCAACGTTGAGCAGGCGGGCGCGCACGGAAGCCGCGATGTCGTTCATTCGGTGGCCTCCAGATAGGGGCGCATCACGTTGGACACGCGGCAGATCTTCGCGTAGCGCCACAGGTCGTCCGCCGTGGCCTTGCGCTTGGCGCGAACGTCCTTCAACGCCTCGAGCGCCACGTCCAGACCGATCTTGTTGCGGTGCTTGAAGCAGTCCACGACCGTCTTGGCCGCGCCGTAGACCCGCAGCTTCACGCCGTCGCGCAGGTGCTCCTCGACGCCCGCCGTATAGACGTCGCCGGTCATCTGAACCATCTTGACCGGCGGATAGTCGATTCGGGGCACGTGACTGCCGCGCGGCATGGCGATCCAGATCTGGCGCGGCAGTTGGGTGGTCAGCTCGTGGAATTGCAGCGCGGTCAGCAGGCAGAACACGGCCTGCGGCACCTTGGTCGCGACGGCCGCGAGGCCTTCGTCCTCCGAGCCCGGATGATTGGGCAGGCGGTACAGACCGCGCCCGACCCTGTCCAGAAGACCAGCGGCGGTCAGGCGCGTCAGGACGACCCGGGGCGCATCAATGGCGTCCAGATCGCTGGCGCGCAGCAGCCCCTTCTGGCTGGCCAGATCGAGGACGCGCTGGGTGTGGGTGTCGGCGAGCATGGTGGCAGCATGTTCCGTTTGTTCGTCCAATGCAACATTTCGACGAAAAACAGGAACAGTCGTGGGCCAGTTCGATTCCGCGTTTGAGGATCGAACCGCAGACCACCGCAAAGCGAAGCGCATGTTTCATTTTTTCGTCTAATGTAAGACTTTGCCGAGGAAACGGAACATGGCATGACCGGCCACGCGGCGACTGGCATGCGCCATTCCGACACCCATTTACACCCATTCATCGAAGTCGAGCCGCACCCTGCTATGCGTCGGCGACCATGCATCCGGCCCGGAGTAGATCGATGGCGCGGATGCAATGGTCAGGCGGGCAGCGATGCCAAGGCGTGCAGCAACGATCTGCTCTGGCTTGCGGGGTCGGCCTTCACATCGATGCCCTGATCTTGGGCGTCCTGCACCCAACGCTTGGCCCATGCCATGACCTCATCGCGGTCGAACCGAACGAGCTTCTGAACTCGACGATGTGGGATGCCCAATGCCTCTCGCATCTGCTTTTGCGTGAAGATGTAGAGGGGCAGCCCGGTCACATACGAAATCTCGCGCGGGTCCATCAACGTCGAGCCACTGGGAAGCACGACATCAGAGGCATGCTCCCAAGTCGATGCCCGGAGCGCCTTGGATTCGAAGTCGAAGACTTCGTCGATGGGGTGGACGACGCGCTTGGACATCTTCATGAATCGAGGCCCGCGGCCTTCGCTACGCCAGCGCTGGAGCGTCTTGGGGCTGATGTTCCAGCGCGTCGCCAGTTCGTTTTCGTTCATCATCATCTTCTGCATGGTTGACTCCGTTTGTGGTTGAACCCAGATTATCCATTAGGCGGCGCTTCGCGCCTACGCGAGCGCTGGCGGTCGGTTTGCGGCCATTTTTGCCGCTTGTTCGTCGTCCATGGAATAACCATGAACTCCTCGCAAGCAACGAAACTGTCTCGCAACCCACCTCGCCATCATCTCGCGTCCTAATGGATAATCTGGGTTGAACCCAGATTGTCCATTAGGCGGCTCTTCGAGCCTACGCGAGCCCTGGCGGCCGGTTTGCGGTCATTTTGGCCCCTTGCTCGTCGTCCATGGAACAACCATGGACTCCTCACAAGGGACCAAACTGCCTCGCAACCCGTCTCGCCATCATCTCGCGTCCTAATGGACAATCTGGGTTGAATTTTAATGTGGTGCATATGCGTGATGGGATCAAACGAGTGGCACATGGCTTATGAGTCATTGCCTTCCTCCGCGTCCCTCCGCGTCCTCTGCGGTGAAAAATAATGTCCGACATCCTGAAAAAAATCCTGGCCGTGAAGGCCGACGAAGTGGCCGCGGCCGTTGCCCGCAAGCCCCTGTCCACCGTCCGCGCCGAAGCCGAGCGCCACGTTCCCCCCCGGGGTTTCGTCGCCGCCATCCGGGCCAAGCTGGACGCCGGCAAGCCGGCGGTGATCGCCGAGATCAAGAAGGCCAGCCCGAGCAAGGGCGTGATCCGGGAGAATTTCGACCCCGGCGCCATTGCGGCGAGCTATTCCCAGCACGGGGCCGCCTGCCTGTCGGTGCTCACCGACGCGCCCTTTTTCCAGGGGAATGAAGCCTATCTGCGCCAGGCTCGCGCTTCCTGCCCCCTGCCGGTGCTGCGCAAGGACTTCATGATCGACCCCTATCAGGTCTACGAGGCCCGGGCCATGGGGGCGGACTGCATCCTGCTCATCGTGGCGGCCCTGGACCTGTCCCAAATGCAGGAACTGGAAGCCCTGGCCATGGAACTGGGAATGGCGGTGCTGGTGGAAACCCACGACGCCGCCGAACTGGACCTGGCGCTGCAGCTCAAGACCCCCCTGGTGGGCGTCAACAACCGCAACCTGCGCACCTTCGAGGTCAGCCTCTCCAACACCCTGGACCTGCTGCCCCGGATGCCGAAGGACCGCATCGTGGTCACCGAAAGCGGCATCCTCAAGCCCGGGGACGTGGCGCTGATGAGAGAACACGAGGTGAACGCCTTCCTGGTGGGAGAGGCCTTCATGCGCGCTCCCGATCCGGGGGTGGCCCTGGAAGGGCTGTTCGGGGCGGCGTGAAAAAAGCGTTTTACCGCAGAGGACGCGGAGGAACTCCCAAAGCAAGACTTAAATGACTGCCATAAGGTAGTGGGGAAGACGGCTTAATTCTGTATCTCTTGCCTGGTCTTACCTCTGCGTCCCTCCGCGTCCGCTGCGGTTCAAGATTTTCCCTATTCGGACCCGAGCAGCCGGGTGAAAACCTGGTTGCGCCCCTTCTCCTTGGCCTCGGCCAAGGCTTCCTTCACCGCATCCACCAGCCCCGCCGGGTCGGCTTTCGCCGTCGGGCGGCAGGCGACCACGCCGCCGGAAGCCGTCACATGGCCCGCCGCCGGCGAGGCGTTGTGGGGCAGCATCAAGTCGCCGATGGCCTGGCGCAATTTCTCCGCCACCAGCCAGGCCCCTTCCAGCTCCGTTTCCGGCAGCAGGCAGGCGAAAGCGCCGCCCCCATAGCGGGCGAGGAGGTCGCCGGGGCGGCTGACTTCCGCCGCCAGGGTCTGGGCGACCACCCTCAGGCATTCGTCCCCGGCGGTGTCGCCGTACAGCCCGTTGTAGGCATTGAAGGCGTCCAGGTCCAGCAGGACCAGGGACAGGGGCTTGCCGCTGCGCACACTGCGCTGCCACTCGCTTTCCAGGTAACGCTCGAAGCGCAGCCGGTTGGGCAGGCCGGTGAGGCTGTCCCGGCTGTCCCGCTGGCTGAGTTCGTCGCGGCAGCGCTTGAGTTCCAGCAGGTTGCCCACGCGCATTTTGGCGATGGCCGCGCGGAAGGGCTTGGGGAGGTAATCGGCGGCGCCGCAGTCCAGGCCGCGGCGCCCCTCTTCCGCCTCGCTCCCGCCGGCCATCAGCAGCACCGGGATGTCCTTGGTGCGCAAGTCGGCGCTGAGCTTGGCGCACACCTCGTAGCCGTCCATATCGGTCAGTGCCAGGTCGAGCAGGATCAGGTCGGGGTCGAGGCTTGCCGCCAACTCCAGCCCTTCCTGGCCGCTCAGGGCGGCGTAGGTTTCGTGCTCGTCCTGGAACAATTCATTCAATGCTTCGATGTCGGCGGGCGTGTCGTCGACGATGAGGATTTTCTGCCTCATTTCTGCTCTCCCCTGGTGATGTAACCCCCTCCCCCTTGATGGGGGGTGGGGGCGGGGGTGAAACGGTGGCAGCTTGGCTGTCGGCGTAGCCCACCCCCATTCCAACCTTCCCCCGTTCCCGTCGTGGTCGTCCCACGGGGACGAAACCACGACGAGGATGGGGAAGGAGTGTTGTGCAGCGTACGCTTTAACTATCAGCGGCGTCCAGCCGATCAGCGAGCTGTTGCAAGGCGGGGGCGATTTCCACTTCATAGACCGCGCCCGGTTCCAGGCGGCGCAGGGCTTGCGGCAAGGCGGCGAGCTGGGCGGCGGCGTGGGCGCGCAGGGTGGTGTCCAGGTCCGGGGCAGGGCGCAGGCGCTGGCCATCGGCCATTACCCGCTCCAGCAGGGGCGTGCCGGGCTGGGGGTCGGATTCCAGGGTGAGCACGTCCTTTTCCGGGGTGCGGTACACCTGCTTGCGCCCCGGCCAGGTGGCCTTGCCTTCGGAGCGCTTGCGCCGGGGGAGCCCGGCGTATTCCTGCAACTTGTAGGCGCAGTTGAGGTAGGGCTGGTCGGCGCAGGTGGTGAGGCGGGTGCCGATGCCGAAGCCGCCGATGGGGGCCGAGGCCAGTTCCTGCAGCGCGTATTCGTCCAGGTCGCCGCTGGCGAAAATGCCCACCTCCGTCAAGCCGCCGTGGTCCAGGATGCGCCGCACCTTGCGGGCGTGGTCGGCCAAATCGCCGGAATCAAGGCGCACCGACCGGATGGTGACGCCCTGCTCCTTCAGGCGCGGTGCCAGGTGGACCACTTTTTCCGCCCCGGCCTCGGTGTCGTAAGTGTCGATGAGGAAGGTGACGTTGTGGGGCAGGGACAGGGCGAAGTCGGCGAAGGCCTGCTCCTCGTCGTGGTGGGCGAGGATGAAGGAGTGGGCCATGGTGCCGAAGCTGGGGATGCCGTACCGCTGTTCCGCCAGTACGTTGGAGCTGCCGGCGAAACCCGCCAGATAGGCCGAGCGGGCCGCCAAAAGCCCGGCTTCGGCGCCGTGGGCGCGGCGCAGGCCAAACTCCACTAATAATTTGCCCGGCGCGGCCAGCACCGACCGGGCCGCCTTGGAAGCCACCAGAATCTGGTACTGGAGCAGGTTGATGAGGCGGGTTTCCACCAGTTGGGCCTCGGGTAACGGTGCGGTGATGCGCAGCACCGGCTCGTCGGGGAAGAATACCGTCCCTTCCTGCATGGCATGGACTTCGCCGCTGAAGCGGAACTCCGCCACGTAGTCCAGGAAACGCCGGTTGAAGCGGCCGGTGGAAGCCAGCCAGTCCACTTCCTCCGCCGTGAAGCGGGCCGACTCCAGGAACTCCAGGGCCGACTCCAGCCCCGCCGCCAGGAGAAAGCACCGGTGTTCCGGCAGGCGCCGGCTGTAGAACTCGAACACCGCGGTGTCGGTCATGCCCCGGTCCAGGTAGGCCTGGAGCATGGTGAACTGGTAGAGGTCGGTGAGCAGCAGGCTGGAGGCCGGGGTCACGATACCGTCCCCGACTCCGCCAGCACGGCGCCGCGGCCGGCCATCTCGCCCAGGGCCCGGTCGCCGTCGCCGGGGTTCACGTCCACCGCCCGGATGGCGTCGCTCAGGACGACCACTTGATAGCCCAGCTTGAGGCCGTCCAGGACGGTGTTGAGGACGCAGTAGTCGGCGGCCAGGCCGCCCACGAACAGGCGCCTCACGCCCAATAGATTCAGATGCCGGTCCAGATCGGTGCCCTCGAAGCCGGAGTAGGAATCCTTGGCCGGATCGTGGCCCTTGCCAATCTTGACGATGGGGAGGTGGGGCGGAAGGTGAAGGTCGGGGGCGAACTCGGCGCCGTGGGTTCCCGCCACGCAATGGGGCGGCCAGGGCCCCCCTTGCGCCACGAAGGAGCAGTGGTCGGCGGGGTGCCAGTCCCGGGTGGCGAAAATCGGCAGCTTCCGTTGGCTGAACAGTTCGATGCAGCGGTTGAGGGGCGGCACCACCTGGTCGCCCCCCTTCACCGCCAGGGAGCCGCCGGGAAGGAAGTCGTTCTGCACGTCCACCAGCACCAGGGCGTCGCCCGGGCCGGGAGTGAGGGGGAGATGGGTCATGGCGGTGCCTCCTGGTTGGATATTCTTGAGACCCTCCGGAAGCAGCTTTGGTGCCAGGCGGTAGGTCGGGCACACGTGCCCGACGGGCGTTAATCCATTTGTTGGGCATACATGCCCAACCTACGCCAAGCCCTCCAACCAGCGAGTATAGAGCCTCTCCGCCACGGCGTTGAGGTCGGCCACCCGCCCGTCCAGGTTCTCCGCCATGGCTTGCGCCGATTGCACCGCCGGGCTGCCCGATGCGGCGGCGATCTCGTCGGCCCCCTGGCGGGCCCATTCCCGCACCATGTCCCCGGTCATCTCCACGTGGCACTGCATGCCCAGGTGCTTGCCCAGCACGTAGGCCTGGTGGGCGCAGTAGGGGCTGGAGAGGATGACTTCCGCGCCGGGGGGCGGGGCGAAGGTTTCCCCGTGCCAGTGGAAGGAGGTGAAGCCCTTCAGGTCGCCGAACCAGTCCCGGCCAGCGGGGCTGTCCGCCACGCTCACCTCGCCCCAGCCGATCTCCTTCACCGGGTTCCGCCCCACCGAACCCCCCAGGGCCTTGGCCATCAGCTGGCCGCCGAGGCAATGGCCGAGGAGGGGAATGTCCTTGGCCTTTGCCTGGCGGATCAGGTCCAAGGCCGGCGGAATCCACGGCAGGTCGTCGTTGACGCTCATGGGGCCGCCCATGAACACCAGGCCGGAAAAGGCGCCGGCATCGGCGGGAACCGGATCGCCGGCGTCGATTCCAACCAGCTGCCAGGGAATGGAACGGCGGTCGAGGAACGTGGCAAAATAGCCTGGACCTTCGGTGACGAAATGCCGAAAAATCGCAACGGGCTTCATGGAGGCTCCTGTATGAAAGTATTTGGTTTACATTCTATGGGCCTTTTCCTGGCCCTGCTATCCGCCGTTGGGATAGCTTCCGCCACCGACGTCAGCATCGCCGGCCTGTTCGCCGGCAAGGCCATGATCTCCCTCAACGGCGGCACGCCGCGCATGGTGAGCGCGGGGCAGAGCATTGACGGCGTGAAGCTGATCAGCGCCGACTCCGCCGCCGCCGTGCTGGAAATCGACGGCAAGCGCAAAACCCTGGGCCTGGGGCAGGGCGTGTCGGTGGGGGGCGGTTCATCCTCCGGCAGCCAGACCGTGGTCCTCACCGCCAACTCCCAGGGGCATTTCGTCACCGTGGGCAGCATCAACGGCGCCTCCACCCGCTTCGTGGTGGACACCGGTGCCACCTACGTTTCCCTGAGCAGTTCGGAGGCCCGCCGCCTGGGCCTCGACTACACCAAGGGCGAGCGGGGCGCCATGTCCACCGCCAACGGCGTGGTCCCCGCCTACAAGGTGACCCTCAACACCGTGCGGGTGGGGGGCATCAGCATGAACCAGGTGGATGCCGCCGTGATCGAAGGCGGCTCGCCCCCGGTGACGCTGCTGGGAATGAGCTTCCTCAAACGGGTGGAAATGCGGCGGGACGGGGACAGCATGACCCTCAAGAAGCGGTACTGAGGTTCTTTCTCCCGGCTTGAGCTTTCGTTCCCGAGGCGCACCGAGTGCCTGCGCATTTGGCCGGAATCGCGCCGTAAAGATGGCCCTTGCATCGCCGGATACTTTACTAAAGTGAACAAGTGACTCCATCGGTTTCCGAGGGGGCGTGTCCGGGAGAACGTCCATGGCTTTGCGCAGCGACAAACGGATTTTCGGCTTCATGGGCTCTCGTCGGCCAACTGGGCTGCGGCCGGCAGAACGGCAACGGGGTCCTGGGCGCCCAGGCTTCCCTCGCCAAGGCCGACATGACCGGCAGCCATCCCTACCGCAACGGCTCCGGCCCGTCGGACCGGGTCAGCTATGACATCGAGTACCTGGCAACCCTCGCCGGACGGGTCGGCTACGCCCTGGCGCCGGACACCCTGGCCTACCTCAAGGCCGGCGGCGCCTGGACCCGCACCGACCACAACGACCCCGACCCCGCCCCCTCTTCGGCGTCCCCTACGCCGGCAGCGAGAAGGCCGGGCCCAGGGGATGGCTGGCGGGCCAAGGGGTGGAGCGCCGGATCGGCAAGAACCTGTCGGCCCACGCCGAGTACCAGCACATGGACTTCGGCGGGGACAACGTCATCATCGCCTACAGCGACGGAGTGGTTTCCACTTACTCGTTCAGCCAGCGCATGGACACCGTGACGGTGGGGGTGAACTACCGGTTCTGACCGGCGCGGACCAATGGGCTGCGCTCCAATTCGTCCAGCAGCCCCTGTTCGATGGTCACCTTGCCCTGGTACGACACGTGGTGAAGAACGCGGTAAATCGACTGGAAAAGCCGGGGCCGGTCCTGCGCCCAGGGAAGAAAGTTGGTGCTGAACCGCCGCTCGAAGGTCGCAATCAGCTTGCGGGATACGGCGGAGAACAGGCATACCCCGTCGAAGTAGACGTAAGTGACCGAGTACGGTCGCTCACTTGCCGGGTCCGGTTGAAGGATAACGGTGGTCAACGCGTCGATCATGAAACCTCCTGCCTGTCTGTGGCCGCTGCGGAATACCTGACCTGAGCTTGGCAATGTACGCCTATCCGGCCGGCAATACCATGTTGGCCTTCACGTAAGGGCCTAGGGAAATATACCTAGGGGATGGACAGGGGCGGGGGAGTGCTAACGGTGAAAAAAATCGAAGCCGATATTTATAGCCCTTTTGCCTGATTTCTTCAGTTTTTCTGCCTGAACGAAAGACGCGATTAATCAGTATCATGATTCTGTTTATTGTGGTTAAACATGTTGATTATTTAACTTATAACATGTAAATTAATCCCAGATTATCCATTAGGACGCGAGATGATGGCGAGGTGGGTTGCGAGACAGTTTCGTTGCTTGCGAGGAGTCCATGGTTATTCCATGGACGACGAACAAGCGGCGAAAATGGCCGCAAACCGGCCGCCAGCGCTCGCGTAGGCGCGAAGCGCCGCCTAATGGATAATCTGGGTTAATACGCGCAGAACATGGAGAATACATGATGGCGCGTCCAAGAATTGGCGCAAGACAACGTTTGGCTCGTGCCCTGAATGAACTGCACGAAGTTCTGGGGGCTGACAGAGGGGTGGTCAGAGGTCCTCAAATCAGCAACGAAACCCGGGTTCTGCTGCTGAAGACAGGCTACCTGAGGGAGATGCTCAAAGGCTGGTACTTCGTATCCGACCCGGCGGAAGATGCCGGGGATAGCACGCCTTTCTACGCCAACTTTTGGGAATACTTGGCACGCTACCTGAGCGAGCGTTTTGGGGCCGATTACTGCCTCACGGCGGAACAATCCTTATTGCGCCATGCGCAGTACAACGTAATCCCGCGCACGGTCAATGTGATGCTGGCCGTCAATCAGAGCCAAGTGCAGGATCTGGCCTTTGGCCATACGGTGGCCCTGTACCCAGGCAAAGGCGGCTTCCCGGAGCCGGCGAATCAATACATGCTGCAGGGTCTGCGGTGCATGTCGGCGGCCTACTGCCTGGTGAACCTGCCCCCCCGGTATTTTGCGGTGCACGCCCGGGAGGTGCAGATTGTCATGGCACAGCTGAATGACGCCGGCGCCTTGGCGGTTTTGGTCGACGTAAATCGCGCCGGTCTCGCCCGGCTCCTATCGGCTTATCGCCAGGTTGGTCGAACCGATTTCGTGGATGCGGTGCTTGGCCAGCTGAAAGGGCTGGATATCCAGATACGTACAGATGATCGTCCCTTCGATGCAGAGGCGGTGTATCCCCTTGAGCGCTCGGGACGCGCGCCGCTTTACTCCCGTATCCATATGCTTTGGGCACAACATCGGGAGGCGGTGCTGACCTGTCGGCCGCCGGATGCAATGATTACGGCTTCTACAGAAGAGTACCTTGCGCATGTGCAAGCCGTTCGGGTGGAGGATGCCTACCATAGTCTGTCTATCGAGCGGTATCGTGTCACCCCGGAGTTGATCCGCAAAATTGCCGAGGAGGGATGGGACCCGCTTAATGACAAGGATGACCTGAAACAGGTGGCCGCCATGGCCGCCAAAGGCTATCTCGACGCCTTCGAGCTGGTAAAAGACGATGTGGTCCAGACCTACGCTTCCCGGAAAACGGATGTCCTGTTGTGCAGCCGTTTGTTTTCCGAGCGGCATCAAGCGTGGTACCAGAAATTGTTTGGTCCCTCGGTGAATGCGGGCATCCTTGAGCGCGCCGAGCTGATGGGATATCGCCGCCATATGGTGTTTCTACGGGGATCACTCCATTCGCCACCCCATTACGATTACATACTCGATGGCATGGAAGCCTTATGTGAATGTTTCAGCCACGAACCGGATGCGTTCGTACGCGCGGTGCTTGGGCATTGGCTGTTCGGTTTTGTTCATCCTTACATGGACGGCAATGGCCGTATGGCTCGTTTCGCCATGAACCTGATGCTGGCCTCCGGAGGTTATCCGTGGACCGTCATCCGGGTTGAGGATCGGGATCGGTATATGAGGGCGCTGGAATCGGCAAGCGTCTCGGATGACATCATGCCTTTCGCAGAATTCTTGTCAGGATGTGTGGCGCAGGGCGTAAATCAGACGGCGAATCCCGGGGCCTTGCAGGCTCGGCAAGAGGCATCTTGGCCTTGAGGGCTTACCTATTTACGAACGACCGAAAAGGCCGCCAACCAGACTTTCGATGTGGCCAGCCTGACAGGCTGCTTCAGGTCGACCCAGCCCTTATTGCTTGGTTTTGTCCCTTTCGATCAGGGCATAGGCGGAATGGTTATGGATGGATTCGAAATTTTCCGCCTCGGCGATGTAAGCGTCGATGCGCGAATCCCGGTTAAGCGCCGCCGCCACGTCGCGCACCAAATCTTCCACGAACTTGGGGTTGTCGTAGGCCCGCTCGGTGACGAACTTTTCGTCCGGGCGCTTCAAGAGGCCGAACAGTTCGCAGGAGGCCTGCTCTTCCACCATCCGCACCACGTCCTCGATCCATACCATTTCGTTGGTGCGCAGGGTGACGGTGACGTGGGAGCGCTGGTTGTGGGCGCCGTAGTCGGAAATCTTCTTGGAGCAGGGGCACAGGCTGGTGACCGGCACCACGATCTTCATGGTGAAGCGGTACTGGCCCTTGTCGATCTCGCCGATGAAGGTGACGTCGTAGTCCATCAGGCTCTGCACGCCGGATACCGGGGCGGCCTTGTTGATGAAGTAGGGGAAGTTCATCTCGATGTGGCCGGACTCGGCTTCCAGGCGCTCCACCATCTCCCGCAGCATGGGCTCGAAGTTCTCCACCGAGATTTCCCGCTCCCGGGTGTTGAGGATTTCCACGAAGCGGGACATGTGGGTGCCCTTGAAGTTGTGGGGCAGGAACACGTACATGTTGAAGCTGGCCACGGTGTGCTGCACGCCTTCGCTCTTGTCCGCCACCCGCACCGGATGGCGCAGGGCCTTGATGCCCACCTTGTCGATGGCGATCTGGCGGCTGTCGGAATAGCTCTGCACATCCTCGATGCCGGTTTCGCAGGAGGGGGCGTTGATGTCGCAGGGCGTGTCGCAGTTGCTCATCTTGTGTTCCTTGGTAGGTCTTTTCAATGCCACCAGTATAGCGGAAGGCGAATAGTTGAGTAAATGACTAGGCCAATGCCCATGGCAAAGCGGCGCTTTGCATGGGTATTTCCCTCTCCCCTGCCCTCCCCCTGCACCCCCAAGGGGTGTCCTCGCCGGGTTCCCGCCGCTTTGCGGCGACCGCGGCGGGACGGGGGAGGGGGACAAGGTGTCGCTGTGCGACTTTCATGTCATCCGGGCCTTGATGGCCGCGGCGATGCCGGCCGCATCCAGGCCGCATTCGGCCAGCAGTTTGGCGCTGTCGCCGTGTTCCACGAAGCGGTCGGGCAGGCCCAGGTGCAGCACCGGGGTGGCCACGCCGTGGCGGGCCAGGGCTTCGGCCACGGCGCTGCCGGCGCCGCCCATGACGGCGTTTTCCTCGACGGTCACCACCAGCTCGTGGGTGGCGGCGAGCTTGATCGCCAGGTGCTCGTCCAGGGGCTTGATAAAGCGCATGTCGGCCACGGTGGCGTTGAGTTCCTCGGCGGCGGCCAGGGCCGGGTGGAGCAGGCTGCCGAAGGCGAGTATCGCGATCTTTTCGCCCTGGCGGCGGATTTCGCCCTTGCCCACGGGCAGGGGCGCTGCGGCCTTGTCCGGCACCGCGCCGATTCCCGCTCCCCGGGGGTAGCGCACCGCCGACGGGCCGTCGAGGCTAAAGCCGGTGGCCAGCAGGCGACGGCATTCGTTCTCGTCGCTGGGGGCCATCACGGTCATGTTCGGCACGCAGCGCAGGAAGCTCAAGTCGAAGGCCCCGGCATGGGTCGGGCCGTCGGCGCCCACCAGGCCGGCGCGGTCGATGGCGAACAGCACCGGCAGGTTCTGCAGGGCCACGTCGTGGATCAGCTGGTCGTAGGCCCGCTGGAGGAAGGTGGAGTAGATCGCCACCACCGGCTTCAGGCCTTCCTTGGCCAGGCCGGCGGCGAAGGTCACCGCGTGCTGCTCGGCGATGCCCACGTCGAAGTAGCGCTCCTTGTATTCCTGGGCGAAGCGCACCATGCCGGAGCCCTCGCACATGGCGGGGGTGATGCCCACCAGGCGCTGGTCGGCGGCGGCCGCGTCGCACAGCCAGTCGCCGAACACCTGGGTGTAGGTGAGCTTGCCGGAGGCGGCGTCCTCGATGCCGGCGTCGGGGTCGAACTTGGCCACGCCGTGGTAGCGGCAGGGGTCGTCCTCGGCGAACTTGAAGCCCTTGCCCTTTTGCGTCACCACGTGGAGGAACTGGGGGCCGGGCAGCTGCTTGATGTTGTTCAGGGTGGTGACCAGCACGTCCAGGTCGTGGCCGTCGATGGGGCCGATGTAGTTGAAGCCGAATTCCTCGAACAGGGTGCCCGGCGTCACCATGCCCTTCATGTGCTCCTCGGCGCGCTTGGCCAGTTCCAGCATGGGGGGCATTTTCGACAGCATCTTCTCGCTGGCCTTGCGGGCGGCGGCGTAGAAGCGGCCGGACATCAGCTTGGCGAGGTGGTTGTTGAGGGCGCCGACGTTGGCGGAAATGGACATGTCGTTGTCGTTGAGGACCACCAGCAGGTCGGTGTCCATGGCGCCGGCGTTGTTCAGGGCCTCAAAGGCCATGCCGCCGGTGAGCGCGCCGTCGCCGATGATCGCCACCGCCCGGCGCCCCTGGCCTTCCTTCTGGGCGGCCACGGCCATCCCCAGGGCGGCGGAGATGGAGGTGCTGGAATGGCCGGCGACGAAGGCGTCGTATTCGCTCTCCTCCGGCTTGGGGAAGCCCGACAGGCCGCCGTGCTGCCTGAGCGTGCCCATGCGCTCCCGGCGCCCGGTGAGCACCTTGTGGCCGTAGCTCTGGTGGCCCACGTCCCACACCAGCCGGTCGAAGGGGGTGTTGAACACGTAATGCAGGGCCACGGTCAGCTCCACCGCCCCCAGGTTGGAAGCCAGGTGGCCCCCGGTCTTGGACACGCTCTCGATCAGGAACTCCCGCAGCTCGTCGGCCAGGGCCGGGAGCTGGCTGCGCTCCAGCTGGCGCAGCTGGTCGGGGGTATCGAGGGTGTTGAGCAGGTCGTACATGGCGTTCAATGGCTGCGGCGGATGATGTAGTCCGCCAGTTGTTTCAGGCGCAGGCCCCGGTCGCCGAAGCCTTCCAGAGCCTCCACCGCATCCCGGTACAGGTCGGCGGCCATGGCCTTGGCCAGTTCCGCTCCCATCAGGGAGACGTAGGTGGGCTTGTCGTGGGCCGCGTCCTTGCCGGCGGTCTTGCCCAGGGTGGCGGTGTCCGCCTCGGAATCCAGCACGTCGTCCACCACCTGGAAGGCCAGGCCGACGCATTTGGCGTAATGGTCCAGGGCGGCGCTTTCGTCCTCCGACAGGGGCCGGCCGCAGCGGGCCCCCAGCAGCACGGCGGCACGGATCAGGGCGCCGGTCTTGTGGATGTGCATGAACTCCAGCTCGGGCAGCGTCAGGGCACGGCCCACGCTCTCCAGATCGATGGCCTGGCCCCCGGCCATGCCCCGGGAGCCGGAGGCGGCGGCCAGCAGCTTCACCATGTCGAGCTGGATGAAGGGCGTGTCCGCCAGCTCGTTCTCCGCCAGCAGATGGAAGGCCAGGCTTTGCAGGGCGTCGCCCACCAAAAGGGCGGTGGGCTCGTCATATTGCACGTGGCAGGTGGGCTTGCCCCGGCGCAGCACGTCGTCGTCCATGCAGGGCAGGTCATCGTGGACCAGGGAATAGGCGTGGATGATTTCCACCGCCGCCGCGGCCACTTCCACCCGTTCCGGGTCGGCGCCGGAAACTTCGGCGGCGGCGAAGGCCAGCAGGGGCCGCACCCGCTTGCCGCCGCCCAGCACCGCATAGCGCATGGCGTCGTGAAGCCTTTGGGGGGCGATGTCGGCCGCCGGCAGCAGCCGGGAAAGCGCCGTCTCCATGCGGGCCTGGAGCGGCCCGGCCCAGTTCTGGAAGTCAGCGCTTGTCATCGGAAACGGTGAAATCCTTCAGGGCGCCGCTGTCGGTGAGCACTTTCACCTGCTGCTGGGCGTCGGCCAGGGATTTCTGGCAGAACTGGAGCAGTTCCGCGCCGCGCTTGTAGGCGGCCAGGGACTGGTCCAGCGGCAGTTGGCCCGCTTCCATAGTGGAGACGAGGCTTTCCAGCTCGGCGAGGGCGGTTTCGAAGGTCTGGGGGGCGGGGGCGGACTTACCCATGGTGGCGAAAAAAGCAAAAGCGAGAAAATACCTTAAGGGAGGGGGGTGGGTCAATTGTAGCGCTGTTGTGGTGTAGCGCAGGCGACCCCGCCTGCTGTTTTGTATGCGCTTCGCGCATGGATGGATTGGGTGTCGGGGGCTGCCCGACAGCAGGTTACTTTCTTTTGCTTGCCCAAAAGATAAGTAACCAAAGAAAAGGGCCCCCCACTACCCCGCCCCTACGGGGTAAATCTCGCCTTGCCGAAAAATCGGGCGGGCGCCCAAATTCGGCCTTCGGCCTCAGACAAGTGCGCCCGACGGCCCCCGATTTTTTCGGCAAGGCGAGACGGGGCAGAGGGGAGGGAAAAGCTTCCCTCACCCCCAGCCCCTCTCCCGCTTGCGGGAGAGGGGAGTGGTGGAAGGTCAGGCATGGTTCAAACCCTCTCCCGCAAGCGGGAGAGGGTGGCCGAAGGCCGGGTGAGGGAATGCGGAGGTGGCTATGGGAAGAGCGGTTGTTCAACGTGAGGTTTTGAAGTGCCTCCCCTCTGCGCCGCCGAGTAGCGCAGCCGGGCCGGGGGAAGTCGGCTGAGGGTGTCTGAGGCCCTTTAGGGCCGAGTTCCTCAGCCGCCCGGCTTGGCGAGCAACGCAGGGGACCCGCAGCGTAGCGGAGGGCGGTGTAGTGGGGTCGCCTTTTCTTTGGTTACTTCTCTTTTGGCGAAGCAAAAGAAAGTAACCTGCTGTCGGGCAGCCCCCGACACCCAATCAAACCGCGCGCAGCGCGACAAACCCCAGCAGGCGAGGTCGCCTGCGCTACGACGGCTACGACGGCTGCGACGGGCGTATTTCCGCGAGAGGTTTGGCCAGCGCCCGTCCCAGGGCCAGAGTCAGCAGCCCGCCGCCGAGCAGGGTAGCCGGCACCCCCACGTAATGGGCCACGCCCCCCGCCAGCAGATTGCCGATGGGCGCCATGCCCATGAAAGCCATGGTGAACAGGGCCATCACCCGGCCCCGGAAGCGCTCTTCCACCAGGGACTGGATCAGGGTGTTGGTGCCGGCGGCGGTGGCGATGACGCCGAAGCCGGCCAGGACCAGGGCCGGGAGGCTGAGCCACAGGCTGGTGCTGAAGGAGAAGGCCATCAGGGCGGCGGCGCCCAGGTTGGCGGCGGCGGGGACGTGGCGGGCCAGGGCGGCGACGGATTTGCGGGAGGCCAGGAACAGGGACGCGGCCATGGCGCCCAGGCCGGAGGCGGCCATGAGCAGGCCCAGGGTGTCGGCGCCGCCGTGGAACACCTCCCTGGCGTAATAAGGCATGAGCACGATGTAGGGCACCACCGTCACGCTAACCAGGGCCGCCAGGGCCAGCAGGGCGAGGATCGGGCGGTGGCCGGCGGCGTAAGCCAGGCCTTCCTTGAGGCCGCCCAGGAGGGAGTGGCTGCGCCGGGGATGGGCGGGGGGCTTCATTTGCAGCAGGGCCAGCAGCATGGCGAGGTAGGACAGGCCGTTGAGCAGGAAGCACACCCCTTCGCCCACCAGGCCGATCACGGCGCCGGCCAGGGCGGGGCCCACCAGGCGGGTGGCGTTCATGGCCAGGGAGTTGAGGGCGATGGCGTTGGGCATGTCGGCCTTGTCCGCCACCAGGAACACCACCAGGGATTGGCGCGCCGGGGCGTCCACGGCGTTGATGATGCCCAGGAGTGAGGCCATCAGCACCAGGTGCCACACCTGGACCCAGCCCCCCAGGGTGAGGGCCGCCAGCACCAGGGCCTGGACCATGGCCAGGGCCTGGGTCGCCATCATCAGGCGGCGGCGGTCGTAGCGGTCGGAGATCACCCCGCCGAAGGGGGCGAACAGCAGGATCGGAATCTGGCTGGCGAAGCCCAACAGGCCCAGCAGGAACACCGAGCCGGTGAGCCGGTACACCAGCCAGCCCATGGCCACCTGCTGCATCCAGGTGCCGATGAGGGATACCAGCTGGCCCGAGAAATAGAGGCGGAAATCCCGGTGCCCCAGGGCGCGGGTCATGGATTTCAGGGTGGAGGCGGAGGGGCGGGCCATGCCGGGATCGTGTCGGTTCAATAAGGGTAATACTGTACAGAAAATTTTCGGAATCTTTCCTATTATGGGAAACTCGCCTTTGTTCCGAAGGAGGAGTTTTTCATGATCCGTTTCACTCTCAACGGCCGTCCGACCCAGCTGGACGTTCCCTTCGACACCCCTTTGCTGTGGGTGCTGCGGGACAAACTGGGGCTCATCGGCGCCAAGTATTCCTGCGGCAAGGCCCTGTGCGGCGCCTGCACCGTTTACCTGGACGGCCAGCCGGTGCGGGCCTGCAGCGTGCCGGTGTCCATCGTGGCGGGGAAGAAGCTTACCACCATCGAGGGCCTGGACACCCCGGCCGGTCGCGCCCTGATGGCCGCCTGGGAAAAGCTGGACGTGCCTCAATGCGGTTTCTGCCAGCCGGGCCAGGTGATGGCCGCCGCCGCCCTGCTGGCCGCCAACCCCCGCCCCAGCGACGGGGACATCGATGCCGCTATGGCCGGGAACCTGTGCCGCTGCGGCACCTACGGCCGCATCCGGGCCGCCATCCACGAAGCCGCCAAATCCTTGTCCTGAGGGGGAGAGCATGGACTACTCGATCGAAAACGCCAGCCGCCGCACTTTCCTCAAGGCCGGGGTGGGCCTCACCCTGGCGGTGTACCTGCGCCCCGTGGCCGCCGCCAAGGCAGTGGTGGGGAGCGATGCCGCGCCGGCCTTCACCCCCAATGCCTTCGTCCGGGTCGATGTCGACAACACCGTGACGGTGGTGATCAAGCACCTGGAAATGGGCCAGGGCACCTATACCGGCCTGTCCACCCTGGTGGCCGAGGAGATGGACGCCGACTGGGATCAGGTGAAGGCCGAAGGCGCCCCCGCCGACGCCAAACGCTACGCCAACCTGCTGTGGGGCTCGCCGCCCCGGCAGGGCACCGGCGGCAGCAGCGCCATCGCCAACGCCTTCGAGCAGATGCGCCGCGCCGGCGCCACGGCCCGGGCCATGCTGGTGGCCGCCGCCGCCGAGCAGTGGAGCGTTCCCGCCGCCAGCCTGACGGTGGAGAAGGGGGTGGTGCGCCATCCGGCATCCCGGCGCCAAGCCACTTTCGGCGAGCTGGCGCCGGCCGCGGGACGCCAGCCGGTGCCCGAAGCCGTGGGCCTCAAGTCGCCGGAGGAGTTCGTTTATATCGGCAAGCACGTCCCCCGCAAGGACACCGCCGACAAGGTGGCCGGCCGGGCGGAATACACCCAGGACGTGAAGCTGCCCCACCTGCTCACCGCCGTGGTGGCTCATCCGCCCCGCTTCGGCGCCCGGCCCAAGCGCTTCGACCCCCGCCCCGCCCTGGCGGTGAAGGGGGTGGTGGACGTGGTGGCGCTCCCCAACGGCGTGGCGGTGCTGGGGAAGGATTTCTGGTCCGCCAAGCAGGGGCGGGACGCCCTCACGGTGGAGTGGGACGAGAGCCAGGCCTTCACGCTCGGCAGCGATGAAATCCTCGCCCGGTACAAGGAGCTGGCGCAAAAGCCCGGCCTCGCCGCCCGCCGGGATGGCGATGCGGTCAAGGCCCTGGCCGGGGCGGCCAAACAGATGGAGGCGGCCTACGAGCTGCCCTATCTCGCCCACGCCGCCATGGAGCCCATGGACTGCGTGGTGCGGCTCGCCCCCGGCTCCTGCGAAGTGTGGAACGGCGAACAGTTCCAGACCGGGGACCAGCACAACCTGGCCAAGCTGCTGGACCTCAGGCTGGAGCAGGTGAGCATCACCATGCTCTACGCCGGCGGCAGCTTCGGCCGCCGCGCCAATCCCCAGTCGGACTACCTCCTGGAGGCGGCCCGCATCGCCAAGGCCCACGCCGCCAAGCATGGCGGCTACGCGACGGTGAAAATGGTGTGGACCCGGGAGGACGACATGCGGGCCGGCTATTTCCGCCCCCTGTTCTACCATGTGCTGAAAGGCGGCCTGGACGGGGCGGGGACGCCGGTGGCATGGCAGCACCGCATCGTCGGCCAGTCCATCATGGCCGGTTCCCCCTTCGAGGCGGCGGCGGTGAAAAACGGCATCGACCAGGCTTCGGTGGAAGGCGCTGCCAACCTGCCCTACGCCATCCCCAACCTGACGGTGGACCTGCATTCGCCTTCCCTCGGCGTGCCGGTGCAATGGTGGCGCGCGGTGGGCTCCACCCACACCGGTTTCACCACCGAATCCTTCCTGGACGAGCTGGCCCATGCCGCGGGGCAAGACCCCTACGCCTTCCGCAAGACTCTGCTGGGCGGCCACCCCCGCCATGCCGGGGTGCTCAACCTGGCGGCCCAAAAGGCCGGCTGGGGGGAGCCCCTCGCCCCGGGCAAGCCGGGCGAGCGGCGCGGCCGGGGCATCGCGGTGCACGAATCCTTCCGCACCTTCGTCGCCCAGGTGGCCGAAGTGACGGTGCAGCCCGACGGCCGCTTCAAGGTGGACCGGGTGGTGTGCGCCGTGGACTGCGGCGTGGCGGTGAACCCGGACGTGATCCGCGCCCAGATGGAAGGGGGCATCGCCTTCGGCCTGTCGGCGGCCCTGTTCGGCGCCGTCACCCTCAAGGACGGCAAGGTGGAGCAAAGCAACTTCGACGACTATCCCATCCTGCGCATGGCCGACATGCCCAAGGTGGAGGTGCACATCGTGCCCTCGGCGGAGCCTCCCACCGGGGTGGGTGAGCCGGGAACGCCGGTGATCGCCCCGGCGGTGGCCAACGCGATTTTCGCCGCCACCGGCGTGCGGCTGCGGCGTCTGCCGTTCGATACGGCGGCGCTAAAACAGGCATGAAGATAAAAATCCTTCACCGCAGAGGACGCGGAGGGCGCAGAGTAATTCATAGCGGTTTTCCTCCGCGTTCCTCTGCGTCCTCCGCGGTGAAAAGGTCTTGTCGTGGATAGCGCCGACCTCCAAGTCCTCGACGCCGCCCTGGATTGGCTCGCCGATGGCCGCCGGGTGGCCCTGGCCACGGTGGCCCGCACCTGGGGCTCGTCGCCCCGTCCGCCGGGCTCCTGGCTGGCGCTGCGGGACGACGGGCGGGTGGTGGGCTCCGTCTCCGGCGGCTGCGTCGAAGGCGATCTGATGGAGCGCATGGGTGCCGGGCGCCTGGAGGCACCCAACCCTTTCTTGCTTTCCTACGGCGTCACCGCTGACGAAGCCGCCCGCTTCGGCCTGCCCTGCGGCGGACGCCTCGACCTGGTGGTGGAGCCTGCGCCACAGATTGAAATGCTGCACCAGTTGCGCCAAGGCATCCGGGCCGGCTGCACCCTGGCCCGCACCATCGGCCTGGACGGCAGCGAAATCCGTCTGCAGCCGGCGGAACCCGGCGCTGCGGTCCGTTTCGACGGCGAGCGCCTGATGGCGGTGCACGGTCCCCGCCTGCGGTTGTTCGTCGTCGGCGCCGGCCAGATCGGCCGCTACCTGGCGGAAATGGCCCAGGCCCTGGATTATGAGGTGGCGGTGTGCGACCCCCGGGAGGAATACGCCCGCCACTGGGCGGTGCCCGGCGCCCGGCTGCTGGAAGGGATGCCCGACGACGCTGTCCTGTCCTGGCGCCCCGACCCCCGCAGCGCCGTGGTGGCCCTCACCCACGACCCCAAGCTGGACGACCTGGTGCTGCTGGAAGCCCTGCGCACCCCCGCCTTCTACATCGGCGCCCTGGGCTCCCGCGCCAACCAGGCCCAGCGCCGCAAGCGCCTGGCCGAGCACTTCGCCATGGGCGAGAGCCAACTGAGCCGCCTGCACGGCCCCGTAGGCCTGCCCATCGGCAGCCGCACCCCGCCGGAAATCGCTGTCGCCATCCTGGCCGCCATGACCGCCGCCAAGAACGGCGTTTCCCTGCCCCTGTGGCACGACGCTCACGGAAATCGCCGTTCTGAATGATGAACCCAGATTATCCATTAGGCGGCGCTTCGCGCCTACGCGAGCGCTGGCGGTCGGTTTGCGGCCATTTTTGCCGCTTGTTCGTCGTCCATGGAATAACCATGAACTCCTCGCAAGCAACGAAACTGTCTCGCAACCCACCTCGCCATCATCTCGCGTCCTAATGGATAATCTGGGATGAAAAAAGCGATTTTCCGTGAGCGTCTCCCTCACCCCTGCCCTCTCCCGCACCACAAGGGGTGTTCTCGCCGGGTGCCCGTCGCTACGCGCCGACCACGGCGGAACGGGAGAGGGGGACGCAGTGTCGCTGCGCGACCTTCGGATTGAGCCGTGATCGCCGGCCTGCTGCTCGCCGCCGGAGGCTCGGAACGCTTCGGTTCCGACAAGCTCCTCGCTCCCCTGCCCGAAGGCACGCCCATGGCGGTGAAATGCGCCCGCCTCCTGCGCCGGGGGCTGGGGCCGGAGTCCCCGCTGCTGGCCGTGGTGCGCCCGGATCAGGCCGAACTGGCCGGGCTGCTGGAAGGGGAGGGGGTGAGTATTGCTTTCAGCTCGCGGGCGCGGGGGGGCATGGGTTTCAGCTTCGCCGACGGCGTGAGCGAGGCCCGCCGCCGCTGGCCCCAAGCCGCCGGCTGGCTGGTGGCCCTGGCGGACATGCCCTTCGTCCGCGTCGACACCGTGGCTGCCGTGGCCCGGGCAGTGGAAGAGGGCGCCGCCGTCGCCGCGCCCTTTGAGGGCGACATGCGGGGCCACCCGGTGGGGTTTTCCGCCGCCCTGGGGGACGAACTCGTTGCGCTGGAAGGGGACGAAGGCGCCCGGCACGTCATCGCCGCCCACGCCCATCAACTGGTCCGCGTGCCGGTGCGGGACCTGGGGGTGCTGATGGACATCGATACCCCCGACGACCTGGAGCATACGGCACCCTTTCCGGAATTGCCCTGAGGCAGGGTCAAGGCCCGAACAGCATCTTGGCTCCAGGGTGCCGAAGACGCTCACGGCGCAGTCGAAATAGCCGATCGGCAAAGCCAGGTCAGGTCGTCATCGGCCAGGAAAATTCACCGCTTGGCGGCCTCGTCGGAGGGTGCCGCGGTTTTCCCGGGCGGGGTTTTTTCGTCTGCCCTGAGCGAGGCGTCTTGCAGCCCTTTGAGATGGCGTTCGATGTCCTCGCACTGCCGGCGGGAAAGGGGCGCCTTCCCCGCCGCGATCAAGCCTTTGAGGAGGACTTCCAGGGCGCGCGCCGCGTCGCTCAACCGGCTGAAGCCGAAGGTCGCTCCCGAGCCGGTCAGCCCATGGACCCTGCGATGCAGGGCGACGAACTTTTCATCGCTCCAGTCATGCTGGAGAACGGACCAGGTTTCCACGATCTGGGCGATTTTTTCCGGCAGTTGTGCGGCATAGGCCTCGCGCATCGCCTGCAACTGCGCCTGCATTCGGGCGGCTTTGTCTTCATCCATGGCAGTTGCGCTTCCACACGGCCCGGAGGGTGTCGGACAAGGTCATCGGGTCGAAGGGCTTGGGAATCACGTCCGCCGCACCCAGTTCCGTGTAATGGGCCACCTCGCTGGCCTGTACCTTGGCGGTCATGAAAATCACCGGCAAGTCGGCCAGCCCGGGTAGTTGGCGCAGCGCCGCGAGGGTGGCGGGGCCGTCCATGCCCGGCATCATCACGTCGAGCAGCACCAGTTGCGGCGCGAACGCCACCACCTTGTCCAGTGCCTCCCGGCCGGAGCTGCAGACCTCCAGGGTGAAGCCGCCCACCATTTCCAGCGCCAGCCGCGCCACCGCCTGGATGTCCGGCTCGTCTTCCACGTACAGGATGCGTTTCAGTTCAACCATCTTGTTCTCCCTTCTGGTCCAGCGCCGCTGCGATATCGCCCAGCACCCGACCGGCATGGAACGGTTTGACGATGAATCCGGCCGCTCCGCTGGCGATGGCTTCGTTCACCCGTTCCGGGGTCGCCTCGGCGCTGATCATGATGACGCGGGTGGCGGGATACTCCTGCCGAATGGCGTGCAAGGCCGCCAGGCCGTCCATGCCGGGCATGTTGATGTCGAGCAGCACCACGTCGGGGTGGTGTTGGCAGCACAGGGACAGCGCTGCCTCTCCGTCGGCCGCCTCCCCGCAAACCTCGAAATCGTAGGCGCGCAGAATAATCTTCAGCGTGTCGCGCAGCAGTTGGTCGTCATCCACCACCAGCACGGTGGGCATTTCAGGCTTTCCGGCCATGGCGGGCAATGATCTTCATGATCGTGTCCAGCAACTGCTGGTTGCTGGTGCGCGATTTCACCAGGGCGGCATCCACCGGGAACGCCATCTCGCCGCTGATTTCATGGGCGGAGAAAATCAGAACGGGTTCGGTGCGGTTTTTATTCGCCAGGCAGGGCAGCAAATCCAGGCCGGAGCCGTCCGGCAGGCCGACGTCCAGGATGATCAGGTCGAAGCGCCGCCCCTCCAGCATTTTCGTCGCCTCCTCCAGCGTGGACGCGCCCGCCACGTCGCCTTGCGGGCCGATCAGGCTTTTCAGTACCTGGCGCAGGTCCGGGTCATCTTCCACATGCAGGATGACGGGCAGGCCGGCCACATTCGCGGTCTCCTCCTGCAGCGCGGAAAATATCCGGTCCGGAACCGCCGGCTGGCCGATCCAGTCCACCACCTCTGCGCCATCCCCCAACCGTTCCCGTTCCGCGCCGGCCTTGGCGGATATCATCAGGATCGGCAGTTCGGCGGTTTTCTTGTCGGCTTTCAGTTCCTGCACCAGGGACACCCCATCCTGTCCCGGCAAGCCGGTATCCAGCGTCATGGCTTGATAACGTTGGTCCGCCAGCAGCTGTTTCGCTTCCTCGGCGCTGCTCGCGATGTCTACCCGATAGCCCCTCTGGGTCAACATCTCCCGCAACCTTCGGGAGGCATCCTGATCGCCCTCGCACACCAGGATGCGCGGCGGCAGGCTGGGCGGCGCAGCGGCATGGGGCAGGTCGAAGTAAAAAGTCGTTCCCCCGCCCGGCGTGCTTTCAAAGCCGATCATCCCGCCCATTTTCGCCACGATGGCCTTGCAGATGTTCAGGCCCAGCCCGGTTCCGCCCTTTTGCTTGGTGTCCGAAGAATCGGCCTGGGAAAACTTCTGGAATATCCGGCTGCGGAATTCTTCCGGGATGCCCGCGCCATGGTCGCTGACCGCAACCCGAACCATAGCGCCGAGGTCTTTCACGCTTATGGTCACTTCGTCACCCGGCGGGGAGAACTTGGCGGCGTTGGACAACAGATTGGCCATGACCTGCAACAACCGGTCGGTGTCTACGTTGACCTGGACGCCGGGTGCTCCCTCCGCCACCACATAGCGCACCCGGTATTTGGCCGCGTAGGCCTGGTTATCCGCCAGGGACTGCTCGATCAGCGGCATCAGTTCGACCTGGTGCAGGTCGAAGCGCATTTTTCCGGACTCGATTTTCTCCATATCGAGGATGTCGTTGATCAGGCGCACCAGCCGTTCGGCGTTATTGTAGGCAATCTCGATCATCGGCTTGGCCTGTGCCGGAAGTTCGCCGACCACCCCGCCACGTACCAGGCCCAGGGCGCCGCTGATCGAGGTCAGCGGCGTGCGCAGTTCATGGCTGACGGTGGAAATGAACTCGTTTTTCATTTGGTCGATCTTGCGCCGTTCGGTCAGATCGCGGGAAATCGCCACGAACAGGCGGTTTCCGCCTTCTTCTTCCACCAGCTGCAGGAAGACTTCCACCGGCAATTCCTGGCCGTCCTTGCATGTGTGCACCGTTTCATAATTCATCCAGGTCTTGTCGCCGGTCAGCAGGGGCGCTATATGGGAGCGAAACACGTGTTCCGGCATCAATGGATTGATCTCCCAAAACGGCTTGTCCATCAGTTCGTGGCGGGTGTAGCCGAGGGTTATCACGTTGCCCATGCTGGCGTAGACGATGCGCAGGGTTTCCGGGTCGAACATGAAAATCATGTCCAGGGTGTTGTCGAGGATGTTCTTAAAGCGCTGTACCTCCCGTTCGGCATTTTTTTGTTCGGTAATGTCTTCCTTGACGCCGATGAAGTTGGCCACTTCGCCTTTCTCGTTGCGCAAGCCGGTAATTACCGCGCGTTCCCAATACAGCTCGCCGTTCTTGCGGCGGTTGAGAAACTCGCCCTGCCACACTCCGCCGGCGAGAATGTTTTGCCAAAGGCGGCGGTAGGTTTCAAGCGATGTCTTGCCGGATTGGAGGATGCTCGGGTTGTTGCCGATCAGCTCTTCCGCTGGATAGCCGGACACCAGGCAAAAATGGGGATTGACGTATTCGATCTTGCCGTCGATGTCGGTGATGACCACCGACACCGGGCTTTGCTCCACCGTGCGCGACAATTTCAGCAACTGCTGGTGCAGCTTTTTGCTTTCCTCGATGTTTTGCCCCACCCCGAGATAACCGGTGATTTCCCCGTTTTCCCCCCGCAGCGCAGTGACCGACAACAGCACCGGAAAACGCGAGCCGTCCTTGCGGATATAGCTCCATTCATTCTCGTCCGCTTGGCCCAGGCGCGCTTTGGCGACAAAGGCGTCAAACCCCACCGCCACGGGCATGCCCAGTTCCCGGGATAAATTTTCCGCATGCCGCGCCAGCTCTTGCGCATCATGGAGAATTGCCGGCGTCGCCTTGCCGACGACCTCGTCCGCTGGGTAGCCGAGCATTCTCTCCGCCGCGGCGTTGAAGGTGCGGATTACCCCGTCGGTATCGGTGGAGATCAACGCGTAAGTGGCGCTATCGAGTATCGCCTGGTTCAGGCCGCTCAGTTTCTTCAGGGCCGTCTCTTCCTCGCGCAGGCGGGCGGTCATGTTTTCCGCCAGCGCCAGGGCACGGGCGCGGCCGTTGAGCAGCAGCCACATGGTGAGCGCGACCAGCAGGCTGATGGTGATGCCCAAATAGGCGATGTTTCTCAGCCGGGCGGTTTCGGCTCGTTGTACGTATTTGGGCAGGGCCCGCACCTGGAGAGTCCAGGTATGCGCGCCGAATTCGATTTTTCGGCTGGCCACCAAGCTGCTTTTTCCTGCCTCCGTTTTGTCGCCGAACATCTGCCTTCCGGGCTGCGCTGTTCCGCCGTCGTAAATCGCCAGGTCGAGCACGTCTTCCATTTCGCCGTACTGCTTGCCGAGAATGCCTTTCATCAGGTTGTTCATGCGAAAGGACGCGTACGCCCACCCGACTAAATTCGCCTCTCGCGCCGCGGCTGAATCCAGCGCCACGCCGTTGCGATAAATCGGGATGTACATGAGAAAGCCATGCTGCACGTCGTCTTGGGTTTCCTGCACCAGGGTCACCCTGTCGGACAGGGTTGTCCGGCCCGCGACCCAGGCCCGGCGCATGGCCGCCTGCCGCACCGGTTCGGAATACATGTCGTAGCCGAAGGCGCGCTGGTTGCGCCAGTCGAAGGGTTCGATATAGAGGATGGAGGTGTAGAACGGCCGCTCGCCCTCGGGGTGGAGGGTGTAATGGGGAAATCCTTCGCGGCGGATTTGATTCTCATGGCGCGCTTTTTCTGCGGCCGGTACCCGTAGGGAAAAGCCCACCCCCTGCATGCCGGGGAAGTTTCGTTTCAGCTGAAGTTTGGCGACATAGGTTTGGAATTCCTTGCGCGAAACCCCTTCGGACGCGGCGAACAGGCCGGAAACGCCAACCAGCACCTGCTCGGAATCGGCGAGGCGGGTGTGGATTTCGGCGACGATTTCATTGACGCGGAAATCGAACTTTTCCTGCTGGATGCGCTGGAAATTTTTTGCCGATGACGACCACACCAGGAACGTGATCCCCAGGCCCGCCAATAGCACCAGCGCGGGGATCAGGCGGCTGAAGGGAAAGCTTGTCTTGGGTGGAGAGGGGGGCATGGGCGGTTCCAAAAAGGGAGCGGGGACGGAACGTTCGGGGCATCAATCCTCTAGGGAGGCGGTGGCGCGTATCACCTCATCCAGTGAGGTCAGGCCGCGCAGGGCCTTCTTAAAGCCGTCGTAACGCAGATTTTTGAACCCCTGGCGGACGGCGATGGCCTTGATTTCGTCGTAATCCCGGTCATGCATGATGGCTTCGCGGATTTGCGGCGTCACGCGGAGAAACTCATGGATGCCGAACCGCCCGGAGTAGCCGATTTTGTTGCAGTGTTCGCACCCTTCGCTGCGGTAGAAAACCGGAAGGGAGGCCCCTTCGCGCCAGAAAAAGAATTGCCGCAGGATGTCGGGGTCGGGCTGATATTCGGTCTTGCAATATTCGCATAGCCGCCGAACCAGGCGCTGCCCCAGTACGCCGAGAATGGAGGGGGCCACGATGAAGCGTTCCACCCCCATTTCCTGCAGGCGGGTGGTGGCCAGAATGGCGTCGTTGGTGTGCAGCGTGGTCAGCACCAGATGGCCTGTCAGCGCCCCCCGTGCGGCAATCCGCGCCGTTTCCGTATCGCGGATCTCGCCCACCAGGATGGCATCCGGGTCCTGGCGCAAGACGGCGCGCAATACCGATTGGAATCCCCTGCCGATCTTTTCGTTGACCATGACCTGGTTCAGGCTGGGGACCTCGTATTCCACCGGGTCTTCGATGGTGACGATGTTGATCTCCGGCGTATTGATGTAATTGAGCGCGGCATACAGCGTGGTGCTTTTGCCGGAACCCGTCGGGCCGGTGACGAACAGGATGCCCATGGGTTGCTTCAGGGTCGCCTTGAAAGGCCGCAATATTTCCGGCGAAAAATCCAGTTTGTCGAGGTTGAGAACGGCGCTGGTGTACATGGAACCCAATATCCGCATCACCACTTTTTCTCCGTGCATGACGGGCAGGCTGGAAACGCGCAGGTCCAGATTTTTCGTCGGCAGAGCAAAGTTCAGCCGGCCGTCCTGGGGGCGGCGGCGCTCGGAGATGTCCATCTGCGCGGAAATCTTGTAGCGTGAAGCCAGCGGCAGGGCCATCTCCGCAGGCAGAAAGAGTTTGTCGATCAAGGTCCCATCGATGCGGAAGCGGACCACCACCTCGTTTTTTTTCGGCTCGATATGAATGTCCGAGGAACGTTCTTTGAGCGCCAGCAGGATGATCGAATCAGCAAGTTCCACCAGGGGCCGGGATTCGATCAGCTGCGTCAGATTTTCCTCGCTGAACTGTCCGCTCAGGAAGGGGGCCAGGTCGAGCTGGGTAACCAGCGCATTCAGATTTTTGGCGGATTGATAGTTGACCTTGATCGCCGACTCGATTTCATCGCGAAAACAGAATACCGGGCTGATTGGCTTCATCAGCAAGTTGGACAACGCCTTGACCGCCTGGGCCTCGTCCGGGTGAACCATGCCCACCGTTACGGCATCGCCCATGCTGTAGAGCGGAATCGCACCATAACGCTCGGCCATCTCTCCCTGCATCAATTCAAGAACTTCTTGCTGGAACAGTGTCTTGCTCAAGTTGACATAAGTGTGGCTGATCTGTGCCGCCAGCATTTCCCCCGCCGTGTCGCGGTCCAGGTAGCCGTCCCCGATGATGAACTGCACAAACTCGACGGCATCGCCTTTCGCCGCCTTGAGCATGCCGTCCAGGGAGGCGGGGGGAATCCGCGCTTTTTCCCGGAACGCTTCGATCAGGGATGGAGAGAGCTCGATCATCAGAATTTCGTCCTGCGCTTGGCCAGCAGCTTGCGGATGTCGTCCTGGGTGACCCGGGCCCTATGGGTGGTTTCAAGAAACTGGTTTTCCTTGGATGCCAGCTCCGCCAAGCGTTCCAGGTCGAAGCGATGGTCCGCATCCATGAATCCCCTTTCCGGGGCGGCCCCCTCCGCCGCCGCAAGCGCCGCGCCGCAGCGTCCGCAAAATGCCTCGTTCACCCCGGCGGCGAAGCCGCAGCGGCAACGCAGGTGCGGCAAGGGTTCGCCGCAGGTTCCGCAAAAGGCGTAACCGGCCGGATTGGAATGGGGGCAGCTCATGATTTCGCCGCCCGGATATCGGCCATGTACTGGCCCCAGGTCTCGCTGATCATCTTGTTCAACTCCTCGGCCGGGACATTCTTCAGGATGTAATTTCGCGCCCCCAGGTCGAGGCACTCCTTCACCACGTCGACGGTGTTGAGCGAGGTCAGCATCACCACCAGCGTTTTGGGGTTGAGCACCATGATCTCCTTCAGCACACTGACGCCGTCCATCTTTGGCATGTTGATGTCGAGCATTACCATGTCCGGCGAAAACGCCTTGTAAAGCTCCAGCGCCTGCTCGCCATCCCCGGCTTCGGCGACCACCTCCGCCCCCAGGGACGTGACGATCAGCCGAATCAGGCTGCGGATGTGCACCTCGTCATCGACGATCAGTACTCGAACCTTGCGTTTTTTCATCGGGCGTTCCAGTAAATGTTCCGATTTCACCTTCCATACAGAGGTTATAGTGCAGATTCATTCGCTTAATTGGGGGCGCGGGAGTTTTGCCCGTCTCCGCGGCAGCGGCGTCAGGATGATTCGGTGCGGGGTAGGGAAAGCAAAGAGCCGGGGGCAAGGGGATGGGTTCCCGGCGGGGCAAAGGAAGAGGGGGCGGTCTTACTCGTCAGCGGAGCCCCGCCCCCGCTTGATCCCGCTGCGCTGGCGCTTGGCCTCCAGCCGCCGCTCCTTCGACGCCCGGGTCGGCTTGGTGGCGATGCGGGGCTTGGGCTTTTCCGCCGCCTGCCGGATCAGCTCCACCAGCCGGTGGATGGCGTCGTCCCGGTTGCGCTCCTGGGAACGGAAGCGCTGGGCCTCGATCACCAGTTCGCCGCCGGTGGTGAGCCGGCTCCCCGCCAGCTTCATCAGCCGGGTTCGCACCTCCTCCGGCAGGTTGGGGGAGCGGGCCACGTCGAAGCGCAGCTGCACCGCCGTCGCCACCTTGTTCACGTTCTGCCCGCCGGGGCCGGAAGCGCGGATGAAGTTCAGCTCGATTTCGCTCTCGTCGATGGCGAGGCGGGGGGTGATGCGGATCATGGCGCAATGCCCTTGAATTGCCGCCGGTACTGGGCGGGGGAGAGTCCGGTGGAACGCTTGAACAGGCGCCGGAAGGAGGAGATGTCCCCGTAGCCCACGGCGGCGGTGATTTCCTCGAACCCCTGCTGGGTGCATTCCAGCAGCTCCTTCGTGCGCTCGATCTTCAACGCCTGTAGATAGGCCAGGGGCGGCAGGCCGGCGGCTTCGATGAAGCGCCGGTTGAGGGTGCGGTAGCTGGCGTGGACCGCATCCGCCAGTTCGTCCATGGAGAAGGGCTGTTCCAGCCGGTCCAGCATCCAGCCGGTGGCTTTTTGCACCAGGGGGTCGGAAAAGTTTCTCTGCACCGCCATGAAGGGACGCTGGGACGCTTTCGCCCCGTCCACCAGCATGATGCCCCCGACGCTGCGGGCCAGGGCCGCTCCCCCCAACCGGCGCAGGATGTGCAGCGACAGGTCGGTGTGGGCGGTCATGGCTCCCGCCGTGATGGCTTGGCCGGCATCCGCCAGGGTCTTGTCGGCGTCGAGTTCGATGCGGGGGTAGCGGCGGCGGAATTCCTTCTCGAACCACCAGGTGGTGGTGGCCGGCAGCCCGTCCAGCAGGCCCGATTCGGCCAGGACGAAAGTGCCGTAGCAGCTGGCGGCTGCCAGGGTGCCGCTGTCCAGCCTTCCGAGCCGGTCGATGAGGGGCGCCCAGGCGGTTTGGAGCTGGGCGGCGATGTGGTCCACCGACTCGGCGAAAAACCCCGGCAGGATGACGGCTTGATAGGCGTTGAAGTCGGCGGGCAGGGGCCGGGTTTCCACCGTCACCACTTCCGTCAGGCGCACCGGCCCGCCGGCGGCGGAGAGAAGCTGGACGCGAAAGTCCTCGTGAGGAGCGAACCGCGACGCGATGCGGAACATATCCAGGGTGGTCATGACGCTGGAAGCGGTGGCGCCGGATTCTGCGATGAGGGCAATGTCCATGGTGGCAGTTCTCGCACGGTTTTGGGCAATTATGCCACTTATGGCGGGGCTCATAGCGGGGCATTCTGGCTTCTCTTCATCACTCCTAAGGAGAAACCCATGAAACGCACTTTTCTGCTGTTCGGCGCCGTTCTGGCCTTCGCCGCTTCCGCCCTTGCCGCCGAGCCGCCCAAGACCCTGGTGGAAATGGCCGGGGCAAGGCCGGAAGCGGCACGCCTCAAGGATGCCGTCCTGGTCATCATCGACGCCCAGCGGGAATACCTGGACGGCCATTTGCCCCTGGCCGGGATGGACGCCTCGATCAAGGAGGCCGCGCTGTTGCTGGACCGGGCGCGGAAGGCGGGCGCGCCGGTGGTCCACGTGGTGCACAAAGGGAAGGGCGCCTGGTTCAACCCCGCCAGCCCGTACTTCGAGATCGTGCCGCCGCTGCGCCCCCTGCCCGGCGAGCCGGTGGTGGAGAAATCGCTGGTCAGCGCCTTTGCGGGCACCGGGTTGAACGATCTCCTCGCTCATACGGGGAGGAAGAAACTCATCCTGGTGGGCTACATGACGCACCATTGCGTCAGCACCACGGCAAGGGCCGCCAACGACCTGGGCTATGCCGTCACCGTGGTGGCGTCCGCCACCGCCACCCGCGGCCTGCCGGACGGAAAGGGCGGCGCCATTCCAGCCGCCGTGATCCAGGCCGCCAGTTTGGCCGAATTGGCCGACCGGACCGCTACGGTTGTGTCTTTGGGGCGGGATGTGGCGGAGTGACTACCGTTCGTGGTGAGGTATCGAACCATGAACGGGCGCTCGGTACCTGCCGTGCCTCCTTCGGCAAGCGCAAGGCAGGCCCTTCGATACCTCAGGGCGAACGGCAGGGTTCGAACTTTCAGTACTCGGGATTAAAGTTCTTGATGATCACGCCGCCGGATTTCTCGTCCTGCTCCACCTCCAGCAGCTTGCGGTTCGCCGCTTCGTCCAGCAGTTTGCTGAAGGAGCGGAAGCCGTAGTAGCTCTCGTTGAAGCCCGGCTTGCGCCGCTTCAGGGCTTGCTTGACCATGGAGCCCCAGATTTTCTCCTCTTCGCCCCGCTCGGCGAACAGGGCTTCCACCGTTTCCAGCACCAGGTCCAGGGCTTCCTGGGTCTTGTCCTTTTCCTCCGCCGGGGCGGCCTTGGGGGCGGAGCCGGCAGTTCCCTTGGCGGCGGGCTTCTTGGGGGTGCGTTTCTTGGCTTTTTCCGCGGTTTCCCGCACCAGGTCGTCGTAGTAGATGAACTCGTCGCAGTTGGCGATGAGCAGGTCGGAGGTGGAGTTCTTGACGCCGATGCCGATCACCGTCTTGTTGTTCTCCCGCAGCTTGCTCACCAGGGGGGAGAAGTCGGAATCGCCGCTGATGATGACGAAGGTGTCCACGTGGGACTTGGTGTAGCACAGGTCCAGGGCGTCCACCACCATGCGGATGTCGGCGGAGTTCTTGCCCGACTGGCGCACGTGGGGAATCTCGATCAGCTCGAAGGAGGCCTCGTGCATCACGGCCTTGAACTCCTTGTAGCGCTCCCAGTCGCAATAGGCCTTTTTCACCACGATGCTGCCCTTGAGCAGCAGGCGCTCCAGCACCTTGCTGATGTCGAACTTGGCGTATTTGGCGTCGCGCACGCCCAGGGCGATGTTCTCGAAATCGCAGAACAGCGCCATGTTGCGGATTTTTTCGGAGGGGGCGGCCATGGCGGTTTCCTGTCAGGGGGGATGCCCTGGATGATAGCACCGGGACGCGGTGGGGCGTCAGGGGAAAAAGCGTGGGAAAATAGCGCCCAACCTATTCGGAGAACCGCCTTGAAACAGCTTACCGATGCCCTGCTCGCCGACCTGGCCCGCCAGGCCCAGCAATCCCCCCGCCGCCGCGCCAACCACAACCTGCACGAAGAACTCTCCGACCCGATCCAGCGCCTGGCCATCGCCATGGAGCCGGACACGGTGGTGCTGCCTCACCGCCATCCCCATACTTTCGAACTGCTGTTCCCCTTGCAGGGCCGCTTCCTGGTGCTGCATTTCGACCGCAACGGCACGGTCACCGGCCGGGCCATCCTGGGAGAGGGCTGCAAGGTGCTGGAAAACCCGGCGGGCGTTTGGCACGCGGTGCTGTCCCTGGACGAGGGCGGGGTGATTTTCGAGGTCAAGCACGGGCCTTACATGCCGGTGGCCGAAGCCGACTACGCCCCCTGGGCCAAGCCCGCCGACGACGATGCCGCCGCCGAGTTGCTGGACTGGTACGCCGCGGCCCAGGTGGGCGACAAGCTCTCCCTCGGCTGCTAATGGGTTAAAATCCCCGCTTCTTTCGCACAGAAAACAAGACCATGGCCCAATACGTAATGTCCATGCTCCGCGTGAGCAAAGTCGTCCCGCCCAAGCGGCAAATCATCAAGGACATCTCCCTGTCCTTCTTCCCCGGCGCCAAGATCGGCCTCCTGGGCCTCAACGGCTCGGGCAAGTCCACCGTGCTGCGCATCATGGCCGGGGCGGACAGGGAGTTCGAGGGGGAGGTGCAGTGGCAGCCGGGCATTTCCATCGGCTACCTGCCCCAGGAGCCCCAGCTGGACCCGGCCAAAACGGTGCGGGAGGAAGTGGAGGCGGGCCTGGGCGCGATCATGGAGGCCAAGCAGAAGCTGGAGGAAATCTACGCCGCCTACGCCGAGCCGGACGCCGATTTCGACCAGTTGGCCGCCGATCAGGCCAAGTACGAAGCCGTCATCGCCGCCGCCGGCAGCGACTCCGAACACCAGATGGAAATCGCCGCCGACGCCCTGCGCCTGCCGGCCTGGGACGCCAGGATCGAGCACCTCTCCGGCGGCGAGAAGCGCCGGGTGGCCCTGTGCAAGCTGCTGCTGTCCAAGCCCGACATGCTGCTGCTGGACGAGCCCACCAACCACCTGGACGCGGAATCGGTGGAGTGGCTGGAGCAATTCCTCACCCGCTTCCCCGGCACCGTGGTGGCCGTGACCCACGACCGCTACTTCCTGGACAACGCCGCCGAGTGGATACTGGAACTGGACCGGGGCCACGGCATTCCCTGGAAGGGCAACTATTCCTCCTGGCTGGACCAGAAGGAAACCCGCCTGGAGCAGGAGCAGAAGCAGGTGGACGCCCACATGAAGGCCATGAAGCAGGAACTGGAGTGGGTGCGCTCCAACCCCAAGGCGCGCCAGGCCAAGTCCAAGGCCCGCCTGTCCCGCTTCGAGGAGCTGAACAGCGTCGAATACCAGAAGCGCAACGAGACCCAGGAAA
The DNA here is from genome assembly GCA_002347615.1 of Gallionellaceae bacterium UBA2239. Taxonomy (GTDB): domain Bacteria; phylum Pseudomonadota; class Gammaproteobacteria; order Burkholderiales; family UBA9220; genus UBA2239. The sequence continues at coordinate 15,312 of DDYH01000037.1, read as the reverse complement.
TCTTCATTCCGCCGGGCGAGCGCCTGGGCGACAAGGTGATCGAGTTCAACGGCGTGTCCAAGGCCTTCGGCGACCGGCTGCTGATCGACAACCTGAGCTTTGCCATTCCCCCTGGCGCCATCGTCGGCATCATCGGCCCCAACGGCGCCGGCAAGTCCACCCTGTTCCGCATGATCACCGGGAAGGAGCAGCCCGATTCCGGCACCATCGACATCGGCTCCACGGTGAAGATCGCCTCCGTGGACCAGAGCCGGGAAGGGCTGGAGAACGACAAGACCGTGTTCGAAGCCATTTCCGAAGGCCGCGACGTGCTGGCCGTGGGCCGGTTTGAGATGCCCTCCCGGGCCTACATCGGCCGCTTCAACTTCAAGGGCAGCGACCAGCAGAAGAACGTGGGCAACCTCTCCGGCGGTGAGCGGGGCCGGCTGCACCTGGCCAAGACCCTCATCGCCGGCGGCAATGTCCTATTACTCGACGAACCCTCCAACGACCTGGACGTGGAAACCCTGCGCGCCCTGGAAGACGCCCTGCTGGAGTTCGCCGGCTGCGTGATGGTGATTTCCCACGACCGCTGGTTCCTGGACCGCATCGCCACCCACATCCTGGCGGCGGAAGGGGAGTCCCAATGGACCTTCTTCAACGGCAACTACCAGGAATACGAAGCGGACAAGAAGAAGCGCCTGGGCGAGGAAGGGGCGAAGCCGAAGCGGATCCGGTACAAGCCGATCAGCCGGTAACCCGCCTCGTCCCCTCTTCCCTCTCCCGCTGGGCGTGAGGCGGGGCGGGAGGCGAAAACTGCTAGACTAGTCAACAAGGACGAACGACATGCCAACCATCAGCCAGTTCTTCGGGATCGTCATCCAGATGTTCTGGCGGGAACATGCGCCTCCCCACTTTCATGCAATGTATGGTGAGTACGAAGCATTGATCGACATTCGGACGCTGGAGGCCATCAAAGGTGATTTGCCCAAACGGGCGCAGGCGATGGTGCTTGAATGGGCTGCGCAACATCGAGTAGAGTTGATGGAGGACTGGAACCTATGCCAATCGAAACAGTTACCCAAGGACATCGCCCCACTGGAGTAACAGCGGCAGCGCCTTGGCGAGTGCGCGCAGTCAGTGCGCTGCCGGGCTATTGCCTTTCTGTCACCTGTAACGATGGCACGAGCGGTGTCGTCGATATGTCCCGACTCATTGCAAGCGAACGAGCAGGCATCTTCGCGGCGCTCAAGGATGAAAAAATATTCAATCAAGTTTGCATCGAACTTGGGGCACTCACTTGGCCGAACGGTGCAGACCTCGATCCCGAGTGGGTACACGAAGAACTTGGGGAAAATAAAACGTGGTCTGTCCCCGATTAGTTTTACACGGGGGCAAGGCTAGCGACATTAGTTGCAAATTTGCCACGTCCGATGCCAAAAAACTGGACACCACCAGTAAAGAAGCGCAGGAACTGGCGGCGAAAGTCTACCTCGAGGTTAAAAAGGTGGGTGACGGCATTTAACCCAGATTATCCATTAGGCGGCGCTTCGCGCCTACGCGAGCGCTGGCGGCCGGTTTGCGGCCATTTTCGCCGCTTGTTCGTCGTCCATGGAATAACCATGAACTCCTCGCAAGCAACGAAACTGTCTCGCAACCCACCTCGCCATCATCTCGCGTCCTAATGGATAATCTGGATTTAAAAATCATGGGGTCGGATTCAAGGGCCAGCATGAGTTGCCTCGGGACACCACCATGGAAATGAACAAAATCAACTCCGGCAAGTTGCGAATAATCGGTGCAGACCACGGTTTTGGAATTTCGCATGCAATGGTGATTCCACTTGAACCCAGATTGTCCATTAGGCGGCTCTTCGAGCCTACGCGAGCCCTGGCGGCCGGTTTGCGGTCATTTTGGCCCCTTGCTCGTCGTCCATGGAACAACCATGGACTCCTCACAAGGGACCAAACTGCCTCGCAACCCGTCTCGCCATCATCTCGCGTCCTAATGGACAATCTGGGTTGAATCATCTTCACCGGCAACTACCTGGCGTACGAGGCGGGCAAGAATAAGCGCCTGGGCGAGGAAGGGGCGAAGCCGAAGCGGATTCGGTACAAGCCGATCAGCCGCTGAGCTCTGGAAAAATGGGCGTTCTCGGGCGCCCTTGGTCTAGGGAAGCGTTGATTAATTCAGGCCGTTCGCCCTGAGGTATCGAAGGGCCCGTCCTGAGCCCGTCGAAGGGTGAACGACAACGTGTTGTTCTGTGGCGTGTTCGTGCTTCGATACCTCGACACGAACGGATTTCTTCAGCATTTCCCTAGCTGTTGTAGACCTGGTTGTAGGCCGCCAGGGCGGCGGCGACTTGTCCGGCGGGTTTGGCCGGGTCGCCGGTGCCGAATTCGGCGGTGAGGGAAGCCCGGTTGTCGGCGATGAAATCAATGGCGCGGTCGAGGTTGTCGAGCTGCTTGGGGATAAAATTGCCGCTTGCGTTGAGCAATCTTGCCGCCTCGGCAAAGCGTGCGCTGAACTCCTGAATTGCGCCCACGGCGCCTTGCTTGTTGCCGGCCAGCGTGGCGTCCAGCTTGGAAGTGTCCAGGGTGGCCAACTGGGTGGTGGGGTCGGTGGTGAGGCCCAGGTCGGCCAAGCCGCGGAGGCCGTACTCGGCGCCGAAGAATAGGTAGTCGATGCTCTGGTCCAGTTCCCAGCGGGACATCTGCGCCGCCTGGGTATCGGCCAGCAGGCCGCCGTTCTGCGTGACCGGACTGAAGCGCTGGACCCAGGCGTTGTACTCCTCCACGAAGTTTTGAAGCTGGGAGCGGATGCCGTCGTTGCCGGTATTCGTGGTGATGCCGCCCAGGCTTTGGCCGAGGCCCTGCATTTCGGTGACGGCGGAACCCATCTCGCTCAGTTCCGAGAACTGGGCCTTGTAGAGGACTTCCTTGCCGTTGATGAGGGTCATCATGCGGTAGGCGGATTCCGGGTCGAACAGGGCCAGGTTGCGGCCGGTGGGGGCCGGGCCGGTGGCGGCGTTCTGGATGGCGGTCGGCAGGGCGGAAAGGGCATCGTTCGCGGCCGAGAAGTAGTCCGCGAAAAGGCCCGTCTCCTGGGTTTTGGATTTCGGGGCCGAGGTCAGGAACGAGCCCAGCACTTGGGATTTGAAGCTTGCGATGCCGATGGCGAAAGAATCTACAGCGGTATTCATGGCAGTTTCTCCAGCGCGAACGACGTGTCTCGCGGCACGGTCCCCGGCGAGGGGGTGATTATATCGAGCATAAAACGTGCCTGTATTTCGTCCCGTGCCATGACCGTTTCCCTCTGTTCCCACGGCTCGGAACGGGAAGTGAACCCTCTCCCGGCAGAAGCCGATTCGGCGCTCTGCAAAGCGGTCGGGGCGCAAGCGCGTGATTGAATTTGCCCCCGCGTTGAATGCCCAACTCATGGCCGATGAGCTGCTGCCGAAGAACCGCGCCTACTACCGATTCAACGGTTCGCTCACCACGCCGCCATGCAGCGAAGGGGTGATGTGGCTGGTGATGAAAACGCCGGTGAACACCGGCAAGGAACAGGTGGAAGCCTTCGCCCACACCCTGCATCACCCCAACAACCGTCCGGTCCAGGCGGTGAACGCGCGGCCGGTGCTGAAGTAAGCAGCGGTAGGGGAAGCCGTTTTTTGGGGCTTCCCCGCGAAAGTCAGCTGCCCGACTTCAGGCTGGCGTTGAAAATGGCTTCGGAACGGTCGGGGAAGTGAAATTCGGCGAAGGCGCGGTGGATCTGTTCCCGATTGCGACCTCCCTGCAGGTCCTGGAAATGGATGCCCAGGGGGCGTCCGTTTTCCGCCAGGGTGGTGAAGGCGTAGCGCCAGTGGCTGACCTCCCCCAGGCGCTCCCGGAGTTCCCGTTCGTTGGTGATGGCAATGCCCGCTTGTTTCAAGGACTCCAGGAATTCCTCGAAGGATTCGTTGCTAAGACTGCCCATTTTTCTCCTCCAGCTTTTGCGGATGTGGGGGTGACCGCTGTAAGGAGATTAACGGAGGTGTCGCCGCTTGGTTGACATGGGTGTGGGGGGGGGACGAGGGAAAGTGAGTTTGTGTAATTGAGTTGCTTGCTCGGGTGCAATAGTTGCACCATAATTCTTCCATGGCCACCTTGCGTCGCTTCGACAGCAGTGCCATCCGCATGTATGCGAATGACCATTTGCCGCCCCATTTTCACATCGGCATGAACGACGGCCGCGAGTGCCTGATCGAAATCGACACGCTGGCGCTAATTGCCGGCCGGGTCACCCGACGGGAAATTGCGGAGCCGCTGGCGTGGGCGAAGGACAATCTGGCCGTTCTGCAAGCCGCCTGGAAGGAGTTGAACCCATGAAAGCCGAATATCCCCGCGCTCTCCACGTCGAAGTCCTCGGCACTTACCGCCTGCGCATCCGCTGGGACACCGGCGAAACCCTGGAGGTGGACCTCGCCGACAAGCTCAATGGCCCCGCCTTGGCGCGCCTGCGCGACCCGGCCCTGTTCGCCAGGGCCCACGTCGCCTGCGGCGGCGCGTGCATCGAATGGGAAGACAGCGAATTCGGCGCCGACAACGTCTACGCCTGGACCCGGGAGCAAATGGGTGAGGCGTCCCATGAAATGTTCTTCGGCTGGATGTGCCGCAACAACCTCACTCTGGACGCCGCCGCCCAGGCCCTGGGCATGAGCCGCCGCATGGTGGCCTACTATCGCACCGGCCGCAAGCCGATTCCGCGGCATATCTGGCTGGCGTGTATCGGGTGGGAGTCGTTGCGGGCGGGGAGAGCGGCGTAGGGGCGAGGCAGGCGTTTTCCCTACCCCACCCAATTTTCTATTTCCAACCCTTCCACCCGCGAAAACTCCCGCACGTTGTCGGTAACTGCCACCGCCCCCAGGGCCAGCGCCTGGGCGGCGATCCACAGGTCGTTGGCGCCGATGGGCGTGCCTTTCCTTTCCAGGTCGGCGCGGATGCGCCCGTAGTGGCGGCTTGTTTCGGCGTCCAGCGGGGCGGTGGGGATGTCTTCGATGAGCCGGGCGAGGCGCGCCCGGTTTTTTTCCGGATGGGCGCTCTTTTCGGCGCCGACTTCCAGTTCGCCGAGGACGACGGGGGAGAGGACGAGGGAGGCGGCGGGAATGTTTTCGAGCTTCTCGACGACGCTAGGCATCCCTTTCATGGCGGCGATGAGGATGTTGGTGTCGAGCAGATAGGGCATGTCTACTCCACCGCCGGAACCGGCTCGGGGGGCGCGTCGGGAGGCGCCTCCAGGTCGATGTCCGTTTCGCTCCAGAAGGGGCGGAACACGTCGGCGGCCATGCGCGGCGCGTCCGGCACCAAGCGCGCCACGACGCGGCCGTGGCGGGTGATGGCGATTTCCTCGCCGGCTTCCACCTCTGCCAGCAATGCCGAGAGATGGGCCTTGGCTTCCACTACCGGAACCGAGCGCATCGGAGCTTCTCCTGATTTCTGACTATATGGTCAGAATACGCCGGGCCTCTCCAAGAGGCAAGATGCGGTTCCGCCCCTCAAGCCCCGCCCGCCCCCTCGCTTCCCAGCCTCGCCAGAGCGTATTCCATGCTGTCCGAAAGCGCCCGCCAGCTGGCTTCGATGATGTTGGGGCTGGCGCCGACGGTGGTCCAGGATTCGCTGCCGCTCTGGAAGTCGATCAGCACCCGGATGGCGGCGGCGGTGCCGCTGGCGCTGTCCAGGATGCGCACCTTGTAGTCGGTGAGGCGCACCGTGCGCAGGATGGGATAGGCGTCCAGCAGGGCGCTCTTGAGGGCGGTGGAGAGGGCGTTCACCGGGCCGTTGCCTTCTGCGGCGGTGAATTTCACCTCGTTCCCCACCTTCACCTTCACCGTGGCTTCCGCCAGCAGGCCCCGGCTGTGGCGGCGCTCGGTGATGACGAAGTAGTCCACCAGTTCGAAGGGCTGGACGTAGCCGGGCCTGAGGCGGTGGAGCATCAGTTCCACGCTGGCCTCGGCGGCGTCGAAGGTGTAGCCCTCGTGCTCCAGGTGCTTGATGTGGCTGAGCACCCGCTGGGCGGTTTCATTGTCCAGGTCGAGGCCCATGGCCTGGGCCTGGAACAGGATGTTGCCGCGGCCGGAAAGCTCGGACACCACCGAGCGCATCGCATTGCCCACCAGGGCCGGGTCGATGTGCTGGTAGGTGTCGGCGGCCTTGAGCATGGCCGCCACGTGGATGCCGCCCTTGTGGGCGAAGGCGCTGTGGCCGGTGTAGGGGGCGTGGTCGTCGTGCTTGAGGTTGGCTACCTCGGACACGAAGCGGGACAGGGGGGTAAGGTCCCGCAGATGCTCGGGGGCCACCACCTCGAAGCCCATCTTGAGCTGCAAATCGGCCAGGATGGTCACCAGGTTGGCGTTGCCCACTCGCTCGCCGTAGCCGTTGATGGTGCCCTGCACCTGTCGGCAGCCGCCCCGCACCGCAGCCAGGGAATTGGCCACCGCGCAGCCGCTGTCGTTGTGGCAGTGGATGCCCAGGGGCGTGCCGATGCGGCTCGCCACTTCCCGCACCATTTCCTCCACTTCCCATGGCAGCTTGCCGCCGTTGGTCTCGCACAGCACCAGCCAGTCCGCCCCGGCGCCGGCGGCGGCTTCCAGGGTGGCCAGGGCGTAGTCCCGGTTGGCGAGGAAGCCGTCGAAGAAGTGCTCGGCGTCGAACACCACTTCCCGCCCCCGGGCTTTCAGGTAGGCCACGCTGTCGCGGATCATGGCCAGGTTTTCTTCCGGGGTGGCGGAGAGGACGTGGCTGACGTGGTAGTCCCAGCTCTTGCCCACCACGGTGACCACCGGGGTCTGCGCGTCCAGCAGGGCCTGGAGGTTGCCGTCCTGTTCGCAGGCCATGTCCTTGCGCCGGGTGCTGCCGAAGGCGGCCAGCTTGGCCGCTCCCAGGCCCATTTTGGCGGCGCGGGAGAAGAACTCCGCATCCTTGGGGTTGGAGCCGGGCCAGCCCCCTTCGATGTACTGGACGCCGAAGTCGGCCAGGCGCCGGGCGATGGCGAGCTTGTCGTCCACCGACAGGGAAATGTCCTCCCGCTGGGTGCCGTCGCGGAGGGTGGTGTCGTAAAGGAGGACCTTGGACATATATAAGATACAAGTCTGCGTCGAGGAACCTATTATCCACTAAATCCGGGAAAGCGGCCCCTCGGATTTCGCCATTGGAACCCGGATCAGCGCCTCCGCTCCGTCGTCGAGGTTTCTGGCCGATATCTCGCCGTCCATGTTGCCTTCGATGATCATCTTGCTCATGTAGGGGCCCCCTTGTCCTTGGTGGTGAAGTAGGGGTCGAAAATCTTGGGCCGCACGTCTTCCGGTATGCCGCCGCCGTTGTCCGCCACCCGCACTTCGATCATGCCGTCCCGCTCGGCGGCCCGCATCCGGATGCGCCCTCCCTCGCGACGGGTGGAGACGATGGCTTCCTTGGCGTTGGTGATGACGTTGAGCAGCGCCTGGGAGAATTCGTTGCTGTAGCCGTCGGCGCAGACGGCTTCGTCGATGCCGTCGGTCAGCTCGATGTCCCGGTGGGACAGGGAGGCGCCCAGGATGCCTTCCACCTCGTGCAGGCAACGGTCCATGCTCCCTGTTTGCCCTTCGACACCTTTTCGTGCAGCTCCTCTTTCGGCCAGTTCGCCGTAGTCGTAACTGTCCTGGAGGTTCGAGAGCAGAATGCCGAGGACGTTGATCGGCTGCCGCCACTGGTGGGCGATGTTGTGGACCATCTCGCCCATGGCGGCCAGGCGCGATTGCTGGATGAGCAGGTGGTCTTTTCCCCGGTTCTTGGCGAGTTCTTCCCCCACGGGCTGCTCCAGGGTTTTGTTGAGGCGCTGGAGTTCCGCCTGGGCGCGCTTGCGCTCCGGGATGTCCCGGCTCAGGGAAATGCTGCCCGATTTTCCGTCGTATTCGAAAACCGACGTGTGGATTTCCACCGGAAACACGTGGCCGTCCTTGGCCCGGTGCTGCCGTTCCAGGGTCACCGACCCCTCCAGGTCGGCTTGATGCCTTACCTTGGTGGCCACCTCACCGGTGCCGGCTATGCCATCTGGTACGCGGCGCCGCGGGGGCGGACCGCCACCCGCGCCGCCACCGTCCAGCTCCGCGTTCCGGTGATCGCGGCCGTGGGCGGCGTTCTCTTTCTTAACGGGCCGCTTAAACCACTCCCGTCAACACCAGCGCCACGAAGGCCGCGAACAGGGCGAAGTGGCTCATGCCCTCGATGGCGTTGCTTTCCCCGTCGTGGAGGTTGTTCATGGCCGCCAGCAGGGTGAGCAGCAGCATCCCGGCCTGGACCGGGGTCAGGGCCATGACGATGCGCTCACCGGTGAACAGGGCGATGCCTTCGATCACCGGCAGGGTCAGCAGCACCGTGGCAAGGGAGGCGCCCAGGGCGATGTTCATGGCGGTCTGCATGCGGTCGTGGCGGGCGGCCTTGAGGGCGGTGAGGATTTCCGGGCTGGCGGAAATGCCCGCCACGATCACCGCCGGCAGGGCCTTGGGCAGGCTGGAGCCTTCCAGGCCCGCGTCCAGCAGCACCGCCAGAATTTCCGACAGGAAGCCGATCAGCGCCACCGCCCCCACCAGCACCACGGCGTGAATCCAGTTGGGGCTGCCCGCGGTGTCGTGGACCTCCTCGTCCAGGTCGCTGCCGTACTCGAAGAACTGGCGGTGCTCCACCGTCTGCAGGCGCAGGAAGGCCAGGTACAGCACCGCCATGATGGCCACCGAGAAGGCGGAATAGGTGGCCCACGCCGCTTCGGGGACGAAGTCCGGGATGAACATGCCGATCCCGAGGGCCACCAGCAGCATGGCGATGTAGGAGTTGGCGGAGGACAGGTTGTACTTCTGGCTGCCGTGGAGCAGGCCGCCGAGGATGGCGGCGATGCCCAGGATGCCGTTGATGTCCAGCATGACGGCCGCAAACACCGTGTCCCGGGCCAGGGTGGGGTTGGCGTGGTTCATCAGCATCACTACCAGGATCACCACTTCCACCGCCACCGCAGACAGGGTCAGGATCAGGGTGCCGAAGGGCTCCCCCAGGCGCAGGGCCAGCACTTCCGCATGGTGGGCGACGCGGAACGCCACCCCGACGATGGCTGCCAGCAACACCCCGAACAGGGTCCACAAGCCCATTCCCCCCGACGCCACGGCGGCGTGCTCCAGGAAAAAGGCGGCGAGGCCGGCCAGGAAAGCGAAGGCGACGGGTTTTTCAGCGAGGAGGTATTTCACGGCATTCCATAGGGTTGGCGGCAATGGGGCACATGCTACCGGGTCGGGGCCGAAGGGACAATTCAGGCAGAAGCCATCGCGTTTTCAGGCCGTTCGCCCTGAGCTTGTCGAAGAGCGTTGTTCCGCTAGGGTGTTCGTGCTTCGATACCTCAGCAGAACGGATTCTTCAGAATCTTCGGTCCCGCTGTACCTCGCTGACGTTGCCGCCGGAGAAAATGATGCGGGTGGTGTTGGGTTCGGTGTTGTTGCTGAAGTAGTAGTAGCTTTTGATGATCACCGGGCGTTCGGACTCGATCACCACCGAATCCGGCGGGCCGGCGATCTGGAGCACTTCGCCTTCGTTCATGCCCCGCGCGATTTTGGCGTAGGTGAGCAGGCCCAGGGGAGCGGCCATCGCAGTCAGGGGGAGTAGCAGGGCGGCCAGGGCAAGGAGGCGTTTCATGGCAATCTCCCGGAGAGGGTTGCTTCAGTATAAGCCAGCGACGAAACGCCGCTTTTCGCTCACTTCGACTGCATCACCCACACCCCGTCCCAGTCCTCCGGCGGCGGGGCGGCCTTGAGGTGCTCGCAGCGCTCCAGGTACAGCAGTGAGGGCTTGTCCGTCGGGTGCAGGGCCAGGGCCTGGCGGAACTGGCCGAGGGCGTCGTCGAACCGCTTGTGGCGGTAGAGTTCCAGGCCGTTGCGGAAGCAGGACAGCACCTCGACGATGTGGGGGAAGGTTTCCTCGCTGTGGTAGTCGAGAATTTCGTGGATCGCCACCGGGTGGGTCTTGCCCTTCACCACCACCCGGTCCACTTCCCGGCTGCGGTAGGTGCCTTTGAGCTTCTTATAGGTGAACTCGCTCACCAGGATGCGGGTGCCGTAGGTCTTGCAGGCGGATTCCAGGCGGGAGGCGAGGTTGACGCCGTCGCCGATGATGGTGAAGTCCATGCGCTTTTTCGACCCGATATTCCCGGACACCACCACGTCGGTGTTGAGGCCCACGCCGATGTCCACCGGCAGCTTGCCCTCCGCCGTGCGCTGCCGGTTCCAGGCGAACAGGGTGCGGATCATGGCGATGCCGGTGCGCACCGCCCGGTCCTCGTCGTCGTCGTGGGTTTCGGGGATGCCGAACACCGCCATGATGGCGTCGCCGATGAACTTGTCCAGCATTCCCCCCTCGTGCTGCAGGCACTCCACCATCTGGGTGAAGTATTCGTTGAGCAGGGTCACCGTGGCCTGGGCGCCGAGCTGCTCGGTGAGGGTGGTGAAGCCGCGCACGTCGGAGAACAGGATGGTGCATTCCACGCTCCGGCCGCCGAGGATTTCCGCCCCCTTGGCCACCAGGCGGGAGGCGATGTTGGGGTCCATGTAGCGGGACATGGTGGACTTCAGCCGCTTTTCGTTGCTGATGTCCTCGATCACCAGCATGGAGCCGATGCGCTTGCGCTCGGCGTTGAGCAGGGGCTGGACGGTGAGGTTGATGGACAGGGTTTCGCCCTCGATCTCCAGGCCGGCGTCCATGGTGGTTTCCAGCTGCTGGGTCTGCTCCACGGACTTGAGCTTTTCCACCACCCAGGCGTTGCCGTTGGCGAAGAACTCCTCGGCGGGCCGCTGCAGAACCCGTTCCGGCGCGGCCCGCAGGATGCGCAGGCCGGCGGCGTTGCAGGTGACGATGCGCCCGTTCTCGTCCAGGGTGATGAGGCCGTTGGACATGGATTCCAGCATCGCCTCGTTGTAGTTCTTCATGCTCTGCACGTCGGAGAACAGCTTGGCGTTCTCCAGGGCGATGGACACCTGGGCGGTGAAGGCCCGCAGCCGCGCCTCGTCCTCGGCGCTGAAGGGGCCGCCGCGCTTGTTCAGCACCTGGGTGACGCCGATGATCCTGCCGCTCTTGTTCACCACCGGCACGCACAGGATGGAGCGGGTGAAGAAGCCGGTCTTCTTGTCGAAGCCGGGGTTGAAGCGCAGGTCGGCGTAGGCGTAGGGGATGTTGATGGTCTTGCCGGAGGTGAACACCGCCCCGGCGATGCCCAGATGGTTGGGCAGGCGGATCTGCATCGCCTCCAGGCCCTGGCCCACCTCGGACCACAGCTCGCTGGTCTTCTCGTCGTTGAGGAACAGGGTGGAGCGCTCGGCGTTGAGCATCCGCGTCGCCTCCCCCATCACCTTCTGCAGCAGGGAGCCCAGCTTGATGTCGGCGGTGACGTCCGACACCACGTTGATGAATTCCATTTCCTGCTGGCGCAGCCGTTCCATGCGCTCGATGTCCTGGGCGCTTTGCAGGGCCAGGGTGCCCTGGCTCACCATGTCCTGGAACAGGGCCAGGTCGTGGGGGGTGAAGCGTCCCTTTTTCTTGTTCAGGGTCTGGGCGACGCCGATGGCAGCGCCCCTGGGGTCGCGGATCGGCACGCACAGGATGCTCTGGGTGACGAAGCCGGTCTGCTCGTCCACGCTGCGGTTGAAGCGGGGGTCGGCGTAGGCGTCGTGGATGATCAGGCCCTCGCCGGTGGTGAAGACGTAGCCCGCGATGCCGCTGTTGTTGAGGATGCGGATTTCCCGCCGGAAATTGCCCTGGGCGACGCGGGAATAAAGCTCGTTGCTGTCCGGGTCGTTGAGGAACAGGGAGCCCCGCTCGGCGTTCAGGGTGTCGGTGGTGATTTCCACCAGGGTCTGCAGCACCGCGTCCAGGGAGTCCTGGGCCGAAATGCGGTGGGAGATGTCCAGCAGCAGTTCGGCCCGGTGCAGGCGGCGCTTGAGGTCGGCGCTTTCCTGCTGGGGCGTGGTCTTGGCGGGTTTGGGCATGGGCTTCCCTATCGGACTTCCAACTGGGCGCGCAGGACCTGGATGGTGTCCCGCAGCTGGATGATTTCGCTCTGGGTGGCCTGGCGTTCCGCCTGCAGGGCCGCCTCCTTTTCCATCAGCGCCAACTCCAATTGGTCCCGCAGGGCGCTGGCGGCGGCCTTGAGCTGGGCGATTTCGCCGGCGCTGGCGGCGTTAGTTTGCTGCACCGCCGTTTCCTGCTCCACCTGTTTCAGTTCCAGCAGCTCCCGCAGGGAAGCGGCGGTGTCCTTGAGTTGCAGGATTTCGTCCCGGGAAGCGGCCAGGGCCTGCTGAACGGCGGTTTCCCGTTCGATGCCGGCCTGTTCCAGGGCTTCCCGCAGGGCGGTGGCGGTCGCCTGGAGCTGGGCTATTTCCAGGCTGGCATGGGCCACGGCCTGCTGGACCGCGTTTTCCTTGTCGGCCCGGGCCAGTTCCAGTTCCGTGCGCAGGGCGGCCACGGCGCGCTCCAGGTCGCGGGCTTCGGTCTGGGCGGCGGCGAGTTCTTGGGCGGAAGTGTTGATGGGTGGCCTCCTCTGATTATGTTTGAACCCAGATTATCCATTAGGCGGCGCTTCGCGCCTACGCGAGCGCTGGCGGCCGGTTTGCGGCCATTTTTGCCGCTTGTTCGTCGTCCATGGAATAACCATGAACTCCTCGCAAGCAACGAAACTGTCTCGCAACCCACCTCGCCATCATCTCGCGTCCTAATGGATAATCTGGGTTGAATTATAGCCCAAGGGCTCGGATTCAAACCGGCCCCGATTCCGTATAATGCCGCCTTTTCCCTGCCCGCCCTCTTCCCCATGATCAAATCCATCGAACAACGCATCGCCGACGAACTCAACGTGCGCATGGTCCAAGTGGCCGCCGCCGTGCAACTGCTGGACGAAGGCTCCACCGTGCCCTTCATCTCCCGCTACCGCAAGGAAGTCACCGGCGGCCTGGACGACACCCAGCTGCGCAACCTGGAAGAGCGCCTGCGCTACCTGCGGGAGCTGGAAGAGCGGCGGGGCGCCATCCTGGCCAGCATCGCCGAGCAGGACAAGCTCACCCCCGAGCTGGAAGCCGCCATCCGCCTGGCCGAGACCAAGGTGGCGCTGGAAGACCTCTACCTGCCCTACAAGCCCAAGCGCCGCACCAAGGCCCAGATCGCCAAGGAAGCCGGCCTGGAGCCCCTGGCCGACGCCCTCCTGGCCGACCCGGCCCTGGACCCGGAGGAAACCGCCGCCCCCTTTGTTTCCGCCGAAAAAGGCGTGGCCGACGCCAAGGCCGCCCTGGACGGCGCCCGCCACATCCTGATGGAGCGCTTCGCCGAAGACGCCGAGCTGCTGGGGGAACTGCGGGAATTCCTGTGGCGGGACGGCGTGCTCAAGGCCGCGGTGGTGGAGGGCAAGGAGCAGGAAGGCGCCAAGTTCAGCGACTACTTCGATCACCGGGAGCCGATCAAGGGCATCCCCTCCCACCGGGCCCTGGCCCTGCTGCGGGGGCGCAACGAAGGGGTGCTGACCCTGGCTTTGGGCCTGGAGGGCGAAGAGGAAGCCGCTCCCCGATCCGCCCACCCCTGCGAGGGCACGATTGCGAAACGTTTTCTCCCCTCGCCGCGTTCCCTCACCCCTAGCCCCTCTCCCGCTTGCGGGAGAGGGGAACAATTACGCCCTCCCCCGCAGGCGGGGGAGGGCGGGGGAGAGGGAAAGACGGCCGAAAAATGGCTCGCCGACACCGTGCGCCTGTGCTGGCGGGTGAAGGTGTTCCCCCACCTGGAGCTGGAACTGGTCAACCGCCTGCGGGAGGCCTCCGAGGCCGAAGCGATCCAGGTCTTCGCCCGCAACCTCCACGACCTCCTGCTGGCCGCCCCCGCCGGCCACAAGGCGGTGATCGGCCTCGACCCCGGCATCCGCACCGGGGTGAAAGTGGCGGTGGTGGACGCCACCGGCAAGCTGCTGGACACCGCCGTCATCTACCCCCACGAGCCCCGCAACGACTGGGACCGCTCCGTCGCCGTCCTCGCCGCCCTGGCCGCCAAGCACCACGCCGACCTGGTGAGCATCGGCAACGGCACCGCCTCCCGGGAAACCGACCGCCTGGCCGGGGACCTGATGAAGCGCCATCCCGAACTGAATTTGCAGAAAATCGTGGTGAGCGAAGCCGGCGCCTCGGTGTATTCCGCCTCCGAACTGGCGGCCAAGGAATTCCCCGAGCTGGACGTGAGCCTTCGCGGCGCGGTGTCCATCGCCCGCCGCCTGCAGGACCCCCTGGCCGAACTGGTGAAGATCGACCCCAAAGCGATTGGGGTCGGCCAGTACCAGCACGACGTCAACCAGACCGAGCTGGCCCGCACCCTGGACGCGGTGGTGGAAGACTGCGTGAACGGCGTCGGCGTGGACCTCAACACCGCCTCCGAGCCGCTCCTGGCGCGGGTGTCCGGCCTGACCCGGACCCTGGCGAAAAACATCGTCGATTTCCGCAACGCCAACGGCGCCTTCAAGACCCGGGATGAACTCAAGAAGGTGCCCCGCCTGGGCGACAAGGCCTTCGAGCAGGCCGCCGGCTTCCTGCGCATCAGCGCCGGCGACAACCCCCTGGACGCCTCCGGCGTGCACCCCGAAGCCTACCCCGTGGTGCAGCGCATCCTGGACGCCAGCGGCAAGGCCATCAAGCAGCTCATCGGCGACAGCGCCGCCCTCCGCGCCCTGGACCCGAAGAAGGTCACCGACGAGCGCTTCGGCCTGCCCACGGTGCAGGACATCCTCAAGGAACTGGAAAAGCCCGGCCGCGACCCCCGCCCCGAGTTCAAGACCGCCACTTTCAAGGAAGGGGTGGAAGACCTGAAGGACCTCCAGCCCGGCATGATGCTGGAAGGGGTGGTCACCAACGTCACCAACTTCGGCGCCTTCGTCGATATCGGCGTACATCAAGATGGGTTGGTCCACATCTCCGCCCTGGCCGACAAGTTCGTCAAAGACCCCCACGCCGTGGTCAAGGCCGGCGACGTGGTGAAAGTGAAAGTGCTGGAAGTGGACCTGCAGCGCCGCCGAGTGGCCCTCACCATGCGCATGGGCGACCAGCCGGGCCAGTCCTCCGCGCCTCGCGGCGCCGAGCGCCCCCTGAACAAGGCCCAGAACCGCGCCCGACAGTCGGAACAGCCGGCGGATGGGGCGATGGCGGCGGCGTTTGCCAAGCTGCGCAAGGGCTGAAGAAATCCGTTCGTGCTGAGGTATCGAAGCACGAATACTCAGCGGAACAACGAGTTGTCGTTCGCCCTTCGACAAGCTCAGGACAGG
>DDYH01000025.1 GCA_002347615.1 Gallionellaceae bacterium UBA2239 | reverse complement strand
GAATGCATTCGTGTTAATCCTAGAAAAAGCACTTGAACCGCAAAGGCGCAAAGAAGGAAAAGGAAAAACAACGTGTTATCGGCGGTAGTTCATTAGCTTGCAGGTGAATGCCAGAAAGATTTTATGCCTTTGTTTTCTTTGCGTCTTCGCGCCTTTGCGGTTAGCGAACAGAGGTTTTTAGGTTAATTCATGGTTAATCAAGCTGTTCAGATGACTTCCACCACCCTGATCGACCTTATGCGCCACGGCGAGCCCGTGGGCGGCAAGCGCTACCGCGGCGGAGGGGTGGACGATCCCCTGAGCGAAAAAGGCTGGGCCCAGATGCGCGCGGCGGTGGACGACCACCACCCCTGGCAGCACATCGTCACCTCCCCCATGCAGCGCTGCGCCGCGTTCGCCCAGGAGTTGGGCGGCCGGTGGCAGATTCCGGTGGCGGTGGAAGAGCGTTTCCGGGAGGTGGCTTTCGGCGTCTGGGAAGGAAAGACGGCCCACGAGATCGGCCGCGACGACCCTCACCGCATTCGCAACTTCCGCCTCGATCCCGAAAGCTGGCGGCCCGAAGGGGCGGAAGCCCTAGGCGCCTTCGCCGACCGCATTCAGGCCGGCTGGGAGTCGCTGCTGGAACGCCATGCCGGCGGCCACGTGCTGGTGGTGGCCCACGCCGGGGTGATCCGCATGACCCTCGCCTTGGCGATGGGCATTCCCCAAACCCACATCTACCGCATCCAGGTGGACAACGCCGGCCTGAGCCGGATCAAGGTGGAAGGGTCGGGCGAAGAGCGCCTCACCACCCTGGAATTCCACGGCGGCTCGCTATAGCCATTTTTTCCCTTGGAAGTACAGGTAGGGCAGGATCGCCGAGGCCACCATCACCAGCAAGGCCAGGGGATAGCCCCAGGGCCAGTCCAGTTCTGGCATGTGGCGGAAATTCATGCCGTAAATGCTCGCCACCAGGGTGGGAGGCATGAGGATCACCGCCGCCACCGAGAACAGCTTGATGATCTGGTTCTGCTGGATATTGACGATGCCCATGGCCGAGGTCATCAGCAGGTGCACCCGCTCGAACAGGAAGGTGGAGTGGGTGAGGAGGGATTCGATGTCCCGCTGGATTTCGTGCAGCATTTCGGTGTGGACGTCGTGGCCGAGGATGCCGCAGCGCTGGAGGTAGGACAGGGCCCGCTGGCTGTCCAGCAGGCCAAGCCGCACCTTGCCGTTGGCGTCTTCGTTGCGGGACAGGTCGGCGAAAATGCCGGTGATGTCCCGCTCCCCCTTGGTATAGATCAGCCGGCCCTGGGTTTCCAGCTCCGCCTGGAGCTTTTCCAGGGTGTCGGCCAGCACTTCCACCTTGGTGTCGAGAATGCCGAGGAAGATGGCCGGTGCGTCCTTGGCAATGCCCGCTTCCGCCCTGGCCCGCAGGCGGTACATGCGGAACTCGGGCAGATCCTCCTCGTGGAGGGTGAACAGCCGCCCCTTGTTGAGGGTGAAGGCGACGGTGATGTTGCTCACGTATTCGCCGTCGTGGAGGAAATAGGAGCGAAGGTGCAGGCCGTCCTCGTCCTGGGTGAAGCGGGCGCTGGCCTCGATTTCCACCAGCTCTTCGATTTCCGGCAACAACTGGCCGTAGCGGCGCAGTATCCAGTCCCGTTCCGCATTGCTGGGCGCCACCAGGTCCACCCACACCACTTCCTCGGTCAGGCCCTTTGCGTCGTCCACCGGAATCTGTTGCAGGCGGCTGTCGCGGATGACGAAGGCGTTGAGCATCGCGGGCTCCTAGTTCCCACCCTTGCCGGGTTGCCATTGGGGTTCGCTGCACCCCGCCTCCCGGTTGATGATCCGTGCGGCCACGAACAGCAGGTCGGACAACCGGTTGAGGTAGGGCTGGGCGAGGGGCGGAAGACTGCCGGCCAGGACTACCGCCCGGCGTTCCACCCGGCGGCACACGGCTCGGGCCACATGGCACTGGGCGGCGGCGCGGCAGCCGCCGGGGAGGAGAAATTCCGCCAGGGGGGGCAGGGTGGCGTTCCACTCCGCCAACTGGAATTCCAGCCGGCCCAGGTGGGATGGGGTGAGCAGGCTCTTGCCGGGCAGGGCCAGTTCGGCCCCCAGGTCGAACAGATCGTTTTGGACCGCGGCCAGGGTCTCGGCCACGTCGCGGGGCAGGGTTTCGGTCAGCAGCAGGCCGATCAGGCTGTTCAGCTCATCCACTTCTCCCAGGGCTTCCAGCCGCGGATCGTTCTTGGGGCGGCGGGCGCCGTCGGCCAGGGTGGTGGTGCCCTGGTCGCCGCTACGGGTGACGATGTGGGACAGGCGGGGGGCTTGGTCGATCATGGCGGAAACCATGCCACAGGCCGGGCAAAAGTGCTAGCCCCTTTTGGAAACGGCGGCGAGGATGCCTTGCAGAATGGCGGTGGGCGGGGGGGGGCAGCCCGGCACTTCCACGTCCACCGGGATGACGTTGGACACCTTGCCGCAGCTGGCGTAGTTCTCGCCGAACAGGCCGCCGGTGCAGCCGCAATCCCCCAGGGCCACCACCAGCTTGGGGTCGGGGGTGGCGTCGAAGGTGCGCTTGAGCGCCGTTTCCATGTGGCGGGACACCGGGCCGGTGACCAGCAGCATATCGGCGTGGCGGGGGCTGGCGACGAAGCCGATGCCCAGGCCCTCGATGTTGTAGTAGGCGCTGTTGACGGCATGGATTTCCAGTTCGCAGCCGTTGCAGGAGCCGGCGTCCACGTGGCGGATTTTCAGGGCGCGGCCGAAGACGCGCAGGATCTCGGCGCTGATTTCCTGCTCCCGCACCCGCAGGGAGTCGTCCGCCTGGGGCGGGGTTTCGGTCTTGATGCCGGTCTTGAGTATCTGCTTGATGATCTGGTACATGGCGCGCCTTACAGGTCCTGTCCGCTATAGCTCAGGTTGAACGACTTGTTGATCAGCGGGAAGTCGGGAACGATGTTGCCGATGATGGCGTGCTCCAGCAGAGGCCAGTTCTGCCACGACGGGTCGTGGGGGTGGCAGCGCTCGATGGCGCCGTCCTTGCCGCTATGCAAGGCCACCAGCACCTCGCCCCGCCAGCCTTCCACCAGACCGATGCCCAGGGCGCCTGCCGGAACATTGGAAATCAGCAAGCGCAGCTCGCCGCCGGGCAAGGTATCCAACAGGCGGCGCACCAGGCGCAGGGACTCGAACACCTCCTCGAAGCGCACCGTGACCCGGGCCGCCACGTCGCCGCCACGATGGGTGGCCATGCGTACGTCCAACTGGTCGTAGGGGGCCACCGGGTACTGGGCGCGCAGGTCCCAGGCTTGGCCGCTGGCCCGCCCCGGCAGGCCGGTGAGGCCGAGTCTGGCGGCGAGTTCGGGGGTGACGCGGCCGGTGGTGAGGAAGCGGTCCTGGACCCCGGCGTGCTCGTCGTAAATGGCCTTCAGGGTGCGCACTTCCGGCTCCAGGGCGTCGGCCATGGCCAGCAGGGCGGCAGCGCCGTCGGGGGCGATGTCCCGGGACACGCCGCCGGGAACCACGAGGTCCATCAGGTAGCGGTGGCCGAAGGCGGCGGCGCTGGCCCGCAGGGCGTCCTCCTTGAGGCGCCAGAACTGGGCGAAGCCGAAGGACAGGGCGACGTCGTTGCCCAGGTAGCCCAGGTCGCCCAGATGGTTGGCCAGGCGCTCCAGTTCCAGCAGCAGGGCACGCAGGTGGGCGGCCCGGGGCGGGACGGTGACGCCGGCAATGCCCTCCACGGCCATGGAATAGGCCCAGGCGTAGGCCACGGTGCTGTCGCCGGAAACCCGTCCGGCCAGCTTGGCGCCGTCTTCCAGGGACAGGGATTCGAAGCGCTTTTCGATCCCCTTGTGCTTGTAGCCCAGACGTTCTTCCAGCCGCAGCACCCGTTCGCCGATGATGGAGAAGCGGAAGTGGCCGGGCTCGATGGTGCCGGCGTGGACCGGGCCCACCGGGATTTCGTGCACTCCGTCGCCGGTGACGGTGACGAAGGGATAGACGTCGGCATCATGAGAATGGACTCGGCCGCCGTCAAATTCCTTGCGCAGGGGGTGGGCGTTTTGCGGCCAGGAGCCATGGCGCAGCCACTGGCGAGTATCGGCGGCGCCGGCGGGCGCGATGCCCAGCAGGTCGAAGGCGGCCCGCTGCATGCGGTTGGCGGCGGGAAAGATGGCGCTGATGTCGGGGTAAGCCGGATTCGCGGCGTCCAGGGGGACGCTGAGGCACACCAGGCCGGGCTGGTCGCTCAGGGCCACGTGGAGGGCGAAGCCGCCGCCCAGGTGGCGCCGGTCGGTGCCCCACAGGGAAACGAGCCGGCCGCCGCGGTTTTTCACCGCTTCGCAGCAGGCGGGAAGCTGGTGGGGGGCGATTTCACCCTGCCAGGCCGGCGCTGCGCCGGGCAGGGGGTGGAGTTCCATGGGAAAGCCGTCTAAACGCATGGTATCAACCGATCAAAGCGGCCGCCTGGCGGTACCAGTCGGCGAGATAGGGCGGAATGTACAGACCCAGCATCAGCACCAGGCCCAGGTGCACGAACACCGGGATCAGGGCCGGGGGATGGGGCAGGCGCTGTTCGGTGGTTTCGCCGAACACCATGGGCTGCACCTTGCTGAACACGGCGGCGAAGGCCACGCCCAGGGCGACCAGCAGGAAGGGGGTGGCCCAGGGGTGGGTGTGCATGGCGGTGGTGAGGATCAGGAATTCGCTGGCGAACACGCCGAAGGGGGGCATGCCGAGAATGGCGAGGCTGCCCAGGGCCAGGCCCCAGCCCACGGTGGGGGTGGTCTTGATCAGGCCGCGGATGCCGTCTATGAGCTGGGTGCCGGCCTTCTGGGAGGCGTGGCCCACGGCGAAGAAGATCGCCGACTTGGTCAGGCAGTGCACCGTCATGTGCAGCAGGCCGGCGAAGGTGGCCACCGGGCCGCCCATGCCGAAGGCGAAAGTCATCAGGCCCATGTGTTCGATGGAAGAATAGGCGAACAGACGCTTGATGTCTTTCTGGCGGGAAAGGAAGAAGGCCGCCATCACCACGCTGAGCAGGCCGAAGCCCATCATCAGGTTGCCGGCGAATTCGGTGCCCAGGGCGCCGTCCACCAGCACCTTGGAGCGCACCACGGCGTAGAGGGCGACGTTGAGCAGCAGGCCGGAAAGCACGGCGGAGATGGGAGTGGGGCCTTCGGCGTGGGCGTCGGGCAGCCAGTTGTGCAAGGGCGCCAGGCCAACCTTGGTGCCGTATCCCACCAGCAGGAAGACGAAAGCCAGGGACAGGACAGTGGGTTCCAGCTGGTCCTTCACCGTGTCCAGGTGGGTCCACAGCAGGGCGGTGCCGTCGGCGCCGAGCACCTTTTCCGCGGCGAAATAGAGCAGGATGGTGCCGAACAGGGCCTGGGCGATGCCCACGCCGCACAGGATGAAGTATTTCCACGCCGCCTCGATGCTGGCCGGGGTGCGGTACAGGCTCACCAGCAGCACGGTGGTGAGGGTGGCGGCTTCCATGGCCACCCACAGGATGCCCATGTTGTTGGTCAGCAGGGCCAGCAGCATGGTGAAGGTGAACAGCTGGTACATGGAGTAGTACAGCCGCAGCTGGTTGATGCTCAGCTTGCCATGGTGCTGCTCGATGCGCATGTAGGGGCGGGAGAACAGGGAGGTGGTGAAGCCGACGAAGGCGGTCAGGGCCACCAGGAACACGTTGAAGGGGTCGACGAAGAACTGCTCGTTCCAGGCCAGCATCGGGCCGTCGCTGATGACCTTGGCGGTGAGGGCCGCGCTGGCGGCGAAGGTGGCGAAGCTGGCGGCCGAATTGAGCTCCGGGGCCCAGCGGCGGCAGCCGAACAGGGCCAGCAAGATGCCGCCGATGAGGGGAATGCCTAGGACTGCAAAGATTTCCACCGTTAAAGGCCCTTTTGTAAGGATGAGGGATGAAGGATGAAGGATGAAGTGTCGTATCCTTCGGATCGCCGATTGCAAAAAACTCCGCGTAGCGGGCCGCCCTTCATCCTTCCGCCTTCATCCTTCATCCTTGTCCTCATCAGTCTTCCTTTAACCGTTCCATGTGCTTGATATCCAGGCTGTCGAAGGTTTCCCGGATATGGAAGAAGAAAATGCCGAAAATGAAGGCGCCCACCAGCACGTCCAGGGCGATGCCCAGTTCCACCACCATGGGCATGCCGTAGGTGGCGCTGGTGGCGGCGAAGAACAGGCCGTTTTCCATCGCCAGGAAGCCGATCACCTGGGGCACCGCCTTGCGCCGGGTGATCATCATCAGGAAGGACAGCAGCACCGAGGCCATGGCGATCCCCAGGGTGCTGCGGATGATGGTTCCGGAAAGCTGGGAAATGGGCAGGGCCAGGTTGAAGGCGAACACCACCAGAACGATGCCGATGAGCATGGTGCTGGGAATGTTGAACATGGTCTCCACGTCCCATTTGACGTTCAGCTTGCGGATCAGGCGGTGCAGCAGCCAGGGCAGGAAGATGACCTTGAGCACCAGGGTGAGGGCCGCGGAGTAGTAGAGGTGGTGCTGCTGGGTGGTGAGGCCGACGATCAGGGTGCTCACCGACAGCACCAGCCCCTGCATGGCGAACAGGTTGATCAGCGACAGGATGCGCCGCTGGGACAGCATGGCGAAGGCGATCAGCAGCAGCAGGGCGGCGAAGAGGTTAACCAGTTGCGCGCTGAAGGGAATCATGGCCTCAGACCTCCAGCAGGAAATGAACCAGCATGCCCAGCACCGCCAGGAGGAAGGCGGTACCCAGGAATTCCGGCGCGCGGAAGATGCGCATCTTGGCGGAAAGGGTTTCCAGCAGGGCGAGGCCGAAACCGGCAGCGGTCAGTTTCAGCACCAGCACGAACAACGCGTAGGGCACGGCGGCCCAGTTGCCCGCCTCGGCGATGCCCCAGGGGAAGAACAGGGCGATGCCGATGGTGACGTAGGCCATGAGCTTGATGCTGCTGGCCCACTCGATCAGCGCCAGGTGGCGGGCGGAATACTCCAGGATCATGGCCTCGTGGATCATGGTCAGTTCCAGGTGGGTGGAGGGGTTGTCCACCGGGATGCGGGCGTTTTCCGCCAGCAGCACCATGAGGAAGGCCACCGAGGCGAAGGCCAGGCTGGGATAGAGGACGAATTCCTTGTGGGCCAGGGCTTCCACGATGGTGGGCAGGGAAGTGGAATGGCTGATCAGGGAGGCGGTGAAGAACACCATCAGCATCGCCGGCTCCGCCAGGAAGGCCACCAGCATTTCCCGCCGGGCGCCCAGGGTGCCGAAGGAGGTGCCGATGTCCATGGCCGCCAGGGAAATGAATACCCTGGCCAGGGCGAAAATCCCCACCAGGGCGATCACGTCCACCGCCGGGGCCAGGGGCAGGTCGATGGCCAGCACCGGCACCAGGGATGCCGCCAGCCACATGCAGACGAACAGGATGTAGGGCGTGGCGCGGAACAGGGGCGAGGCGTCGTGGGCCAGCACCGCGTCCTTGTGCAGCAGCTTCACCAGTCCCCGGTAGGGCTGGAGGATGCCGGGGCCGGTGCGGTTCTGCATCCAGGCGCGGCACTGGTTCACCCAGCCCATCAAAAGGGGAGCGGCGAGCACCACCAGGGTGTTTTGGGCCAGTTGGAAAGCGATGTCGGTGGGATTCATCGGACGAACGCCAGCAGGGCCAACAGCGTGATGAAGCTGTACAGCAGGTAGATGGAAATACGCCCGTGCTGCAGCTTGCCGATCAGCCCGGAAAGCTTTTCGGTCACGGCGGCGATGGGCAGGTAGAACAGGTTCCACAGCCGGTCCCGGGTCTCCCCGTGGTAGTGGGGATGGGTATCGAAGGGACTGGGCAGTTCCCGGATGATGCCGAAGACGGGCTCGAAAATTTGCCGGATGGGCTGGCTGAAGCCCTCGGCGGTATCCTGCATGCGCGGGGTCTGGGCGGGAAAGCCGCAGTCCCACGGCGCGCCCCGGCGCAGGCGGCCGTGGTAGAGCTTGCGCACCGCGATGAAGGTGAACCCCAGGCCGACGAGGATGATCAGGAACAGGATCACCGGGCTGTAACTCGCCCGCTCCGGGGCCACCGGCGTGAGCCACAGCCAGCCGGCGTGGCCGGCGCTGGAGCCGAGTTCGCGGCCGATCAGGAGCTGGGTCACGTTGTCCAGCTGGAGAATCACCGCCACCGGGAACAGGCCCAGGGCCAGGCAGGCAGCGGCCATCCACCCCAGCCCCAGGCGTTCCCAGTTGCCGGCGTCGTGGGCGTGGAGCAGTTTTTCCTCCCGGTGCTGGCCGAGGAAGATCACGCCGTAGAACTTCACCATGGCATAGGCGGCCAGGGCGGCGGCCAGGGCGATGGCGGCTGCCCCCAGGGGAATCATCATGTTGAGGTAGGGGTGGGGCAGGGCCGGGGTGAGGAGGAAGGCCTGCAGCAGCAGCCATTCGGAAACGAAGCCGTTGAAGGGGGGCAGGCCGGCGATGGCCAGGGTGCCCACCAGCACCAGCACCGCCACCCAGGGCATGCGCCGGATCAGCCCGCCCAGATGGCCCAGGTTGCGCTCGCCGGTGGCGTGGAGCACGGAGCCGGTGCCGAGGAACAGCAGACCCTTGAAGAACGCATGGTTCAGCGCGTGGTAGAGGGCGGCGACCAGGGCGAGGACCGCTACGGCTTCCTGGTGGAAGGCGTGGAAAATGATGCCCAGGCCGATGCCCGCCAGGATGATGCCGATGTTCTCGATGGAGGAATAGGCCAGCAGCCGCTTCATGTCCGACTGCACGGCGGCGAACAGCACGCCGTAGAGGGCGGTCATGAGGCCCAGCACCAGGGTCAGGGCGCCCCACCACCAGAGCTGGGTGCCCAGGAGGTCGAAGGTCACCCGTAGCAGGCCGTAGATGGCGGTTTTCAGCATCACCCCGCTCATCAAGGCGGACACCGGGGAGGGGGCCGCAGGGTGGGCTTCCGGCAGCCAGGCGTGCAGCGGCAGCAGGCCGGCCTTGGCGCCGAAGCCGAACAGGGCCAGCAGGAAGGTGGCCGAGGCCCAGAACGGGCTCAACTCAGCCTGGCGCATGGTGGCGAAGCTATAGTCGCCCTGGCCCCCCTGCATGACGCCGAAGCACAGCAGGATGCCGATGGCGCCCACGTGGGCGATCAGCAGGTAAAGAAAGCCTGCGCGGCGGATTTCCGGCACCTTGTGGTCGGTGGTGACCAGGAAGTAGGACGACAGGGCCATGGCCTCCCAGGCCACCATGAATAGGTAGGCGTCGTCCGCCAGCAGCACCAGTACCATGCTGGCGATGAACAGGTGGTATTCCAGGCACAGCAGGCCCAGAGTGCTTCCTTCCATGGTGCGGAAGTAGCCGGCGCCGTAGACCGAGATGCCGAACACCGCACCCCCCAGGAGAAGCAGGAAGAAGGCGGACAGGGCGTCCAGGCGCAGGTGGAAGGGCAGGTCGGGCAACCCCAGGGGCAGGACGGCCACGTTGGTACCGCCGCCCAGAGCCCCCAGGGTGACCACCGCCAGGGCCAGGGCGCCCAGGGCGCCGGCGGGGAAGAGCAGTTGGGCGAGCAGCCGGGGCTGCCGTTGCAGCACCAGGCCGGCCAAGCCCAGCGCCAGCCAGAAGACGACGATGCCGAGTATGTAGTCGATGGGTAAGAGATTCGGAGCCACTGCTTATTGTTCTCCAGGCTCAAAACAGCATTCTAATGACTTTTCGCCGCGTTCGTGAAAATTACGCCACTTTCCGCAGGGGGCAGGCGGCGGCGTCGAAATCGGGGTCGTCGATGCGGGTGAAGATGGATTCCAGCGCCATTTCCTCGTTGGCGAAGATATTGGCCTCGCCGATCAATTCCAGCACGCCGGTGTGGCGCATGACGTCCAGGACCTGCTTCTTGAGACCGCTGAACACCAGGGTCACGCCGTTGTCCCGCAGGCGCTGCACCAAATGGTGGATGATTTCCTCGCCGGAGGCGTCGATCTGGTTGATGCCGTCGCCGGCCACCAGGATGAACTTGGCCTTGGGGAACTTGGCGACGATTTCCAGGATGGCGTCCTCGAAATAGGACACGTTGGCGAAGTACAGTTGGCCGTCGAAGCGCATGGCGGCCACATATTCGCTGGTGGGCAGATTGTGCACCGTGGCGTCCCGCAGGGTGCCGTCGGCATAGCGGCCGAGGATGGCCACCCGGGGCTTCATGGTGCGGAGCAGGTAGAGGACTACCGCCAGGCCGGCGCCCACCATGATGCCGTTGTCCAGGTGGGGGGCGAAAGCCAGGGTGGCGACGAAGGTGACCACGGCGGCGATGCCGTCGTGCTTGTGGGCGCGCCAGGCGTGGGAGACCGCCTTGAAGTTCACCAGGCCGACCACCGCCATCATGATTACCGCGGCCAGCACGGCCTGGGGCAGGTGGTAGAGCAGGGGGGTGAGGAACAGCAGGGTGACCAGAACGATCAGGCCGGCGAAGACCGAAGACATGCCGGTCTTGGCGCCGGAATTGAGGTTCACCGCCGAGCGGGAGAAGGAGCCGGACACCGGGAAGGCCTGGCTGAAGCTGCCGACGATGTTGGCGATGCCCTGGCCCACCAGTTCCTGGTTGGGGTCGATGCGTTGCTTGGTCTTGGCTGCCATGGCCTTGGCGATGGAAATGGCTTCCATGAAGCCCACCAGGGAGATGATCAGGGCGCTGGAGAGCAGGGAGACGATGCCGTCCCAGCTCAGCTTGGGCAGGTCGAGCTTGGGCAGGCCGGAGGGGATGGAGCCCACCACTTCGCCGCCGCCCACCAGCTTCAGTTCACCCTTGCCGATTTTCTTGATGCGCCACTTATGGCCGTCGGTCTTCTCGCCAGCGGGAACCTGGCCGGCCAGGTACAGCTTGTCGGCCTGGCCGTCCAGGCCGGGCACGCGTTCGAAGTGGAACTTGCGCAGGGCGCGGTTGCGCTTGCGGTTTTCCTCCTCGGCGTCCTTGAGCTCCAGCTTGAGCAGGTCGATTTCGTATTTCAGCGCCAGAATCTGGGGGTTGGCGTCGTGCCCGCCTTTCTGGAGACTCTTGAGCTCCAGAGCCTTGGCGGAAATCCTGCCGTTGATGTCCCCGATGCGGGCTTCGGTGGCGACCTGTTCCTGGGCAATGGTGCGCACCTCGTTGTCCACAATCTGATCGACCTTGCCGCTGCCGTTCTGCTCGAAACCGATGGCCCAGCTGACTACCGTGGTGATGGTGACGGCCACCAGCACGCCGGGGAGCTTGGGCACGTATTTCTTCATCAGCCACATCATGGCCAGGGCGGACACCCCCATGGCCAGGGTGGGAAGGTGGGTGTCGCCCACTTGCTGCAGCACGCCCCATATATCCTGGATGAAGTGCTCGCTGCGGCCCATGGAGACGCCGAAAATCTTGTTCAGTTGGGACAGGCCGATGATGATGGCGGCGGCGTTGGTGAAGCCTACGATCACCGGGTGGGAGAGGAAGTTCACCACCACCCCCAGCTTGAACAGGCCCAGGGTGAGTTGCACCAGGCCCACCAGCAGGGCCAGCAGAATGGCCAGGGCGACAAACTGGTCGGAGCCGGTAGCGGCCAGGGGGGCCAGGGCGGACGCGGTCAGCAGGGAAACCACTGCCACCGGGCCGGTGGCCAATTGGCTGGAGGAGCCCCACATGGCGGCGATCATGCCCGGCAGGAAAGCGGCGTAGAGACCGTAGTAGGCGGGAAGCCCGGCCAGCTGCGCATAGGCCATGGACTGGGGAATCAGTACCAGGGCGACGGTGATGCCGGCGAGGAGGTCGGCTTTGATGCACGACGAACTAAGGGGAAACCACCGGAGAAACGGCAGAAAAGTGTTGAACGTCCTCATGCGCATGCCATCTTTTTTATGGGGCGAGGACGTGAGTGAACGCGCCCTGGCCTGAATGGAAAGCGCAAGATGATACCAAGCCGCCGCCCGTTCGGCTACAGGCTTGACAGCCTGTGCCTCGATGGCCGGTTTGGTAGTTGTGTTAAATCAATATGTTGTACGGCGGTTTCGCCGGCGTTGCTTAGAATTCGTTCTGGAGCCGCTTGTAGCCCTTTACCAATTCGTGGTTGGCGCGCACCACGTTTTCCGAAAAATCGCTCGCCTCTGCCGTGACCTGGGGAATGGAGGCCAGGTCGGTGTTCGAATGGATGCTGCTGGTGGACGGGATGTGGAAGCCCTGGGGCACTTCGCACCCTTCCACCACCGAGTTGTGGCGCACCACCGAGCGGTCGCCGATGACGCAGTTGAACAGCACGGTGTTGAAGCCGATGAATACGTTGTCTCCCACCCGGCACGGGCCGTGGACGATGGAGCGGTGGGCGATGGAGGTTTCGCGCCCGATGTCTACCGCGCTGCCGGACTTGGAGTGGATCACCACGCCGTCCTGGATGTTGGAATGGGCGCCGATCATGATCGGCTCCATCTCGCCCTCCGCGTTCACCTCGTCGGCCCGGATCACGGCGTAGGGGCCGATGAAAACGTTTTCTTCCACGACCACCTTGCCGCAGACGATGGCCGTGGCATCCACATAGGCGGATTCGTGGATCACCGGCAGGTCGCCGCTGGGGTTCTTGCGGATCATGCCCGGGGTTCCTCGCGGCATTCGCTGAAAATCCGGACCTGGCAGTTGCGGCAGATTTCCGGATCCAGCCGGGGATAAATGGTTTTCAGGGCGTCTTTTTTGCCGCTGAACAGGTTTTCCGGGCCGATGTCCTTCACGTAGCGGCCTTTCGCCAGCATGGACAGCACGCCTTCCTTCATTCCGGCCAGGTACAGACCGCCCCCCATCTTGCGGCGCCGCTTGGCCTCCTGCGCCAGCATTTCCGCGCCGGCGATGTCGACGAAGTTGATGCCCTTGCCCAGAAGCAGCACGTGCTTTTTCTGGGGGTCCGCCTCGTCAATGGACTGAAGTTCCTGCTGCACATGGTTCACCGCACCGAAGAAGATCGAGCCGTTGACCGACAGGGTCGTCATCTGGGGGCACTCCGGAGTTGCGGGGGAAGCGGGGACGAATTTGCGCGCCGAGTCGCGGGGGTCCGGCACCAGGGACTGGATGGCGGGGCTGGAGGTGCGGCTGAGGTACAGCATCAGGGACAGCATCACGCCGACGTAGATGGCGAACTCCAGTTCCACGAACAGGGTGGAGAGCAGGGTGGTGAACAGCACCACGGTTTCCGAGCGGCTGGTCTTGAGGATGGAGCCGATGTGGTGGAAGTCGATCAGTCCCCAGGCCACCAGGAACAGGATGGCCGCCATGGAGGCGATGGGCAGGTAGGCGGCCAGGGGGGCCACCAGCAGCAGGATCAGGGCCAGGAAGCCGGCGGCGAACACCGACGCCAAGGGGGTCAGGGCGCCGGCGGCGTAGTTGAGGCCGCTGCGGTTGAAGGAGCCGCTGGAGGCGTAGCCGGAGAAGAAGGCGCCGAAGAGGTTGGACAGGCCCTGGCCGATGAATTCCTGGTTGCCGTCGATGCGTTGCTCGGAGCGCACGGCGATGGCGCGGGAAATGGAAACCGCCTCGGTGAGGGCCAGCATGGTCACCGCCAGGGCGCTGGGGGCCATGGTTTGCAGGGCATGGAGGGAAAAGTCCGGGGCCGACAGGGGCGGCAGGGTGGCGGGGAGGGCCCCCACGGTGCCGATCAGGGTGGTTTCTTGGCCGTAGAAGCTGTTGAGCCCCAGGGCGAACAGGCTGCCGATCACCATGGCGGCGATCATGTAGGGGATCTTGGGCAGGAACTTCTTGGTCAGGATGCCGGAGGCCAGGGTGATTACGCCCACCGACAGCACGTAGGGGTTGATGTTGCCCGCCTGGAGGACCACCTGCTGGATGATCTCGTAAAAATGGGCGCCCCGGGGGATGCTGATGCCGAGGAAATTCTTGAACTGGCTGGAGGCGATGAGCACCGCCGCGCCGGCGGTGAAGCCGATCACCACGGTGTGGGAAATGAAGTTCACCAGGGTGCCCATGCGGGCCACTCCCATGATGAGCTGGAACAGGCCGGTGAGGAAGGTGAGGGTCAGCACCAGGCTGATGTACTGGGCGGAACCCGGCTCCGCCAGGGGCGACACGGTGGAGAACACGACGATGGAAATGGCGGTGGTGGGGCCGGAAACCAGGTGCCAGGAGGAGCCGAACAGGGCGCCGATGACGGCGGGGACCATGGCGGCGTAAAGGCCGTATTCCGGCGGCAGCCCGGCGATGGTGGCGAAGGCCACCCCCTGGGGCAGCACGATGATGGCCCCGGTAAGGCCGGCGATCAGGTCGGCGCGGGTGGTGCGGCCGTCGACCATGGGCCACCAACGCAGGAAGGGAAAGACTTTGTAGAGCCAGAGATTGCAGGCGAGGAGCTGTTTCACGGGTCGGGCGCAGTCAAGTGTGTTGCAATATGCAATAAGCGTGTTGCAAATTTTAACGAAATTTTGACAATCATAAAGGAAAGCTAGTTTCCGTGCAAACCAGCAACAGGGCGGATTGGGCGCAAAAGCCCGCTGGGACTAGTTTTCTGCCCGTTGGCGCTTGAGCTTGCGCCACAGGGAAACCCGGTCGATGCCCAGCATCTGGGCGGCGAGGGTCTGGTTGCCCTTGGCTTCGGCCAGCACCCAGCGGATGTAGGCCACTTCCTGTTCTTCCAGGGTGGGGATGCGGCCCTCCGGCTTGTCGAAGGCCGGCCGCTCCGGGTGGGCGATTTCCTCCGGCAGGTGGGCCAGTTCCAGCACCGGGCCGTCGGTCACCGCCACCCCCCGGGCCAGGAGGTTTTCCAGCTCCCGCACATTGCCGGGAAAGCCGTAGTTCATCAGGGCGGACAGGGTTTCCCGGGACAGGTGGGTGACGGTCTTGCCCATACGGGCGGAGTGCTTGGCGAGGAAGTGCTGGCACAGCAGGGGGATGTCCTGCCGGCGTTCGGCCAGGGGGGGCAGGTGCAGGGCCACCACGTTGAGGCGGAAGTACAGGTCCTGGCGCACCTTGCCGGTTTCCACCGACTGCCGGATGTCCTGGTTGGTGGCGGCGATGAAGCGCACGTTGACCCGCACCGGTTCGGTGGAGCCCAGGCGCAGCACCTCCTGCTCCTGGATCACCCGCAGCAGCTTGGCCTGCATGGCGGGGGACATCTCGGTGATCTCGTCCAGGAACAAGGTGCCCCCGGAGGCGGCCTCGATCAGGCCCTTGCGGCTTTCCGCCGCGCCGGTGAAGGCGCCCTTATCGTGGCCGAACAACTCGTTGGCCAGCAGGTCCTCGTTGAAGGCGCCGCAGTTGACGGCCAGGAAAGGTCCGTCGGCCCGCTTGCTGTGCTGATGGACGAAGCGGGCCAACAGCTCCTTGCCGGTCCCGCTCTGGCCGCTGATCAGCACGCTGCACTCGGAGGGGGCCACCTGGCGGGCGGTATCCAGCAGGCGCCGGATGGCCGGGTCCTGGGAAATGAGCTCCGGGCTTCCCTGCCATTGGGCCAACTGCTCCCGCAGGCGGGCGTTCTCGTGCTTGAGGGACACCTTCTCCATGGCTTCCGCCACGACCGCCCGCACCTCCTCCAGGCGGAAGGGTTTGGCGATGTAGTGGAAGGCGCCGAATTTCATCGCTTCCACCGCGGATTCCAAGGTGGCGAAGCCGGTGATCATGATGACTTCGGCGTCCGGCGCCAGCTTGCGGCAGGCGTCGAGGACTTTCATCCCGTCCACTTTTTCCATCCGCAGGTCGGTCAGCACCACGTCGAAGCTTTCCTTCTCCAGCAGGGCCAGGGCGGCGCTGCCGCTTTGCGTCGCAGTGACGGCGTAGCCCTCCTTCTTCATCACGTGTTCGAGGTTTTTCAGGGCCACTTTC
This sequence comes from Gallionellaceae bacterium UBA2239, assembly GCA_002347615.1. Classification (GTDB taxonomy): domain Bacteria; phylum Pseudomonadota; class Gammaproteobacteria; order Burkholderiales; family UBA9220; genus UBA2239. The sequence continues at coordinate 7,429 of DDYH01000025.1, read as the reverse complement.
TCGTCGTCGACGATCAGCAGCTTTCCGGTATGGGCGTCAGTCATCGGTCTGGCAGGCGGGCTGGGGGTTGAGGGGAAGGCGGATGTGGAAGGTGGTGCCCTGGCCGGGCAGGCTTTCCACGGCGATGCAGCCGGCGTGTTCCTCCACGATGTCGTGGACGATGGCCAGCCCCAGGCCCGATCCCTGGCCCACCTCCTTGGTGGTGAAAAAGGGGTCGAACACCCGGGGCAGGATATCGGCCGGTATGCCGCTGCCGCTGTCGTTGACGGCGATGTCCACCGCCGGGCCGAAGTCGTTGCAGGCGCCGTGGAACAGGCTGTCCAGGGACGAATCCGCCAGCCGGGCGGAAATGCCGATGCGGCCCCTGTCGCCGACAGCCTCCACCGCGTTCTTGATCAGGTTGAGGAAGGCCTGTTGCAGCCGCCGCCGGTCGGCGAACAGGGCGATGTCCTCGGGGATGGTGGTGGCGACTTCCACGGAGGAGGGAATCTGCCCCTTGCTGAAGCGCAGGGTTTCCGCCACCAGCTCCGCCAGGGGGACAGCCGTCTTGCGGGAATCCTTGTCCCGGGAAAAGTCCAGCAGGGAGCGCACGATGTCCCGGGCCCGGTTGGTCTGTTCGTCGATCTGGTGCAGCAGTTCGCGCCGGAAGGCGGGGTCGGCGTCGCTTTCCTCCTCCTGCAAGATTTGGCAGGAAGTGGAAATGTTGGACAGGGGGTTGTTCAGCTCGTGGGCCACGCCGGACAGCAGGGTGCCCAGGGAGGCGAGCTTTTCCGAGCGGTTGAGGCAGCGCTGGCGCAGTTCCAGTTCCTGCACCATGCGGTTGAAGGCGCGGGTGATATAGACGATCTCCCGGTCGTCGGAGTCGATCTCGATACGTCCCGGCTTCCCTTCCGACAGGGCGGCGATGCAGTGCTCCATGTGCTGGAGAGGGTTCACCACCTTGCGCCACAACACGAAGCCGATGGCGATCATGGACAGGGAAAGCAGCGTGATGTATCCCAGCAGGAAGGAGCGGGAACGGTCCAGGGAGGCCCGCAGGAAAGCCCGTTCGGTCTTGGCCAGGGCTTCGCCGAAGGTGACGATTTCCTTGCCGGTGAGGCGGATTTTTTCCTCCAGCTTCCGGGCCGAGGGGGATTCGGGGGGCAGGCCGCGGAATTCGTCCATCAGTTGCCGGTAGCTGTCCAGGTTCCGGTGCAGCCGGTCCAGGTCCTCGGCGGCGGCGAGCTGGGAAAAGTCTTTCCGGTACAGGTTGAGCTGCTGGCGCGCTTTTTCGGTGTGGGAGCGGTTTTCGTCGAAATAACCCTGGCCGCCGTAGAGCAGATAGCTCTTCTCGTAGCGGCGGATTTCCAGGGTGGTGTCGAAAAATTCGGCGATGCGTTCCCCGGCCAGGATTTTCAACTCGATCTGGCGCATTTCCATGAAGGTAATCAGGGACAGGCCAATGATCAGCGCGGCCATGGCGAAATAGCCGGTGTAGCTGAGGGCGACCTTGCGCAGCAGGGATGGGCGGTTCTCCATGGCGACATCCTAGCGCCGGATGTTGCAATGTGCAACGCAAAAGCAGGGGGCGGTCCGTGGGGCGTTCTAATGCTTCATTACATCAATGGATTAGGTTTTTTTGCGGCGGGCACGATCCGTGCTGAGGTGTCGAAAGCGTTCTTGCCTTAACGACACGGGGAGCAAGATGTTCCAGACCTTGATCAAGAAACTGAACTGCCTGTTTTCCGCCATGGCCTGCGCCGAGGCCGGGGATTTGGATACGGTGAAGGATATTCTGCGGCAGAAGGACGAGCCGGCGCAAAGTGCCCGCCGCCCGGCGGCCGAAGGTGAATTGGCCGATGCTTCCTAAAGGAACAGTCTGGAAGCCAGTCCTGCCGCGCCGCAGGCCGCGATCACCGGCATGATGCCGGCCTGGTAGCGGAACAGGGCGGCCGCCGCTGCCAGCCCGGTCAGGAGGGAAGGCCAGTCGAAGCTCCCGGCAAAACCTGTCGGCCACAGCACGTGGTAGGCGAAGAACACCGCCAGGTTTAGGATCACCCCCACCACCGCGGCGGTGATGCCGGTCAAAGGCGCGGTGAACTTGAGGTCGCCGTGGGTTTTCTCCACCAGGGGGCCGCCCACCAGAATGAACAGGAAAGACGGCAGAAAGGTGAAGAAGGTCGCCGTCGCCGCTCCCGCCGCCCCGGCCCAGAACAGGGCGTCTTCCCCGAACAGTTCCTTGGTCCATCCCCCCACGAAGCCGACGAAAGCCACCACCATGATGAGCGGCCCGGGGGTGGTTTCCCCCAATGCCAGGCCGTCGATCATCTGCAAGCCGGTGAGCCGCTGGTAGCGCTCCACCCCGCCCTGGTAGACGTAGGGCAGCACCGCGTAGGCGCCGCCGAAGGTCACTAGCGCCGCCTTGGTGAAGAATCCCCCCATCTGGGCCAGGGTTCCGTTGCCGCTGGATGCCAGCAGCCCCATGACGCCGCCCCACAGCACCAACCCCGTCATCACGAAAACCGCCAGCTGCCCCCAGGAAAACCGGGCATGGGGCGGGGTGGGGGTGTCGTCGTCGAGGATGGCGGGGCCGAAATGCTTGTCCGAGGCCCCATGTCCGCCGCCGATCCGGAACTTGTCCGGCGTGAGCCGGCCGCCCAGGTGGCCGATGAGGCCCGCGGCCAGCACGACGGCCGGGAAGGGCACGTCGAAAGCGAATATCGCCACGAAGGCCGCCACGGCGATGGCCCACAGCGCGCCGTTCTTCAGCGCACGGGAAGCGATGCGCCAGGCCGCGAACACCACGATGGCGGTGACCGCCGGCTTGATGCCGTAGAGCATGCCGGCTACTGCGGGGATATGGCCGAACGCGAGATAGACCCAGGTGAGGGCGATGAGGATGAACAGGGAGGGCAGCACGAACAGCGCTCCCGCCGCGAGGTCCCCCTTCACGCCGTGCATCAGCCAGCCGATATAGGTGGCGAGCTGCTGGGCCTCCGGCCCGGGGAGCACCATGCAGTAGTTGAGGGCGTGGAGAAAGCGGTGTTCGGAAATCCAGCGCCGCCGCTCCACCAGCTCCTGGTGCATCATGGAAATCTGCCCCGCAGGCCCGCCGAAGCTGATGAAGCCGAGCTTGAGCCAGTATTTGAGGGCTTCGCCGAAGGATACCGGGGAGGGGGAGTGAGGCATGGCGGTCTCGCTAAAACAGCGCCCCCTGTTCGGCGGGCCAGGGGATGCCTGGCGGGAGCCGTTTCGGTGCCGCGATGCGCAGTTGCTTGTTGACGTTATAGACCCCGAACACCACCGTGATGGCGCTTTCCGGGACCTGGAACTCCCCCGCCAGGAAGCGCACCAGGTGTGCCGTGGCCCGCCCGCGCACCGGGTTTTCGGCCACATGCACCTCCAGTTGCTTGCCGATGACCTTGCCGATCATCGTCTGCTTGGCCCGCGGCCGGCCCAGGATATTCAGCACCAGGGTGTTTCCTTCCCAATGACTAAACGACATTTTCAGCGCCGCTCCAGGCAACCCAGGTAAACCATGGCGTCCGGCCCGGTGCCCTGGCGCTGGGCCTGCCAGATGGTTTCCGCCAGGCATTCCATGATGTGGTGCTGGGCGGCCATGGCGTCGCCGTCCCGGCTCAGCAGACGGTGGTAGTGGGCGAGGATGCCGGGGGGTTGGTCGATGGAGAGCTGTTCTTCCACCGCCAGGTGCAGTTGGAGGTGGAGGAAGGGATTGATGTCGCCGCTTTCGGGGAGGTAGTCCCGGTCCAGGTTCCGTTCCGGGTGGTCGAGGACGGCGTGATATTCCGGGTGGGCGATCACGACGTCGGCGGCCATGGCTTCCAGGGGGGTGAGGGGGCGGCTCGCCTTGTGCTTTTCCCAGGCATCGAAGAAAAAGCGCCGGGCCTGGTCCCGGGAGGGGTTAAACATGGAATAGCCCTACCACGGTGGAATACTGGAACAGCTCGTTGCTGCGGTGGAAGGGAGCGATTTCGCCGTTGCCGTAGAAGCCGATGAAGGGCATGTCGGGGAACTCGGCTTTCAGCGCTTCCAGGTCCCGGTCCACGCCGCCGTAGAAGTAGGGGCTGCGGCCCATGCAGGGGAAGACCAGGGCGAAGTCCGGCGCGCTTCCCAGGCGGCTGCGCAACTGGGCCAGCAGCTGGTGCATGTCCCGCTCGGCGGCGGCGGGCTCCCGCAGGGCCCAGAACAGCACCTGGCCCTCTGCCGGCTTCAAGGACAGGGTCACCGAGCCGTCGTCGTTGGCGGAGACGATGGGCACCAGGCGGTAGCGCCCCTCGGCGATGGCCGTGGCGGGGTCGCCGATGGCGAAGCCGGCCATCAGGAGGTGGAGGGGGATGCGGCCCCGGTGGGCCATTTCCGGCGGCAGGCAAAGCTCCAGGGAGCTGAGGGCGCTCTGCCCTTCCAGGGCGAGGACGTCGTGATCCTTCTGGCGGGTAACGGGTTTGGGGGGGCACAGGGCCAGGGCGCCCTGGGACACGCCCACCATGCCACGGGCACCGCGGACGATGGATTCGCTGCGGCCTTTTTCCGACAGCTTGCCGCCGCTCCATACCTTGTAGGGCCCCTGGCCGGTGGCGTCCCCCGAGACGGCGCCGAAGCGGTGGCCGGGCAGATTCAGCCAGGACGTGTTGAGGCAGTGGGGAGCGGTGAGGCTCAGGATCAGGTCGTCCTCTCCGGCCTGGGAGGCGGGCCCCAGGCGCACGTCGTCGCCGAACACCATGGCGGCGGCGGCGGGGGAGTCCAGCACCCAGTCGCTTTCGGTGAAGATGCCGGCGGCGGTGCAGCCCACGATCTGGGTGCACTCCGCCGCCTTGGCCGCCGCCAGCAGGGCGGGCTGGGGGGCGGCGGCGAATTCGGGGGTGAGGAACAGCAGCACGCTGTTGACATGGTCGAAGGCCGCCCGCTCCATGGCCTCCTGGACGGCCAGGGTGACCAGGTCCAGGTTGGCGGCGGGGCCGGCGGAGAGTCCGGTGGCGACGCTCATTTCGATGGCTTTCCGGCGGTGGCGGACGGCCCCGGCGGCGGGCTCTTGTCCGGGTATTCGCACCGGTCGGCGATCAGGCAGCGCCAGCACTCCGGCTTGCGGGCCTTGCACACGTAGCGGCCGTGGAGGATCAGCCAGTGGTGGGCGTCCTGCTTGAACTCGGCGGGGACGTGCTTGAGCAGCTTCTTTTCCACCTCCAGCACGGTCTTGCCGGGGGCGAGGCCGGTGCGGTTGGCGACGCGGAAGATGTGGGTGTCCACGGCGATGGTGGGGTGGCCGAAGGCGGTGTTGAGCACCACGTTGGCGGTCTTGCGGCCCACGCCGGGGAGGGTTTCCAGGGCTTCCCGCTGGTTGGGCACTTCGCCGCCATGCTCCCGGAGCAGGATTTCGCAGGTGGTGAGAAGGTGCCTGGCCTTGCTGCGGTAAAGGCCGATGGTCTTGATGTAGCTCTCCAGGCCATCCTGGCCCAGGGCGAGAATCTTGTCCGGGGTGTTCGCCACCGGAAACAGCTTGGCGGTGGCCAGGTTCACGCCCTTGTCGGTGGCTTGGGCGGAGAGCAGCACCGCCACCAGCAGTTCGAAGGGGGTGCGGTAATGCAGCTCGGTGGTGGGCGCCGGATTGGCCTCTGCGAGGCGGCGGAAAATCTCGCGGCGTTTTGCGGTGTTCATCGGTGCAAATTATGACAGAAGTTGCGAGGGGGGACACCCTCGGCGTGGTGCCGGCCGGGAAAGGAGAGCGGAGACGCTATTTCTGCGTTTCCGCAGGGGGCAGCACGGGGAGGGCGATGGTGATGAGCGCACCCGGGGGGCGGTTGGCGACGGCGATGGTTCCGTTGAGGTTGCGCTCGATGATCATTTTCGACATGTAGAGGCCGATTCCGCTGCCTTTTTCCTTGGTGGTGAAATAGGGATCGAAAATTTTCGGCAGGACATCCTCGGGGATGCCGCCGCCGTTGTCCTGGATGGCCAGTACGCCCTTGTCGCCGGATCGGCTGAGGGTGACTTCGATCCGGCCTCCGGGGCCCTGGTGCTGCTGAATGGCGTCCTTGGCGTTGGCGAAGACGTTGAGGATGGTCTGGGCGAACTGGTTGGAATAGCCGTAGGCCATCAGCCCCTTGGGAAGGTTTTTTTCCACCAGGATGTTGTTGTTTTTGAGGGAGGCTTCCATCACGAACAGGGCGTCTTCCACCGACTGGCTCATGTCGAACTCGCCCGGCTCCCGGTCGGGGCGGAAGAAGTCGCGGAAGTCGTCCACCGTGGTGGACATGCGCTGCAGCAGCTGACGAGCCCGACTGACCGTGTCGTTCAGGGATTCCGAGGACAGTTCGTGGCAGTCGTAGTCATCCTGGATGTTGCTCAGGATGATGGACAGGGCGTTCAGGGGCTGCCGCCACTGGTGGGCGATGTTGTGGACCATTTCCCCCATGGCGGCGAGGCGGGACTGCTGAATGAGGATGTGGTCTTTCTCCCTGTTTTTCGCGACTTCCTCTTCCACCCGTTGTTCCAGGTTCTGATTGAGTCGCCGGAGCGCCTCCTCCAGCCGCTTGCGCTCGGTGATGTCCCGGGCGGCGGCGAAGGCGCCCTGCACTTCGCCGGATTCGTTGCGGTAGACGGCCGCGTTGTAGAGGACGTCCATCACCTTGCCGGAGACATGGCGGATGGCGAGGGGGTAGTCCTTGACCAGGTTGTCGGAGAACACCTTGAGATAGCCTTCCCGGGCTTTTTCGGGGTCGGTGAAATAGCTGGCGAAATCGGTCCCGATCAGGTCTTCCCGGGCAATGCCGGTGGCCAGTTCGGAGGCGGCGTTGACGTCGGTGATGATGCCTTCGTTGCTGATGGTGACCAGGGGGTCCAGGCTGGCCTCGATCAGGCTGCGGGCATAGTGGGAGGCGGCGCGCAACTTTTCTTCCACCCTTTTGCGCTCAGTGATGTTCTGCACCTGTTTGATGAGCTGCAGGGGGTGGTCCTGGGCGTCACGCAACAGGGAGCCGGTGATCTGCACCCAAACCACCTCGCCGTTCTTGCGCACGTAACGCTTTTCCATTTCGTAGGCGGGGATTTTCCCGGATTCCAGGCGTTTCACCTGATCCAGGTCTTTTTGCCGGTCGTCCGGGTGGGTAATGTCTTCAAAGGTCAGCTTCAGCAGTTCTTCCGCCGTGTAGCCGACAATGTCGCACAGGGCACGGTTCACCCGTATGAATCGGCCATCGGGAGACGTCAATGCCATTCCGATGGGCGCATGCTCGATGACATCGCGGAAACGCTCTTCGCTTTCCCGCAACTCGTCCTCGGCCCGCCTGGGCTCGGAAGTGCCCGGGGCGGCAAGCGGCTGGGCCGAGTCGGGTTTTCCATCCATGGACGAGATCCTTTCGCCGGATTGCTACGGGGCGTTGCCGAGGGGGAAATTGAGTCCTTTTTTCTTATGAACCCAGATTGTCCATTAGGA
>DDYH01000004.1 GCA_002347615.1 Gallionellaceae bacterium UBA2239 | reverse complement strand
AGATGTGTATAAGAGACAGGCTTTCCTGGCGGGGCGGGGTTAAGCGCCTGTTTCGGCCGGTTTCATGCCCCGCTTTGGGGGCACGGCCGGTAGGCCAGTTCGGCAATGCAAGCCTGCGGCGCGGAAAACGCCAGGGGTTTGCGGTGGACCAGGATGCCTTTGCCGGCCATGCCCCGGAGGAGTTCCGGGCCGGTGTCGCCGGTCAGGATGACCGCCGGCATGGGGCGGCCGAAGGCGGTTCCGACGGCGGTGATGGCGTCGAAGCCGTTCTTCCCTCGGGCCAGCCGATAGTCGGATATGGCCACGTCCGGCGGCAGATTTTCCAGCCGGGCCAGCAGTTCGTCGCCGGTGGCGGCGGCAATCACCTGATGGCCGACCTCCTCCAGCACGAAGGCCAGGGATTCGAGGACGCCGATGTCGTCGTCCACCACGGCGATACGCAGCGGCCGGTGCCCGCCTTCCTTCCGCGGCAGCACCCGGATTTCCTTGTGCCCCAGGGGCAATTCCACCGCGAACAGGGAGCCTTTTCCCAGTCGGGACCGGACCCGGATTTTCAAGCCCAGCAAGTCGATCGTCTTGGCGACGATGGCCAGGCCGAGCCCCTCTGCCATTTTCGCCCCTTGTTCGTCGNNGTTCGTCGTCCATGGAATAACCATGGACTCCTCGCAAGCAACGAAACTGTCTCGCAACCCACCTCGCCATCATCTCGCGTCCTAATGGATAATCTGGGTTGAACTGCGTTAACGTCGGACGGGCTTATTTCAATGTTGCCAGATAGGCGGCAAACTCCTCGCGCAAGTCCTCGCGCTTCAGTCCCAATGCCACCTGTGCCTTGAGGTATCCCAGCTTTGAACCGCAATCGTAGCGGGTGCCGCTTAAATGGGCGGCGAGGACTTTTTCTTCCTGCAGCAGGGCGGCGATGCCGTCGGTAAGCTGAATCTCGTCGCCGGAGCCCAAGGGTGTCTGTTCCAGGTGATGGAAGATGCGCGGCGTCAGGATATAGCGCCCCACTACCGCCAGGGTGGAAGGGGCGGTTTCCGGCCTGGGCTTTTCGACGATGCCCTTCACCCGGTCCAGGTTCGGCTCCAGGGCGGTAGTGCTGACGATGCCGTATTGCCCGGTCTGGCCGCGGGGCACGTCCTGGACGCCGAGGATGGAACATTGGTGGCGCTGGAACACGTCGACCATCTGCTGGATGGCCGAGGGCTCGCCATCGATCAAATCATCCGCGAGAATCACCGCGAACGGCGCGTCCTGCACCACCGGTTGCGCGCAGAGCACGGCATGGCCCAACCCCAGCGCCTCACGCTGGCGGACGTAGATGCAGTTCACCCGCCTTGAGATCACTTCTTGCACGGTGCGTAGCAGCTCATGCTTGCCGCGGGCGGCGAGTTCGGCCTCCACCTCGTAAGCCGTGTCGAAGTGGTCCTCGATCGCGCGCTTGGTGCGGCCGGTGATGAAGATCATGTCGGTGATGCCGGCCCCCGCCGCCTCTTCCACGGCGTACTGGATGAGCGGCTTGTCCACTACCGGCATCATCTCTTTGGGGCTGGCCTTGGTGGCGGGCAGGAAACGGCTGCCGAGGCCGGCCACGGGGAATACCGCCTTGGTGATTTTCTTCATGCCTGATGCGCTCCCATGGTGAGTAGCTACAAAACCCCGGTCCCTTACCCTTCGAGGCAACGGGAAGCAAGCTGCAAGCCGGGGGCTTGCCCTGGCTGGTTTACCGGAGATGCAGGCCGCTGCCGGCGAACAGTCCGATCAAGCCGATAATGATCAAATAGATCGCGACGATATAGTTGAGCAGGCGCGGCACCAGCAGAATGAGGATGCCGGCGATCAGGGAAACCAGCGGGGCGAGACTTAAGGTCAGGTTCATGTTCTCTCCTTGGTCATGGGTGGACGGGGGGTGGAACCACTACGCCCACTTCGACGGCGTGATCCTGAAGGTCGTCGATGAGGGGAATCGTCCGGTCGGGGCGTTCGACGCCGTCCACCCTCACGCCGACCCCATCCCCCGACGGCTCGCCGATCTGGCGGACGGTGATGCGGTAAAGGGTAGCGCGATAGCGGTAGTGGATTTTGTACGCTTCCCAGTGGGCCGGGATGCACGGCGCAATGCGCAGATGGTCCACTTCCAGTTGCAGGCCCAGCAGCGTTTCCACCGTCAGCCGGTACATCCAGCCCGCCGCCCCGGTGTACCAGGTCCAGCCGCCCCGGCCGGTGTGGGGCGGCGCTGCGTAAATGTCCGCGCTCATGACGTAGGGCTCGACCTTGTAGCGTTCGATCTCCGCCGGCGTGCTGCCGTGATTGACGGGATTGAGCATGGCGAACAATTCCCACGCCCGTTCCCGGTCGCCCATCATGGCGAACGCCGTCGCGGCCCAGATCGCGGCATGGGTGTATTGCCCGCCGTTCTCGCGCACGCCGGGCACGTAGCCCTTGATGTAACCGGGCTCAAGGTCCGATTTGTCGAAAGGCGGATCGAGCAGTTGGATCAATCGCGTATCCCGGTGGACCAGGTGTTTGTCCACCGCGGCCATCGCCTGGCTGGCCCGCTCGGGATCGCCGCCGCCGGAAATGACCGCCCAACTCTGGCTGATCGAATCGATCCGGCATTCGTCGTTGCCGGCCGAGCCCAGGGGGGTGCCGTCGTCGAAATAGGCCCGCCGATACCAGGCGCCGTCCCAGGCCTGGGCCTCGATGTTGCGGTGCAGCAACGCCGCCTGCCGGGTGCAGACTTCGGCAAAGGTCTCGTCGCCCCGGCCTCGGGCCAAGCCGGCAAACAGTTGAAGGTTCTGGTACAGGAACCACGCCAGCCAGACACTCTCGCCCTTGCCGTCGCGGCCCACCAGATTCATGCCGTCGTTCCAGTCGCCGCAGCCCATCAGCGGCAGTTGGTGGGGGCCGAAACGCAAGCCGTGTTTGATGGCCCGCACGCAATGCTCATAGAGGCTGGCCGCTTCCGCCGAACGTTGCGGCAGCTCGTAATAGGCCTCCTCTTCCGGGGTCAACTCGCGGCCTTCCAGGAAATGAACCGGCTCGTCGAGCACGCCCGTATCGCCGGTCGCCAACACGTAACGGCAGGTGGCGTAGGGCAGCCACAGATAGTCATCCGAGAAATGGGTGCGCACCCCTTGTCCGTTGGGCGGATGCCACCAGTGTTGCACGTCGCCCTGGCGGAACTGGCGCTCGGCGCAGCGGATCAACTGCTCCCGGGCGAGCCACGGGGTCGCGTGGAGCAGCGCCATGGTGTCCTGCAGTTGATCGCGGAAACCGTAAGCGCCGCCGGACTGGTAATACCCGCTGCGCCCCCACAGCCGGCTGGACAGCGTCTGGTACAGCAGCCAGCCGTTGGCCAGCACGTTCAAGGCCGGGTCCGGTGTTTCCACGTAGACCGCGCCCAGGGTGCGGTTCCAGTGTTCCCACACCGTTTCCAATGCCTGCCGCGCGCGGGCCGGCCCGGCGAAACGCTGGATGAAATCCCGCGCTTCGTCGCCGTCGCGGGCGGCGCCGAACACGAACACGATCTCGCGCTCTTCCCCTTCGGCCAATTCGATCCGGGTCTGGATCGCGGCGCAGGGGTCCAGGCCGGCCCCCGTCTTGCCCGACAACCGCTTGCGGCGCATGGCCGCCGGGCTGGCCAGCGAGCCGTTGCGCCCGATGAACTCGGTGCGGTTGCCGGTCACCCGGCGCCCGGGCTCGCTGACCTGCGCAAAGACCACCCGATTGGCGCATCCCCGGCCGTAAGCATTGCGGGCAAACAGCGCTCCGCTGTGGGGGTCCGTTTCGGTCACGATGTGCATCAGATTGGCATGCCGCCATTCGCCGAGCACCAGTTCCCAATACCCGGTCAGGGACAATCCACGGGGATGCTTCGAATGGTTGCGCAGTTTGACCACCACGAACTTCACCGGGGCGTCCATGGCGACGTAGGTGAACAGTTCCGAGGAGATGCCGGCTTCGTAATGCTCGAACGCGCTGTAGCCGAACCCGTGCCGGCACACGTAGCCGGACTTGCCGCGGGCCGGCAGCGGCGTCGGGGACCAGAACGCGCCCGTTTCCTCGTCGCGGATGTAGATCGCCTCGCTGCTGAGATCGCTGAGGGGGTCGTTGTGCCAGGTGGTCAGGCGGAACTCATGGGCATTTTCCACCCAGGTGTAAGCGCTCCCGCTTTCGCTGACGATGGTGCCGATGTGGGGGCTGGCGATGACGTTGACCCACGGCGCCGGCGTGTTCTGGCCCGGTTCGAGGGTGATGACGTATTCGCGCCCGTCGGGGGTGAAGCCCCCCAGGCCGTTGAAGAACAGGCGCTCCCGCGGCGCCAGCGGATAGGCCCGTTCACTGGCGGCCTGCCGCGACGGTTCGAAAAGGTCGGACATCCGTGCCGCCGATACGCGGCGCTCCACCTGCTCGGCCAAGGTATCGGCGGCATCGGTGAACACGATGCGGGCGACGGTCTGGAACAAGACCCGTTCTTCCTCGGAAAGCTCTTCGGCCCGCCGCACAAAGACGCCCCCCGGTTTGTCGACCACTTGCGCCTCCGGGCCCATGTTGATCAGCCCCATGATCAGGTCGTGCAGAACCGCCCGGTAACCCGAGAAATCCTCGTTCACAATCACCAGGTCCGCGGCCAGGCCCTTCATCCGCCAATAGGCATGGGCTTGCAGCACCTGTTTAACCAGGGCGATGCGGCTCGGGTCGCCGATGCGCACCAGGACGATCGGCAGATCCCCCGAGACGGCAAAGCGCCACAGCCCGGACTGGCCATGATGGTTGCGGGAAATGATGCTGGGCGCCGCGCGCCGCAAGGCGCTGGCGTGAATGACGGAGGTGGCCAGGCGGCCATAGAGCTGCGCGTCCGCTTCGGTGGCGTTGAGGTGGCGCAGCACCTCCTGGCCCTGGAACCATGCCATGTCGAACGCGCGATCGACGAAGTGCCGGTCGCAATACTTCTCGATCAACGCCAGGGCCGCCTCCCGCGTGTCCGTCACGCCGGAGATGATCTGCACGGTCGCCGACTGGTCGGGCGACAGGGTGAGGGTGCTGCGGATCGCCACGATGGGATCGAGCACCGAGCCGTCGGTGTTCGACAGGCGGGAGGATCGGCCGCCCCTCTCCAGTGCCGCCGGGTTGGCCGCCGTTCGGGCGCGGCCGATGAACCTGGCGCGGTCGGTCTCGTAAGACGCCTGGTCCGCCGTGGCGCCGGGAGCCGCCAGCAGGTGAAACATCCACGGCACCGCCTCCCCCGGCGTGCGGCGGCGGCGGGTGCAGAGAATCGCCTGCCGCTCGGGCAGGATTTCGGTTTGGACGAATAAGTTACCGAAAGCCCGATGGGCCAGGTCGGCATTCAACAGCGCCAGCACCACCTCGGCGTAACTCGTCACCTCGATACGGCGGGTGCGCGACGACTGGTTGGTGAGCGTGACACGGCGGATTTCGACGTCATCTTCGGGGGAAACGCTGATTTCCGTGTGGGCTTCGATGGCCTCGTCGCGACGCCGGTATTCGGCGCGTGCCTGCACGAATATCGCCTCATAGTGGTCAGCCTTGCGCGCCGTCGGTTGATAGGCGGCGGACCAGTAATTCCCCGTGTCCCGGTCGCGCAAGTAAATGAAGGTGCCCCAGCCGTCGCAGGTGGCGTCCTCGCGCCAACGGGTGACGGCGAGGTCGTGCCAGCGGCTGTAACCGCCGCCGGCATTGGTCGCCATGACGTGATACCGGCCGTTGGACAACAGGTGGACTTCCGGTATCGGCGTGCTCGGGTCGGTAAACACGCGCATGATCGCGACGGCTTCCGCCACGGGGGGGCGTGCGGAGGCGCTCACTTCGGCCGCGTGGGGGTGCAGGGTCGCCCCCTTCTTCGGCACCCGTTCCTGCAGCAGCAATTCCGCCGCCCGGATCAGAGGGAAAGACATGAATCTGCGCTGCATCGGGCGGTCGAGCAATACATGCGCGAAAGCCAACAGGCTCATGCCCTGGTGGTGCGCCATGAAGGCGCGGATGGTGGCGTGGTTCTTGCGCTGCGACACCCGGGAGGGGGTGTAGTCGATGGCCTCGTAAAACCCGTGGGAACCGAGAAAACCCTGCTCCGCCAGCGCCTGCAAGTTGCGGCAGGCTTCCCGCGGCATCACGGTCAGCGCCAGCGCGCTGGCATAGGGCGCGATGACCAGGTCGTCTCCCAGGCCGCGCTTGAAGCCCAGCCCCGGCACGCCGAACGCCCGGTACTGATAGACCTGGCTGGCATCGGTGGCGTTGTAACAGGATTCGGAAATGCCCCACGGCACGGCGCGCTGCCGGCCGTACTCGATCTGGCGCAATACGGCGGCCTTGCAGGTCTGATCCAGCAAGGTGTTGTCGTAACTCGGCATGATGAGCTGCGGCATGAGGTACTCGAACATCGAGCCGCTCCACGAAATCAGGCTCACGTCGCCGCCATGGCTGGTCAGCAGGCGGCCGAGGGAGAACCAGTGCTTTTGCGGCACCTGGCCCTGGGCAATGAGCAGGAAACTGGCCAGCCGCGCCTCCGAAGCCAGCAGGTCGTAGCAGGACGGGTCGCGGCGCCGTTCGCCGACGTCGTAACCGATGCTCAGCAAGCTGCGCGACGTGTCGTAGAGGAATTCGAAATCCATTGCCGCCAGGCTGCGGCAACGCGCCATCAAGTGGTCGATGATTCCGAGCCGCTCCGCCGGGGCTGACGACGACGCTTCGTTGTCGGCGGGGATCAGGCGGGCCAATTCCGCCAGTGTCGGGATGTTGCCGAAGCCCTGGGGCCGGCGCACCAGGAGTTGAAGCTCCTCCCGCAGCGCGCGGCATTGCTGGTCGAAGGCCTGGGCCCAGTAATACAGTTCGCCGTCGATGTCGATATCCGCCGGCAGCGAGGCAACCAGCCCCCCGCCGGCACGGTGAATCTCGTCGAGCAGAATGTCGGCGGCGGCCAGTGACCGGGGCTCCCCCTTCAGTCGGAGCGCGTCCTGCAGATACTTGAAGTGTTTCACCAGCTCCGGGGCCGGTGACGAGGGCAGGTATTCGGCCAGTATCTGCAAGGTGTCCTGGAGCCCCTGGATCGCGTTCGGCGACAGCGCCGGTAGATTTTTCAGCTCCGACAGCCCCCCTTGCAGGGTGAGCAGACAGCCGGCCAGGTTGCCGCTGTCCACCGACGAGACGTATTGCGGGTGAAGGGGCTGCAAGGTGCGGGTGTCGTACCAGTTGAAGAAATGGCCGCGGTAGCGTTCCAGCTTTTCCATCGTCGCCAGCGTCTTCCCGGTCAGCCGCAGGAATTCTCCGGCCGGAATGTAACCGAAATCGTAGGCCGCCAGGTTCGCCAGCAGCGACAGGCCGATGTTCGTCGGCGAGGTGCGGGAGGCGACGGCCGGCGCCGGATATTCCTGGAAGTTGTCGGGGGGCAGCCAGTTGTCCCGCGGGCCGACAAACTCCGCGAAGAAGCGCCATGTTCGCCGGGCCGATGCCCGCAGGAACGCCCGTTGATCGGCGGCCAGATCCGGCGCGGGGGACACCAGCGGCAGGCTGATCCACCAGCCGACAATGGGCGACACCAGCCAGAGCAACAAAACGGGCGCGCACCAGAGCAGCTCCGCCGCCCCGCTGCCCTTCAACGCCAAAGCCAAGCCCAGCGCCACCGCCACAACGGGCGCGATCCACATCTCCAGGAAAAAATCGGCCAGGGTCCGGCGCGCGTTGCGGCTTGCATAGGAGGGCAGTTGCCAGAGCAGCAATCCCCGCCGCGTGAACAACATCCGCACCCCCGAGCACAGGATCGCGTCCAGGGAAATCAGCGCGTCATAGGGCAAAATGAGCAGCGTCAGCAAAGCGAGGGCGATGGGGCGGACGGCGGATTTGCCGGCCAGAACCAGGTGCGCCTGCCAATCCCGCTCTTCCGGCTTGCGGATGAACTCGATCACCGCGCTCAGCAGGGAGGGCAGGAATACCACCGCCAATGCCACCAGGGTCCAGAACCACGCCGGTCCCGGGCCAAACAGCCAGCCCCCCGCCAGCAAGGCAAGCAGCGACGGCGGCACGAGACTGCGCCGCAGGTTGTCGAAAATCTTCCATACCGACAAGGCGGAGAGGCGGTTCGCCTGCCGCCTCGTCCTGGGTTTGTCCTGTTTGGAGGATTCGGACGGCCCGGGCACGCGGGGGAGCAGCCAGCCGGCAAGCTGCCAGTCGCCCCGTATCCAGCGGTGGCGGCGGCTGGCTTCCATGGTGTAACTGGCGGGATGCTCTTCGATCAGGTCGACGTCGGTCACCAGCGCCGAACGCGCATATCCGCTTTCCAGCAAGTCGTGGCTGAGAATCAGATTCTCGGGAAAGCGCCCATCGACCGCCTGACGGAAAGCATCCACATCGTAGATGCCCTTGCCGATGAACGAACCCTCCCCGAAAATATCCTGGTAGACGTCCGATACTTCCCGCGTATAGGGATCAATGCCGGCGTCGCCGGCGAACAGTTTCGAAAACCGTGACTGGCTCGCGCTGGTCAGGCTGATCGAGGCGCGGGGTTGCAGGATTGCGTAGCCTTCGACGATGCGCCCCCGGTCGGCATTGTGAACCGGACGATTGAGCGGATGGGCGATGTTTCCGATCAATTTGTGCGCCGCGTCGCGGGGCAGTTGCGTGTCGGTATCCAGGGTGATGACATACTTGATCGAAGCCAGGATGGACGCATCGCCGACGATGTCCGAGAAGGCGGATGGCTCCCCGCCGCGCAGCAAGGCGTTGAACTGCTCCAGCTTGCCGCGCTTGCGCTCATAGCCCATCCACACCTCTTCGTAGGGATTCCACACCCGAGGCCGGTGAAGGAGATAGAAGATGCACGGGCGGTCCTCGCGGTAGGTCTCGTTGAGCGCGTGGATGGCCGCGCGGGCGTGGGCGAGCAATGCCTCATCGCCCGGCTGGGTGCGTTCCGGGGCGTCGTGAAAATCGGTCAGCAAGGCGAAGAACAGGTTGGGATCGCGATTGCCGAGATAGCGTATCTCCAATGCCTCGACCAGCTTGTCGACCTCTTCCGCCCGGCCCAGCAAGGTGGGAACGACCACCATGGTGCGGTGAATGTCTGGAATCCCGTGGGAAAAATCCATTCGCGGCAATGCGCGCGGCGGCATGAGGAGGGTGACCAGCGTATTCACCAGGGAGACCGCCAGCCCCGAGACGCCGATGATGCCGGTGACGGCAAAGAACCCGTAGCGCCAGCCATCCAGGCCCAAGCCGCCGAACGGGGAAAGTGCCACCGAGGTCGAAACCAGCGTGAGCAGAAGGATGGGGGCGAGGTAAAGGGACAGGCGGAAATTCCGGCCCACCAGGCTGGAGCGCAATTTCCATGACCCGCGGCAGCCGACCGACCGCTCCAGCATCAGCCGCCCGTGATCGATCAGGTAGTAGCCGACATGGGCGCGGCGGTCATCGACGCCCAATCGCGTTGCCGCCGCCTGGGCGAGAGCGATGGCGGCGTGCGCTACCGCCGGCTCGCTGCGCCTGGCGCTCTTGGCCACGTCTTCGATGACATGCCGGTAGCGGTCGCGGGTGGCGAAATCCTGGCCGGCATGCATCCCCGCGGGGTCTTCACGCAAGATATGTTCGACGGCACTGAGGGACTCGGTGTAATTCTTCCAGTCCATGGCGCCGATAAAACGCAGACTGCCGATGCTGTTGGCAATGGATATCTGGTTGGTGGCGGCGGTTCGGCCGGCCGCTTCCGACAACTGCGTGGCGGTCACCCCCTGTTCGAGCAGTTTTTGCTCGATCCAGGTCTGCACGAACGCCATGGCGGGCCCCTGGGCCTGGAGCCGGTCGTAAAACTCCTCCACAAACGGCGCGGTCAGGGGAACGTCGGCCTCGGCAAACTCGGCCAGCAACTGGATCAGTTGTTTCGGCTCCTTTTCGGCCGTCGCGAGCATGCGGTCCGCCCAGGTGATGGCCGTATCGCGCTCCTCGCGCCGACGGGCGATACGCAAGCCGACGCGGCGCAGGTTTTCCACCAGCGCCAATTGCAGCATGATCGGGAATGCCCACAATTCGCCCAGCTTTAACGGCTCGACGGTCTGATAGGCGGCGATGAAATGGGTGACGTTTTCGCTGTCGACACGGCCATCCATGTGGGAGATCAGCTCCAGCGCCAGGTCATAGACGCGGGGGAAACCGGCTGACAGGCCCTCGGCCAGCCGCGGCAGCTGCCGGCTGTAGCCCCGTGGCAGAAGCAGGCGCGCCTGGCTGATCTGCTGTTCGATCAGATAATAATTGTCGAGCAACCAGGCTTCCGCCGGAATGAGCCGTTGCCCCTGCGCGGTCGCCGAGGTCACCACGTCATAAGCCGTCCGCAGAACGCGCGCGTTGTCCGCCAGCCTCGGCAGCAACTTGTCCGCTCCCCGATGGGGATCGATCCGGTGCTGGCCGGCCAGCAGCATCCCGTGACGTTTCAGTTGCTCGATGCTGAACAGCTCCGAGCGCAGCAACTCGGTATCCCGGTCGCTATGGGGCGCATTTCGTGTGAGCGGCGGAAACCTGAACTCTTTGAGGACCATTAAACGCTCCGTCTTGAAGCAAACTCGGGGCTGCGCCTCGTTGGCCTGAGGTGACAGAAATGCCAGTCTTGAACCCAGATTATCCATTAGGCGGCGCTTCGCGCCTACGCGAGCGCTGGCGGCCGGTTTGCGGCCATTTTTGCCGCTTGTTCGTCGTCCATGGAATAACCATGAACTCCTCGCAAGCAACGAAACTGTCTCGCAACCCACCTCGCCATCATCTCGCGTCCTAATGGATAATCTGGGTTGAATTGACTGTTTGGTCGTTCACCAGGAAATCGCCAGACTCCTTTGGGATCGAAGGGAATCTGATTGCGGGTGAGCCGAGGTTTATGGCCGGAGGCCATGGCAATCAACGGGAACCCTGTTTCAAGGTGCTGCCGGGGAACGTGTGCGCTGTCGCATTTCGTCGACGGCGGCTCGCATGCCAACGCCCGAAGAGCTTGCTGGCCGTGGCGGCGAAGGCGATTAATGGGGGCGTTTCCCTCAGTTATTTATAGAGCACAAATACGATCCCTATCGGCGGGCATCAGATTCCGTGGCGGCGGGATGAAACCGGATGGGTCTCGCCCAAAAGAAAAACGCCAACGTTTCCGTTGGCGTTTGGAGAGTTTGCATGTTCGACGGGTTGCCGAAATTACGTTTTTATTGGGTCAATGACGGGCGGACGGGAGCTCAGGCGAAGTTCTTGGCGGCGAAATCCCAGTTGGCCAGGCTGGCGAGGAAGGTCTCGACGAACTTCTGGCGGGCGTTGCGGTAGTCGATGTAGTAGGCGTGCTCCCACACGTCCACGGTGAGCAGGGCCTTGTCGGCGCTGGTCAGCGGCGTGGCGGCGTTGCTGGTGTTGACGATGTCCACGCTGCCGTCGGCTTTTTTCACCAGCCAGGTCCAGCCGGAGCCGAAGTTGCCCACGGCGCTTTTGACGAAGGCGTCCTTGAAGGCGTCGAAGCTGCCCCACTTGGCGTTGATGGCGTCGGCCAGGGCGCCGGCGGGGGCGCCGCCGCCGCTGGGCTTCATGCTGTTCCAGAAGAAGGTGTGGTTCCATACCTGGGCCGCGTTGTTGAACACGCCGCCGGCGGGGGCCTTCTTGACGATGTCTTCCAGGCCCAGGTTCTCGAACTCGTTGCCCTTGATCAGGTTGTTCAGGTTGGTGACGTAGGCCTGATGGTGCTTGCCGTAGTGGTAATCGAAGGTCTCCTCGGAGATGTGGGGAGCCAGGGCGTTCTTGGCGTAGGGCAGGTCGGGCAGTTTGTGTTCCATGCTTGTTCTCCTTCGGTTTGGTGGAAGCTGGCCCGTGATTAAACTCAGTTTAATTCATGGAATAAGGCCGGGGTTTTCTGCATTGTACTGAAATGGCTTGAGAATCATCAACCGCGATGAGACTGGGGATATCGCGGCCACCCCGTTTTTATAGTTCCTGGCCCCCCGGCTTTCAAGGGCCGGCGGCGATTGCGCGGGGGTCGGGTTGGGGTACAATACTCGCTTTTCTCTTATATAACAGTCCGATATTTGTCTAACGTGAAACTCGCGTAGCGAGACGCCGTCCCCCTCTCCCGTCCCACCGTGGTCGCCGCTTTGCGGCGGGCACCCGGTGAGGACCCCCTTGTGGGGCGGGAGAGGGCAGGGGTGAGGGAAACGGTCATGGCGAATGGCCGTTTCGTCATCTTGGACGGCGATTCGCCATGAGCGTTTGAGAGGGGATTTTTCCATCATGACGGGCCTGGCCAACACTTCCGGCGTGCTGCAAACGATGAACGGGATGCCGCAGCTGCCGATTTCCTGGTATTTCGATCCCAAGATTTACGAACTGGAAATGAAGTTCCTGTTCGACGGGGGGCCGGGGTACGTGGGCCATGAGCTGCTGACGCCCAATCCGGGCGACTATTACGTCCCCGAGTGGCTGGACAACGCCAAGGCCCTGGTGCGCAATCCCACCGGGGTGGAAATGATCAGCAACGTCTGCCGCCACCGCCAGGCCATCATGCTCAAGGGCAGCGGCAACACGCCCAACATCGTGTGCCCCCTCCACCGCTGGACCTACGACCTGTCCGGCAAGCTGATGGGGGCGCCCCATTTCTCCGCCGACCCCTGCCTCAACCTCCAGCGCACCCCCCTGCAGAACTGGAAGGGCCTGCTGTTCTCCGGCCGCCGGGAGGTGGCCGAGGACCTGGCCAAGTTCGGGCTGGCCAACGACATCGACTTTTCCGGCTACAAGCTGGACCGGGTGCAGATCGACGAATACCCCATCAACTGGAAGTGCTTCATCGAGGTCTACCTGGAGGACTACCACGTGGTGCCCTTCCACCCCGGCCTGGGCCAGTGCGTGGACTGCGACGAGCTGAAGTGGGAGTTCGGCGACTGGTACAGCGTGCAGACGGTGGGGGTGAACAACGGCCTCCAGACCGTGGGCTCGCCGGTCTACGGCCGCTGGCAGGAGCAGATACTCAAGTACAACCAGGGCAAGCTGCCGAAGTTCGGCGCCGTGTGGCTGACCTACTTCCCCAACGTGATGGTGGAGGTCTATCCCAATACCCTGGTGGTATCCACCATCATCCCCCGGGGCATCGGCCACTGCACCAACGTGGTGGAGTTCTACTACCCGGAGGACATCGTCCTGTTCGAGCGGGAATACGTGGACGCCGAGCAGGCGGCCTACAACGAAACCGCCATCGAGGACCGGGACATCTGCGAGCGCATGCAGGACGGCCGCGCCGCCCTGTGGGCCCAGGGCATCAGCGAAGTGGGCCCCTACCAGGAACCCACCGAGATCGGCATGGCGCATTTCCACCGCTTCCTGCGCCGCCAGCTCGAAAGGCAAGGATGAAGGACTGTAAAAGCCAAGGATGAAGGATGTGGGCATCGTCATCCTGGCCGGGGTGATCGGCGTGCGCTTCACGCCGAGGGCGGCGCCGGGGGTGGAGGGACGTTGAGGCTTTCAAGCCGGCAAGGCTGCACGTAGAATGGCTTGAAAACTGCTTTAGCCGCCAAGACGCCAAGGACGCCAAGAATTTCCTTTATCCGGCCCGGTTCTTCCTTGGCGCTCTTGGCGTCTTGGCGGCAAAATGAAGTCATTCAGAGCGAAGGAAACAAAATGATTACGGTAGAGCACAAGGACGACCTGGTTATCGCCGCGGTGTTCGGCGAATTCACCCTGGCGGATTTCAAGGAGTTCGAACAGGCCGTGCTGCACAACATACAGTTCCAGGGCAAGCCCCGCCTGCTGCTGGATTTGAGCGACATGACCGGCTTCACCCTGGACGTGGCGTGGGAGGACATCAAGTTCAGCCGGGAGCACGGCAACCAGTTCAGCCGCGTGGCGGTGGTCACCGGCAGCCGCTGGCTGGCCTGGGCGGCCTGGCTGTCCGGCGCCTTTGTGGACAGCGAGGTCCAGGTGTTCGAGGACGCCAACCTGGCGGAGGATTGGGTCGCGCCCCACTAGACTTCCGTTCCCGGCTGCACTCCGTGGCTGTCATCTCCTTTCCCCGCCATCTGCCCCTTCTTTCGGCCCTGCTCACCGCAGGCCTGGTGTTGGGCGCCGTGCAGGCGGTGAAACACTCCGAAGGGGGGCGCCATCTCCAGAAAAGCCGCGCCGAGGCGCTGAGCCAGCTCAGCGTGGCCCGGGCCCGGCTGGAAAGCGCGCTTAATTCCCGCATCTTTCTGACCCGGGGCCTGGTGGCCTTCGTCACCACCCATCCCGCGGTCACCGACGGGGAATTTCAGCCTTTCGCCGAGGCGCTCCTGCGCCAGCAGAGCGGGGTCCGCAGCGTCCAGCTGGCGAAGGACAGCGTCGTCACCCACCTCTATCCCTCGAAGAACAACCGTCCGGCGCTGGGGCTTCGGCTGCTGGAGCTGCCGGCTCAGCGGGAGGCGGTGCGGCGCGCCATCGAAACCCGCAAGACGGTGGTGGCCGGGCCCTTGAACCTGGTGCAAGGGGGCGCCGCCTTCGTCAGCCGCACGCCGATCTACCTTGGCTCACCGGGCAACCCATCCCGCTACTGGGGGCTGGCCACCGTCATTCTCGATCGGGATGCCCTCCTGGCCGAAGCCGGCCTGGACCAGGCGTCGCCCCTGTACCGCTACGCCCTCCGCGGCAAGGATGCCCAGGGAGCGTCCGGCGCCCCGTTCTGGGGGGACGAAAAGGTCTTCTCGTCCCAGCCGGTCGTCCTGGATGTCACCCTGCCCGACGGTTCGTGGCAACTGGCGGCGGCACCCAGGGCAGGCTGGGGGGTGCCGGCTTACCCCTGGCTGAACTGGGGGGGCGGACTGTTGAGCCTGGTGAGCGGACTGTTCGTGGGCTTTCTGGTCCACAATCCGGCCCGTCTGCGGCGGCGGGTGGCCGAAACCACGCAGGCCCTGCGCCAGAGCGAGGAGAAATACCGCGAACTGGTGCAGCGGGCGGAAAGCCTGATCCTGCGGCTGGACGGCCAGGGCAACATCCTGTTCGTCAACGATTACGCCCAGTGCTTTTTCGGCTACCGGGAGGAGGAGCTGCTGGGGCGCAGCGTGGTGGGCACCATCCTGCCCGCGGTGGATTCTTCCGGCCGGGACATGGTGGCCATGCTCAAGGAGTTGCTGCGGGGCCCTTCCGGCCACGGCCGCCACGAGCACGAGAACATGCGCAAGGGCGGCGAGCGGGTGTGGCTGGCGTGGAACAGCACCTTCTTCTTTGATGCCGAGGGGCAGCTTACCGGCCTGCTGTGCGTCGGCTCCGACGTTACCGAGCGCAGGCAGGCCGAAGCCATCCTTCAGGAGGCCAACGAGGAGCTGGAGGCGCGGGTGCGGGCGCGCACCGCCGAGCTGATCCGGGCCAACGATATTCTCCAGCGGGAGAACGGGGTGCGGACAGAAATCCAGCGCGCCCTGGCGGACCAGAACGCCCTTTACCAGGCCCTGCTCAAGGCCCAGTCGGATGCGGGGGAGGGCGTGTTTCTGGTGGAGGACGGCCGCGTGGTGTTCGCCAACGACGCGGTGTGCCGGATCTCCGGCTACAGTCGGGAGGAAATCCTGGCCTTGCCCTCCTTTTTGGAGCTGGTCTGCGAGGAGGACCGCCGGCGCCTGCTGGAGAACCACCGCCGCCGCCTGGCGGGGGAGCAGTTCGAGAGCCGCTACGAGGTGGGGCTGCTGGCCCGGGACGGGCACCGGGTGGAGACGGAAACCGCCATTTCCGCCTTGCCCCTGGAGGGCAAGATGCGCACCGTCGTGGTGCTGGTGGACATCACCGCCCGCAAGAAGGCGGAGGAGGAACTGCGGCAAATCCGCGCCGGCCTGGAGGTGCGGGTGTGGGAGCGGACCCAGGAACTGGCGGTGATCATCGACGAGCTGAACAACGAGATCGCCGAGCGCCGACGGGCGGAAGCCGCCCTGCGGGAGAGCGAGGCGCGCAAGGCGGCCCTGCTCAGCGCCCTGCCGGACCTGATGTTCCTCCAGGACCGGAATTTCGTTTACCTGGATTTCCACGCCAGCGATTCCCGCAACCTGCTGGTGCCCGCGGAAAACTTCCTCGGCCGTCCCATGCACGAGGTGCTGCCGCCGGCGCTGGCGGAGATGTTCGCCGCCAAGTTCGACGAGGCCCTGCGCACCGGGCAGATGCAGACGGTCGAATACGAATTGCCCCTGGGGGGCTTCACCCGCTGCTACGAGGGCCGGGTGGCCCTGTGCGACACGGATCGCTTCCTCACCATCATCCGCGACATCACCGAGCGCCGTCTGGCGGAGGAGACCCTGCGGCGCCAAGCCCAGATCATCAACCAGATTCACGAGTCGGTGATCGCCACCAACCTGGAAGGGCGCGTCTCCTTCTGGAACAAGGGGGCGGAACGGATGTTCGGCTACAGCGCGGACGAGGCCCTGGGGCGGCCGGTTTCCGATTTCTATCCCGACAGCCATCATCCCCGGGCGCTGCCGGAAATACTGCACTACCTGGAAACCCACGGCGTATACGAAGCCGAGGCGCGGCGGCGGAAAAAGAACGGCGACATCATTTACATCCACCTGGGACTGTCCCTGCTGCGGGACCGGGATGACCTTCCCGCGGGGCTGGTGGGCTATTCCCTGGACATCACCGAGCGCAAGCGGCTGGAGCGGGAAATCATCGACGTCAGCGAGGGGGAGCAGAAGCGCATCGGCCAGGAACTCCACGACGGCCTGGGGCAGCACCTCACCGGCATCGCCTTCCTGAGCAAGGTGCTGGAGCAGAAGCTGTCCGCCCAGGAACGGCCGGAGGCCAAGGATGCCTCGGAGATCGTGGGCCTGGTCAACCAGGCGGTGTCACAGACCCGATCCCTGGCCCGGGGCCTGTTCCCGGTGGAATTGGAGGCCAACGGCCTGATGTCCGCCCTGGAGCAGCTGGCGGCCAATATCCGCACCCTCTATGGCCTGGCCTGCGAATTCCGCTGCGCCGATCCCGTGCTGGTGTACGATAATGTCGTGGCCATCAACCTCTACCGCATCGCCCAGGAAGCGGTGAACAACGCCGTGAAACACAGCGGGGCCGATAACATCCGGATCGAGTTGTCGGCGGAGGAGGAGAGAACCCGGCTTTCCGTGGTGGATGGCGGCGCCGGCTTCGACCGTCCGGCCGCCGATCACGGCATCGGGCTGCACATCATGGAATACCGGGCGCGCCTGATCGGCGCCAAACTCGAAATCCGGCGCCATCCGGAAGGGGGCACCGTCGTGTCGGTGAATTAAGGGGACAGGAAAATGAGCGGGCAAGAGGGAAAAATCGAAATCCTGATCGTGGACGACCATCCCATCGTCCGCCAGGGTATTGCCCTGCTCATCAACCAGCAGACCGACCTGGAGGCCAACTGCGAAGCGGGTTCCGCCGAGGAGGCGCTGGAGCTTCTGGCAAAACGGGCCGCTCCCCTCCATCTCGCCATCGTCGACCTGTCCCTGGGGGGCATGTCGGGGCTGGAACTGGTCAAGGTGCTCCGTTCCCGCTATCCCGAATTGCCTATCCTCGTCATGTCCATGCACGACGAGTCCCTCTACGCCGAGCGGGTGCTGCGGGCCGGCGCCCGGGGCTACATCATGAAACAGGAGGCGACGGAAAAGATCATCGCCGCCCTGCGCCAGATCCTGCGGGGGGAAATCTACGTCAGCGACCGGATGCGCAACCGGATGCTGGAGCGCTTGATCGACAACCGCGGCGAATCGTCCGAATCGCCCCTGGCCAGCCTGTCGGACCGGGAGCTGGACGTCCTGCGCCTCATCGGCCGCGGCCTGTCCACCGGCGAAATCGCCCGGGACCTGTGCCGCAGCGTCAAGACCATCGAAGCCCACCGCGCCAACATCAAGGAAAAGCTGGGCCTTCGGGGCGGCGCCGAACTGGTGCGTTTCGCCATCCAATGGGTCGGCCAGGGCGAGTAGCTCGCCAGTCCGGTATAAGACCCCATTCCATTTCAACGCTAGGGGTTTCCACTAGGCGCGGTTTCGGACGTTTCCCGAGGGGGTTTTCGGCTGTGCGCTCATCGGCGTCGCTCGGCCTTTCTGGTTTAATCGTGACTGTGGTCGTCTCGAAAAAAGGGGGTTCGGGATGGCTGCCACTGCTTAAAGATTTCCATCCTCCAAAAGTGGAATTGGGGCGCCTTGTGCGCCCCCTTTTTTTGGACTCCGGTGAAGCCGCCCCCCGGGGAGACCCGCTCCTTCCGCGCCGATGCGCTTTTTTCCGTATGAATTAGCGTGTTAGTAGTTTCCCCTATTTCGCACTGCCTGCAATGTGGGTATCTTGACGCAACTTCGCGGCAGGGGTGTTTAACCCGCGATTAAACCCAGATTATCCATTAGGACGCGAGATGATGGCGAGGTGGGTTGCGAGACAGTTTCGTTGCTTGCGAGGAGTCCATGGTTATTCCATGGACGACGAACAAGCGGCGAAAATGGCCGCAAACCGGCCGCCAGCGCTACCGTAGGCGCGAAGCGCCGCCTAATGGATAATCTGGGTTAAATAAAGAAAACTCCGTCCAGGGGATGCGTGGGTGGCCGCCACAGGGCCGTCCGCCGAAAAGGAGGAAATATGAAAGTCAACTTGCCGGTAACCGGGCGGGAAAAGCCCTTCGACCACGGCACCATCGTTTCCAAAACCGACCTCAAGGGTATCATCACCTACGCCAACGACGCCTTCGTGGAAATGAGCGGCTTCACCTGCGAAGAGCTGATCGGCAAGAACCACAACCTCGTGCGCCACCCCGACATGCCGGCGGCGGCCTTCGCCTGGCTGTGGGACACCATCAAGCAGGGCAAGCCGTGGCGGGGCATCGTCAAGAACCGGTGCAAGAACGGCGACCACTATTGGGTGGAGGCCTTCGTGGTGCCGGTGCGCAAGGACGGCGAGATCATCGGCTACATGTCGGTGCGCAGTCCCGCCAGCCGGGAGCAGGTGGCAGCGGCGGACGCCCTGTACAAGGAACTCAACGCCGGCAAGTCCCTGCCCCGCCCGAGCATTTTCAAGAAACTGACGGTCAAGCGGGGGGTGGTGTTCCTGGCCCTGCTCAACGCCGGCGTCCTCACCGCTAGCGGCCTCCTGGGCTTCAACGGCCATCACGGCGCCAATGCGGCGCTGATCGGCGGGGCGGTCCTGGTGTCCGTCTTCGCCGGCCTGTCCATCTCCTCCGCCATCGACCGCGGGCTGGGGCGCATCATCCGGGTGTTCCAGCGCATCGGCGAGGGGCACCTGGACAACCGGCTGGAAATCGACGGCGAGGACGAGCCTGGGCAGGTGCTCTCCGCCCTGGCCGCCATGCAGGTGCACCTGAAGGTGATCCTGGACGAGGTGAAGCAGGCCTCCGAAACCATCGCCGGCCGCAGCGCCCAACTCAAGGTCCAGGTGGAGCAGGTGCAGGGGCGGGCCCAGGCCCAGAGCCAGGAAGTGATGCACGCCTCCGCCACCATGGAGGAAATGAGCGTGGCCATCCGGGACGTGGCGGAAAGCGCCGCCCAGGCCTCCTCCGCCGCCGCCGAAACCCAGGAGGTGGTGGCCCGGGGCAGCGAACAGATGGCCCGCAGCATGGAGGCCACTGGGCGGGTGGTGGACGCGGTGCAGGCTTCCAGCGCCACCATCGGCGAGCTCAACCAATCCATCCAGCGCATCGGCGACATCACCCAGGCGATCAAGGAGATCGCCGACCAGACCAACCTGCTGGCCTTGAACGCCGCCATCGAGGCGGCCCGGGCCGGCGAGCAGGGCCGGGGCTTCGCGGTGGTGGCGGACGAGGTGCGCAAGCTGGCCGAGCGTACCGCCTCCAGCACCGCCGACATCACCGGCATGGTGGACAGCATCCACGCCACCACCGATGCCGCGGTGAATTCCATGGAAGAAGCCGCCCGGGAAGTGCAGGAAGGCCTGGACCTGATCCAGGGCAGCAGCCGCAGTCTGGCCGAAATCCGCCAGGCGTCGGACCGGGTCACCGCCATGGCCCAGCACATCGCCGAAGCCTCCAACCAGCAGTCCGCCGCCGGGGCGGAGATTTCCGAGAATATGGGCCGCGTGTCCACCCTGGCCGAGGAAACCACCCTGAGCGTCAGGGAAGTGGGCGCCGCCACCGACACCCTGGCGGAAGTGGCGAAAAACCTGGAAACCCTGGTGCAACACTTCGACGGCGCCAAGGGGTAGAGGAAACGCCTGGACAGGATGAACGGGATTTTCAGGATTTACGGGATGAAACCGGAACCCTGAAAATCCTGTCTTGGGGTTAACGCCGTTTTTTGCGGTATCGGCAAAAACGCCGCCGTCGCCGCGCTCTGCATCACCTTGACGATGGAGTAGCCGTAGGTCGGGCACAAGTGCCCGACGCTATACTCCCACAGGGTGCGGCCGCGGGAACATTGCCCCATCGGAAGGTTTGGCGGTTCCTTGGCGTTCTTGGCGCCTAAGCTGTTTCGGCTACGGTATCGGCAAAAACACCGCCGTCGCCACGCTCTGCATCACCTTGACGATGGAGCGGTTGGTCTTTTCCGCCACGATGCGGGCCAGGGTGTCCTGGGTGGCGATGAGCTTGCCGAATTCCCGCTCGAAGCTCAGGTTCTTCACCGGCCCCTCGGCTTCGTTGCTCAGCAGGAACGGTTCCCCCGCCCCGTTCTTCCTGCTCGACAGTTTCCAGGCGGCGATTTCCAGGTTGCGGGCGCTGTTGTAGAGCTTCTGGGGGTCCAGGTCGTCGGTCAGGTAGAGTTCGGTCTTGTTGCTGTAGGAAGCCAGCAGCATTTCCCGCAGGCCGGCGGCGAAGGCCAGCACCCGGTCGCCGCCGTAGGCCTCGTCGAAGGCCAGATAGACCGCGTCCGCCCCCCGTTTCCCGCCCAGATCGCGAAAGTCGGTCAGTCCCACGTCGAAAATCCGCGCCGTCGCCGCCTCCGGCCCGGCTTGGCCGCTCCTGCGCCATTCCTTCGGGTTGCGCTTGTAGAGTTTTTCGGTCAAAAGCCGCAGGGACTCCAGGGCCGTCTTCTGGTGGGCCTCGGCCACCATGTCGATGTCCGACTTGGCCAGGTAGTCCAGCCTGAAATCCGAATGCAGCTTCTTGCCGCCGCCGGGGGTGACGCAGCCCGCCAGCAGGAGGGCGAGGAGAAAAGCCGTTTTCCTCACAGCAGTCCCCTTTCGGCGAAGGAGAAGGCATGGCCGTCGCCGACGATGAAATGGTCCAGCACCTGCACTTCCACCAGGGCCAGGGCCTGCTTCAGGGCGCCGGTGAGGTGGTGGTCGGCCCCGCTGGGCTCGGCGGCGCCGGAAGGGTGGTTGTGGGCGAGGATCAGGGCGGCGGCGTTGTGGTGCAGGGCGCGCTTCACCACCTCCCGGGGATGGACGCTGGTCTGGGTGAGGGAGCCGGCGAACAGCTCCTCTTCCGCCAGCACCCGGTTGCGGGCGTCCAGGAACAGGGCCATGAAAACTTCCCGGGGCCGGCCCTGCAGCTTCAGGCGCAGGTAGTCCCGTACCGCCTGGGGGGTGGAGAGGGCGTCCCGTTCCCGCAGGGATTCGGTCAGCGCCCGGCGGGCCATTTCCAGCACCGCCTGGAGCTGGGCGTACTTGGCGTCCCCCATGCCGGGGGTTTGGGAAAAGCTGCGCAGGTCGGCGGCGAACAGGGCGTTCAGGCTGCCGAAGCGGGCGAGCAGTTCCCGGGCCAGGTCCACCGCGCTTTTTCCCGGCAGCCCGGTGCGCAGGAAAATCGCCAGCAGTTCCGCGTCGGACAGGGCGGCGGGCCCCTTCTCCAGCAGCTTTTCCCGGGGACGTTCGCTTGCGGGCCAGTCGGTGATCGCCATGGGGTGGAAGGAGATTGTTGTTGGATAAGGGATTTAACCACGAATTTGCAGGAATCAAAAAAGCATTCGCCGCAAAGGAAGCGAAGGGGCGCAAAAAGGAAAATCAAAATTTCTTCCGGCGGTCCTTTGGGGACCAAGGTTTTCTGGCCTCATCCGTGGAGGCCGAAGAACTGCCGGATGCGGTTGAGAATGTCGGTATGCTGCTGGGACGCCTGCCGGTCACGGGCGGCGGCGTCCATCTGCTCCAGCCGCTGTTCCCGCTCCAGGGCCCGGTCGGTCAGGATCCTGGAGATTTCGTCCGCCAGGGAGGGGCGGGCGCGAAGGATGCCTTCGAAGGATTCCTTGTCCAGGCGGTAGCACTCCACGTCGCTGCGGGCCACCACCGTGGAGGACCGGGGGCTGCCGGTCATCAGCCCCATTTCGCCGAAGAAGCTGCCTTCGGTGAGGGTGGCCATCCAGCGTTTTTCCCCCTCGGGCATTTCCACGAACACGTCCACCTCCCCCTCGGTGAGGATGTACAGCCAGTGGGCCACGGCGCCCTGCCGGGTGAGGACTTCACCCCGGGCGAAGGGGGTGTACTGGAGCCGGTCGGCGATGGTGGCCAGTTCCTCCCCGCTCAGGGTGTTGAACAGTTCCACCTTTTGCAGCGCCGCCAGCCGGTGGGCCACTTCCCGCTGGTGCACCGCCTGCTCGTGCTTCTCGCTTTCCTTGACGATGTGGCGGCTTTCCTCCGGCGTGGCGAGGCGGATGCCGGCCCGCTGGAAGGCGGTGTAAAGGTGGGTGCGCACCGCCGAGTCGGTGGGGTCGTCCAGGGCCAGGTCGGTGAGCCAGTAGCGCAGGGCGTAGCGGCCGTAGTTCTTCTCGAATTCCATCAGCACGCAGTTGGGAGGAGGCTGGTCGGCCACGTTGGCGATCTCCGCTGTCCTTATCGCCGCTTCCGCCGTCTGGATGACGTGGAAGGGGGCGGTTTTCAGGTCCACGTTGAACCACACCCAGCGCCGCCATTGCACCGGCTGGCCGTTGCGCTGGCCGAGGACGCTGAACTTGTTCTTCATCAGCTGGCTGTTGGGGATCACCACCGTTTCCCAGTTGCGGGTTTCCACCACGGTGGAGCGCCAGCGGATGTCCACCACCCGGCCCACCACGTCGTCGGCCTTGATCCAGTCCCCCACCTCCACCGACTTGTCGAGCTGGAGGGCGATGCCGCCGAGGACGTTGCCCAGGGTGTCCTGCATGGAAAAGGCCACCACCGCCGTCACCAGGGCCGAGGTGGTGACGATGCCCGACAGGTCCATGCCGGCGTAGCGCAGCCGCACCATGCCCCACACGAAATAGGCGGCGAAGGTGACGATGTCCTCGGAGATGCGCGGGGCGCTGACGCCCAACTTGGGCAGCACCAGGCGGAAGAGGAAGATGGCCCACAGCCGGATCAGGGCGATGCCCTGGATGATGAGGAAAACCTCCTGCAGGGTGGAGGCCATGCCCGGCAGTTCCAGGCGGTGGAACACGGTGCTGGCCAGGATGCCGATCAGGCTCGCCACCAGGAACAGCAGGGAATTGCGGATGTCCCGCCGCTCCGTGGGCAGGACGCGGAAGGACAGGGCGGTTATCGCCAGGGTCGCCAGCAGCACGACGGGAACGGTGTTCCAGCCGAACAGGCCGATGACGTTCTGCCACAGGGCGAAAGGGTCGGTCATTTGGGAACCGTAACCGCAAAGGCGCAGAGGCGCGAAGAGAGGCCATGAGGCCGGCCAACGAAAGGCCCTCCGTCCCATGGAGCCGCACCGGGGCTTGCCTGCTCTCTGCGCCTTTGCGGTTCAACCGGGTTTTTCAGGTTCATAAAGGACTGGCGCAAAAAGGGTTTTCGGAAGGGGCCCGAAATTGTTAAAATCCGTCTTTCGACCCTTTTCCAACCATAGCCCAATTTATGAGCGACATGGCCAAAAAACGCATCGTGCTGGGCATCACCGGCGGCATCGCGGCCTACAAGGCGGCGGAGCTGGCGCGGCTGATGATGAAGCGCGGCATGGACGTGCAGGTGGTGATGACCGACTCCGCCACCCGCTTCGTCGCGCCGCTGACCTTCCAGGCCCTCACCGGCAAGCCGGTGTTCTCCGGGCTGTGGGACGACCGCATCGACAACGGCATGGCCCACGTGGAGTTCACCCGGGGCGCCGACGCGGTGGTGGTGGCGCCTGCTTCCGCCGACTTCCTGGCCAAGCTGGCCCAGGGGCGGGCGGACGACCTGCTCTCCACCCTGTGCCTGGCCCGGGCCTGCCCCCTGCTGGCGGCGCCGGCCATGAACCGGCAGATGTGGGACAACGCCGCCACCAAGCGCAACCTGGCCCAGCTCAAGCGCGACGGGGTGGCGGTGTTCGGCCCCGCCAGCGGCGAGCAGGCCTGCGGCGAGGAGGGCTTCGGCCGCATGGTGGAGCCGGAGGACCTGCTGGCGGACATCGAGGGCTATTTCCAGCCCAAGATACTGGCCGGCCGCAAAGTGCTCATCACCGCCGGCCCGACCTTCGAGGCCATCGACGCGGTGCGGGGCATCACCAACCGCAGCTCGGGCAAGATGGGCTATGCCGTGGCCCGGGCGGCCATCGACGCCGGTGCCGAAGTGACCCTGGTCAGCGGCCAGACCTGTCTCGCGCCCCCGGCGGCGGCCAAGCTGGTGAAGGCGGTGAGCGCCCAGGACATGCTGACGGCGGTGAACGACCTGGTGGGGGAGGCGGATATTTTCATCGGCGTGGCGGCGGTGGCCGACTACTACGTGCTCAACCCCAGCGAGCAGAAAATCAAGAAGGACGCCCATATCCTCACCCTGGAACTGGCGCCCAATCCGGATATCCTGGCCAACGTGGTGAACCTGCCCGATCCGCCCTTCTGCGTCGGCTTCGCGGCGGAAAGCGAAAGCCTGTTCGAGTTCGCCGAGATCAAGCGCCACCGCAAGCAGCTGCCGCTGCTGGCGGGAAACCTGGTGGAGGCCATCGACAGCGACGAGTCGGAACTCACCCTGTTCGACGACGAAGGCGCCCATCCCCTCTCCCGGGGGCCGAAAATCCAGCTCGCCCGCCAGCTGATCGAGCACATCGCCAAGCTCTACGGCCGGCAGGGGGCCGCCCAGGAATGATTTTTTAACCACGAATTAACACGAATGCACGCGAATATCCTTCGGGTTTTTCATTCCCTGTTCACTCAGTTGGTACTGTGTATGGGTGAAACTATTTGTTTTTATTAGTTTTAATTCGTGCTCATTCGTGGTTAACCAAAGTTTTTAACCCAGATTATCCATTAGGACGCGAGATGATGGCGAGGTGGGTTGCGAGACAGTTTCGTTGCTTGCGAGGAGTTCATGGTTATTCCATGGACGACGAACAAGCGGCAAAAATGGCCGCAAACCGGCCGCCAGCGCTCGCGTAGGCGCGAAGCGCCGCCTAATGGATAATCTGGGTTTAAGAGGGCGCCGGATAAAGAGCGCTCCCCGCGCCACCCGACGACACACGGCGAGGCAAGCACCCGGTCCAGCCGGGGATCACATTTAACTGCATCAACTAGAGGTAGTGGATTTTGGACAAGAACGATTTGATCATCCGCGTGGCGGGTGAAGGCGGGGAAGGCATCATCTCCACCGGCGACTTCATCACCCAGGCTTGCGCCCGCGCCGGCCTGGAGGTGTACACCTTCAAGACTTTTCCCGCCGAGATCAAGGGCGGCTACGCCATGTACCAGACCCGGGCCAGCGCCGCGCCCCTGTATTGCCAGGGGGACACCTTCGACGTGCTGTGCGCCTTCAACGGCGAGGCCTACGACCTGAACCGCAGCCGCCTGATCCCCGGCACCGCCTTCGTCTACGACGGCCCCGGCGGCGATTTCGAGCCCGACGTGCCCCCGGGCGTGTACGCCTACCCCATTCCCATGACCCAGACCGCCAAGGAAATGGGCAGCATCCGGTCCAAGAACATGGTGGCGCTGGGGGCCCTGTCCCAGCTGTTCAACATTCCCGAGGATGCCCTGCGGGAAATCATCGTCGCCAAGTTCACCAAGAAGGGCACCACCGTGGTGGAGGGCAACCTCAACGCCTTCACCCGGGGCCGCGAACTGGCCGCCGCCCTGCCCAAGACCGACCCGTGGCAGATCAAGGCGCCGGAAAGCAAACGCGACGTGGTGGTGCTGTCGGGCAACGACGCCGTCGGTTTGGGGGCCCTGATCGCCGGGCTGGAATTCTTCGCCGCCTACCCCATCACCCCGGCCACCGAAATCGCCCGCTACGTGGCGCGGCACCTGCCCAAGCGCGGCGGCACCCTGATCCAGGCGGAAGACGAGATCGCCGCCGTGTCCCAGGTGGTGGGCGCGTCCTTCGCCGGCAAGAAGGCCATGACTGCCACGTCCGGCCCCGGCCTGGCCCTGATGGGCGAGATGCTGGGCATGTCCTTCATGAGCGAAACCCCCTGCGTGGTGGTGGACGTCCAGCGGGGCGGCCCTTCCACCGGCCTGCCCACCAAGCATGAGCAATCCGACCTGTTCCTGGCGATCCACGGTTCCCACGGCGACTGCGGGCGCATCGTGCTGTCGGTGGAAGGCGTCGGCGACTGCGTCGGGCTGACGGTGGAAGCCTTCAACCTGGCGGAGAAATACCAGTGCCCGGTGCTGCTGCTGTCCGACGGCTCCCTGGCCTTCTCCACCCAGACCCTGCCCTATCCCGATCCCGCCAGCTACCGGGTGGTGTCCCGCAAGCGCTGGGACGGCAAAGGGGAGTACCGGCGTTACGCCATCACCGACGACTACATCTCCCCCATGGCGGACCCCGGAACCCCCGGCGGCATGCACATCGCCACCGGCCTGGAGCACGACCAGGACGGCGAGCCCAACTACACTGCCGCCAACCACGAGGCGATGCAGGCCAAGCGCTTCCGCAAGCTGGACGGGGTGGTGAAGGACTTCGCCCCGGTGGAAACGGACGGCGAGGGCGAGGCCGACCTGGGCATCATCGCCTGGGGCAGCACCATCGGCGTGGTGCGGGAAGCCATTGCCCGCCTGCGGGCCGAGGGCGTTTCGGTGAAGGGCTTCTATCCCAAGCTGCTGTGGCCCATGCCGGCGGAGCAGTACGAGGCCTTCGGCGCCACCTGCCGCAAGCTCATG
This sequence comes from Gallionellaceae bacterium UBA2239, assembly GCA_002347615.1. Taxonomy (GTDB): domain Bacteria; phylum Pseudomonadota; class Gammaproteobacteria; order Burkholderiales; family UBA9220; genus UBA2239. The sequence goes on along the minus strand of DDYH01000004.1, from coordinate 70,071 downwards.
CTGCCGGAGGTGAACTTCACCGGCCAGCTGGCCCACTTCATCCGGTCGGAGACGAGCCTGCGTCCCGAGTCCTACACCATTTGCGGCGGGCTGCCCTTCACGCCCGCCATGATCGTCGGCAAAGCCAAGGAGATGCTGCCATGAACATGGCCCAGACCCACTTGCACAAGGTTGAACTCCTGCCCAAGGACTACAAGACCGACACCAAGCCCTTCTGGTGCCCGGGCTGCGGCGACCACGGCGTGCTCACCGCCGTCTACCGCGCCCTGGCCGACTTGGGGGTGGACCCCAACTACCTGGTGAACATTTCCGGCATCGGCTGTTCCTCCCGCCTGCCCTACTTCGTCCGCTCCTACAAGATGCACACCCTGCACGGCCGTGCAGGCGCGGTGGCCACGGGCACCCAGCTGGCACGCCCCGACCTGGCGATCCTGGTCAACGGCGGCGACGGCGACGGCTTTTCCATCGGCGGCGGCCACATGCCCCACCTGGCGCGCAAGAACATCAACATGACCTACGTGCTGATGGACAACCGCATCTACGGCCTGACCAAGGGCCAGGTGTCCCCCACTTCCCAGCGCAAGATGAAGGCCTACACCACCCCCTACGGCGGCGTGGAGGAGCCCATGGACCCGGTGCTGTACATGCTCACCTACGGGGCGAGCTACGTGGCCCAGTCCCTGGCCACCGACGTGAAAATGACCGCCCGCCTCATCAAGGAGGGCATGGAGCACAAGGGCTTCGCCTTCATCAACGTGATGAGCCACTGCCCCAGCTTCAACCAGATCGACGACGCGAAGTACTTCAAGGGTGCCGCCGAGGAGCTGCCGGAAGGCCACGACGTGAGCGACATCGACGCCGCCATGCACGCGGTGAACGTGGCCCATCAGGAAGGCCGCATTCCGGTGGGCCTGCTGTTCCGCCAGGAGCGCCCGACCCTGGACGAATACATGGCGGAACTGGTGAAGCAGGCCGGCGGCAGCCCGGACTACGACCTGCGCAAGATCATCGACCTCGCCCGCCCATGACGGAGACCACTCCCAGCGGCCCGGCCGTGGAGTTGACCATCAATGGCATGGCGGTTCGCGCCGAAGCGCACATGACCGTGGTGGAGGCGGCCTGGGCCAACGGCGTGCCCCGGGTCACCGGGGTGGGCTGCCTGGAAGGCGTGTGCGGTTCCTGCCGCATCCTGCTGCGGCGGGGCAAGGAGGTGGGCGTCGCCCTGGCCTGCGAAACCCTGGTGGAGCCGGGCATCGAGGTGCTGTTCCTGCCGCCCCCGGCGGCTCCCCGCCACCAGTACGAACTGGCCGAACTCAGCGACGGCTGGGACATCCAGGCCCGGTTCCAGGAAATCTTCCCCGAAGCCGCCCGTTGCCGCCACTGCCACGGCTGCGTGAGTTCCTGTCCCAAGGGCATCGTGGTGGAGGAGGGGGTGGCCCTGGCGGTGGCCGGTCATTTCCGCGAAGCCGGGGAAGCCTTTTTCGAGTGCGTGATGTGCGAGCTGTGCGACACCGCCTGCCCGGAGCAGATCGCTCCCGCCCACGTGGGGCTGTTCTGCCGCCGCATCACGGCCTTCTTCCACCTGCGTCCGCCCAACCTGATCCACCGCTTGGAGGAAATCCGCCAGGACCCGCCCGGCGGCGGGAAGGAGAAGCCATGACCTGCAGCCTGTCCTACCAGGAGGCCCTGGCCGCCTACCGCGCCGGCGCCGATCCGGGCCCGCTGCCGGAACCCATGGACCCGGACCGTCTGCTTTCGGCGTACCACCCGGACTATCTCCCGGGCAGCATGACCACCCTGGCGGTGGGTCCCAACGCCGGGGAGCAGTGCCAGCGGGAACTGGCGGAACTGCTCCAGGCGGAGGCCTGCATCGACGAGGTGGACCTGGCCGGGGTGCCGGTGGCCGACACCGACGTGCTGGTGATCGGCGGCGGCGGCGCGGGCTGTGCCGCCGCCCTGGCCGCCGCCGAGAAGGGGGCCCGGGTGCTGCTGGCCACCAAGCTGCGCCTGGGCGACAGCAACACGGTGATGGCCGAGGGCGGCATCCAGGCCGCCATCGAGCCCGGCGACAGCGCCCAGAAGCACATGCAGGACACCCTGCGGGCCGGACACCACGCCGGCGATCCCGCCCTGGTGGCGGCCCTGGTGGGGGACGGCCCGGACGTGATCCGCTGGCTGATCCGCCAGGGGATGCAGTTCGACCAGACTTCCACCGGGGATCTCCATACCCGCCCCGCCGGCGGCACCAGCGCCCCCCGGGTGGTGCACTGCCGCGACTATACCGGCCTGGAGATGATGCGGGTGCTGCGGGAATCCGTGATCCAGCACCGGGGCATCGAGGTGTGGGAGCAGCATTCCGCCGTGGAGCTGCTGTCCAACGAAAGCGGCCAGAAGTGCGTCGGCGCGGTCCTGGCCTGCCGCACCGACCAGAGCCTGCGCATCGTGCGCACCCGCTCGGTGATCCTCGCCACCGGCGGCCTGGGCCGGCTGCATCTGAACGGCTTTCCCACCTCCAACCATCTCGGCGCCACCGGCGACGGGCTGGTGCTGGCCTACCGCCTGGGGGCGAAGCTGTCCGAGCTGGATTCCTTCCAGTACCACCCCACCGGGCTGGTCAACCCGCCGCTGCTGTCCGGCAAGCTGGTCACCGAAGGCATCCGGGCCGCCGGGGCCCTGCTGCTGAACGCCCAGGGCAAGCGCTTTATCGACGAACTGCAGCCCCGGGACATCGTCAGCGCCGCCATCATCCGCGAATGCCGCGAAGGCCGGGGCATCCACCCGAGCTCCGGCGGCGTCGGCGTGTGGCTCGACACCGCCGGCCTGGAACGCAGCCAGCCCGGCCTGCTGGAGCGGCAGTTCCCCAAGCTGCTGGCCCGCACCCGCATCGCCGGCATCGACCCGAGGAAGGAACCGATCCTGGTCTATCCCACCTTGCATTACCAGAATGGCGGCGCGGTGATCGACGTCGACGGCGCCACCACCGTCCCCGGCCTGTACGCGGCGGGGGAAGTGGCCGGCGGCATCCATGGCCGCAACCGCATCATGGGCAACGCCCTGCTGGAAATCATCGGTTTCGGCCGCCGGGCCGGCGCTGCCGCCGCCCTTTCCGGCCATGACCGGGGGCCGAAGAAAATCACCCTGGAGCACGTCAACCGCGCCCGCCGCGCCCTGGCCCTGGCCGGGCTGCCCCTGGCGCGGCGCGCCCCCCTGATGCTGCCCGCCTACACGGCGCCGGGGAAGGACCTGACGTTCACGGCGAATCGCGCCAAGCCATGAATCAGCCATTCGCTGCGAATATTTCCCTCACCCCTGCCCTCTCCCTGCCCCCGCAAGGGGGGTTCTCCCTGGGTGTCCGCCGCTTCGCGGCGACCACAGCGGAACGGGAAAGGGGGACGAAGTCTCACTGCGTGAGTTGCATATGACTGAAAGCCTGAACACCAACCTGCTGCACCCCCGGCAGCGGGTGGGGGACAGCCTGAAACGCTGGCGCGAGGCGGGGGGCGGCGAAGCCCTGGCTCTGGCGGTGAAGAATCCGGCCGCCGTCCTGGAGTTGGTGAAGGAGGCCGATTTGCGCGGCCTGGGGGGCAGCGGTTTCCCGGTATGGCGCAAGTGGGAGGCGGTGGCCCAGGCCCCTGCCGGCACCGACAAGTACCTGGTGTGCAACGGCAACGAGGATGAGCCCGGCACCTACAAGGACCGCCTGCTGCTGGAAGAAACCCCCCACCAGGTGATCGAGGGGGCGCTGCTGGCGGCCTTGGCCGTTGGCGCCAACCGGGTGGCGTTCTACGTCAACCCGGACCTGAAGCGTTCCCTGGCGGCACTGGAGCTGGCCCTGGCCCAGTGGCAGGGTTCCGAAAGGCAGCAATGGGTGGGTGACGCCCTGGGGCGTCCGGTGGTCCTGGAACTGGTGCCCAGCTCCGGCCACTACATCGGCGGCGAGGAAACCGCCGCCCTGGAATGGATAGAAGGGAAGTTCCCCTTCCCCCGGGGCAAGCCCCCCTATCCGGCCCAGTGCGGCGTCCACGGCTGCCCCACCCTGGTCAACAACGTGGAAACCCTGGCCAACCTCCCCGCCCTGGTGCGCCACGGGGCGGCGTGGTTCCGCGCCCAGGGCGTCGGCAAGGCCGGCGGCACCAAGCTCTATTCCCTCAGCGGCGACGTGCTGCACCCCGGGGTGTACGAACTGCCCATGGGCACCACCCTGCGGGACCTGATATTCGTCCATGGCGGCGGGCTGCTTTCCGGCAAGCCGATCAAGGCGGTGTTCACCGGCGGGCCGTCCAACACCCTGCTGACGCCGGCGGACCTGGACGTGGCCCTGGACTTCGATTCCTTGAAGGAACGGGGCGCCGCCCTCGGCACCGGGGCCATGATCGTGGTGTCGGAAGGCACCGGCATCGTCAAGCGGGTGGCCGAGTACGTGCGCTTCTTCGCCCATTCGTCCTGCGGCCAGTGCCCCTCCTGCAAGACCGGCACCGCCACCATCAGCCGCCTCCTGGACCGTATCGACACCGGCCAGGGGACGGAGGCGGACATGGCGACCCTGGAGACACTTTGCGCTATGCTCCCCGGCAGTGGGCGCTGCCATCTGGTGAACGGGGTGGTGCAGTTGCTGGACAGCTCCTTCCGCCATTTCCGCCAGGAGTACCGGCAGGCGCTGCGGCCGTAGCGCAGGCGTGGTCGCCTGCGCTACGGCTTCCGGTTGGGGGGGGCGGTTCACGGGTTTTTTGGGGTTAAACTGATTCATCCGGAAAAATTGAAGGGAGGCCCATGGCTACCATCGACATCAAGATTCTCGACCAGCGGGTGAAGCACAGCCTTCCCGCCTACGCCACCCCCGGTTCCGCCGGCCTGGACCTGCGGGCTTGCATCGAACACGTCATCACCCTCGCCCCCGGCGAGACCGAGCTGGTGCCCACCGGCATCGCCATCCACCTGGACGATCCGGGCCTGGCGGCCATGATCCTGCCCCGCTCGGGCCTGGGCCATAAGCACGGCATCGTGCTGGGCAACCTGGTGGGGCTGATCGACTCCGACTACCAGGGCCAGATTTTCGTTTCGGTGTGGAACCGGGGCAAGACCACGTTCATGCTCAACCCCATGGAGCGCATCGCCCAACTGGTGGTGGTGCCGGTGGTCCAGGTGGGCTTCAACCTGGTGGAGGAGTTCCCCGAGAGCCATCGCGGCGAGGGTGGCTTTGGCAGCACCGGCAAGCATTAGGCGCCTAGCCCTCCTGGCCGCCCTGGCGGCCTTTTCCCCGCCGGGGGCGGCCGACGTTTTCAATCGCGAGGATGTCATCCTCGATCCGCGCTACGAGCGTTTTTCCGTCTGCTACAACGGCTCCTGCCAGGAATTGGCGGTCACGGGGGTGAATCTCCTCCAGTGGCAGCAGATCCGGGCCGTTTTTTCGCCTCCCGCCCTGGAGCCGGAAACGGAGCGCCGCCGGATCGCCCAGGCGGTGGCCCTGATGGAGCAGTTCGTCGGCGCGCTGACCGATACCGCTCACGACCTGAGCCGCAATGATGCGGGCGTGGCGGGGGAAAACTGGATGGACTGCATCGACGAGTCCACCAACACCACCAGTTACCTCAAGATGTTCGCCGCCGCCGGTTTGCTGCGCTGGCACACGGTGGAGGACCGGCAGACCCGGGGCTGGTTCCTGTTCGGCTATCCCCACACCTCCGCCGTGGTTCGCGACACCCAGAGCGGGCGGCTGTACGCGGTGGATTCCTGGTTCTACCGCAACGGCGAAGCGCCCGTCGTGCTGCCGGTGGAAGTTTGGCGCAACGGATGGCAGCCTCCCGAAAGAAGTAGGTAAATACTTTATCGGCCTTGGCTTGAGTTTCGCTCTCAGTCGGCTATGCTTGGGAAAAAACAAGCCGCTACGGAGCCCCCCATGCACGACGAACCGACCCTTGCCGCGCATCTGCGCCGCCAGGGCATCAGCCGCCGTTCCTTCCTCAAGTTCTGTGCCGCCACCGCCTCCCTGATGGGGATGTCGCCGTCCATGGCGGCCGAAATGGCGGAGAAGCTGGGCAAGGTGACGCGCCCGTCGGTGATCTGGCTCTCCTTCCAGGAATGCACCGGCTGCACCGAATCCCTCACCCGCTCCCATTCCCCCTCCCTGGAAAGCCTGCTGTTCGACTTCATTTCCCTGGACTACCATCACACCCTGCAGGCGGCGTCCGGCGAGGCGGCGGAGCACGCACGGGAAGCCGCGATGAAGGCCAATTTCGGCAACTACCTGGTGTTGGTGGACGGCTCGATCCCCCTGGGGGAAGGGGGCGCCTACTCCACCATCGCCGGCCGCACCAACCTGGACCTGCTCCAGGAGACGGCCAAGGGCGCGGCGGCGATCATTTCCATCGGCACCTGCGCGGCCTACGGCGGCATTCCCTACGCCGACCCCAACCCCACCGGCGCGGTGCCGGTGTCGGCGATCATCAAGGACAAGCCCATCATCAACGTGCCGGGCTGCCCGCCGATTCCCCTGGCCATCACCGGGGTGGTGGCCCACTACCTGATGTTCGGCGGCCTGCCGGAGCTGGACGGCCTGGGGCGGCCCAAGTCGATCTACGGCGAGACCATCCACGACCGCTGCTACCGCCGCCCCTTCTACGACCAGGGCAAGTTCGCCAAAACCTTCGACGACGAGGGGGCCCGGGCGGGCTGGTGCCTGTTCGAGCTGGGCTGCAAGGGGCCTACCACCTACAACGCCTGCGCCACCACCAAGTGGAACGGCGGCACCAGCTTCCCCATCGAGTCCGGCCACGGTTGCCTGGGCTGCTCGGAGCCCAATTTCTGGGACGCGGGCAGCTTCTACAAGGCCCTGTCGGCGCCCATCTCTCCCCTGGGCAAGGCGGCCGCGGCGGCTGCCGCCGCGGGGGCAGCCGCCGGGGTGGCCATCACCTTTCATAACCGCTCCGCCAAGGCCAAAGCCAAGGCCGCCCACCAGACGGTAACGGTGAAAGACCTGGAGAAATAAATGAGCCACATGGACCTCCTGATCTGGGCCCGGGGCACGGGTTTGCAGCTTGCCTTAGGTGTTTTCGTCGCCGGCATGGTGCTGCGCTTCTTCGAAATCTACAGCCTCGGGCGCAAGCCGGACCTGTCCACGCCACGTCCCGGCAAGGCCTGGGCCGGCTGGAAAACCATCGTCAGCCGCTCCTTCCCGCACCCGTCGATGGCGAAGCGGACTTATCCCACCGTCGTTCTCGGCTACATTTTCCACATCGGGTTTTTCGTCGCCCTGCTGTTCTTCGCGCCCCACATCCGGCTGTTCCGGGAAACCGCAGGCTTCGGCTGGCCGGCCCTGCCCACCCCCCTGGTGGATGCCATGGCCCTGGCGGCCATCATCGGCCTGCTGATGACCCTGGGCTACCGCCTGTACCACCCGGTGAAGCGCTTCCTGTCCAACTTCGACGACTACTTGGCCTGGACCTTGACCCTGTTGCCCCTGCTCACCGGCTACATGGCCTTTCACCACCTGCTGCTGCCCTACACCCTGATGCTGGCGGTGCACATCCTGAGCGTGGAGCTGCTGCTGGTGTTCCTGCCCTTCACCAAGCTGGTCCACGTGGGGACGATCTTCGTCTCCCGCTGGTATAACGGGGACATGCTGGGACACAAAGGAGCGCGGCTATGAGTGCGACTCTCGAAAAGGGCGTGAACGCCTTCCGCGAGGTGATGGATGCCCCCATCGCCAGTTTCTTCAACAGCTGCGTCCACTGCGGCCTGTGCGCCGACGCCTGCCTGTTCCACACCGAGACCGGCGATCCCAAATACACGCCGATCTACAAGCTGGAACCGTTGAAGAAAATCTGGAAGCAGGAATACACCCTCCTCGGCAAGCTGGCGTCCATGGTGGGGTTGTCCCAGCCGGTGACCGATGCCGAGCTGGAGGAGTGGAGCCCCCTTGTTTACGACAGTTGCACCCTGTGCGGCCGCTGCACGGTGATGTGCCCGGTGGGGAACGACATCACCTACATGGTGCGCAAGATGCGCGAGGGCATGGCGGCCTCCGGCCACGCCCCGGCGGGGGTGATCGAGGCCACCAGGAAGACCATCGAGCAGGGCAGCCCCATGGGCATTCTGCCCAAGACCTTCCTCGCCCAGGTGCGGGACCAGTCGGAGGAAACCGGCATCGAGATTCCGGTGGACCAGGCCGGGGCCGATTACCTGGTCATCATGTCCTCCATGGAGATCATGGGCTACCCGGAATTCCTCGGTTCCCTTGCCCGCATCTTCAAGCAGGCGGGGGTTTCCTGGACGGTGTCGTCGGAAGCCTTCGAGGCCACCAACAGCGGCATCCAGATCGGCGTGTCGGACATCGCCCGGCAGATCGTGATGCGCATCGTGGACGCGGCGGAGAAGCTGGGGGTGAAATACGTCATCAGCCCGGAATGCGGCCACGCCTATACCGCCCTGCGCTGGGACGGCCCCAACCTGATCGGCCGGCCCTACAAGTTCGGGGTGGTGCACGTGCTGGAACTGCTGGACCAGTTGCATAAAGCGGGCCGGCTCAAGACCGAGGGCAAGACCGACGAGCCCCTCACTCTCCACGACCCGTGCCAGATCGTGCGCCGGGGCGGGGTGGTGGCCGAGCCCCGCAACCTGCTCAACATGGTGGCGTCCGACTTCCGCGAGATGGAGGACTGCGGCTCCTACAACTGGTGCTGCGGGGGCGGGGGCGGGGTGTCCGCCAACCACCGGGCCGAGGAACTGCGCTTCAAGTCGTTCCAGGTCAAGAAGCGCCAGATCGAGGGCACCGGCGTCGGGCTGATGGTCACCGCCTGCGCCAACTGCCGCAACGTGCTGGAGGAAGGCCTGGAGCACTATCACATGGACACCAAGATGATCGGCATCACCGAATTGGTGGCCGAATACCTGAAAGAGGATAAGCCGGCATGAACCAACGCGTCGTCGTCGACCCCATCACCCGCATCGAAGGCCATCTGCGCATCGAAGCGGAAACCGCGCCGGACGGCACCATCACCCAGGCCTACAGCTCGGGCACCATGGTGCGGGGGCTGGAGATCATCCTCAAGGGCCGGGACCCCCGGGACGCCTGGGCCTTCGCCCAGCGCATCTGCGGCGTGTGCACCCTGGTCCACGGCCTGGCGTCGGTGCGGGCGGTGGAGGACGCGCTGAAATACCCCATCCCCCCCAACGCCCAGATCATCCGCAACCTGATGGCGGCGGCCCAGTACGTCCACGACCACGTGATGCACTTCTACCACCTCCACGCCCTGGACTGGGTGGACGTGGTTTCGGCCCTCAAGGCCGACCCGAAGAAGACCTCCGAACTGGCCCAGGCCATCAGCAACTATTCCAAATCGTCACCGGGCTATTTCGCCGACACCCAGAAGCGCCTCAAGACTTTCGTCGAATCGGGCCAGTTGGGAATTTTCGCCAACGGCTACTGGGGACACCCCGCCTACAAGCTGCCGCCGGAAGCCAACCTGATGGCGGTGGCCCACTATCTGGAAGCCCTGGAGTGGCAGCGGGAAGTGGTGAAGCTCCACGCCATTTTCGGCGGCAAGAACCCCCACCCCAACTTCGTGGTGGGGGGCGTTCCCTGCGCCATCAGCGCCGAGCCCGGCCATCCCGGCCAGGGCAAGGGGCCGCGCCACCGGGGCGGGGGCGGCGCGACGGCGGTGGACCTGGAGGGCTTGCAGCAGGTGAAGAACGTCATCGTCCAGATGCGGGATTTCGTCGACCAGGTGTACATCCCCGACGTGCTGGCCATCGCCGGTTTCTACAAGGACTGGGGCGGCCAGGGGGAGGGGCTGGGCAACTTCATGACCTACGGCGACTTCCCGGAAAAGGGCTTCGGCGACGTCTCCAGTTTCATGGTGCCCCGGGGCGTGATTCTCAACCGGGACCTTTCCACCATCCACGAACTGGACCTCAACGCCCCGGACCAGATCCAGGAGTTCGTGGCCCATTCCTGGTACGACTACGGCGGCGGCAAGGACAAGGGCCTGCACCCCTACGACGGCGAAACCGCCCTCCATTACACCGGCCCCAAGCCCCCCTACCAGCAACTGGAGGTGGACCAGGGCTATTCCTGGCTCAAGTCCCCCCGCTGGAAAGGGCAGGCGGTGGAAGTGGGACCCCTGGCCCGGGTACTGATGATGTACGCCAAAGGCCACGCCCAGACCAAGGAACTGGTGGGCCATACCCTCAAGACCCTGGATGTTCCGGTGGCCGCCCTCTATTCCACCCTCGGCCGCACCGCCGCCCGGGCGCTGGAATCCAAGGTCATCGTCGATGCCATGGCCGGCTGGTACGACACCCTCATCGCCAACATCCGCGCCGGCGACGTGAAAACCTTCAATCAAGACCTGTGGGAACCCTCCGCCTGGCCCAAGGAGGCCAAAGGCGTCGGCATCATGGAAGCCCCCCGGGGCGCCCTGGGCCACTGGATCGTCATCCGCGACGGCAAGATCGCCAACTACCAGGCCGTGGTCCCCAGCACCTGGAACGCCGGCCCCCGGGACCCCAAAGGCCAGGAGGGCGCCTACGAGGCCGCCCTCAAAGCCCACCGTTTGCACGACGCCCAGCAGCCGATCGAAATCCTGCGCACCATCCACAGCTTCGACCCCTGCATCGCCTGCGCGGTGCATGTCATCTCCCCGGAAAACGAGGGCGGGTTCCGCGTAAAAATTGATCCTGATTAGCAATGAACCCAGATTATCCATTAGGCGGCGCTTCGCGCCTACGGGAGCGCTGGCGGCGCGGCCATTTCAGTTCCGGCGTGCCATTCGCCTGCGGCGGATAGGAAGCCTGCGCTGAACTTCGTTTTCGCCCCTTGTTCGTCGTCCATGGAACCCCCCGGGACTCCTCGCAAGCAACGAAACTGTCTCGCAATCACCTCGCCACCTCTCGCGTTCTAATGGATAATCGGGGTTAAAAACTCGGGCTGCTGTTCAAACGGGTGGAGCCACTTCTATTCGGCAAGGAAAGGCGGGCGATGGCAGGGAAAGTGACTCTCGGCGCGGTGGATCGGCTGACCGCTCAGCGGGGCCATTTCGAGATGGTGGCGGCGCTGGTGAGGATTGCTTCGGGATTGGTTGGGTCGCGGCAAGTTTCCTATTACGAGGTGACGGCAGCGACTGAGGGTGGGCAGGCGCCGATGGTGCAGGATTTTCTCAATCCGGAGCGGCAGATCGTCCCCCAGGAGATGAAGCTGCTGCTGCGGGCCTTCCGTACCCGAAAAACCGTCCGGGGAACCGTGGAGGGGCGGTTGACGGTGGTTCATCCGGTCCAGGGCCATGACGGCAACGGCGCCCTGCTGGTCTTCCGGGTGCGGCGCTACCTGCCGGCGGCGCACCGGGAATTGCGCAAGCTTCTCGCCATCTACCGCAATTTCCAGTTGCTCCATGACCGTATCGAGCGGGATGCCCTAACGGGGCTCTACAACCGCCAATACTTCGGCGAAGTGGTGGCACGCCTCATCCATCCGGGCCGGGCCTACCACCAGAGGCGGAAGGACAAGGAGCACGGCTATTGGCTGGGAATGCTCGACGTCGATTACTTCAAGCGGGTCAACGATGAGCACGGCCATCTCATCGGCGACGAAGTGCTGGTATTGTTCGCCCGGTTGATGCGGGAAACCTTTCGTTACGAAGACCGCCTGTTCCGCTACGGTGGCGAGGAGTTCATCGTGGTTCTGGAGGGCGTGAGCCGGGAAAGTGCCTTTCAGGCCCTGGAGCGTTTCCGGCTGGCGGTGGAAGCGTATCCTTTTCCCCAGGGCATTCGCATCACGGTGAGTGCCGGCTTCACTGAAATCCAGTTTGGTGCGCTGCCCAGTGAAGTGATCGATCGGGCGGACCGGGCGCTCTATTACGCCAAGAACGCGGGCCGCAACCAGATCTGCGGCTACGAAGACCTGGTCGCCCGGGGCGACCTGCGTCAGATTGAGTACCCCTCCCACAAGAACGTCCATATCTGGGTGAAAACCGGCGTTTAGCCGGACGTCCCGTCCTATCCCTGTTCCCTCATTGCAGGCATCGCCGGTAAATCCCCACGTCAGTTACCGCTATAACTTGACAAACTGGATTTATTTGTTTCTACTTGATGATGATAATAAAAGAAAATTTATGGAGGTTGATGTGGGTGCAAACGGATTGGCGGTGGGCCGCGTCGAAAACGGCGGGGGGGCAAAATTGGCGGGAGTGCCGAAATACGTTTCGGGAACCCAGAATTGCGCCTGGATGCGGGCGCCGTGGGGGAGCGAGGAAGAGGCCTTGCGCCAGAAACCTCACGGTGGTCTACAGGACGAGCGCTACAAGCGGGCCATTTCCCGCCTGCTGAAAAACGAGGTGCTGTACCTTAACTTCCATCCGGCGGACAACTGCCTCAATATCAAGATTCGCGGCGGCATGATCCAGGATTTCGGCGATTGCCTGGTGGCGGAGAGCGGGACTGACCGGGAAATCGCCGTTATGGGCAAGCTGATTGGCTTCAAGAAGTGGCCGTCGGTGGAGTTGACCGGAACCAGTCGTTTCCGCGAACAGCTCATGCTGGAAAGCCTGCGGTTTGGCGTGCAGGTGCAGGGGTGTGCCATGCCGGAACATCTCAAGACCAAGCTGATGGAAATGCGGCAAGCCGCCTCGGCCACGGTGCCCCATTTCAACCGCAGAAAATCGGCCATGGCGCCTGCGGTCCCCGACGACGAAGCGGAGCAGCAAATCCAGGGCTCCGTCGATCGGTACGTCCAGGACATGCTGTCCGAGTAGCCTTCACCGGGAAACGGGAGTTCCTCCGTATTCCCGTCCGTGTCTCCCTATTTCCCGTTCGCTGGGCGCACGCCCTCGATTAGCAGGGTAATTTCCATTTCATCGCCCAGCGGGCCGCCACCGGGAAAGCCCAGTCCCCAACTGATTCCGTAGTCGCTGCGTTTCAGGGTGGCGCGCCCCTCGAAGCCGATGCGCACCTTGCCGGCGCCCATGGGGGTGGTGTCCGGTCCGAAACCCAGGACCTTGAAGGGAAACTGGATTTCCCGGGTGGTGCCGTGAAGGGTGAGCTTGCCGTAGACCACGCCGGCACCAGGGCCGGTGGCCTTTACTGCGGTGCTGACGAAGCGCATTTCGGGGTATTTGAGGAAATCCAGAAATTCGGCGCTCAGGACGTGGACATCCCGTGCACGGTGGCTGGAGTTGAGGGACAGTACCTTGATGGTGGCGTCCACCGAGGAGTTCGCTAAATCGGCCCGGTCCACCCGGACGGTTCCCGTGACATCGGAGAAAGTGCCGCTGGTTTTGGAAACCGTGTGGCGGATGGCCCAGTTGGCGAAACTGTGTTCATGGTCGATGGCGTAAGTCTCAACCTGCGCCAGGGCGGCGGCGGGGAGGAGAAGCAACAGCAACAGAAGGCGTCGTGGTGTCATGGGGAGCTCCTTAGGCGATCTTGCTCATGTCGATGTTCCTTATTTATGGGCGTGGAATCCGGAAAAATCAAACACCGGGGTTTCGGCCTCCCCTGGGGTGCCGAGCTGGCCGTGGGCGCTAAAGCATTTGTCATTATTGCCCGATACTACAATCAAGACATTAACTTGCAGCGGAGGCGACCATGGCTACCCTAGGCATTGGCCCAGTCCCCCGAACGAATCCGGGGAGCGGGCGCTATTACAGCGGCAAGCCGCGCCGGAGGAGTGCGGCGCCTCAGAAGGCCCCTGTTGCCACCCCTAGCTATGAGGTCGAGGCGGACGCCCCCATCGGCGCCAAGAAATGGCTGAAGTCCCTGTTTCAGGCCAGTGCGATTCACCTTTCCGCGGATCGCATCGCCACCCTGTTGGATCGGAGGCGGAAGGATGACCCGCCGGGGACGGATGAGCAGCAGGGGAAGGATGAGGCGGTGCCCGCCAAGGTTTACTGCGGTCCTACCTGTACTGTCTATCGCGAGGCGGTGGAACTGGAAGAGCGGGATGCCGTTCTTCATCTGGAAAGATCGCCTGCCCGACACCGCGCTACCTACCAGGTTCTCTTCCTTGTGCTGGGAGCGGCGGGGGTATTTCTTCTCACAGTGGCCGTCCTGGATACGGTCTTCGGCACCCGTTCCTTGAATGCGCTGCTGACGATGTTCTTGCGCTAACGCTTACTTCCGGCAGCGCTTCTTTTCCCGTTTCTGGGCATACATTCGCTTGTCCGCTTCCTCCAGTAGCTCGTGGATGGGACGGGGTTCCCGGGGGTCGTAGTGCACCACGCCGCAGCTGACGGAAAGGTGAAAGGGGGCCTGGCCGCTGGCGTTGAAGGCGTCGATGCGGCGTTGCAGGCGGTTGGCGATGGCTTCGGCGCTATTGTGGTCGGAGTCGATGGTGACGATGGCGAACTCGTCGCCCCCCATGCGGGCAACAATGTCCGAATCGCGGAACGTGTCGTTCAGGATGTGGGCGGTTTCCACCAGCGCCCGGTCTCCTTGTGGGTGGCCGTAGGTGTCGTTGATGGCCTTCATGCCGTCCAGGTCGGCGAAAATGAGGTAGAAACCATTGTTTTTTTTTCGTTGGGCCAGCCTGATTTGGTGCTCCGCCAGGGTCAGGAAGCCGCGGCGATTGTAGAGGCCGGTCAATTCGTCCGCCAGGGACAGGATGCGCAGGGCCGACTGCATTCGGTGGCGCTCGATGGCGTAACGGATGGAGCGGATCAGCAGGTTGCCGTCGGTCTTTCCCTTCACCAGGCAATCCTGGGCGCCTTCCCTCACCACCTGGACCGCCAGGGCTTCGTCGTCGAGCCCGCAGAGCACCACGATGGGGGTTTCCGGGGCGCGGGACCGGGTTCGCGAAACCGCCGCCAGCCCCTCGCAACCGGGAAGCGATGGGTCGAGCAAAACCAGATCCACCCTGCCCCCGTCCAGTATGGCGAATCCGGCATCCAGGGATGACGCGGTTTCCAGTTTCACCCGGGCCTTACCCTTGCTCAGCAAGGCGTTACGGATCTGGCGTTCGTCATCCGGGTCGTTCTCGATCAGCAGCAAGTGCAGCGGCTTATTTTTCATCGCTCCCTGCTCCGTTGCGGTTTCAGGTCCCGCTGCGGCGGACCCGGGCCTTCAATGAAAAGTGTAGTCGGGATTGAACGTTCCGCGGCTCAGGATCTGTTGGGGCAGTTGGGCTTGGCGCAATCGGCGTAGATGTAGAGGGAGTGCTCGTGGATGGTGAAGCCGTGTTCCTTGGCGATCTTCTGCTGGCGCTTTTCGATCTCCGGGTCGCAGAACTCCTCCACTTTGCCGCATTGCAGGCACACGATATGGTCGTGGTGGTGGCCCTTGTTGAGTTCGAATATGGCTTTGCCGCCCTCGAAATGGTGGCGCACCAGGATGCCGGCGTTCTCGAATTGGGTCAGTACCCGATAGACGGTGGCCAGGCCTACATCCTCCCCTTCCGCGATCAGGAGGCGGTACACTTCCTCCGCCGTCAGGTGGCGGTCGGCGCTGCTCTCGAACAGGTTGAGGATTTTCAGGCGCGGCAGGGTGGCTTTCAGGCCGGCGCTTTTCAGGTCTGCGGGGTCGCTCATGGGAATGCCCGACGGGATGGAGTTCGGGTATCATTATGCCGACTTGTTTTATCAATTGGCAAATAACGGGGCCCCCAAAGAGCGGGCTCCACTTACCAGGGGACCGGCATGAAAAGAATCCTGATCGCCACGGCGGCGGTTTTCCTCGCCGCCTGCTCCATGGGCAACTCCCTCAAGCCGTACAAGCTGGACGTCCAGCAGGGCAACGTGGTGACCCAGGACATGATCGCCAAGCTGCGCCCAGGCATGACCAAGTCCCAGGTGCGCTTCATCATGGGCTCGCCCCTGCTGGTGGATATTTTCCACGGCAACCGCTGGGATTACGTCTACCGCTACCAGAAGGCGGGGCAAGTCACCGAGGAACGCAAGATTACCGTATGGTTCGACGGCGATCTGCTCCAACGGGTCTCCGGCGACGTGGTGGCGGGCAGCCAGGAAGAGCTGAATCCGGTACCCAAGCCGCTGGAGGAACCTGCCGTGCCCAAGCCGGAAGATGCCAAGCCCTCCGGGAGCGAGGCGGCCCCCGCAGCGGAGCAGCCTGCCCAGGCCGAGGCGCCGAAGCAGGAAGAAAAAGGCTTCTTTGGAAGAATGTTAGAAAAGGTCGGCTTGTGACTGACGTCACAAGCCGACCTTTCGGCGCANNCTAACGTTAGGCCGTAGCCAAAAGATAGGTTATCTGAGGAATTGTAAATATGTTGAATATCGCGATCGCCGGCTGTTCCGGCCGCATGGGGCGCGCACTGCTGGAAGCGGTGGCGCAGTCGGGGGATATGCGCATCGCCGCCGCCTTGGAGCGCACGGGCAGCCCCTTCCTCGGCAAGGACGCCGGCGAGTTGATCGGCAATTCCTGCGGCGTGGCGCTCACCGACGACATCCCCTCCGCCTTGCAGGGGTGCAGTGCCCTGATCGACTTCACCCGTCCCGAGGGGACCCTGGAGCACCTGCGCCATTGCGTCAACCACGGCGTGAACCTGGTGATCGGCACCACCGGCTTCACCCCTGAGCAGAAGCTTGCCATCCAGGATGCCAGCCGCAGCATCGGCATCGTCTTCGCGCCCAACATGAGCGTGGGGGTCAACCTGGTGCTCAAGCTGCTGCAGCAGGCGGCCCAGGTGCTGAATGAAGGCTACGACATCGAGATCGTCGAGGCCCACCACCGCCACAAAGTGGATTCCCCCTCCGGCACCGCCCTGCGCATGGGCGAAGTGATCGCCGACACCCTGGGCCGCAGCCTGGACGAGTGCGCCGTCTACGGCCGCGAAGGGGTGACCGGGGAGCGCAATCCCTCCACCATCGGCTTCGCCACCGTCCGCGGCGGCGACATCGTGGGCGACCACACGGTGCTGTTCGCCGGCATCGGCGAGCGGGTGGAAATCAGCCACAAGGCCTCCAGCCGCGCCACCTTCGCCCAGGGCGCCCTGCGCGCCGCCCGCTTCCTGGCGGAGAGCAAGGCCGGCCTGTACGACATGCAGGACGTGCTCGGGCTCTCCTGAGCTTGGTCGAAGGGCCTGTCCTGAGTCTGCCGAAGGAGCGGACCTGAACTTTGGCCTTGTTTCCCGGTCCTCTAGATGACCGACGTTGAAGGGTCTATCGTTTTTTGCTAAAATTTCAAAAATTTTACGAGCGGGGCGGGTGAACAACCTGCCCCGCTTTGTGTATCCGCTAGTCAATATTGCATCTGCCCCGCGGGGTAATGCATCAGTGTTCTAAGGAGTGTCCTGTGCCGCAACATCGTCCTGCCGTACTCGTGCTTGCAGATGGGACAGTGTTTCGCGGTGTTTCCATCGGGGCGGACGGCCACACGGTCGGCGAAGTGGTGTTCAATACGTCCATGACCGGCTACCAGGAAATCCTCACCGATCCCTCCTACTGCCGTCAGATCGTCACCCTGACCTACCCCCACATCGGCAACACCGGCGTCAACCCGGAAGACGAGGAAGCCGGCGCGCCCTACGCCAGCGGCCTGATCATTCGCGACCTGCCCCTCTTGTCCAGCAACTGGCGCAAGGGGGAGGAACTGGCCGACTACCTCAAGCGCCACAACGTGGTCGCCATCGCCGGCCTCGATACCCGCCGCCTCACCCGCCTGCTGCGGGAAAAGGGCGCCCAGAACGGCTGCCTGATGGCCGGCGGGATCGACGAGGCCAAAGCCCTGGAACTGGCGAAGGGCTTCCCCGGTCTGGCGGGCATGGACCTGGCCAAGGTGGTGTCCTGCGACAAGGCCTACGAGTGGAAAGAGGGCGAATGGGCCCTGGGTAACGGTTTCAAACAGGTGGAGAATCCCGCCTTCCACGTGGTGGCCTACGACTTCGGCGTCAAGCGCAACATCCTGCGCATGCTCGCCCACCGGGGCTGCCGCGTCACCGTGGTGCCCGCCCAGACCCCGGCTGCCGAGGTGCTGGCCCTGAATCCGGACGGGGTGTTCCTGTCCAACGGCCCCGGCGACCCGGAGCCCTGCGACTACGCCATTGATGCCATCCGCGTGTTCCTCGACAAGGCGGTCCCGATTTACGGCATCTGCCTCGGCCACCAGTTGCTGGCCCTGGCTTCCGGCGCCAAGACGCGCAAGATGAAGTTCGGCCACCACGGCGCCAACCATCCGGTGAAAGACCTGGACAGCGGGCGGGTGATGATCACCAGCCAGAACCACGGTTTCGCCGTCGATCCCGATACCCTGCCGTCCAATCTGCGGGTGACCCACCAGTCCCTGTTCGACGGCAGCAACCAGGGCATTGCCCGCACCGATGTGCCCGCCTTCAGCTTTCAGGGCCATCCCGAGGCGAGCCCGGGGCCCCACGATGTGGCGTATTTGTTCGACCGTTTCGTTAAATTGATGGAAGAAGCAAAACCTTGAACCGCGGAGGGTGCGGAGGACGCAGAGGGATACTTCTGCGTTGCTCCGCGTCCTCTGCGTCCTCTGCGGTGAAAAAGATTTATGCCAAAACGTACTGACATCAAAAGCATCCTCATCATCGGCGCCGGCCCCATCGTCATCGGGCAGGCGTGCGAGTTCGACTATTCCGGCGCCCAGGCCTGCAAGGCCCTGCGGGAGGAAGGCTACAAGGTCATCCTGGTCAACTCCAACCCGGCCACCATCATGACCGACCCGGAGATGGCCGACGTCACCTACATCGAGCCCATCACCTGGCAGATGGTGGAAAAGATCATCGCCAAGGAGCGGCCCGACGCCGTGCTGCCCACCATGGGCGGCCAGACGGCGCTGAACTGCGCCCTGGACCTGGCCCGCCACGGGGTGCTGGAGAAATACCAGGTCGAGATGATCGGCGCCACCCGGGAAGCCATCGACAAGGCCGAAGACCGGGAAAAGTTCAAGAAGGCGATGGAGAAGATCGGCCTCGCCTGCCCCCGCGCCTCCGTCGCCCACAGCATGGAAGAGGCCCTCCAGGTCCAGGCCATGATCGGCTTCCCCACCATCATCCGCCCGTCCTTCACCATGGGCGGCAGCGGCGGCGGCATCGCCTACAACATCCAGGAGTTCGTGGAAATCTGCGAGCGCGGCCTGGAAGCCTCCCCCACCCGGGAGCTGCTGATCGAGGAGTCCCTCATCGGCTGGAAAGAGTATGAGATGGAGGTGGTGCGGGACAAGAAGGACAACTGCATCATCATCTGCTCCATCGAGAACCTGGACCCCATGGGGGTGCACACCGGCGACTCGATTACCGTGGCCCCGGCCCAGACCCTCACCGACCGGGAATACCAGATCATGCGCAACGCCTCCCTGGCGGTGCTGCGGGAGATCGGCGTGGAAACCGGCGGCTCCAACGTCCAGTTCGGCATCAACCCCAAGGACGGGCGCATGGTGCTGATCGAGATGAACCCCCGGGTGTCCCGTTCCTCGGCCCTGGCCTCCAAGGCCACCGGTTTTCCCATCGCCAAGGTGGCGGCCAAGCTGGCGGTGGGCTACACCCTGGACGAGTTGCAGAACGACATCACCGGCGGCGCCACCCCGGCGTCCTTCGAGCCGTCCATCGACTACGTGGTGACCAAGATTCCGCGCTTCGCCTTCGAGAAATTCCCCGCCGCCAACGACCGCCTCACCACCCAGATGAAGTCCGTGGGCGAGGTGATGGCCATGGGCCGCACCCTCCAGGAGTCCATGCAGAAAGCCCTGCGGGGCCTGGAGACCGGCGCCGACGGCCTGGACGAGAAGACCGACGACCTGGAGAAGATCACCACCGAACTCGGCAGCCCCGGCCCCGAGCGCCTGTGGTACGTGGCCGACGCTTTCCGCTGCGGCATGAGCCAGGAAGAAGTATTCCGCCACACCTTCATCGACCCCTGGTTCCTGGCCCAGATCGAAGACCTGGTGAAGCGGGAGCAGAGCCTCAAGGGCCGCAACCTGGACGAAATCGGCGCCGACGAACTGCGGGACCTGAAGCGCCGCGGCTTCTCCGACCGCCGCCTGGCCAAGCTCCTGGAAACCGACCAGCACGCCGTGCGCGCCCTGCGCCACGCCATGGCCATCCGCCCGGTATACAAGCGGGTGGACACCTGCGCCGCCGAGTTCTCCACCAAGACCGCCTACATGTATTCCTCCTACGAGGAGGAGTGCGAGGCCGAACCCACCGACCGCAAGAAGATCATGGTCCTGGGGGGCGGCCCCAACCGCATCGGCCAGGGCATCGAGTTCGACTACTGCTGCGTCCATGCCGCGCTGGCCATGCGCGAGTCCGGCTACGAGACCATCATGGTCAACTGCAACCCGGAGACCGTGTCCACCGACTACGACACCTCCGACCGCCTGTACTTCGAGCCCCTGACCCTGGAAGACGTGCTGGAAATCGTCCACGTGGAGAAGCCCTTTGGGGTCATCGTCCAGTACGGCGGCCAGACCCCCCTGAAGCTGGCCCGTGACCTGGAAGCCAACGGCGTGCCCATCATCGGCACCAGCCCCGACGCCATCGACGAGGCGGAGGACCGGGAGCGCTTCCAGCAGATGCTGCACCGCATCAACCTCAAGCAGCCGCCCAACCGCACCGCCCGCAGCCCGGAAGAGGCGCTGCACGCCGCGGTGGAAATCGGCTATCCCCTGGTGGTGCGCCCCTCCTACGTGCTGGGCGGCCGGGCGATGGAAATCGTGCACCAGGAAGCCGACCTCCAGCGCTACATGCGCGAGGCGGTGAAGGTGTCCAACGAATCCCCGGTGCTGCTGGACCGCTTCCTCAACGACGCCATCGAAGTGGACATGGACGCCATCTGCGACGGCGAGGACGTGCTGATCGGCGGCATCATGGAACACATCGAGCAGGCCGGCGTGCACTCCGGCGACTCCGCCTGTTCCCTGCCCCCCTTCAGCCTGTCCAAGGAAATGCAGGACGAGCTGCGCCGCCAGACCGTGGCCATGGCCAAGGCCCTGAAGGTGGTGGGCCTGATGAACGTGCAGTTCGCCATCCAGAACGGCACCGTCTACGTGCTGGAAGTGAACCCCCGGGCCTCCCGCACCGTGCCCTTCGTGTCCAAGGCCACCGGCCACTCCCTGGCCAAGATCGCCGCCCGCTGCATGGCCGGCGAGAGCCTCAAATCCCAGGGGGCGACCAGGGAAGTGATCCCGCCCTACTACTCGGTGAAGGAAGCGGTGTTCCCCTTCAACAAGTTCCCCGGCGTGGACCCCATCCTGGGACCGGAAATGAAGTCCACCGGGGAAGTGATGGGGGTGGGCATCAACTTCGCCGAAGCCTTCGTCAAATCCCAGAAAGCGGCGGGGGTGAAGCTTCCGGTGGGGGGCAAGGTGTTCATCAGCCTCAAGAGCGACGACAAGCTCAAGTCGGTGGATATGGCCCGGGACCTGGTGGAACTCGGTTTCAGCCTCTACGCCACCCGGGGCACGGCTTCCGTGCTGGAGCAGGCCGGGGTTCCGGTGATCACCGTGAACAAAGTGGCGGAGGGCCGTCCCAACATCGTGGACATGATCAAAAACGGCGAAATCAGCCTGATCGTCAACACGGTGGAAGAAGACCGGCGCGCCATCCAGGACTCCTACGCCATTCGCCACGCCGCCCTCCAGAGCCGGGTGACCTACTACACGACCCTGGCGGGCGCCCGTGCCGCCTGCGTCGGCATGCAACACATGAAAGAGTTGCAGGTATACGACCTGCAAGGGCTGCACCAGCAATTAAATTGAGAATCGCCGAGGGAACCGCCGCCCGGCAAGATCGCCGGGCGGCGGTTCCTTTTATGCTAGAGAAGGGAGATCAAACTATGAGCCGAGTTCCGTTGACCGTTACCGGCGCCGAGGCGCTGAGAGTCGAGCTGCACCGCCTGAAAACGGTGGAGCGTCCCAACGTCATCGCCGCTATCGCCGAGGCCCGCTCCCATGGCGACTTGTCCGAGAACGCCGAATACGACGCCGCCAAGGAGCGCCAGAGCTTCATCGAGGGCCGCATCGCGGAAGTGGAGGGCAAGCTTTCCAACGCCCATATCATCGACCCCAAGACCCTGGCCAACGACGCCGACGGGCGGGTGGTGTTCGGCGCCACGGTGGAGCTGGAAAACCTGTCCAACGGCGATATCGTCACGTACCAGATCGTGGGCGACGACGAAGCGGAGATCAAGCATGGCAAGATTTCCATCGGCTCCCCCATCGCCCGCGCCCTGATCGGCAAGTACGCCGGCGACTCGGTGGAAGTGATGGCGCCGGGCGGGATGCACGAGTACGAAGTGATCGACGTGAGGTACGTGTAAGCTAGTAGCCGGTAGCTTGTAGCGGGTAGCTTTTAACCCAGATTATCCATTAGGACGCGAGATGATGGCGAGGTGGGTTGCGAGACAGTTTCGTTGCTTGCGAGGAGTTCATGGTTATTCCATGGACGACGAACAAGCGGCAAAAATGGCCGCAAACCGGCCGCCAGCGCTCGCGTAGGCGCGAAGCGCCGCCTAATGGATAATCTGGGTTTAAACGAGTGCGCGAAGCGTGCACCTTGAAGCTACCCGCTACCAGCTACGTGCTACTAGCTACCCGCTAGCAAAAGCCATGAAAAAACTCACCGATGCCCTGCAAACCGTCGCCGTCACCCTGTGGGCCGGCGGCCTGTGGATGACCGCCCTGCTGGTGCAGGTGCTGTTTTCCACCTTGCACGGGGATCGGGCGCTGGCGGGGATGATCGCCGGCAAGTTCTTCATCGCCGTGTCCTATACCGGCATGGCTTGCGGGCTTTATCTGGTGCTGTTCCGCCTATCCCGCTTCGGCGGTGCGGCGTGGAGGCAGCTGTTCTTCTGGCTGGTGCTGGTGTTGCTGGGATTGGTGCTGGCGGGCCATTTCGGCATCCAGCCGGTGATGCAGGGACTCAAGGATGCCGCCCAGCCCCTGGATGTGATGGGCAGTGCCTTCAAGGACAGTTTCGTGAAGTGGCACGGCGTTTCCAGCCTGGTGTACCTGGCGGAATGCCTGCTGGCGCTGGTCCTTGTCCTGCTGCCGAAATCAAGGTAACTTGATTTTCGGTTCCTTGGCGGCGCGGTAAATCACCAGAATCTTGCCGATGTGCTGCACGGGCGCGGCGCCCAGCTTATCGCACAGTTCCGACAGCAGCGCTTCCCGGCTGTCCCGGTCGTCGGAGTGGACCTTGATCTTGATCAGCTCGTGCTTGGCCAGGGTGGCTTCGGCTTCCTTCAACACCGCCTCGGACAGGCCTGCATCGCCGATCATCACCACCGGATTCAGGTTGTGGGCCAGGGCCTTGAGGAATCGGACCCGGGCGGGTGTCAATGAAATCATGATGTTCCTTACGAAAAAAGCGGCAAGTCTACCCCATGAAGCGTAGCAAAACCAGCAAGGCGTGGATGACCGAGCACGTCAACGACCCCTTCGTCAAAAAGGCCAAGCAGGAGGGCTATCGCTCCCGCGCCGCCTACAAGCTGCTGGAGGTGGACGACAAGGATCACCTGCTGCGGCCGGGCATGACCATCGTGGATTTGGGGGCTGCGCCCGGCGGCTGGTCCCAGCTGGCGGCCCAGAAGCTGGGCGGCAAGGGGCGGGTGATCGCCCTGGACGTGCTGGAGATGGTGGGTCTGCCGGGAGTGCTGTTCATTCAGGGGGATTTCCGCGAGGACGCGGTGCTGGAGCAGCTGGTCAAGGAGCTGCACGACAAGCAGGTGGACCTTGTGATTTCCGATATGGCCCCCAACATGAGTGGGGTGGGCATGGCGGATCAGGCCCGCAGCATGCACCTGGCCGAACTTGCCCTGGAATTCGCGGTCGCATGGTTGAAGCCGGGGGGACATTTCCTGGTGAAGGTGTTCCAGGGCACGGGTTTCCAGGAATACCTCCACGAAATGCGCCGCCACTTCAAACAGGTGGTGACCCGCAAACCCAAAGCCTCCCGGGACCGCAGTAGCGAGGTTTACCTGCTGGGAAAAGACCGGCTGCAAGCCTAACATTTCCTAGTGAATCGGATTAGAATGGAACTTGACCTAAAAGTTATGTCGGCAGGAGTAAGGCCTTGAACAATTTGATGAAGAACATCGCCATCTGGCTGGTGATCGCCCTGGTGCTGATGACCGTATTCAACCATTTCGGTGCGCGCCAGCAGGTGTCCAACCAGATCGACTATTCCCGTTTCATCGAGGATGTGCGGGGCGGGCGCGTCGCCAAGGTGGTGATCGAAGGCCACGTGCTGAAAGGCAGCACCGTCGACGGCAACCGTTTTACCACCTATGCCCCGGACGATCAGTGGATGGTGTCCGACCTGCTGAAGAACGGGGTGCAGATTCAGGCCAAGCCGCCGGAAGAACCCTCCTTCCTGATGAACATTTTCGTTTCCTGGTTCCCGATGCTGCTCCTGATCGGCGTGTGGATATTCTTCATGCGCCAGATGCAGGGCGGCGGCAAGGGCGGGGCGTTCTCCTTCGGCAAAAGCCGGGCGCGGATGATGGACGAATCCGCCAACGTCATCACCTTCGCCGACGTGGCCGGCTGCGACGAGGCCAAGGAAGAGGTGAGCGAGCTGGTGGAATTCCTCCGCGACCCCTCCAAGTTCCAGAAACTGGGGGGGCGCATTCCCCGCGGCGTGCTGATGGTGGGCAACCCCGGCACCGGCAAGACCCTCCTCGCCAAGGCCATTGCCGGCGAGGCCAAGGTGCCCTTCTTCAGCATTTCCGGTTCCGATTTCGTGGAAATGTTCGTCGGCGTGGGCGCCGCCCGGGTCCGCGACATGTTCGAGAACGCCAAGAAACACGCCCCGTGCATCATCTTCATCGATGAAATCGACGCCGTGGGCCGCCAGCGCGGCGCCGGCCTGGGCGGCGGCAACGACGAGCGGGAACAGACCCTCAACCAGCTGCTGGTGGAGATGGACGGCTTCGAGCCCAATTCCGGCATCATCGTCATCGCCGCCACCAACCGCCCCGACGTGCTGGACCCGGCCCTGATGCGTCCCGGCCGCTTCGACCGCCAGGTGGTGGTGCCCCTGCCCGACATCCGCGGCCGGGAGCAGATTCTCATGGTGCACATGCGCAAGGTTCCCATCGCCCCCGACGTGGACGCTTCCATCCTGGCCCGGGGCTGCCCCGGCTTCTCCGGCGCCGACCTGGCCAACCTGGTGAACGAGGCCGCCCTGTTCGCCGCCCGGAGCAACAAGCGCCTGGTGGACATGCAGGACTTCGAGCGCGCCAAGGACAAGATCATCATGGGCGCCGAGCGCAAGTCCATCGTCATGCCCGAGGAAGAGCGCAGGAACACCGCCTACCACGAGTCCGGCCACGCCGTGGTGGCCCGTTGCCTGTCCAAGACCGACCCGGTGCACAAGGTCACCATCATCCCCCGGGGCCGCGCCCTGGGCGTGACCATGCAGTTGCCCACCGAAGACCGCTACAGCATGGAGCGGGAGCAGATTCTGCAGAACATCGCCGTGCTGATGGGCGGCCGCATCGCCGAGGAAATCTTCATGGGCCACATGACCACCGGCGCCGGCAACGACATCCAGCGCGCCACCGAAATGGCCCGCCGCATGGTCACCGAGTGGGGCATGTCCGACACCCTGGGTCCCATGGTGTACGGCGAGAACGAGGGGGAAGTGTTCCTCGGCCGTTCCGTCACCACCCACAAGAACGTGTCCGAGGCCACCCTGCAAAAGGTGGACGGGGAGATACGCCGCATCATCGACGATCAGTACCAGCTGGCGCGGCGCCTGATCGAGGAAAACCGGGAAAAGATCGAAGTCATGGCCAAGGCCCTGCTGGAGTGGGAAACCATCGACGCCGATCAGATCGAAGACATCATGGCCGGTCGGCCCCCCCGCCCGCCCAAGCCCACCCAGCCGCCGGTTCCCCCCGCCGACAGCACCCCCACGGCTCCGGCGACGCCCTCGTCCGCCACCCATCCGGCCCAGGAAACCTAGAGAGGGCAGGGGTTGGGGGCTAGGGACTACGCGGGATAGGGCAAGGGGTATATCGCCCGCGTAGCTGTATCCTCCCTAGCCCCTAGCCCCTAGCCCCTAGCCCAGACCCTAGCCCCCATGCTTCTCCACTGCGGCAGATTCCGCCTCTCCCTTGACCGCCCCCTGGTCATGGGCATCGTCAACGTCACCCCCGACTCCTTTTCCGACGGCGGCCGCCATTTTTCGGCCCACGGGGCGGTGGAGCGCGGTTGGCAATTGCTGGAGGAGGGGGCCGATATCCTGGACATCGGCGGCGAATCCACCCGCCCCGGTTCCGCCGGGGTAAGCGCCGACGAGGAACTGGACCGGGTGATGCCGGCGTTGGAAGGGCTGTTCCGCTGCGGCGTCCCCCTGTCGGTGGACACCATGAAGCCCGCCGTAATGCAGGCCGCCCTGGCGGCGGGGGTGGACATGGTCAATGACGTGCGCGCCCTGCGTGAGCCGGGAGCGCTGCGGGTGGTGGCGGAGAGTGGCGCCGCCGTGTGCCTGATGCACATGCAGGGGGAGCCCCGTACCATGCAGCAGGCGCCCCGTTACCAAGACGTGGTGGCGGAGGTGAAGGATTTTCTGCGGGAGCGGGTGCGGGCGGCCCTGGAGGCGGGCATCGTGCGGGAGCGGCTGGTGGTGGACCCGGGCTTCGGCTTCGGCAAGAGCCTGGGCCACAATCTGGAGTTGCTGCGGCGGCTGGGGGAGTTCGCCGACCTGAAATTGCCCTTGCTGGCGGGCTTGTCCCGCAAGTCCATGATCGGGGCCCTCACCGGCGCCCCGGTGGAGGAGAGAGTGCATGGCAGCGTTGCAGCGGCGTTGCTGGCGGTGCAAAGAGGCGCCCGCATCGTCCGGGTGCACGACGTGAAGGCGACGCGGGAGGCTTTGGCCGTTCTCGCCGCGGTGGAGGGAGACAACCATGACTAGAAAATATTTCGGCACCGACGGGGTGCGCGGCACCGTGGGGCAATATCCCATCACGCCGGATTTCGTCATGCGCCTGGGCTATGCCGCAGGCCGCGTGCTGGTGGAGGCGGACGGCAAGTTCCCCCCCGGCGAGCGCCCCAGCGTGCTGATCGGCAAGGACACCCGCATCTCCGGGTACATGCTGGAATCGGCCCTGGAAGCGGGCCTGTCGGCGGCGGGGGTGGACGTGCTGCTCACCGGCCCCATGCCCACCCCGGCGGTGGCCTACCTCACCCGCGCCCTGCGGGCCCAGGCGGGAATCGTCATTTCCGCCTCCCACAATCCCTACGAGGATAACGGCATCAAGTTCTTCTCCGCCGCCGGCCTCAAGCTGTCGGACGAGGTGGAGCGGGCGATCGAAGCCCACCTGGAACAGCCCATGGAAACCATGCCCTCGGACAAGCTGGGCAAGGCCAAGCGCATCAATGACGCCGCCGGGCGCTACATCGAATTCTGCAAGAGCACCTTCCCCACCGATTCCGATCTGCGGGGCCTCAAGATCGTGGTGGACTGCGCCCACGGCGCTACCTACCACGTGGGGCCTCCCGTGTTTCACGAACTGGGGGCCGAGGTGTTCCAGCTGGGCACGCTGCCCGACGGCCTCAATATCAACCTGGGCTGCGGCTCCACCCACCCCACAGCCTTGCAGGCGGCGGTGCTGGAAAAGGGCGCCGACCTGGGCATCGCCTTCGACGGCGACGGCGACCGGGTGATGATGGTGGACGCCCAAGGCCGGCTTTACGACGGCGACAAGATGCTCTACGTCATCGCCAAGCACCGCAAGGAGGCCGGGAAGCTGGAGGGCGGCGTGGTGGGAACCCTGATGAGCAACCTGGGCTTCGAGCACGCCCTGGGCCGCCTGGGCATCCCCTTCGAGCGGGCCAAGGTGGGCGACCGCTACGTGATGGAGCGCTTGCAGCAGCTGGGCTGGCAGCTGGGGGGAGAGAATTCCGGCCACATCCTGTGCCTGGACAAGCACACCAGCGGCGACGGCATCATCTCCGCCCTCCAGGCCCTGAACGCCCTCCAGGCCAACGACGCCTCCCTGGCAGACTACACGAAGGAAGTGGAACTCTATCCCCAGGTGCTGATCAACGTGAGGGTCGCGAAGGGCTTCGACTTCCGCGCCGACGGCCGGGTGTTGGAGGCGGTAAAGGCCGCCGAAACCGCCTTGAACGGCAGCGGCCGCATCCTGCTGCGCCCCTCCGGCACCGAACCGGTGCTGCGGGTGATGGTGGAAGGGGCCGACGGCGATGCGGTGCGGTCCTGGGCGGAGAAGCTGGCGGGGGTGGTGCGGGAAGCCGCCACGTAAACACGAGAATCCGTTGCCATCCGTCCTCGGCGGACTGGGGTTTCCTGCCCATCGGCCACTTCGGCGTGGGCCATGTCGAAAATCCGGTGATGGGTCCCTTCGCCAAGGATTGCTTCGGCGAGAGCACCGATTTCAACCGCGCCTTCACCCGGGACTTCTTCTACACCGTCAACCACCACTGGCTCGACTGCCACCACGTGGACGGCTTCCGCTACGATTGCGTGCCCAGCTGCCGGGATGGTTCCCTGGGCCAGGGCTACGCCGATCGCACCTACCACACCTATCGGCTGGTCCCCGCGCAACGCCGGCGGCCACTGGCAGCGCTTCTTCGGCCCGGGGGGCGGACAACCAGGTCCAGTGCGCCGAGCAACTGGAAGGCCCGGTGAAAATCCTGGAGCAGACCTACCGCAACCGTACCTGGCAGAATGAAACCCTGGGCGCGGCCAAGCGTGTGGCGGAGGGCCACCATGGCGACTTGGCAAGCCTCGGCCTGCGCCTGGGGCTGTTCGGTTATCCGGACCTGGCGTCTGCCAACGGCGATACGCTGCCCAAGAGCGCCCTGCAGTACATCGAGAACCACGACCACCAGCGTCTCGTCTGCCACTTCGGCCTGGTCCAGCGGGGCGACGAGTTGCTGGGAGAGGGGGGCCGGGAGCGCTGGTACAAGGTCCAGCCCTGCCTGATCGGTCTCCTGGCCGCCCGGTGCGCTGGGACTATTTCTACGGCCCGGTGGGCAAGGCCGTCGTCGCCCTGGTGCGCAAGTTCCTCACGCCGCGCCGGGACAGGCCCCAGTTCCGCCGTGGCGACTACCACTTCCACAACGATTGGGGCCGCTACCAGTCGAAAGGCCTGTTGCCGTTCTCCCGCCGCCACGGCACCGAATTCAGCCTGGCGGCGCTGAACTTCGGCGACCAGGAGCAGACCGTGCCCTTCGCTTTTCCGGACGGCGGCGACTACCGGGAGGAGCTGCACGGCAACGACGACCTGGCCGGGGTGGCAGGCGGGGCGGAACGCTGGCTGACGGTGCCGGGGAATTACGGGCGGATTTCGGACGTTGAAGACGTGGCGCAGGCGACCTCGCCTGCGCTACAACAGCGCTAAAGCGAAAGGGGCGATTTACGCCCCTTTCGCTTTGATGCAGCGGCTACGGCCGCCGCTTCGCGGCTTAACGTGGGCTGCGCCCACGTTAGCCTGCGCCGTTACATCACGGGCCGATTTAGCCAAATCGGCCCGTGATGTAATCCTCGGTTTGTTTTTTCGACGGCTTGACGAAAATGGTGTCGGTGCGGTCGAATTCGATCAGCTCGCCCAGGTACATGAAGGCGGTGTAGTCCGACGCCCGGGCCGCCTGTTGCATGTTGTGGGTGACGATGACGATGGTGTATTCCTCTTTCAGCTCGTTGATCAGCTCTTCGATGCGGGCGGTGGAGATGGGGTCCAGGGCCGAGGCGGGCTCGTCCAGGAGCAACACTTCCGGTTTCACGGCGATGCCCCGGGCGATGCACAGGCGCTGCTGCTGGCCGCCGGAGAGGCTGTTGCCGCTCTGGTTGAGGATGTCCTTGACCTCGTTCCACAGGGCGGCCTTTTTCAGGGCCCATTCCACCCGTTCGTCCATTTCCCGCTTGTTGAGGCGCTCGTAGAGCTTCACGCCGAAGGCGATGTTGTCGTAAATCGACATCGGGAACGGGGTCGGCTTCTGGAACACCATGCCCACCTTGGCCCGCAGCTTGTTGACATCCTGCTTGCCGTCGAGGATGTTATGGCCGTCCAGCAGGATTTCCCCCTCCGCCTTCTGGGCCGGATACAGGTCGTACATACGGTTGAAGGTGCGCAGCAGGGTGGACTTGCCGCAGCCGGAGGGGCCGATGAAGGCGGTGACCTTCTTCTCCGGGATGTCCATGTTCACGTCTTTCAGGGCGTGGAACTTGCCGTAGTAAAACTCCAGGTTGCGCACCTGGATCTTCGGGTTTTGAATCAATTGTCCGTCCATGGAGGGTGTGATCCTGAATTGAAAGGTTAATCCGCTTGCATCTTGTGGCGGAAGAGGACGCGGGCCACGATGTTCAGGCCCAGCACCCCCAGGGTGATGAGCAGGGCGCCGGCCCAGGCCAGTTTGTGCCAATCCTCGTAGGGGCTCATGGCGAACTGGAACACTACCACCGGCAGGTTGGCCATGGGCTGGTTCATGTCGGCGCTCCAGAACTGGTTGTTGAGGGCGGTGAACAGCAGGGGCGCGGTCTCGCCGGAAATCCGGGCCACCGCCAGCAGGATGCCGGTCATCATGCCCGCCTTGGAGGCGCGCCAGGTGACCAGGGTGATGACCTTCCAGCGGGGAGCGCCCAGGGCGGCGGCGGCCTCCCGCAGGCTGTTGGGCACCAGGCGCAGCATGTCCTCGGTGGTGCGCACCACCACCGGAATCACGATCAGGGCCAGGGCCAGGGCGCCGCCCCAGCCGGCGAAGTGGCCCACCTTGACGACGTAGATTTCGTAGATGAACAGGCCGATGACGATGGACGGGGCCGACAGCAGGATGTCGTTGATGAAGCGGGTGGTGGGGGCGAGCCAGCCGCGGCCGCCGAATTCCGCCAGGTAGGTGCCGGCCATGATGCCCACCGGGGTGCCGATGGCCACGGCGGCCAGGGTCATCGCCAGGCTGCCGGCGATGGCGTTGAGCAGGCCGCCGGCGCTGCCCGGCGGGGGCGTCATCTGAGTGAACAATTCCAGGCTCAGGCCGCTGAACCCGTACTTGAACAGGGTGAACAGGATCCACGCCAGCCAGAACAGGCCGAAGCCCATGGTGAGCAGGGAGATCGCGAGGTTGAAGCCGTTTACCAAGCGGCGTTGGGCGTAGATCGGAAGCATGGCGGTCTTTCTACGACTGGCGGCCTTCGCTCTTCCGCAGCTGCATCAGCAGGATCTTGGACAGGGCGAGGACGATGAAGGTGATGACGAAAAGAATCAGGCCCAGTTCGATCAGGGCGGAGGTGTACAGGTCCCCCACCGCCTCGGTGAACTCGTTGGCCAGGGCGGAGGCGATGCTGTTGCCGGGCATCAGCAGGGATTTCTGCAGCTCGTAGGCGTTGCCGATGACGAAGGTGACCGCCATGGTCTCCCCCAGGGCGCGGCCGAAGCCCAGCATGACGCCGCCGATGACGCCGGCCTTGGTGTAGGGGAGAACGATGTTCCACACCACCTCCCAGGTGGTGCAGCCGACGCCGTAGGCGGATTCCTTGAGCACGGCGGGGACGATCTCGAACACGTCCCGCATCACCGAGGCGATGAAGGGAATCACCATGATGGACAGGATGATGCCGGCGGTGAGCACGCCGATGCCCATGGGGGGGCCGATGAACAGGCCGCCGATGACCGGCAGGGGGCCGACGTGGTCGTTGAGCCAGGGCTCCACGTGGTCGGCGAACACCGGGGCGAACACGAACAGGCCCCACATGCCGTAGATGATGCTGGGGATGCCCGCCAGCAACTCGATGGCGGTGCCCAGGGGGCGCTTCAGCCAGCGGGGGGACAGTTCGGTGAGAAACAGGGCGATGCCGAAGCTGACCGGGATGCCGATCAGCAGGGCGATGAAGGAGGTGACCAGGGTGCCGACGATGGGCACCAGGGCGCCGAATTCTTCAGTGACCGGGTTCCAGCTGTCGCTGACCAGGAACTTGAGGCCGAATGCCTGGATCGCGGGATAGGCGCCCACGAACAGGGAAATAAGAATGCCTGCCAACAGGGCCAGCACCAGGAAGGCGAAAAACAGCGTGGTGTTGCGGAACAGCAGGTCCAGCCAGTGCTGCCGCTTCAGTTGGGCATCCGATAGATGTTTGGACATGACAATTCTTGTTTGGGGTAAAGAAGGGGCCGTCACCGGCCCCTCCTCCAATTGAACGGGTTGGTCAAACGCCGTCATTGTAACAAATCTCGCTTACCAAATGGCCTTGCCGCTGGCGTCCTTGAGCTGAGTTTTCCAGGCATCGTCGATGATTTTCACCACCTTGTCGGGCATGGGGACATAATCCAGGCTTTCAGCCATCTTGCCGCCGTTCTTGAAGGCCCAGTCGAAGAACTTCAGCACTTCCTTGGCCTTGGCGCCGTCGGCCTGGACCTTGTGCATCAGGATGAAGGAGGCGCCGGTGATGGGCCAGCTCTTCTTGCCCGGCTCGTCGGTCACGATTTCGTAGAAGCCGGGGGCGTTTTCCCAGTCGGCGCCGGCGGCGGCGGCCTGGAAGGTCGCGATGTTGGGCTTCACGAACTGGCCGTCCTTGTTCTTCATCTGGGTGAAGGCCATCTTGTTCTGCAGGGCGTAGGCGTATTCCACGTAGCCGATGGAACCCTTGATCTGCTTCACGAAAGCGGCCACGCCTTCGTTGCCCTTGCCGCCGGTGCCGGCAGGCCACTGGACGGAAGCGTTGTTGCCCACCCTGTCGGCCCACTCCTTGCTGACCTTCATCAGGTAGTTGGTGAAGATGAAGGTGGTGCCGGAGCCGTCGGAACGGTGCACCACGGTGATGGCGGCGTCGGGCAGATTCACGCCCTTGTTGAGGGCCGCCAGCTTGGGGTCGTTCCACTTGGTGATCTTGCCCAGGAAGATGTCGGCCAGCACGTCGCCGGTCAGCTTGATGTCGCCGGCCTTGATGCCCTCGACGTTCACCACGGGCACGACGCCGCCCATGATGGCGGGGAACTGCATCAGGCCGTCTTTTTCCAGGTCTTCGACCTTCAGGGGCACGTCGGAGGCGCCGAAGTCCACGGTCTTGGCCTTGATCTGCTTGATGCCGCCGCCGGAGCCGATGGACTGGTAGTTCATGCCGTTGCCGGTCTTGGCCTTGTAGGCTTCGGCCCACTTGGCGTAGATGGGGTAGGGGAAGGTGGCGCCGGCGCCGGTGATGTCGGCGGCGAAGGCGGAGCCGATGGTCAGGCTGGCGAAGGTCACCGCGGTGAGCAGCTTGGTGCGGAATTTCATCGAGAATCTCCTGTCACGTTTCATTAAGGGAAAACACGTATTCCTAACTGAGCAGACGGATTGTAGCGAGGCAATGTTAAACAAATGTTACAAATACAAAATAGCTTGTTTTTAAAATAAAAAAAGGGAAGCCGAAACTTCCCTGTGAGGGGAGGAAGGAACGCTTATTTGCCCATGAAGTGCCGGGCGTAACGGTCGTTGACCCGGGACATGGGGAGAAAAATCAGCAGGTCGGCGGTGTTGAAGTCGGGGTCCCAGGCCGGCTCGCCGCAGATGTAGGAGCCGGCCCGGAGGTAGCCCTTCACCAGGGGCGGCACCGGGGCGTCCAGGTCCTGGCGCAGGTGGTCCATGGGCAGGGCGCAGCGGGGGAAGGCGCGCCACTCGATGGGGGACAGGTATTTTTCCTTCAGGGTGTGGTACAGGCTGGCCGCGCTGTGGCCGCCGTCGGCCATGCCCACGCTGGCGCAGCCCATCAGGTACTCGAAGTTATAGGTCTGCATGTACTTCGCCAGGCCGCCCCACAGCAGGGCGATGGCGGCGCCGTTGCGGTGGTCGGGGTGGACGCAGGAGCGGCCGATTTCCACCATGGAGTCGGACAGGTGCAGCAGGCGGGTGAGGTCGAATTCCTGCTGGGAGTAATAGCCGCCGATCTTCTTCGCCTGGGACGGGGTCAGGATGCGGTAGGTGCCCACCACCTCGTTGCTCTCCCCGTCCCGCACCAGCAGGTGGTCGCAATAGGGATCGTAGATGTCCTTGTCCAGGCCGGTGCCGGCGCTTTCCAGGCGGGCGCCCATTTCCTCGGCGAACACCTGGTAGCGCAGGCGCTGGGCTTCCTGCACCTCCGCTTCGGACTGGGCGAGGGTGACGAACAGATGGGGTTTCTGCTTCAGGCCGGTCTGGGGTTGTTGAATCAGCATATTTTCAGTCTCCGTGTTTTTGCCGCTTCGAATGCCGCCAAAGATAGAAAACGGGCGTGACAGTTTGGTTACGGGGTGGTGAAAATTCGGTTACCCCTGTGGGAGCGACTCCAGGTCGCGATTTCTTCATTTCGCGACCTGGAGGTCGCTCCCGCACCATCGAGTGTCACTTTTCCGTCACACGGCGGGACTAGGATTCCGCCATTTATATATAGGGAGCTTCTAATGAAGCGGACCGCCATTTTTCTGGCCATGCTTTCCCTTGCTGCCGGCGCCGAAGCGGGCGGAAGGATCGAGGAAGCGGAATTCAGCCTCACCCCGCCCCCCATGGCGGAGGCCGAGTTCGTCCAGCCCTATACCCGGTCCTGGCTGACGCTGACCTATAAGGATGGCCGGCGGGCAGCCTATCCCCTGGAATATCGCCTCCTGTTCCGCTCCGGCGACACCGTGGGCGGCGTCGCGGGCCAGGTGGTGGACCGGACCGGCAAGCCCATCCTCCGCTCCGCCCCGGACAAGTCCGGCAACGTCGCCCAAGGCCCCTTCGCCGCCTGGTCGCCGGACGCCAACTCGCTGCTGGCGGTGCCTGGGGCGAAACCCCGGCGCGAGGGGGCGAACCCCCTGTTCCTGGTGACCCACTTCGAATACGCCACCGAAGCCCCCAACGCCGACTCCGCCAAGTCCCCCGTGGACCTTTACGGCAAGCTCCCCATGGCCATGAACCTGACTGCCCTGGACCAGGACAAGAGGACCGGCCGGCTGGAGGCGGCGAAGCTGTCCAACGTGGACATGGCCGGAGTGAACGGCCTGTGGATACCCTGCGCCGGCACCCTAACCCCCTGGAACACCCACCTGGGCGGCGAGGAATACGAGCCCGACGCCCAGGCCTTTGAAGCCAAGCCCCTGGAGGCCATGAACCTGTACCGGGGCACCCCCGGCAAGACCGCCTCCGAGGGCGGCGCCAGGCCCTACGACTACGGCCATCCGGTGGAAGTGAAGGTGGTTGCCGGCGGCGGGACGCAAGTCGCCAAGCACTACGCCATGGGCCGCCTGGCCTTCGAGCTGGCGGACGTCCTGCCCGACGGGCGCACCGCCTACATCGGCGACGACGGCCGGGACGTGGGCCTGTTCCTGTTCGTGGCCGACCGCCGCAACCACCTGTCCGCCGGCACCCTCTACGCCGCCCGCTGGAACCAGACCGACACCTCCAACGGCGGGGCGGCGAAACTGGAATGGCTGCGCCTGGGCCACGCCACGGACCCGGACATCCGGCGCAAAGTGGCGGGAGGCATCCGCTTCTCCGACATCTTCGAAACTTCGCCCCAGCCCGCCGACGGCTTCCGCCCGGTCTACGTCTATACCGGCAGCGGCGGCGAAACCCAGCTGGAATACCTCCGGCTCAAGCCCGGCATGGAGCAGGCCGCCGCCTTCCTGGAAACCCGGCGCTACGCCGCCTACCTGGGCGCGACCACCGAATTCACCAAGATGGAAGGGCAGACCCACGACCCGAAAGGCAAAAAGCTCTACACCGCCCTGTCCTACATCGAGGCCGGGATGCTGGAAGGCAAGAACGGCGGGCGCCCCCGGGACGACATCCGCCTCGCCGGCGACTCCAAGGACCTGATTTGCGGGGCGGTCTACCAGTCGGATTTGCAGGGCGGGGTGAAGGACGGCGAGGGCCGGCCCATCCACAGCGACTGGGTGGCGGTGGCCATGAAGGCCCTGGTCACCGGGGCGAAAAAGCCCGCCGGCCAGACCGCCTACGGCCAGTACGACAAGTGCGACACCGACCGGGTGGCGAACCCGGACAACCTCAAGTATTCGCCGGCCCTGGGCACCCTGTTCATCGGCGAGGACAGCGGCAACCACCTCAACAACTTCCTCTGGGCCTACCGGGTGAAGGACGGGCGCCTCACCCGCATCGCCTCCGCTCCGGCGGGGGCCGAATGGACCGGCTTGCAGGTGGTGGAAAGCCTCAACGGCTTCGCCTACCTGATGTCCAACGTGCAGCACCCCGGCGCCGCCAAGGACCTGGAGAAGTACCCCGAGGAAGTGAAGGTGAAACTGCGCGCCAAGGTGGACCAGCGGGGGGCGGTGGGCTACCTGGGCGTGCTGCCGGCGTTGAAGTAAGGACAAAACTTTTCACCGCAAAGGCGCAAAGACGCGAAGGAACTTCAAAAACACGGACAGGATTTAGATGATTTTCAGGATTCACGGGATAAGGGCTTTATCCTGCAAATCCCGCCAATCTTGTTCATCCTGTCCGGGTTTTTTCTTTGCGTCTTCGCGCCTTTGCGGTTCAGATTTCTTAGGAGTCGAAACCATGAAAATCCTGATGATCTCCGACGTCTACTTTCCCCGGGTGAACGGCGTGTCCACCTCCATCGCCACCTTCCGCCGGGAGTTCGAGGCCCTGGGCCACGAGGTGCACCTGATCGCCCCGGACTACGGCAAGGTCACCGACGACGAGCGCAACATCCACCGCATCCCCTCCCGCTACCTGCCCATGGACCCCGAGGACCGGATGATGAAGTCGGCCCCGGTGCGGGCGCTGCTGCCGTGGCTGCGGAAGCTGAAGTTCGACCTGGTCCACATCCACACCCCCTTCGTCGCCCATTATCTCGGCGTGCGCCTGGCCAAGGAGTTGGGGGTGCCCCGGGTGGAGACCTACCATACCTTCTTCGAGGAATACCTTTATTACTACGTGCCCTTCCTGCCCAAGCCCCTGATGCGCTTTTTGGCCCGGCGTTTTTCCGGCCACCAGTGCAACAACCTGGACGGCCTGGTGGTGCCCTCCGGTGAAATGCTGCGCCGGCTGCGGGACTACGGCATCCACGCGGCGGCGGAAGTGATCCCCACCGGCCTGGAGCCGGAAACCTTCGACCTGGGCGACGGCGCCGCTTTCCGCGCCAAGCACGGCATTTCCCCCGGGCAGCCGGTGCTGGTGTACATCGGGCGGGTGGCCTTCGAGAAGAACATCGGTTTCCTGCTCCAGGTCACCGCCGCCCTCAAACCCCGCTTCCCCGACCTGCGGTTGGTGATTGCCGGCGAAGGCCCCGCCCTGGCTTCCCTCAGGCGCCAAGGGGCGGAGCTGGGGATTGCCGACAACGTCCTGTTCGTGGGCTACCTGGACCGCCGCCGGGAACTGCCCGATTGCTACCGGGCCGGCGACGTGTTCGTGTTCGCCTCCCGCACCGAAACCCAGGGCCTGGTGCTGCTGGAGGCCATGGCCCAGCAGGTGCCGGTGGTGTCCCTGGCCGAGATGGGGGCCAAGGACGTGCTGCGCCACGGCAAGGGGGTGCTGGTGGCGGAGGACAGCGTGGAGGACTTCGCGGCCAAGGTGGAGCGCCTGCTGCGGGACAAAGGCACCGCCTCCCTGCTGGGCTCCCTGGGGGGGGAATACGCCGCCGAGTGGTCTTCCCGGGCCCTGGCGGAACGGATGCTGGATTTCTACCGCCGCACCATCGAGCAGCACGCCCTGACGGCCAGGTTGGCCAACGGGTCGCGCCAGGTGGGGGCTTGCCTGAGCGAGGATTGAACCCAGATTGTCCATTAGNNGGCCAAAATGACCGCAAACCGGCCGCCAGCGCTACCGTAGGCGCGAAGCGCCGCCTAATGGATAATCTGGGTTGAATGTAGGAGCGCCCCTTGGGCGCGATGGTCGCGCCCAAGGGGCGCTCCTACGCCACCAACCCCCGCGCCTTCATCGCCGCCAGAGCCAGTTCCGCCGCCGAGGCGGGGGAAAGGTGGTCGGTGTTCACCGTCAGGTCGAAATGCACCGGGTCGTTGAGGCGGCTGCGGAAGTGCTCCCAGACGAAGCTGCCCCGCTCGTGGTTGGCGGTTTCCACCTGCTTGCGGGCTTCCTCTTCGCTTATTTTCTCCGCCTTGGCCAGACGGGCGGCGCAGATTTCCGGACTGCCGACGATGCGCAGGCGCATTACCGGCTGTCCGGCCAGGATCAGATGGCCGCCCCGGCCCACCACGATGCCTCCGCGGGGGGCCAGCCCGAGCACCACGTTCACCAGGTGGTTGCGGTAATCCTCGTTGAGCACGGTCTGGTTGGTGAGCAGGGACATCACCCAGGCATTCCGCAGATGAGCCACCTTCTCGTCCAGTTCCGCCATCAGGTAGGGATCGGTGCCGGCGCTTTGCGCCACCGCGTCCAGCAGCTCCTTGTCGTAGACGCTGACCCCCAGCTTTTCCGCCAGCAGCTGGGCCACTTCCGTTCCTCCGGCGCCCCGGTCCCGGGACAGGGCCACCAGGGGCTTGGGCTTGGCGGGCTGGCTCTTGGCGAATTTTTCTTCCACCAGGCTGCGCAGGAAGGCCATGGTGTTGATGGACTTGAGGTTGCCGTAGAAGCTGGTCATGGGGGAGCCCTTTTCTGGAAACGTTCTTAAGCCTAGTATAAGACGTGCCACCGCCTGTCACGAGGCTGTCACCCGCCCCCCCGATAATCCCCCGACTTCAGCCTGTCCGCCAAGGAGAATAAATATGAACGCACCCGAGCCTGTCGCCGCCGAGCTGCGCACCCTGGACGCCTACTGGCGCGCCTGCAACTACCTCGCCGCCGGCATGATCTATCTGCGGGACAACCCGCTGCTGCGGGAGCCCCTCAAGGCCGAGCACGTCAAGAACCGCCTCCTGGGCCACTGGGGGTCGAGCCCCGGCCTGGCCTTCGGTTACGTGCACCTGAACCGGCTGATCAACAAGTACGACCTCAACGCCATCTTCCTCGCCGGCCCCGGCCACGGCGCCCCCGGCGTGCTGGGCCCGGTTTACCTGGAAGGCACCTACAGCGAAATCTACCCCAACAAGGGGGAGGACGAGGACGGCCTCAAGCAGTTCTTCAAGGAGTTCTCCTTCCCCGGCGGCATCGGCAGCCACTGCACCCCGGAAACCCCGGGCTCGATCCACGAGGGGGGCGAACTGGGCTATTCCATCTCCCACGCCTTCGGCGCCGCCTACGACAACCCGGACCTCTTGGTGACGGTGATGGTGGGGGACGGCGAATCGGAAACCGCGCCCCTGGCCACCAGCTGGCACTCCAACAAGTTCCTCAACCCCATCCGCGACGGCGCGGTGCTGCCCATCCTTCACCTCAACGGCTACAAGATCAACAACCCGACGATCCTTGCCCGTATCTCCCACCAGGAGCTGGAAAGCCTGTTCCAGGGCTACGGCTGGACCCCCTATTTCGTCGAAGGCTCCGACCCCATGGAGATGCACGCCCAGATGGCCGAAACCCTGGAGCAGTGCGTGCTGGAAATCCGCCGCATCCAGACCGACGCCCGCCTTTCCGGCAAGCCGGCACGTCCCCGCTGGCCGATGATCGTGCTGCGCAGCCCCAAGGGCTGGACCGGCCCGAAGGAAGTCAACGGCCACAAGGTGGAAGGCTTCTGGCGCGCCCACCAGGTGCCCATGTCCGACGTGCGGGGCAACCCGGAGAACCTGAAGAAGCTGGAAGAGTGGCTCAAGAGCTATAAGCCGGAGGAGCTGTTCGACGCCAAGGGTAAGCTGGTGCCGGAACTCAAGGCCCTGGCTCCCAAGGGCGCCCGCCGCATGAGCGCCAACCCCCACGCCAACGGCGGGCTGCTGCGGAAAGCCCTGCGCCTGCCGGATTACCGGGACTACGCCGCCACCCTGCGGGGGCCGGGCAAGGAAACCGCCGAGAACACCCGTCCCCTGGGCAAGTTCCTGCGGGACATCATGGCCCAGAACATGAGCAACTTCCGCGTCTTCGGCCCGGACGAGAACAGCTCCAACAAGCTGGACAACATCTATGAGGTGAGCAAGAAGACCTGGCTCGCCGACCTGCTGCCCGAGGACGCCGACGGCGGCGAACTGTCCCCCGACGGCCGGGTGATGGAAATGCTCTCCGAGCATACCCTGGAGGGCTGGCTGGAAGGCTACCTGCTCACCGGCCGCCACGGCTTCTTCTCCACCTACGAAGCCTTCGTCCACGTCATCGACTCCATGTTCAACCAGCACGCCAAGTGGCTCGCCATGTCCAAGGAAGTGGCGTGGCGGGCGCCGGTGTCCAGCCTCAACCTGCTCATCACCTCCACCGTCTGGCGCCAGGACCACAACGGCTTCACCCACCAGGACCCGGGCTTCCTCGACGTGGTGGTGAACAAGAGCCCGGCGGTCACCCGCATCTACCTGCCCCCCGACGTGAACTGCCTGCTGTCGGTGGCCGACCATTGCCTGAACAGCACCGACTACATCAACGTCATCGTGTGCGACAAGCAGAAGCACCTGCAATACCTGGACATGGACGCCGCCATCAAGCACTGCACCAAGGGCATCGGCATCTGGGACTGGGCCAGCAACGACGACACCTGCGAGCCCGACGTGGTGATGGCCTCCGCCGGCGACATTCCCACCAAGGAGGCCCTGGCGGCCACGGTGCTGCTGCGGGAGCACTTCCCCGAGTTGAAGATCCGCTTCGTCAACGTGGTGGACCTGTACAAGCTGGCCCCCTCCAGCGAGCATCCCCACGGCTTGAGCGACAAGGACTTCGACAGCCTGTTCACCGTGGACAAGCCGGTGATCTTCAACTTCCACGGCTACCCCTGGCTGATCCACCGCCTGGCCTACCGCCGCACCAACCACGGCAACATGCACGTGCGGGGCTACAAGGAAAAGGGCAGCATCAACACGCCGCTGGAACTGGCGATCCAGAACGAGATCGACCGCTTCTCCCTGGCCATCGACGTCATCGACCGCATCCCGGAACTGCGCGTGGCCGGCGCCCACGTCAAGGAAAAGCTGCGGGACAAGCAGATCGAGTGCCGCCACTACGCCTACGAGCACGGGGTGGATCTGCCCGAGGCGGATGGGTGGACTTGGCCGTATTGATGGCTCAACAGGCATAACTCTATGCCGCAATTCCCTCACCCCTAGCCCCTCTCCCGCCTGCGGTAGAGGGGAATCACGACTCCCTCCCCCGCAGGCGGGGGAGGGTTGGGGAGAGGGAGCCTTTGGATCGACAAGAATAAAGCGAGGGTAAAATGGGCAATCGGGAATATCTCCTCACCACCGGCGACGCCGTCGCCTGCGACGCCACCGAGCACACCCGCACCGGCCTCAGCGCCGATGCCATCAAGCGGGCTTTTCTGGACAACCTGTTCTACGTCCAGGGGCGCTCCCTGGATTCCTCTTCTCCCATGGACCAGTACCAGGCCCTGGCGTTGACGGTGCGGGACCGGATGCTGGATCGCTTCGTGCGCACCGCCCAGGTCCACAAGCAGGCCAAGAACCGCACCGTGTGCTACCTGTCGGCGGAGTACCTGCCGGGCCCCCACCTGGGCAACAATCTCATCAACCTGGGCATCCACGATGCCGCCCGGGAAGGGCTGGCGGAACTGGGCCTGGACCTGGACCGGCTGCTGGAGCAGGAGGCGGAGCCCGGCCTGGGCAACGGCGGCCTGGGGCGGCTGGCGGCGTGCTTCATGGATTCCCTGGCCACCCTGGAAATCCCGGCCATCGGCTACGGCATCCGTTACGAGTTCGGCATTTTCGACCAGGCCATCCGGGACGGCTGGCAGGTGGAGACTTCCGACACCTGGCTGCGCCACGGCAACCCCTGGGAGCTGCGCCGCTCCCGCACCTGTTTCGACGTCATGGTGGGCGGCCACACCGAGCATTTCACCGACGAGGCCGGGCGCCAGCGGGTGCGCTGGGTGCCCAATGAGGTGATCCGGGGCGTGGCCAACGACACCCCGGTGCTGGGCTACGGCGTCAACAACGCCAACCTGCTGCGCCTGTGGAGCGCGGAGGCGCCCCACT
Source organism: Gallionellaceae bacterium UBA2239 (assembly GCA_002347615.1). GTDB lineage: Bacteria > Pseudomonadota > Gammaproteobacteria > Burkholderiales > UBA9220 > UBA2239. Next base: position 28,237 of record DDYH01000004.1, on the reverse strand, counting down.
CCTTCGACTTCCACGCCTTCAACCAGGGGGACTACGACGGCGCGGTGCAGCGCAAGGTCCGCTCCGAGACCGTGAGCAAGGTGCTCTACCCCAACGACGAGCCGGAGACCGGCAAGCGCCTGCGCCTGATCCAGCAGTACTTCTTCGTCGCCTGCTCTCTGCAGGACATGATCCGCATCTACAAGCGCTTCGGCGACGGCCTGGAGCGCTTCCACGAGAAATACGTGGTGCAGCTCAACGACACCCACCCCGCCATCGCCGTGGCCGAGCTGATGCGCCTGCTGATGGACGAGCACGGCATGGACTGGGACACGGCCTGGGGCATCACCACCAAGACTTTCGCCTACACCAACCACACCCTGCTGCCGGAAGCCCTGGAAAAGTGGCCGGTGTCCCTGTTCCAGAGCGTGCTGCCGCGGCACATGGAGATCGTGTACGAAATCAACAACCGCTTCCTGGACCAGGTGCGGATGCGCTGGCTCAACGACGGGGAGCGGGTGGCGCGCCTGTCCATCATCGACGAATGCGGCCCCCGCTTTGTGCGCATGGCGCACCTGGCCTGCGTCGGCAGCTTCGCCGTCAACGGCGTGGCGGAACTCCACACCCGGCTGCTGCAGGACACCGTGCTGCGGGACTTCCACGAACTGTGGCCGGAGAAGTTCCACAACAAGACCAACGGCGTCACCCCCCGGCGCTTCATGAAGCTCAGCAACCCCGGCCTGTCCGGCCTCCTGGACCGTTCCCTGGGCCAGGGCTGGGAGCGGGACCTGTCCCGCCTGCGGGAACTGGAGCACTACGCCGGCGACGCCGTGTTCCAGGAGGAGTGGCGCCGGGTGAAGACCGAGAACAAGCGCCTCCTGGCCGGCTACCTGGCCCGCCACGCCGGCGTGATTGCGGACCCGGCGAGCCTGTTCGACATCCAGGCCAAGCGCATCCACGAATACAAGCGCCAGCACCTCAACCTGCTGCACATCGTCACCCTCTACCACCGCCTCAAGCAGAATCCGGGCTTGGACATCGTGCCCCGCACCTTCGTCTTCGGCGGCAAGGCGGCCCCCGGCTACACCATGGCCAAGCTCATCATCAAGCTCATCAACGCCATGGCCGAGGTGGTCAACCATGACCCGGACGTGGCGGGGCGCCTGAAAGTGGCCTTCGTGCCCAACTACAACATCAAGGTGTCCCAGCAGGTGTACCCGGCGGCGGACCTGTCGGAGCAGATTTCCACCGCCGGCAAGGAGGCGTCCGGCACCGGCAACATGAAGTTCTCCCTCAACGGCGCGCTCACCATCGGCACCCTGGACGGCGCCAACGTGGAAATCCGCGACGAGGTGGGGGCGGACAACTTCTTCCTGTTCGGCCTCACCGCCGAGGAAGTGGAGCGGGTGAAGCGGGAGGGCTACCACCCGTGGGACATCTACCGTGCCGACCCGGAGCTGAAGGAGGTGATCGACCTCATCGCCAGCGGCCTGTTCTCCCACGGCGATAGCCAGTTGTTCCGCCCCCTGGTGGACAGCCTGCTGGAGCGGGACGATTTCCTGCTGCTGGCGGACTACCGCTCCTACCTGGATTGCCAGGAGGAAGTCAGCCGCGCCTACCGGGACCCCGCCCTCTGGACCCGGATGTCCATCCTCAACACCGCCCGCCTGGGCAAGTTCTCTTCCGACCGCACCATCGCCGAATACAATCGGGACGTATGGCGCGTGCCGCCGGTGCCGATTGAGCTTTAATGAATGCAAAAAGCGATTGGCCGCCAAGACGCCAAGGACGCCAAGAAAAAAATAGCGTCGTCCTGCCTGCCCGGAGCGGATTTTCTTATTGTCTGGCTTTCCTTGGCGCTCTTGGCGTCTTGGCGGCTCATGGAAGTAAGCGATTTTATTAAACCCAGATTATCCATTAGGCGGCGCTTCGCGCCTACGCGAGCGCTGGCGGTCGGTTTGCGGCCATTTTTGCCGCTTGTTCGTCGTCCATGGAATAACCATGAACTCCTCGCAAGCAACGAAACTGTCTCGCAACCCACCTCGCCATCATCTCGCGTCCTAATGGATAATCTGGGTTAAACCGAAATGACCACTCTCCTCACCATCAACAGCGGCTCCTCCAGCCTCAAGGCCAGCCTGTTCAAGGCCGACGGCAGCCGCCGCAACTTCCGCTACGAGCACATCGGCCACGGTTTCCCCCGCGACCACGCCGAGGCCTTCGACGCCCTGCTGAAAGACCTGGGGGACGATAAGCCCGATGCCATCGGCCATCGCTTCGTCCACGGCGGCGAGGTCACCGACCCGGCCCGCCTGCTGAGTGATGCCGAAATCGCCCGCCTCAAGGACATCGTCTACCTGGCCCCCCTGCACATGCCGGGCAACCTGATGGGGGCGGAGCTGTGCGCCCAGCGCTTCGACGCGCCCCAGTACGCCTGCTTCGACACCGCCTTCCACGCCACCCTGCCGGAAGCGGCGCGGCGCTTTCCGATCCCGAAAAACCTCGGCTACCGGCGCTACGGCTTCCACGGCATCAACTACGCCCACGTGGCCCGCACCCTGCCCTCCATCATCGGCGAAACCGCCCACGGCCGCGTGGTGGTGGCCCACCTGGGGGCCGGCGCCAGCCTGTGCCTGCTGGAGGATTTGAAATCGGTGGACACCACCATGGGCTATACCCCGGCCGGGGGCATCCCCATGGGCACCCGCAGCGGCGACCTGGACCCGGGCATCATGCTGGAGCTGGCCAAGCGCTACGGCACCGACGAACTGTCGGACCTGGTCTACCACCACATGGGCCTGATCGCCCTGTCCGACGGGGAGGACAGCGAAATGTCCGCCCTGGTGAAAAGCCAGAGCCAAGCCGCCCACTTTGCCGTGGAATACTTCTGCCGCCACGTCCGCGGCGCCATCGGCGCCTTCGCCGCCGAGGCCGGCGGCATCGACGCCCTGGTGTTCACCGCCGGCATCGGCGAACACTCCTCCCTGATCCGCTCCATGATCTGCGACCCGCTGGATTTTTTAGGCTTCAAACTGGACCACCACGCCAACCACGACCACGAAACCTTCCTCAGCGCCCAGGGCACCAAACCGGTGCTGTGCATCCCGGCGGACGAGGAGGGGATGATTTGTACCTTGGTGGGAAAGTTGGCGGGCTAAGAATCAAATCCCCTCACCCTCGGGGAGAGGGTTAGGGTGAGGGAGGCTGTTGTTAGGTAGGACACACAGGTCTTGAGGTCATAAGCCGCTTGCAGGTTGAGCCAGTGCTGCGGCGACTGGTCGAAGGCGCGGGCGAAGCCGGCCTGGGTGACGCCCAGTTCCTCCAGCATCTCCCGCAACAACACCCCCGGATGGATGGGCGGCAAACCCTTCTTGGTCATGTGTTTCTCCTCAGTGGTAATCGACGATTTCCACGTCGCAGGCGTCGCCGTTGTCGAAGCGGAAGCAAAGCCGCCATTGGTCGTTGATGCGGACGCTCCATGAACAAGGGGCGAAAACGAAGTTCAGTGCAGGCTCCCATCCGCCGCAGGCGAAGGGGATGCCGAAACTAAAATGGCCGCGCCGCCAGGCTCCCGCAGGCGCGAAGCGCCGCCTAATGGATAATCTGGGTCAATTAACCGGCAGATCGGCCAACTCCCGCAGGCGGTCCTTTCGGCCGGTGAACTGGTCGAGGCGCCAGTTTTCCATGATGGACATGGCGAGCTTGAAGTCTTCGTGGGTCAATTCGTAGAGAGCGGCGAGGTCGTGGCGTTCCTTCATGCACAGGGCCTTGACCAGGTTCCTGAGGGTGGTGCTGTGGGGGCTGTCCGGTTCATTGCTGAGGCGGATTTCCAGTTGTTTCAGGATGTTCGTTTTCGGGAAGTTCATCTTAAAAACCTGGGTTCGTTAACCGCAAAGGCGCGAAGACGCCATGCCAGGTGAAGGGACTGGCGAGGATAACAGCTTGTTTTGCCTTTGCATTCTTTGCGCCTTTGCGGTTCAAATGCTTTTTCCAGGTTCATGGGGGGCTCCTTTCGTTGATTCGGGAATCAGTTCGCTGAACCAGCGGCACACGCCCAGGGCTTCGCCCACCAGGGGGTCGGGGCTGGCGAATTCCAGGCGGCGGCCCATCCGGGTGGCGTCCTGCTGGAACTGGATGACCAGCTTCATGCCTTCCAGGTCGATGTCGGGGACCTGGATGTTCACTGTCTGCTGGTTCCTGAGGCATTCCCGCCATTCGATCCTGAGGGCTTCGACATGGCTGAGGGTGACGGGGTGGTTGTGGTGTTCCATATGTCCTCCAGGTTTTTCGGTTTCATATTCTTTTGATCAGTCGGCCAGGCGCACTTCCGGCGTTTTGTCGCGCGGCCGTTTTTTCCACACGGCGGCGGCCGGCTCCACCAAGGGCTGGGCTTCGAGGAGGGCGGCGCATTCTGCCGCCGGTACCGGCGGGCTGACCAGGTAGCCCTGGATTTCGTCGCAGTGGTGGGCCCGGAGAAAGCGGAGCTGGGCTTCGGTTTCCACCCCTTCGGCGACCATGTGGAGCCCCAGGCTGCGGGCCAGGCCGGCGACGGCGGCGGCGATGGCGCCGTCGTCGGGGCCCTGGCCGATGGTGCGGACGAAGGAGCGGTCGATCTTCAGGGTGTCCACCGGCAGGCGGGCGAGGTAGGACAGGCTGGAATAGCCGGTGCCGAAGTCGTCCACCGCCAGCCTTGCGCCGGTGCGCTTGAGGGCGGCCATGGTGGCGACCACGTCGTCGGCGTTGTGCATCAGCACCGATTCGGTCAGTTCCAGTTCCAGCAGCTTGGGGGGCAGGCCGGATTCCTCCAGGGCGTCAGCCACGGCCTGGGCCAGGCCGGGATGCTGGAACTGGCGGGCGGAGAGGTTGACCGCCATGCGCAGGTCGGGCAGGCCCGCCTGCCGCCAGGTTTTGGCCTGGGCGCAGGCGGTGCGCAGCACCCATTCGCCGATGGGAACGATGAGGCCGGTTTTTTCCGCCACCGGGATGAAGCGGTCCGGGGGCACCAGGCCCATCTCCGGGTGGAACCAGCGGATCAGCGCCTCCACCCCCACGGCGCGGCCGCAGCGCAGATCCACCTGGGGCTGGTAGTAAAGGCGGAATTCGTTCCGTTCCAGGGCGAGGCGCAGGCTGTTTTCCAGGGCCAGCTGCTCCTGGGCCCGGTGGTTCATGTCCTCGGTATAGAAGCAGCGGGTGTTGCCGCCCTGCTCCTTGGCCCGGGACATGGCGGCATCGGCGTTCCGCAGCAGGGTTTCGGCATCGCCGCCGTCGTGGGGGTAGAGGGCGATGCCGATGCTGGCGGAGACGAACAGTTCCTTGCCGTTCAGAAAAAAAGGCTGGGCGATGCTGTCCAGCAGCTTGTCGGCGGCACGGATTCCGTCGTCCGCGTGGCGCACGTCCCGCAGCAGGACGGAAAACTCGTCGCCGTCGGTGCGGGCCAGGATGTCGGTGTCGTAGAGGACCGCGGCCAGGCGCCGGGCGATGTCCTGCAACAGCAGGTCGCCTTCGCTGTGGCCGAGGGAGTGGTTGATGTTCTTGAAGCGGTCCAGCCCCAGTTGCAGCACGGCGAAGGGGGCCTGGCCGGTTTGGCCGGCGCGGGAGAAAGCCTGGCTCACCCTTTCCCGGAACTGGCTGCGGTTGACCAGTCCGGTGAGGGGGTCGAAGCCGGTAAGACGGCGGATGTGGGCCATGTAGCGCCGCTTTTCGGTGACGTCCACGGCGATGATCATGGCGCCCCCCGCCAGGCCCCGGCCATCCCGCAGGGGGGCGGCCCAGATTTTCAGGTCCAGGGTTTCGCCATCCTTGCGCCGCTGACCCACCAGGGGGGTGCCGGCGAATTCTTCCCCCTGGATCGCCCGTTCGCATACGTCCCCCAGGGAGCCTTCCCCGTCGCCGCGGGTGTCGGGAGGGAGCTGGCCCAGGGCCTCGTGCTCGTCCCAGCCGAAGGTGCGGGCCGCCGCCTGGTTCCACAGGGTGACCCGCTGGTTGAGGTCCACCGCCACGATGGCCAGGGGAGAGGCGTTGACCAGGGCGCGCAGGCGCTCGCTGTTCTTGGCCAGGGATTCCTTGAGCTTGCGCCGCTCCCCCACCGCCCGCACGGAAACCAGGTGGGCCGGCCGGCCTTCCCACTCCACCCGGGCGGACTGCATTTCCGCCGTGGCCTTGCGGCGCTTGGGGTGGGCCAGGTCGATCTCGGTGATTTCCCCTTCCAGCACCGGGTGGCCGAAGCGCTTGCCGGCGAGGCCGCCGGGCTCGGCGAGGAACAGGGTTTCCGCGGCGGGATTGGCGTAGAGGATTTCGCCCCCTTCGTCCACCACCACCAGGCCGTCGGCATTCTTTTCCACCAGGGTGTGGAACAGGGCCTCGTCGGCCAGCAGGGCCCGGGCCTGGCGGGTGAAGTTCTCGATCAGGCCGTCCAGTTCGGGGCTGTTCTTGCGGCTCATGTCACGGCTCCCAGGTTGAGGGCCAGGAGAGAGATGTCGTCGTGGGGTTCCAGGCCGTCGAGGAAGGAAATGACGTGGGACTTGATGAGCTGGATCGGGTTGCCGTTGGTGCAGGGCTGGGTCAGGGCCTCCGTCAGGCGATGGTCGCCGAAGGCTTCGCCCTGGGCGTTTTGCGCCTCCACCAGGCCGTCGCTGTAGAGAATGACGTGGTGGGCGGCGCCAGTGGGGACGATGCGGGTGGAGGCGTCGAAGCCGCTTTCCCCCTGGATGCCCAGGGGCAGCTTGTCGGACTCGGCCCGGCACACTTCGCCGTGGTTCCCGTCGATGAACAGGGCCGGCGGCAGGCCGCCGTTCCACACCTCGATGCGGCCCTCCCGGGGGTCCAGGGCCAGCAGCACGGCGGCGCAGAAGTGGCCGGTGGGCAGCAGGGCGTGCAGTTTGCGGTTGATCTCCGCCGCGATCTCGCCGATGGAGAAGCCCTTCTGGGTCATGGCGTAGAAGGCGTCCGCCGTGGGCAGGGCGCCCACCGCCGCCGCCAGGCCGTGGCCGGTGAAATCCCCCAGCAGGATGTGCAGGCGGTCGTCCGGGGTGCGCTCGAAAATCAGCAGGTCGCCGCAGAAGTGGCCGGCGGTCAGGGTCCAGTGGTGGAGGAAGGGTATGTCCTCGGGCTTGCGGCGGGTGACCGAGTCGAACATGTGCTTGGCGAGCCGGATTTCCTGCTCGGTGGCGGCGCGGAAGCGCTCCAGCCGGCGGTACAGCTCCCGCACCCGCTCGAAGCCGCTGATCTTGGCCTTGAGCAGCATGTGGTTGTAGGGGGAGTCGATGAAGTCGTCGGCCTCGCTGTCGAGGAAGCTCGCCAGGCTGAGGTGGTCGGAAATGGCGGTGCACAGGATCACCGGCACGAAGCGCTCGCCGCAGCGCCGCTTGATCTCCCGTGCGCAATGGTAGCCGTCCCCGTCCGGCAGGACCAAGTCCACCAGGACCAGGTCCGGATGGTGCCGCTCCAGCATGGACAGGGCCGCCGCCATGCTGTCGGCGGCGACCACCTGGTGGCCGTCCAGTTCGAGCATCTGGGACAGCAGCTTGCGCCCCGTGAGATCACTTTCCGCGACGAGTATTTTCATCTTAATCCCCCAGGTCTCCGGTGGCCCGGCGTTGTTCTTGTCGTTGCCAGGACGCGCCGCCCTGCTTGTCTTCGGCGCTCTGATCCGCCGGGCCGTGAAATCGGACCGGCGGGCGAACAAAATTACGGTAGCAAGGTGAAGGATTTATGACGTCCGGCTGTCATGAAATCGTCATTCGCCGGGAATAGGCTTTCATGCGGTAAAACAGGTCCAGGGGAACGACATGGCACAAGGTGACAATCAACGGGGGGCGGCGGAAGGGGACATCGTCCTGTCCCGCAAGCGTCCCTTGTCACGCCTGGGGGAATGCGTGCCGGGGCGTGCGGCGGCGGGCGCCGGCATCAAGGGGGAATGCCGCTCCCACCTTTACACCCGCCTGAAGGAAGTGCTGGATTACAAGCTGCTGTCCGCCCTGTTCCAGCCCCTCGTCGACCTGGAAAGCGGCGAGATTTACGGCTATGAGGTGACGGTGCGCGGTCCCTCCGACAGCCCTCTGCACGTTCCCGCCAATCTCTATGCGGTGGCCGAGACCTTCGGCCTCCACTTCGAGCTGGAATGCATGGGGTGGCAGGTGGCCCTGGAGAGCTTTTCCCGCCTCGACCTGCCCGGCTATCTGTTCCTGCGCGCCGGCTGCTGCGGCGCCCACGAGCCCTGCGACCTGAAGGCCCTGGCTTTGGCCAACGGCCTGGACGTGTCCCGGGTGGTGGTGGAACTGGAAGCCTCTCCCCTGACCATGGGCGAGCATTTCCGCGTCCACGGTTTCCGCATCGGCGTCACCGGCCTGGGGGCCAGCGTGGACGATCCCGCCCTGTGGTGGGAGCTGCGCCCGGATTTCGGGCGCATCGACGCCCATTTCGTCCAGGGGGTGCACCAGGACCCGGTGAAGCAGCACTACCTGCGGGAAGTGGCGGAGATGGCCGCCGCCGCCGGTTGCCGCACTATCGCGGAGGGGGTCGAAACCGGCGCCGGCCTGTCCATGGTGAAGGGTCTGGGCATCGACTTCGCCCAGGGATTGTTCATCGCCCGCCCCCATTCCTCTCCTTCCGCGGTGTTGACGGCGGAGGTGGCCAACGTCCTGCAAGCCGGCGGCCGGCGGGAGTCGTCGGGCCTGCTTTCCACCCCCACGGCGGAACGCCTGATGGCCGACGTGGCGCCGGTGACGCCGGAACAGAACCTGGAATCGGTGTACGAGGTGTTCGTCGCCAACCCGCTGCTGGTGGCCCTGCCGGTGGTCAAGGACGGCACGCCCATCGGGCTCATCAACCGCTACACCCTGATCGACCGCTACGCCCGCCCCTTTCGCCGGGAACTGTACGGCAAGAAGCACTGCACCCACCTGATGGACACCACCCCCCTGGTGGTGGACAAGGGCATCAGCATCGAGGAGCTGTCCAACCTGGTGGTGGAGGCGGAGCAGCGCTACCTGTCCGACGGCTTCATCATCACCGACCAGGGCCGCTACGCCGGCATGGGCACCGGCCACGCCCTGATCCGGGAGATCACCCAGCTGCGCATCCGCGCCGCCCGCTACGCCAACCCCCTCACCGGCCTGCCGGGCAACGTGCCGATCAACGAGCACATCGACAGCCTGCTGGGGGACAAGCAGGCGTTCTACGCCTGCTATTGCGACCTCAACCACTTCAAGCCCTTCAACGACGTCTACGGCTACAACCGGGGGGACGACGTGATCCAGCTCACCGGCCGGCTGCTGGTGGAGGAGGCCGATCTCGACCGGGACTTCGTCGGCCACGTGGGAGGGGACGACTTCGTGGTGCTGTTCCAGAGCCCGGACTGGGAGCGGCGCTGCCGCACCGTGCTGGAAAAATTCGGCAACGAGGTGACGGCCTTCTTCAGCCCCGAGGACATCGAGCGCGGCGGCTACATCGCCGAGGACCGCCGGGGCCAGAAAATCTTCCATCCCCTGGCCAGCCTGGCCATCGGGGCGGTGCGCATCGACCCCGCCGCCTTCCACTCCCACCGGGACGTGGCCGCCGCGGCGGCGGAGGCCAAGAAGCAGGCCAAGCGCACCCCCGGCAACAGCCTGTTCGTGGAGCGCCGGACCTATCCGGCCAAAGCCGAGGAGCAGCCGGTTCTGTAGCGCCGGCGACCTCGCCTGCACGGCCCGCCGGAGGCGGGGGTCCCGCCTGCGGTATGCTCTTTTTGGGGATACGAAACGCTGGCAAATCCAAACCGTTCACCCTGAGGTGTCGAAGGGTGAAACCTCAGGGCCTGCCTTTTTTATTCTGAGGCTTCCAGGCGGTTTTTCGAAGATGACCATAATGACGCTTTATGCTAGATTGAGATGGTCATTTTGAGGCGTCATGAAAACAGCCAGTGTTGCGGAAGCCAAGGCCCATCTTTCCGAGTTGCTTGGCAGCGTGGAATCGGGTGAAGAGGTGTTGATTACCCGGCGGGGAAAACCCATCGGCAAGTTGACCGCCGCGGGGGAAGACCGTGCTTCCCCCTTTGATTTCGAGGCGTTGCGGGCCTTTGTGGCGGCCCGGCCGCAGGTTCCGGTGGGGGAGGGGATGACGGTGGCCGAGATGCGGGAACGGGATGTCCTGTGATCTACCTGGACACTTCCGTGCTGGGCGCCCTGTTCTTCCGGCAGCCGTCGGCGCCGGAAATCCTTGCCGGTCTTGAGTCGGCGCGGGAACCCCGGTTCCTCGTATCCGCCTGGACGCTGACCGAGATGGCGAGCGTTGCGGCCATCAAGGAGCGCACCGGGCAGATCGGCGCCCCGGACCGGGCTGCCGGCTTGGCGGCTTTTCAGCGGTTTGTCACGGATTCCTTGACGCTGGTTGAGGTTGATCCGGGGGATTTTCGTACCGCCGTTACCCTGCTCGATCTGTCCACGACGGCTTTGCGCGCCGCCGATGCCTTGCATCTGGCCGTCGCTCGCCGTTCACGGGCCAAGCTGGCAACGCTGGACCGGCGGCAAGGCGAAGCGGCGGGCCAGTTCGGCATCGACCTGTTTCCCGTAATGCAAATGCCGTGAATGGCTCGTGGTGTCGATGGTGTCCCCCCGAGGCCGGCTGCGGCCCGGTGCCGGCGAGTCGCCCGGGCGGCGGGGGCGATTGACCCTGACCCCCCATCCCCGGTACCATTCGGCCTTCCATAATAATTAGTTAACGACACTACATAGACCATGCGAACCAAGCTCGTTGCGGGTAACTGGAAAATGAACGGGGGGCTCGCCCAGAACAAGGCGCTGCTGGAAGGCGTCCTGGCTGGCGCGGCCGGTCTCAACGGGATGCGGGCGGCGGTGTGCGTGCCCTTTCCCTACCTGGCCCAGGCGCAGCAGATGCTGCAAGGCACGGCCCTGGCGTGGGGCGCACAGAACATGAGCCAGCACGACAAGGGCGCCTACACCGGCGAGGTGGCGGCTTCCATGCTGCTGGATTTCGGCTGCCGCTACGTGATCGTGGGGCATTCCGAGCGCCGTGCCCTCTACGGCGAAAGCGACGAGACGGTGGCCGCCAAGTACGAGGCGGCGCAAAAGGCGGGGTTGACCCCGATCCTGTGCGTGGGGGAAACCCTGGAGGAGCGCGAGGGCAACATCACCGAGCAGGTGGTGGGCCGCCAGCTGGATGCGGTGATCGCCCGCTGCGGCGTGGCCAGCCTGGCGAAAGCCGTGGTGGCCTACGAGCCGGTGTGGGCCATCGGCACCGGCAAGACCGCGACCCCGGAGCAGGCCCAGGCGGTGCACGCCTTCATCCGCGGCAAGATCGCGGCCCTGGACAAGGGCGTGGCCGACGGGCTGGTGATCCAGTACGGCGGCAGCATGAAGGCCTCCAACGCGGCGGAACTGCTGGCCCAGCCGGACATCGACGGCGGGCTGATCGGCGGCGCGGCGCTGGTGGCGGAGGAGTTCGTCGCCATCTGCAAGGCGGCGCAAAGATAGGAAGCGGATTAACCACGAATGGACACGAATTAACACGAATAAATTCGCAAGTCATTCGTGAGCATTCGTGTTAATCCCAGATTATCCATTANNTGGATAATCTGGGTTAATTCGTGGTTAAGAAATTAATTGGAGTGGTATGGAAACTTTAGTTTGGATCATCAACGTGTTGTCGGCCCTGGGCGTCATCGGCCTGGTGCTGCTGCAACACGGCAAGGGCGCCGACATGGGCGCCGCTTTCGGTAGCGGTTCTTCCGGCGGCCTGTTCGGCTCCCGGGGGGCGGCCAACTTTCTGAGCCGCGCCACGGCCATCCTGGCGGCGGTGTTTTTCGTCACCAGCCTGGGGCTGGGGTATGTTTCCACCCACAGGGCCAAGTCCATGGGCGTGATTGCCGTTCCGGCGGACAAAGCCCTTGCAATCCCCGCGGCGCCGACCGATAATAAGGCCCCTCTGAACGGGGTGGGTTCCGCGCCTTCCAAGGCCAAGGACATCCCGAACTGATTTCTGTCCGCGTCGAGCGCGGGTGGCAGCAGGTTTCAGCCGACGTGGTGAAATTGGTAGACACGCCGTCTTGAGGGGGCGGTGGCGCAAGCCGTATGAGTTCGAGTCTCATCGTCGGCACCAGACAAAAGGCATATGAGCCCGGGCTCATATGCCTTTTCTTTTTGGTCAACAAATAATTGTTTAATAAGGAAATTTTATGGGGGAAACCGCTTGACAGCCCCTCCTCTGCACCCCTAAACTCGACCGATAACTAAGAGCCGGCTATACAAGGCTCTACCTAAATAAGCAGCACGGACATACTTACAGCGGAGAGAGGGCGTGGCGGAAAACTATTTTCCCGTCTTGATGTTCATCGTCGTCGGCCTGGCCTTTGGGGTGGTTCCCATCCTGGCCGGCTGGCTGCTTTCCCCTCATCGCCCCGACAAGGAAAAGACCTCGCCCTACGAGTGCGGCTTCGACGCCTTCGGCGATGCGCGCATGAAGTTCGACGTGCGCTACTACCTGGTCGCCATCCTGTTCATCCTGTTCGACCTCGAAATCGCCTTCCTCTTTCCCTGGGCGGTGGTGCTGGAGGAAATCGGCCTGTTCGGCTTCGTGGCGATGGTGATTTTCCTCGGCATCCTGGTGGTGGGCTTCATCTACGAGTGGGTGAAGGGTGCCTTGGAATGGGAGTGAGATAAATGGGCATCGAAGGCATCCTGGAAAAAGGTTTCGTCACCACTTCCCTCGACACCGTCATCAACTACACCCGCACCGGCTCCCTGTGGCCGATGACCTTCGGTCTGGCGTGCTGCGCGGTGGAGATGATGCAGGCCGGCGCGTCCCGCTATGACCTGGACCGCTTCGGCATCATCTTCCGGCCCAGTCCGCGCCAGTCGGACCTGATGATCGTGGCCGGCACCCTCACCAACAAGATGGCCCCCGCCCTGCGCAAGGTCTACGACCAGATGCCGGAGCCCCGCTGGGTGGTGTCCATGGGTTCCTGCGCCAACGGCGGCGGCTATTACCATTATTCCTACTCGGTGGTGCGCGGCTGCGACCGCATCGTGCCGGTGGACGTCTACGTTCCCGGCTGCCCCCCCACCGCCGAGGCCCTGCTCTACGGCTTGATCCAGTTGCAGAAGAAGATCAAGCGTACCAACACCATTGCCCGCTAAACGACCATGAGCCTGGAAAAACTTTCGCTTTGCCTGAAGGATGCCCTGGGGGACCGGCTGGTTTCCTTGACGGAGCGCTTGGGCGAAGCCACCCTCGAAGTGCCGGCGGAGCGCCTGCGGGAAGCCATGCTGGTGCTGCGGGACCGTGAAGGGCTGCGCTTCGAGCAGCTGATCGACCTGTGCGGCATGGACTACAGCGCCTACGGCAACGGCAACGGCGAGAGCAAGTGGCAGGGCCAGCGCTTTGGCTCCGACGTAACCCCTGGGGGATTAGTCTCCACCGAAACTCGCTCCCCTCGTTTTGCGGTGGTCTATCACCTGCTCTCCGTGAAGAACAACCAGCGGGTCCGCGTGCGGGCCTTCGCCCCCGACGACGACCTGCCACTGGTGGCGACGGTGACCGACATCTGGCCGGTGGCCAACTGGTTCGAGCGGGAAGCCTTCGACCTTTATGGCATCGTGTTCGAAGGCCACCCCGACCTGCGCCGCCTGCTCACCGACTACGGTTTCATCGGCCATCCCTTCCGCAAGGATTTCCCCCTGTCGGGCAACGTGGAAGTGCGCTACGACCCCGAGCAGGGCCGGGTGATCTACCAGCCGGTGACCATTCCCCCGCGGGAAATCACGCCGCGCATCGTGCGCGAAGAAAATTACGGCGGATAAAAAATGGCTGAAATTCGCAATTACACGATGAACTTTGGCTTCGGCCGCCCCGCGGGCTTAACTTGCTGGCGCAAGTTAGCCTACGCCGAAATTCATCGTGACCTTGCCTTTGGTCGCCTGTGAGGTAGCGCAAACATCATGGCGGAAATTAGAAATTACACGATGAATTTTGGCCCCCAGCACCCGGCGGCCCACGGCGTGCTGCGCCTGGTGCTTGAGCTGGACGGCGAGGTGGTGGAGCGGGCCGACCCCCATATCGGCCTGCTGCACCGCGCCACCGAGAAGCTGGCCGAGAACAAGACTTTCCTCCAGGCCGTGCCTTACATGGACCGCCTGGACTATGTGTCGATGATGTCCAACGAGCACGCCTACGTGATGGCGATCGAGAAGCTGCTCGGCCTGGAAGTGCCCCTGCGGGCCAAATACATCCGCACCCTGTTCGACGAGATCACCCGCATCCTCAACCACCTGTTGTGGGTCGGCGCCCACGGCCTGGACCTGGGGGCGATGACCATGTTCATCTACGCCTTCCGCGAGCGGGAAGACCTGATGGACTGTTACGAGGCCGTGTCCGGCGCCCGCCTGCACGCCGCCTACTACCGCCCCGGCGGCGTCTACCGGGACCTGCCGGATTCCATGCCCCTGTACGAGGCGTCGAAAATCCACAACCAGAAGGCGGTGGACGAACTCAACGCCAACCGGCGCGGTTCCCTGCTGGACTTCATCGAGGATTTCACCCGCCGCTTCCCGGGCTGCGTGGACGAGTACGAGAACCTGCTCACCGAAAACCGCATCTGGAAGCAGCGCACCGTGGGCATCGGCGTGGTGTCCCCCGAGCGGGCCCTGGCTCTCGGCTTCACCGGCCCCATGCTGCGCGGTTCGGGAGTGGAATGGGACCTGCGCAAGAAGCAGCCCTACGCCGCCTACGACCGGGTGGAGTTCGACATCCCCGTGGGCACCAACGGCGACACCTACGACCGCTACCTGGTGCGCATGGAAGAAATGCGCCAGTCCAACCGCATCATCCAGCAGTGCGTGGACTGGCTGCGCGCCAACCCCGGCCCGGTGATCAGCGACAACCACAAGGTGGCGCCCCCGTCCCGGGAAGCCATGAAGACCAACATGGAAGAGCTGATCCACCACTTCAAGCTGTTCTCCGAGGGCATGCACGTGCCGGAAGGGGAGGCCTACGCCGCGGTGGAGCATCCCAAGGGCGAGTTCGGCATCTACCTGGTGTCCGACGGCGCCAACAAACCCTACCGCCTGAAAATCCGCGCCCCCGGCTTCGCCCACCTGATGGCCATGGACGAAATGGCCCGGGGCCACATGATCGCCGACGTGGTGGCGCTGATGGGCACCATGGATATCGTGTTCGGGGAGATTGACCGCTGATGCTGACCCCTGAGTCCCTGCAAAAGATCGACCGCGAAGTCGCCAAATACCCGCCGGAGCACAAGGAGTCGGCGGTGATGTCGGCCCTGCGCATCGCCCAGATGGAAAAAGGCTGGCTGGCGCCGGAAACCATCGAGTTCGTCGCCGGCTACCTGGACATGCCCCCGGTGGCGGCGTGGGAAGTGGCGACCTTCTACAACATGTACCAGCTCAAGCCCGCCGGCAAGTACGTGCTCACCGTATGCACCAACCTGTCCTGCACCCTCCAGGGGGCGGAAGGCGTGGTGGGGCACCTGAAGAGCAAGCTCGGCATCGGCTTCGGCGAGACCACCGCCGACGGCAAGTACACCCTCAAGGAGGGCGAGTGCATGGGCGCCTGCGGCGACGGCCCGGTGGCCCTGATCAACAACGTGAAGATGTGCGCCAAGCTGACCCCCGGGGAAGCGGACCGCATCCTGGCGGGACTGGAGTAAGAAATGAACGGCGAAAACGACGT
The DNA here is from genome assembly GCA_002347615.1 of Gallionellaceae bacterium UBA2239. Taxonomy (GTDB): domain Bacteria; phylum Pseudomonadota; class Gammaproteobacteria; order Burkholderiales; family UBA9220; genus UBA2239. The sequence continues at coordinate 12,577 of DDYH01000004.1, read as the reverse complement.
TTCGGTGGAGACTAATGCCGGGCAAGGCCCGGCGTTACGTCATAGCCACAAGGTCATTTTCCACTCCATCGGCCAGCCCGACTGCTGGACCCTGGAGAACTACCTCAAGGTGGGCGGCTACCAGGCCCTGAAGAAAATCCTGTCGGAGAAGATGCCCGCCGAGGCCATCATCGAGCAGGTGAAGATTTCCGCCCTGCGGGGCCGGGGCGGCGCGGGTTTCCCCACCGGCCTCAAGTGGAGCTTCATGCCCCGCAACTTCCCCGGCGACAAGTACGTGGTGTGCAACACCGACGAGGGCGAGCCGGGCACCTTCAAGGACCGGGACATCCTGCGCTTCAACCCCCACCAGCTGATCGAAGGCATGATCATCGCCGGCTACACCCTGGGGGCCAAGGCGGGCTACAACTACATCCACGGCGAAATCTGGGAAGCCTACGAGCGCTTCGAGGCCGCCCTGGACGAGGCCCGCGCCGCCGGCTACCTGGGCAAGAACATCCTCGGCTCCGGCTTCGACCACGACATCTACGCCCACCACGGCTACGGCGCCTACATCTGCGGCGAGGAAACGGCCCTGCTGGAATCCATCGAAGGCAAGAAGGGCCAGCCCCGCTTCAAGCCGCCTTTCCCGGCGAGCTTCGGCCTCTACGGCAAGCCCACCACCATCAACAACACCGAGACCCTGGCCTCGATCCCCTACATCATCCTCAACGGCGGCCAGAAATTCCTGGAGCTGGGCAAGCCCAACAACGGCGGCACCAAGCTGTTCTCCGTTTCCGGCCACGTCAACCAGCCGGGCAACTTCGAAGTGCCCCTGGGCACGCCCTTCCCCGAGCTGCTGGAAATGGCGGGCGGGGTGCGCAACGGGCACAAGCTGAAGGCAGTGATCCCCGGCGGTTCCTCCGCCCCGGTGCTGCCCGCCGACATCATGATGGACTGCACCCTGGACTACGACGCCATCGCCAAGGCTGGCTCCATGCTGGGCTCCGGCGCGGTGATCGTGATGGACGAGACGGTGTGCATGGTCAAGGCCCTGGAGCGCCTGTCCTACTTCTACTTCGAGGAATCCTGCGGCCAGTGCACCCCCTGCCGGGAAGGCACCGGCTGGCTGTACCGGGTGGTGCACCGCATCGAGCACGGCGAAGGCCGCCCGGAGGACCTGGAACTGCTGGACTCCGTCGCCGGCAACATCATGGGCCGCACCATCTGCGCCCTGGGCGAGGCGGCGGCGCTGCCGGTGAAGGGCATGCTGAAGCATTTCCGGCACGAATTCGAACACCACATCGAGCACAAGAAGTGCCTCGTTTAACGGCTTAAGACATGGCGCAAATCGAGATCGACGGCAAGCAAATCACGGTAGCGGACGGCGGCACCCTCATCGATGCGGCCGAAGCCGCCGGCATCTACATTCCCCGCTTCTGCTACCACAAGAAGCTGTCCGTCGCCGCCAACTGCCGCATGTGCCTGGTGGAAGTGGAGAAGGCGCCCAAGCCGGTGCCCGCCTGCGCCACCCCGGTCACCGACGGCATGAAGGTGTTCACCCATTCCGGCAAGGCGGTGCAGGCCCAGAAGGACGTGATGGAGTTCCTCCTGGTCAACCACCCCCTGGATTGCCCGGTGTGCGACCAGGGCGGCGAGTGCCAGCTGCAGGACCTGTCCGTGGGCTACGGCGGCGTGAAATCCCGCTACCAGGAAGAAAAGCGCGCGGTCACCAACAAGGACTTCGGCCCCCTGATCGGCGGCGACATGACCCGCTGCATCCACTGCACCCGCTGCGTGCGTTTCACCCAGGAAATCGCCGGCCGCCAGGAGTTCGGCCAGATCCAGCGGGGCGAGCACTCCGAGATCGTCACCTTCGTCTCCCGGGCGGTGGAATCCGAGCTGTCGGGCAACGTTATCGACCTGTGCCCGGTGGGGGCGCTGACCAGCAAGCCCTTCCGCTTCAAGGCCCGCAGCTGGGAACTGACCCGCCGCCCCTCCGTCAGCCCCCACGACGGCCTGGGCGCCAACCTGTCCCTGCACCTGATGGGGGGCAAGGTGCTGCGCGCGGTGCCGCGGGAGAACGACGCCATCAACGAATGCTGGCTGGCCGACCGGGACCGTTTTTCCTACGAGGGTCTCTACGCCGAGGACCGCCTGACCACGCCCATGGTCAAGCAGGGCGGAAAGTGGCGCGAGTGCGAGTGGCATGAGGCCCTGCAATACGCCATCGACGGCCTCAAGCAGGTGAAGGAAGAATTCGGCGCCGACAGCATCGGCGCCCTGGCTGGGCCCCACAGCACCCTGGAAGAGCTGTACCTGCTGCAAAAGCTGGTGCGGGCCTTCGGCAGCGACAACGTGGACTTCCGCCTGCGCCAGTCCGATTGCAGCGCCGACGCCAAGCGCCAGGGCGCTCCCTGGCTGGGCATGCCGGTGGCCGAGCTGCCGCAGCTGAACGCCGCCCTGGTGGTGGGCAGCACCCTGCGCGCCGACCATCCCCTCCTGGCCCACCGCCTGCGCCAAGCGGTGAATCGCGGCGGCCAGCTGAACGTGATCCACAGCGCCGACGACGATCTGCGTTGCCGTGTGGCCAACAAGCTGATCGTGGCCCCCGGCGCCCTGGTGGACGCCCTGGCCCAGGTGGCCAAGGCCGCCGCTGAAGCCAAGGGTGTTGCCGCCCCGGCGGGGACCGCCGGCGTGACCGTCTCGGCCGCGGCCAAGGCCATGGCCGACAGCCTGCTGGCGGGGGAGAGGAAAGCCGTGCTCCTGGGCAATCTGGCCCAGCACCATCCCCGCGCCGCCGACCTCCACGCCCTGGCCCAGGCCATCGCGGATATTACCGGCGCCAGCTTCGGCTTCCTCGGCGAAGGGGCCAACAGCGTCGGCGGCTACCTGGCCGGTGCCGTGCCCAAGACCGGCCTTTCCGCCGCCAAGATGCTGGAACAGCCCCGCAAGGCCTACCTGCTGATGGGCCTGGAGCCGGAACTGGACACCTACAACCCGCAGCAGGCCCTGGCGGCCCTGTCCGGCGCCTTCGTGGTGGCCATGAGCTCCTACAAGGGCCGGCTGGAAGGCTGCGCCGACGTGCTGCTGCCCATCGCCCCCTTCGCCGAAACCTCGGGCACCTACGTCAATACCCAGGGCGACGTGCAGAGCTTCGCCGCCGCCTCCGGCCCGGTGGGGGAAACCCGCCCGGCGTGGAAGGTGCTGCGGGTGCTGGGCAACCTGCTGGACCTGCCCGGCTTCGACCAGGACAGCTCCGAAGCGGTGCGGGACGAGGCCCTGGACGGCGTGAACGTGGCGCAACGCTTGAACAACCGCCTGTCGGACTCCGCGGTGCGGGATGTGGCGGTGGCCGCCGGCTTGCACCGAGTGGGCGAAGTGCCGATCTACCAGGCGGACGCCCTGGTGCGCCGGGCGCCCGCCTTGCAGAAAACCGTCCTGGCTGCCGCCCCCGTGGCGTGGCTGGCCGGGGCTTTGATGGACAAAATGGGGTTTGGGGAAGGCGAGAAGGTCATCCTGCGCCAGGGCGCTTGGGAGGCGTCGATGGTTGCGGCGCGGGATGACCGGCTGCCACGCGATGCGGTGCGCGTCGCCGCGGCCCATCCCGCTACGGCCGCCCTGGGCGGAATGTTGGAACCCATTCAGGTGGAAAAAGCCTCATGATGACCGCAATCCAGGGATTCCTCGGCCCGTGGTGGCCGCTGGTGTGGACGCTGGTGAAAATCCTCGTCATTGTCCTGCCGCTGATGGGCGCCGTGGCCTATCTCACGCTGGCCGAGCGCAAGATCATCGGCTACATGCAGGTGCGCATCGGCCCCAACCGGGTGGGCATCAAGGGCATTCTTCAGCCCCTGGCCGACGCCGGCAAGCTGCTGTTCAAGGAAATCATCATTCCGGCCAAGTCCAACAAGTACCTGTTCCTGCTGGCGCCGGTGCTGTCCATCGCCCCCGCCCTGGCGGCCTGGGCGGTGGTGCCCTTCTCGCCGGAACTGGTGCTGGCCAACGTGGACGCCAGCCTGCTGTTCGTGATGGCCATCACCTCCATGGGGGTCTACGGCGTGATCGTCGCCGGCTGGGCGTCCAATTCCAAATACGCTTTCCTCGGCGCCATGCGTTCCGCCGCCCAGATCGTGTCCTACGAGCTGGCCATGGGCTTCGCCCTGGTGGGGGTGCTGATGGCGGCCCAGAGCCTGAACCTGGTGGAGATCGTCCAAGGCCAGGAGGGCGGCCTCTTCAACTGGTACTTCCTGCCCCTGTTCCCCCTGTTCGTGGTCTACGTGGTGGCGGGGGTGGCGGAAACCAACCGGGCGCCCTTCGACGTGGCCGAAGGGGAATCCGAGATCGTCGCCGGTTTCCACGTGGAATATTCCGGCATGGCCTTCGCCGTGTTCTTCCTGGCCGAATACGCCAACATGATCCTGATCGCCATGCTGGCCGCCCTGATGTTCCTCGGCGGCTGGTATTCCCCGGTGTCCTTCCTGCCCGACGGATTCATCTGGCTGGCGGCCAAGGTGTCCTTCGTGCTGCTGCTGTTCCTCTGGTTCCGGGCCACCTTCCCCCGCTACCGCTACGACCAGATCATGCGCCTGGGCTGGAAGGTGTTCATCCCCCTGACCCTGGTGTGGCTGGTGGTGGTCGGCGCCATGATGCAGACCCCTTACGGCTACCTGTTCCACTGAAGAGCTTATGAATAAATCTACTGCGCGTCCCGATTTCGCCCCTGCGATGCTCGCTGTACTCTCCGTACAGCTGCGCTTCTCGGAACGAACTCGTGCCTGCTCGCCACGATTTCTTCACAAGCTCTAGGCGAACGAGATGATGGAACAAATCAAGAACCTGTTCAAAAGCCTGCTGCTGCTTGAGCTGCTGAAAGGCATGTCGGTCACCGGGCGCTACTTTTTCGCCCGCAAGATCACGGTGCAGTTCCCCGAGGAACGCACCCCCATGTCGCCCCGCTTCCGCGGCCAGCACGCCCAGCGCCGCTACCCCAACGGCGAGGAGCGCTGCATCGCGTGCAAGCTGTGCGAGGCGGTGTGCCCCGCCCTGGCGATCACCATCGAGTCCGAGCAGCGGGACGACGGCACCCGCCGCACCACCCGCTACGACATCGACATGTACAAGTGCATCTTCTGCGGCTTCTGCGAGGAAGCCTGCCCGGTGGACGCCATCGTCGAAACCCGCTTCATCGACTACCACGGCGAGGTGCGCGGCGACCTGGTGTTCAACAAGGAACGGCTGCTCGCCACCGGCGACCGGCTGGAAGCGCAGATCGCCGCCGACCGGGCGGCGGACGCCAAGTACCGCTAACGGCTTAGACAGGATGAACAGGATTTTCAGGATTGACAGGATGGGGCGATAACGGGGAACGCAGGGGATAGGGATTTATCCTGCAAATCCACGAAATCCTGCAAATCCTGTCCAAATTGGATAAATATGAACTTCGAAACCATCGTTTTCTACATCTTCTCGGCGATCCTGCTGCTCTCGGCGCTGCGGGTGGTCACCGCCAGGAGCCCGATCCACGCCGCCCTGGCGCTGGTGCTGGCGTTCTTCACCGCCGCCTCCATCTGGCTGCTGCTGGAGGCGGAGTTCCTCGCCATCACCCTGGTGCTGGTGTACGTGGGGGCGGTGACGGTGCTGTTCCTGTTCGTGGTGATGACCCTGGACATCGACGTGGCCAAGATGCGCGAAGGCTTCTGGCGCCACCTGCCCCTGGCCCTGGCGGCGGGGGCGGTGATGGCGACGGAGATGATCCTGGTGCTGCGCACCCGCACCGACACCGTGGCGCCGCGCAACCTCGATACCCATTACAGCAACACCAAGGAGCTGGGCCGGCTGCTCTACGTGGATTACGTCTACCCCTTCGAAATCGCCGCCGTGCTGCTGCTGGTGGCGATCATCGCCGCCATCGCCCTGACCATGCGCCGGCGCAAGGACACCAAGTACATCGACCCCGCCGACCAGGTCAAGGTGCGGCGCCAAGACCGCATCCGCCTGGTGTCCATGCCGGCCGAGACGGCAAGGATGAAGGATGAAGGCGAAAGGATGACGAATGAGGAAGAGCGAGGATAACCCATGCTGACCCTGTCCCATTACCTCACCCTCGGCGCCCTGCTGTTCGCCATCGCCGTGATAGGCATCTTCCTCAACCGGCGCAACATCATCGTGCTGCTGATGGCCATCGAACTGATGCTGCTGGCGGTGAACATGAACTTCATCGCCTTCTCCCACTACATGGGGGACGCGGCGGGGCAGGTGTTCGTGTTCTTCATCCTCACCGTGGCGGCGGCCGAAGCCGCCATCGGCCTGGCCATCCTGATGGCCCTGTTCCGCAACCTTTCCACGGTGAACGTGGAAGACCTCGACAGCCTGAAAGGATGACGGGGCCATGACCGCCATGCAAAAACTCTACCTCCTGATTCCCCTGGCCCCCCTCGTCGGCAGCCTGATCGCCGGCCTCCTGGGCTGGCTCATCGGCCGCCGCGCCTCCCACGGCGTGACCATCCTGGGCGTGGCCATATCCTTCGTCGCCTCGGTGGCGGTGTTCCAGGACGTGGCGGCCGGCAACATCTTCAACGGCGCCGTCTACACCTGGCTCACCAGCGGCGAGACCCGGTTCGAGATCGGCTTCCTGATCGACAACCTGTCGGCCATGATGATGCTGGTGGTGACCTTCGTCTCCCTCATGGTGCACATCTACACCATCGGCTACATGGCGGACGACCCCGGCTACAGCCGCTTCTTCAGCTACATCAGCCTGTTCACCTTCTCCATGCTGATGCTGGTGATGTCCAACAACTTCGTCCAGCTGTTCTTCGGCTGGGAGGCGGTGGGCCTGGTGTCCTACCTCCTGATCGGCTTCTGGTACACCCGCCCCACGGCCATCTACGCCAACCTCAAGGCCTTCCTGGTCAACCGGGTGGGGGACTTCGGCTTCCTGCTGGGCATCGGCATGGTGCTGGCCTATTTCGGCACCCTGGACTACTACGCGGTGTTCGCCCAGGCGCCGCAGTTGGCCAACTATTCCATCGAGCTGGTGGGCGGCAGCCCCTGGTCCCTGATGACGGTGATCTGCATCCTGCTGTTCATCGGCGCCATGGGCAAGTCGGCCCAGTTCCCGCTCCACGTCTGGCTGCCGGACTCCATGGAAGGCCCGACCCCGATTTCCGCCCTGATCCACGCCGCCACCATGGTGACCGCCGGCATCTTCATGGTGGCCCGCATGTCGCCCCTGTACGAGCTGTCGGAAACCGCCCTGTCCTTCGTCATGGTGATCGGCGCCATCACCGCCCTGTTCATGGGCTTCCTGGGCGTGATCCAGAACGACATCAAGCGGGTGGTGGCCTACTCCACCCTGTCCCAGCTGGGCTACATGACCGTGGCCCTGGGGGCCTCCGCCTACTCGGTGGCGGTGTTCCACCTCATGACCCACGCCTTCTTCAAGGCCCTGCTGTTCCTGGCCGCCGGCTCGGTGATCATCGGCATGCACCACGACCAGGACATCCGCAACATGGGCGGCCTGCGCAAGTACATGCCCATCACCTGGATCACCTCCCTGGTGGGCTCCCTGGCCCTGATCGGCACGCCGTTCCTGTCCGGCTTCTACTCCAAGGACAGCATCATCGAGGCGGTGGGCCTGTCCCACCTGCCGGGCTCCGGCTTCGCCTACTTCGCGGTGGTGGCCGGGGTGTTCGTCACCGCCTTCTACTCCTTCCGCATGTACTTTTTGGTGTTCCACGGCAAGGAGCGCTTCGGCCACCCGGTGCCCAGCCACGACCACGAAGGCGGCAAGGAGGACGACCCCCACGCCCACCACGGCAAGCCCCACGAAACCCCCTGGGTGGTGACCCTGCCCCTGGTGATGCTGGCGATTCCTTCCGTCATCATCGGCTACCTGGCGATCCATCCCATGCTGTTCGGCGATTTCTTCGCCGGCGCGGTGTTCATTTCCGACGCCCACCCGGCGATGAAGGAACTGGCGGAGGAATTCCACGGCCCCGCCGCCATGGCCCTCCACGCCCTGGCCACGTTGCCCTTCTGGCTGGCCCTGGCGGGGGTGGTTTCCGCCTGGTACCTGTATCTCAAGGCGCCCTGGATTCCGGCCCTGATCAAGGCCCGCTTCAGCCTGATCTACACCATTCTGGAGCGCAAGTACGGCTTCGACGAGTTCAACGACTGGTTCTTCGCCGGCGGCGCCCGCCTGCTGGGCCGCGGCCTGTGGAAGGGCGGCGACGTGGCGGTGATCGACGGCCTGCTGGTCAACGGCACCGCCCGCCTGGTGGGGCGCATGGCCCAGGCGGCGCGCCACTTCCAAACCGGCTACATCTACCACTACGCTTTCGCCATGCTGATCGGCGTGATCGTGCTGATGACCTGGTTCGTGTAAACGAGCCCAACCTAACGGGAAATTTATGCAAGGCATTCCATTGCTCAGCCTGGTGACCTGGCTGCCCATCGCGGCGGGGGTCCTGGCCCTGGCCACCGGCAGCGACCGCAACGCGAACTATGCGCGCATCGTGGCGCTGATCGGCGCGCTGACCGGCTTCGTGGTGGCGATTCCCCTCTACACCGCCTTCGATACCATGGAAGCGGGGATGCAGTTCGTCGAGCGCAAGAACTGGATCGAGGCCTTCAACATCCACTACTACCTGGGCGTGGACGGCATTTCCACGCTGTTCGTGCTGCTCAACAGCTTCACCACCGTGCTGGTGGTGATCGCCGGCTGGAAGGTGATCGAGAAGAAGGTCGCCCAGTACATGGCGGCCTTCCTCATCATGTCCGGCCTGATGAACGGCGTCTTCGCCGCCCTGGACGGGGTGCTGTTCTACGTCTTCTGGGAAGCGATGCTGATCCCCATGTTCCTCATCATCGGCATCTGGGGCGGGCCGAACCGGGTCTACGCGTCAATCAAGTTCTTCCTCTACACCCTGCTGGGCTCCCTGCTGATGCTGGTGGCCTTCCTTTACCTGTACAACAGGTCCGGCGGCAGCTTTTCCATCCTGGAATACCACCACCTGCCCCTGACCATGGCGGAACAGGTGCTGATCTTCTTCGCCTTCTTCACCGCCTTCGCGGTCAAGGTGCCCATGTGGCCGGTGCACACCTGGCTGCCGGACGCCCACGTGGAAGCCCCCACCGGCGGCTCCGTGGTGCTGGCGGCGATCATGCTGAAGATCGGCGCCTACGGCTTCCTGCGCTTCTCCCTGCCCATCGCCCCGGACGCCAGCCACTACCTGGCCGGCTTCATGATTACCCTGTCCCTCATCGCCGTGGTGTACATCGGCCTGGTGGCCCTGGTGCAGGCGGACATGAAGAAGCTCATCGCCTACTCGTCCATCTCCCACATGGGCTTCGTCACCCTGGGCATCTTCCTGTTCAACGCCTTCGGCCTGGAAGGCGCCCTGGTGCAGATGATCTCCCACGGCTTCGTCGCCGGCGCCCTGTTCCTGTGCGTGGGCGTGCTCTACGACCGCATGCACTCGCGCCAGATCGCCGACTACGGCGGCGTGGCGAACAAGATGCCGGTGTTCGCCGCCTTCTTCATGCTGTTCGCCATGGCCAACTCCGGCCTGCCCGCCACCAGCGGTTTCGTGGGCGAATTCATGGTCATCATGGGCACCATCAAGGTGAACTTCTGGTACGCCTTCCTCGCCGCCTCCACCCTGATCTTCGGCGCCGCCTACACTTTGTGGATGTTCAAGCGGGTGATGTTCGGCGCGGTGGCGAACGCCCACGTGGAAGAACTGTCCGACATCAGCCCGCGGGAATTCCTGGTCCTCGCCCTGCTGGCCCTGGCGGTGCTGGGCATGGGCCTCTATCCGCTGCCCGTCACCGAAGTGATGCACGCCTCGGTGAACAACCTGCTGCACCACGTGGCGCAGAGCAAACTGTAAGGTCCGGAAAATGAACATTGCCATGCCCAACCTGCTGCCCGTCCTGCCGGAGATTTTCGTCCTGGCCATGGCCTGCGTCATCCTGCTGGTGGACCTGGGGGTGAAGCAGAACCGCTTCATCGCCTACGCCCTCACCCAGATGACCCTGCTGTTCGCCGCCTGGCTCACCCTGAGCGACTTCCACAGCCAGGTGGAGTTCACCTTCAGCCACATGTTCGTGGCCGACGCCCTGTCCGACACCCTCAAGCTGATGACCTACGTGGCGGTGTCCGTCACCCTGGTCTACGGCCGCGCCTACAACGGCCTGCGGGGCCTGTACCGGGGCGAGTTCTTCGTCCTTGCCCTGTTCGCCATGCTGGGCATGATGGTGATGATTTCCGCCAACCACTTCCTGGTGCTGTACCTGGGCCTGGAACTGATGTCCCTGGCCCTCTACGCCATGGTGGCCATGCGCCGGGATTCGCCCCAGGCCACGGAAGCGGCGATGAAGTACTTCATCCTCGGCGCCCTGGCCTCCGGCCTGCTGCTCTACGGCATGTCCCTGATCTACGGCGCCACCGGCAGCCTGTACAACAACGAGGTGGCCCTGGCCGTGATGCAGGGGGTGGAAAGCAAGGCCCTGCTGTCCATGGGCCTGGTGTTCGTCGTCGCCGGCCTGGCGTTCAAGCTCGGCGCCGCCCCCTTCCACATGTGGGTTCCGGACGTCTACCACGGCGCCCCCACGGCGGTGACCCTGTTCCTGGGCACCGCCCCCAAGCTGGCCGCCTTCGCCTTCGTCATGCGCCTGCTGATCGAGGGCCTGCAAGGGCTGGTGGCCGACTGGCAGGGGATGCTGGTGGTGCTGTCGGTGGTGTCCATGCTGGTGGGCAACCTCACCGCCATCGCCCAGACCAACCTCAAGCGCATGCTGGCCTACTCCACCATCTCCCACATGGGCTTCATGCTGCTGGGCATCCTTTCCGGCGCCCTGAGCGGCTACGGCGCCTCCATGTTCTACATGGTGACCTACGTGCTGATGACCCTGGGCGCCTTCGGCATGATCCTGCTCCTGTCCCGCCGCGGCTTCGAGGCGGAACACCTGAACGACTTCAAGGGCCTCAACCAGCGCAGCCCGTGGCATGCCTTCCTGATGCTGCTGGTGATGTTCTCCCTCGCCGGCGTGCCTCCCACCGTGGGCTTCTACGCCAAGCTGGCGGTGCTCCAGGCCGCCCTCCAGGCGGGCTTCGTCGGCTTGGTGGTGGTGGCGGTGCTGCTGTCGGTGGTGGGAGCCTTCTACTACCTGCGCATCGTCAAGCTGATGTATTTCGACGAGCCCCTGGACCAGAACCCGATCAAGGCCGAGGCCGACATGCAGCTGCTGCTCTCCGCCAACGGCCTGGGCATCCTGCTGCTGGGCATCATGCCCCAGCCCCTGATGGCCCTGTGCATCTATTCCATCCAGCACTCCCTATGACCGCCAACGTCGCCATCCTGCTGCTGATCGTCCTGTTGGCGGCCAACCTGCCCTTCATGACCGAGCGCGTGCTGTTCGTGCTCCGCCCCAGGAGCGGCCACAAGGCCTTCGGCTGGCGCCTGGTGGAACTGGTGCTGCTGTATTTCGCCGCCGGCGCCCTGGCCTGGCTGGTGGAAAAGCGCACCGACGTGCCCCATCCCCAGGGCTGGGAGTTCTACGCCATCACCGCCTGCCTGTTCCTGGTGTTCGCCTTCCCCGGCTTCGTGCTGCGCTACCTGTTGAAGCACCGTGCGGTCCACGCCGCCGACTGACCGATTTCCCCGTATCGTTCCTGCTCTCGACGCGCCAAATGAGCCTTGACGCTAACAAGAAGTGGGGATGGCTTTCCAAATCCTGAACAAGAAATGGCTCGCCGTCCTGGCGGCTTTGGTCGTCGCCACGGGCGGCTAGTTTCTCTGGCAGCAGTTCCGCGAACCCCCTTCCGGCAATGGCCGCATCGAGGCCACCGAAGTGGACGTGGAGGCGGCGTTCATCGCCTACCTGGAAGAGGCGGAAGGTGAAGATGCGGGCGCTGCTTCCCTCTCCCCCGGCCCCTCTCCCGTAAACGGTAGCGGGGCGATAAAGCCCCCTCCCCCGCAGGCGGGGGAGGGTAGGGGAGAGGGAAATGGGTTGTTCAGTCTGCGCCGGTTGCTGGGGGTCGCCCACCGGGAGACCATGGCGTTGCGCCGGGACGCCATCCGCCCAGCCTTTGCGCTGCTGGGCTCGATGTTGCGGATGTTCGTGCTGGGCTACGGCGTTTCCATGGACGTGGAAGGCCTGCGCTTCGGCGTGCTGGACCGGGACCAGACCCCGGAAGCCGCGGCTACGTCCCCAACATCGCCGGCTCCCGCTATTTCATCCAGCGCCCGGATATTCGGGACGAAGCCGACCTGGAGCGGCGCCTGGGTGGACGGGGCGATGCACGACAACGCCATCGGCGAGTTTCAACTCGATGGATTTTTCGGCATATCCAATCTTGTCCAGCAGGTGGCTGTTTTCATCCTCGCCGCCATTGAGACGGTGGCCGCCTACCACCGCTGCCTCTGGTAGGACACTAGACCATTTGCGACCGCCCTGCCTCGCGGCGGGGAAGCGGTTCTTGACTAGGTTGGGCAAGAAGGCAACGGGAAATTCCGTGCCTTTGGCGCGGTGCACCGTCATCACCTGGACGGCATCCGGCTGGGCGAAGCCTGAGCTTCCCCCGAAATTTCGT
>DDYH01000070.1:129829-130482 GCA_002347615.1 Gallionellaceae bacterium UBA2239 | reverse complement strand
GCTACAAGCTACCCGCTACAAGCTCTCCTCCTTCCACTTGATGGAGCAGCCCATGCTGGGAATCTGTTCCCGGGGTCCCTGGCCGGTGCGGGCGATTTCCGCCATGGCGCGGAACAGGTCCCGGGACGAGTCGGGGGCGGCGTCCTTGCGGGAGGCGTCGAAGCGCCCCCGGTACTGCAATTGGAGCTCGGCGTTGAAGCCGAAGAAGTCCGGCGTGCACACTGCGCCGTAAGCCTTGGCCACCTCCTGGCTTTCGTCCCATAGATAAGGAAAGGGAAAGCGCCATTCCTCGGCGATCTGCTTCATGTTGTCGAAGGAGTCCTCGGGATAGTCGGCGGGGTCGTTGGACAGGATGGCGGCGACGCCGATGCCGTGCTTTTCCATCAGCTCGCGGCAGTCCTCCACCAGGCGGGGGCGGATGGCCTTGACGTAGGGGCAGTGGTTGNNGGTTGCAGATGAACATCACCAGCAGGCCGTTGGGGCCGCGGGTATTGGCGAGGGTGTAGCGCTTGCCGTCGACGCCGGGCAGGTCGAAATCCACGGCCGGGCGGCCGAAATCGCAGACGGGGGTTTCCAGGCTGACCATGGGTGCATGTCCTATATCTAACGTCGGTGGGTACCCGACCTGATTTTATCCCAGATTATCCATTAGG